>JAXGPA010000001.1:0-202500 GCA_040767195.1 Syntrophales bacterium
CCCTGACACATGGTGAATCAAAGTTGACAGCGCAATTGAAATGGGTACATATGGTAGAAGTCATTGTAGCCTTCTTCCCTGTTCTTTATCCTTGAACGCACGGTTATGATGCAGGAACACATTCCGGGAGGTGAAACATGATTCCTTCGTCAGGACGGATATGCCGGGTGCTTGCCCTCGCGGTCTTTCTGACCTTTTGCCTGTGGGGAACGGGGGCTCGGGGGGAGACAGACGTTTCCCTGTCGAAGGGACAAACCGTTTATGTCCCCGTGTATTCCCACATCTATGGCGGCGACAGGGAGCATCGTTTTTACCTGGCCGTGACGTTGAGCATACGAAATACCGACCCGACGCACCCGATCACCGTGCTTGAGGCGAATTATTTCGACAGCGAAGGGGGTCTTGTCACGAAGTATTTGGAGAATCCCATCAAGCTGAACGCCATGGCGTCCATGAGATATTTTGTGAAAGCCTCGGACAAGGCCGGCGGTTCGGGAGCGAATTTCATCGTCCGATGGGCCGCCGAAAGAGAAGTCAACCCGCCCATCATAGAGGCGATCATGATCGGCTCACAGATACAACGGGGAATTTCTTTTACGTCAAGGGGCCAGGTCATCCAGGTGCCTCCGAGATGAACGTCCCCGCCTTTGCGACTTTCTGGACTTGTTCCTCTCGTTTTGATTGCGTTCAACGGCAGTGACTCAGGAAGTCCTCTCATTGATTGACCTGGTTTTAACCTGGCGTTTCCTGATCGCGAGCCTGACCACGGAGGCGGTTCCGGAACCTCTGGAAAAAGTGCAATCTTCTTAAACGGGAAAAAAATAAAAACGAATCGCCCTCATTTCACCATCATGAAAATCTGCCGAGCGTGTCACCGGGAATTCGATGAAGAGGCTATCCAGGATTACAGTCCGGCGGAGGAACTGGCGGACATTCTTCTTCCCAGCCTGGGCATCGGAAGCGTCGACGACATCTGCCCGGACTGCCGGGAGGAAATGGGGATCCTGGGGCTTTTGGGGTTGGGGCAGTAGCTCATGACGGAAGAGATTTTCATTACCGCCCATTGACGAAATTAATACACAAAAGCAGCCGGACCTGGCCCCGTGTTCCTTTTTCAAATACCCGGAGGCATTGGGCGCCCCGGTTTGTCATTCCCGCCTGAAGGTCATCCTCAACTCAAAGGTGCCGTCGCAGACGCGTTTCTCCGTCTCGAAGCCCATTTTCTCGAAGAGACGCATCATCGGTGTGTTTTCAACAAGGACTTCCGCGGTAAAGCCGTTCAGCCCCTGTTTGACGGCGATCTGGGTGAGATACCGAAGGAGAAGTGACCCGATCCCCAGGCCGTGGTGGTCGTCACGAACGGCGAAGGCCGCTTCCCCGAAGTTCGACGCCCGGTCGACCCTGTATTCACCGAGGCCGACGACCGTTTCGACTTCGTCCTCTTTTTCCTGAACCGCGAGAATCGCCATCTCGGAGGTGTAGTTTATGACGACGAAATTGGAGAGCCTTTTGTGAGGCATGTCGAGCCTCACGCTCATGAACCGGCGCCTCATGCTCTTATCCGACAAGGCGTGGAAGAACTCCCTCAAGATGTCCTCATCGCTGATCCTCACTGGCCTGAAAAGAACCGTTTCCCCGTTTTTCAGGGTCTTCTCCGTCACGAGGTGTTCGGGATATTCACCGCCCGCTCCGGGGACCAGGGCCTGGGTCTGAAAAACGAGGCCCAGCCTCTTCGCTTCCTGGAGCAGGGAAGGCCTGAATCTCGGGTGGGCTATGGCTATGAGGGACATCGCCCTTTCACGGAGACTCCGTCCGTGAAGGAAGGCATAACCGTACTCGGTGACGATGTACTCGGCGTCGCAGCGCATGGTGGAAACAGCGGCACCCTCGTGGAGCGCCGCCACGATCCTTGACCGGCTTCCGTCAGGTGTTGTCGAGGGAATGGTAAAAACCGTCGTCCCTCCGGGGGCCATGGCGGCCCCCCGCATAAAATCGGCCTGCCCCCCGATCCCCCGCGGTACGCCGCTTTCCGGTTCATCTTCCGTGGTCTGGCCGGTCAGATCTACGAGACAGGCCTCGTTTATGGAAAGCATATTCGCCTGGGAAGCGATTACGAGAGGGTTGTTGGTGTAATCGATGGGCATGAACCGCATCATGGGGTTTTCGTCGATGTACTCAAAACTCTCCCTCGTCCCGGCACAGAGCGCCGCCACCGTTTTGCCGACGTCCCGGGATTTTTTCCTGTTCGTCACGGCCCCGCAGCGCATGAGGGCGACCATGCCGTCGGTGAGCACGTCCGTGTGAATTCCAAGATCCCTCTTTCCCTTCAGGTTCTCCAGCACGGCATCGGGTATGGACCCGAACCCCGCCTGGATCGTATCGCCGTCCCTGACGATGAGGGCCACATAACGGCCGATCGCCGATACGACCTCGTCGCGGGGTGGCGGCCTGTACTCGATGAGGGGCTCGTCGAAAGGGATAAGGCACGTCACGTCTTCCACGTGGATGAACGTGTCGCCGGGCACCCGGGGCATGAAGCCGTTTACCTGGGCAATGACCAGTTCCGCCCGCTTTACGGCCGCTTTTACGATGTCCACGCTGACGCCGAGACTCATGTAGCCGTGCCTGTCCGGCAGGGATACCTGGATGAGAGCCACGTCCAGGTCGATGAACCCCCTGTCAAAGGCCTGGGGCATCTGAAACGGGAATATCGGTGTGTAGTCCGCAAGGCCGGAGGAAACGGCATGACGGACGGCATCATTCACGAAAAACGCGTTGAGACGAAAATTGTGGGAGAATTTCCTGTCCGTGTATTCGGCGGGTCCCATGTTCCAGAAGTGGATCACCTCGACGTCGAAAAAAGCCTTGGGGTTTGCGGCCGCGTATTCCACGAGGGAGCGGACGAGATGACGCGGCTCCCCGCATCCCGAGCCGATGAAAAGCTCGTTCCCGCGACGTATATGGGCGAATGCCCTTTCCGGGGTCGTGAATTTTTCCGGGTATCTCTCCCTCAATTCGATGAGACCGTCTGTGCAGTTGCCTTTCATAAATTTTTCCTTTGTATGGATTGAATTTCAATCGCCTGAAACGTGCTCGGGGACGTCCTTAAATTTTTCAATAACTCGAATTATTGAAAAATTTAAGGACGTCCCACATATTGCATAATTCATTGACAACTCATTGACAATTATCGATTTTCATGACATTATAAACGTAAAAAAATCGAAAGTGAAGAAGAGACAGGGGCACATCAAATTATGCATTTAAGGCTCCTGACAGGACAGGACACACAATGTTCTGTCGGGAGTTCGAATGACTTGGATGACTCAATAACTGCTGCTTGATCACGTTGCTCTCCTTTTCTACTGTATATAAAAAATAATCTTTTATCCACGCCGTCTCTCCCACGCACGACTTGCAGCTGACGTGAAAGCTCCTTTTGTGTATGAAGTCTTCCGTGGATTTCTGTGTCAGGGGACAATATAAAAAAATAAAAAAGGAGGAAAGGAACATGGGAAAGAGTTCGATAGGAACAGTTGACGAAGCAAAGGCCCTGGTAGACAAAGCCGTTGCATTGATTCAGGAAAGCGGCCAGGAAAAAGCATTTGCGGCATTTAATGACACCGCGGGAGACTTTGTAAATAAAGACCTCTACATCTTCGTAGTTGACATGAATGGGACGATCGTTGCCCATGGTGCTACGGCCGATTTGATTGGGAAAGACATGATGGGATTCCAGGACGAGGTTGGGAAACACCCCATTAAAGATATGACGGAGATGGCAAAAACGCAGTCGGACGGATGGGTAGACTACAAATGGCCACATCCCCTGACGAAGAGTATCGGCGATAAGTCAACCTATTTCCATAAAGTGGGGGATTTACTTGTCTGTTGCGGGGTTTACAAGTAATTTCAGGAAAGATGATTTTGCTGGTGAGGCAGGGCCAATATCCCTGCCTCTTTTTTTTGATCCTGAACTCCCCTGAAAGCTGTACCACATTCTAAGTCAGCGTATGCCGGATCTCATCCCACACGAACCAAAAACCTCAACTCGATAAAACTGAGCCAGGCGTGTTATAAGAGAGCAAGATATAAACTGTTTGCGACCCTTGTAAAGCAGAAACCTGTCCGCTCGAAATCGTCCATAGCGTTTTCATTGCTGTTCAAGGGTATTGGTCTCATGAAGAAACCATGTAAATAGCGTTGACGATCCGAGAAATGAACATATTCGTTCTGGATTTGAATATCGAAAGGTGTGCGCGGTATCACTGCGACCAACATGTTGTTAAGATGATCCTGGAGAGCACACAGATAATCTGTACCGTTCTAAACAAGAAAGGCTTCCAGACACCATACAGATCCACGCACACTAAACACCCGTGTGTTCTCTGGGCTGGTGAATCTTTTGACAACCTTCAGTGGCTGAGCCGGTTGGCAAGAGCCCTGAATCGTGAATACAAATACAGATACCGGAAGTCCGGACCACATATTTCGATTCATGTATTGGACCAGGTTAAGGAAATGAGATTTGAATCCTTGGGAATGACGGAATTTGCGCAGGCAATGCCTGACAAATACAAGGTGACCGGCGATCCGGTCAGGGCATACAGGGCTTTCTATGTCGGAGAAAAATTGCCGTTTGCCACGTGGACGCGAAGAAAAAGACCGAAGTGGATAGAAGATTACTTGTCCCTGCATTCGGCTTCTCACCGCGACGAAAACTGACGTGGTCCAATAAAAGGGACGTGTCCACAATCACATCACTACCAGTTGTCCTACTCGGGGGACGTCCTTAAATATTTCAATAACTCGAGTTATTGAAATATTTAAGGACGTCCCCCATTAATTTACTTCAAACAGGATTCTCGGAGTTTTCGTGAGTATTTCGTTGCCTTTTTCCCCGACGAGGACCATGTCCTCCAGCTTGACCACTCCCAGGCCTTCCTCCATCATGTGGATGTCCAGGGCGAGAACGGCATTTTCAGGAATCTCCGAGTGGTCGTAATCGGAAAGGATGGGCGGCTCGTTCAGTTCCAGCCCGACACCGTGGCCGATGATCCTGGAATGGCGGCCGTTCCCAAAATTCTGGAACGGTTTTTCCCGGCCCAGTTCCCGGGCCTTCACAAAGGCCCGGCGGGATATGTCACTGGCCGGGAGGCCGGGGTATATGCTTTCGATCAGATCATCGGCGATCCTCCTGAGATCGTCGTAAAGGGCCTGGACGGCGCCGCACGCCCGTCCAGCCACGTATGTCCTGGTCTGGTCCCCGTGATATCCCTCCACCAGGACGGGAATGTCCACCACAACGATGTCTCCCCGGGAAATGCGGCGGCGCGATGGTCCCGCCGGCACAGCAGGGCTGAGCCCGACACCGGTGATGGTGTAGACCACACCGCTGATCCTGAAGAGATCGGGTCCCGATGACAGGGGACCGCGGCCCATGACGAAATCGGGCTGTCGGATAAAGAAAATGCCCTCATGTCCCGCCAGCCGGTGGGCGTTTTCCACGGCGGCCGCGAGTTCCAGTTCCGTGATTCCTTCCCGGAGACATTCCAGGACGGCCTCATGACCCTTGTGGATGACGTCGCAGGCCTTCCGTAAAGAGCGGATCTCTCCGGGGTCCTTGGTTTTTCGCTGATCCAGGATCAGGGGGGAAAGGTTGACGAACTCCTTATCAGGAAGGATCGAGAGCAGACGTCGTGACTGATCCCAGGTCCAGATATCGGATTCCACCCCTATCCTTCCGAAACCGGGCCCTTCCCCGGCAGCAAAACAGCAGGCGGCAACCCTGTCCAGTTTTCGCTCCTCCCGGATGCGGTCCTGGGGAATGAACGCCTCCCTGACGGCGAAATCATACCCGCTTCTCACGGAAAGGACATAATCGAGGGGCGTGACGACGAGCCAGGCGGGTTGAGCCGTTCCGGTGTAGTAAAGAACATTTCTGGAATAGGTGATGATGGCGCCCTGGAGATTTTCCCGGGACAGTTTTTCCTTCAGGATTTCAATTCTTCCCTTTCTATCCATCCTCCCATCCTTTCTTTACGTGATAAAATGCCTCCCCGGTTTAAATTTAAGGACGGCTCACGGCGCCCACTCAAGTGTAACGTTACACTTCAGAAAAAGCACGGAGAAAGAAAGCAAGGGTAAAGTATCAAATGCCTGTCATGGAGAATCGTGAGTTGCCAAAAGATCTGCATCGATGATAGAGATTTTACCGAAAATGGGAGGGCCCGATGAAGAAAGAGAATTTTCCCGCACAGGTGCTGCTCGTCAACCCGCATTACAACGGAAGATCGGAAATCCCCCCCCTCGGCCTGGAATGCGTCGCCGCCCCTCTTTTGAAAAACCGGATTCCTGTTTCCATTCTTGACCTCGATCTCGTTCCTGGCGAAAAAACGGAGACGTTTTTAGAAAACGAATTGAAGAAATTGATTCCACGGATCATCGGCGTCACCGCCCTGTCCAACAGCTTCCCTTCGGCCCTCGACGTCTGCAAAAAGGTAAAGCAAGTCCATCCCGGTGCTCTCACTGTCATGGGGGGCATGCATCCCACCGTCCTCGCCGATCCCATCCTGAAAACCTGCCGGGAAGTGGACATCATCGTCCGGGGCGAAGGCGAAATCACCTTCCTCGAACTCGCCTCTTCCGTTTTGCACGGACGTCCCTGGAATCGACTGGAGGGGCTCAGTTTCAGGGATGGCGATGATTTCGTCCACAATGGGGAAAGGCCGCTGGAGCGGGATCTCGAAACCTTTCCGAGGCCCGCCCATGACCTCGTTGAAAACGGCCGATACCGCGCCAGGAGTGTCTCTTCCAGCCGGGGCTGCCCGCACCGGTGCACTTTCTGTTCCATCCAGTCCATGTATCACCGCACCGTGAGGTCAAGAAGCATTCCGTCCCTTATCGAAGAAATGGGTGAACTCATCGATTCCGGGGCGAACCGGATCATGTTCACCGATGACAATTTCACTTTCAGCATAAAGCGGATCAGAGAGCTCTGCGGGGAGATGGTTCGCCGCCGCTGGAGCGAAAAAACGGAATTTTATGCGGAGGGGCGGATCGACGACATCTGCCGAAATCCCGTCATGGCCCAGGTCTTGAGCGATGCGGGGTTCCGGGCGCTCTACGTGGGGGCCGAATCGGGATCTCGAGCCGTTCTGGATTATTACGGAAAGGGAATCGACCCCGAAGACATCCTCCGGGGCGTGGGGTACTGCGTGGAACAGAACCTGACGCCGGTCGTGAACTTCATCCTCTTCGGTCCCAGGGACACCATTGACACCATGAAGGAAACCATAGCCCTGGCCCGGAAAATCTTCGAGCAAGGCGCTGAAATCGCCTACGCCGAAACACTGACCCCCTACCCGGGCACACCGATCCGGGAAGCCCTTCTCCGTGACGGCAAATACCGTGAAAGGGCCGGCGTTCACTACTTTGAATCGTACGAGGGGATCGAATATGAACAGATGCTCCGATTATTCGACCTGGCCCGCGAAACGGCCCGATTTCTTCACCAGGAAAGCCGGTTCTTCGATGTTCAGAAAGTGTATCACGAATTGACCTGTCTCAATGATTTCCTTGATCGCCGGGTACCGCCGGCGCTCCTGGAGCGATCGGTCCGGCTTGATGATGAAGAAGCGGAGGACCTGCGCGTCCGGGTGGAAGAGGCTGTCCATGGGGGATCAAAGGTTGGAAGAAAGGGGGAAACATGAAAAGAAATCGAGAAGGTTCCACGGCCAAGAAAGGTAAGGATGAGCGATCCCTGAACATGAGCATCAAGCGAGTCTACGAAAAGCCTTCGCCCGATGACGGCTACCGTGTTCTCGTCGACCGCCTGTGGCCGAGGGGCTTGACCAGGGAAAAAGCTCAAATTGATGAATGGCTCAAGGAGGCGGCGCCCTCTCATGAACTTCGCCGCTGGTATGGCCATGACGCCGAGAAATGGCCCGATTTCAAAAAGCGGTACTGGGAGGAACTTGGGAAAAACGCCGATTTCGTTGACGCGTTTCGAGAAAGGGTCCTCGGACGAAAAATCACCCTTCTCTATTCTTCCAAAGAAGAGCGATACAACAACGCCCAAGCCCTTCTGGAGTATCTGAAATCCGCCGGGGGAAAAAAGTAAGCAGGCCGCCAAGGGGTGTCATGACAACATGGGAGGGGATACCGCCGTCCCCTGGGGCTTTTTAAAACATCCCCGGTTATGCCGCCAACGCCAATTTGAGAAGGCCTGCCAACCCGGCAATTCAAGGAAACCGTTTCACCGCATAAATCTCTCATTTTATGAGTATATACCTATAGGATCTTGATTACGCGTTTATATTTTTAGTTATTGAAATATTTAAGGACGTCCCTACAAATTTAACGTTTGTAAACGGAGGTCTATAAGATTTTGATTATACGTTTATATTTTGACGTATTGAAATATTTAAGGACGTCCCACTTCGATTGGTGTAAAAAAAATCGGGTTGTATGAGAGGGGGAAGACGGGTTGGGGGGCCGTCAATTCATACAACCCGATGAAGAGTAACAAAATTCGGGATCTGATTTTGATTTGCCCGGGGTTCTTGATCTTGAAGCTCGTCGGCAACCCGGCTGTCACGGCTTCGAGAAATCTTCAGACCCGCGGCTTTGCGTCACCGCCTTTCGACGGCTTTGCCCTTTCATGGTTTATATCTTCCGAGAATAATAACTGAAAATCGTCTTTTGTCAAGTTATTTATTAAGCTCATATTTCAATGTGTTGTAGGAAAATATCGTCTCAATAGGCGATGAGAGGTCTAAAGAATGGAGGACAGACACCCTTCCAGCGCAGGCAGGGCGCATTCCAGCACATCGAAGCGATGATGTTGGAATGCGGCGCCGTACTTGAGTCCTCCTCCCGTCACGACGGATACGACGGTTTCCTCTCTACGAATCCTCCCCTCCCTCACGAGGGTTTTCACCGCCGCCAGGGAGGCCGCCCCCTCGGGCTGGGCAAAAATGCCCTCGCCGGCCAGTTCCCCCTGGGCAGCGATCATGTCGTCGTCCGTCACGGCAATGACCGTCCCCCCTGTCGCCCGGATTCTACGGAGAATCTCGTTTCCGCTCGGCGGGTACGGGTTCGCGATGGCATGGGCCAGGGTATCGGGGTGGTCCACCGCCTCGATCCGTTCGGCGCCTTCCTGGAAAGCACGGCAGATGGGGGCGCATCCGGCAGCCTGAACGGCGACGAAGCGGGGCTTCCCAGACACCAGGCCCGCATCGTAAAACTCCTCGAAGCCCTTCATGATCCCTCTCAGGTTGCCCCCGGCGCTCGTGGGGACCACGACCCAGTCGGGACTGTTCAGCCGCAGCTGTTCGCAGATTTCAAAGGCGATGGTTTTGGACCCCTCCACCCGGAAGGGAGCGTCCGAATTGATAAAATGGATCCCCCTTTCCTTTCCGATCCGCAGGCTCTCAAAATAGAGCTCTCCGTAATCGCATTCCACCTTGATGAGGACAGGCCCGTGGATGGCGACAGGGGCGACCTTCTCGGGCGCGATGGCGGCGCTGACGAGGACGATCGTTTTGAGGCCCGCCCTCGCGCCGTAGGCGGCCACCGAAACGGCCATGTTCCCCGACGACACCGTCCCGATGACATCACAGCCGGTGTCGACGGCGTGCTGAATGCCCGCGACGGTTCCCCGGTCCTTGAAAGACCAGGTGGGATTCATCGTTTCATTCTTGAAGTAAAGCCGATCGAGCCCGAGCCTGTCCAAAACTTTCCCGGCCCGGACAAGGGGCGTGAACCCCTCCCCCAGGGACAGGTTTCGGTTCGGCACCGGGAAGGGGAAAAAATCGCCGTACCTCTCCAGGATCCTTTGATCGAGGATGTTCCCGTCACGGATTCGGCCCTGTCCCCGATAAACGACCTGAAGCGGCTCGCCGCAGGAATCGCAACGGGGAAAGCGTCTTGACGCAGGATAAGGTAGACCGCAGGCCGTGCAGGCAAAAGACCATCGATTCATGGCGGGAACCTTTCTTTTTCATTGACGGGACTTCCCGTCCTTATACACGGTCACCGCAAGGGAGGCAAGGCACCGAATGTCTCGGCCCCGCTTCTTCGCCCCGACACAGAATACCTATATATTATAAGTATTAATACCGTATTCAAAGCGTATTGATTTTCCTCGGGAAAAGAAGCATATTACGAGCATCAAACATCTTCGCGGCGGGTTTTCAGCGCCGGAGGAGCCTTCCTGGGGGAAAAGAGCACGAAGGGGAGTTCTTTTCCCTCTTTTCAAACAAGATCGGAACAAAAACAGACGGGAACGGGAAGAAATGGAAACAGGAAAAACCATGACCGCCGGTTCTGATTCCTATCTCGAAACGCTTCTTGAAACACTGCCCATCCCCGTTTTTTTCAAGGACACCCAGGGTCGTTACAGGGGATGCAACCGCGCCTTTGAGGAGCTGACAGGCAAAAAACGGAAGGAAATTCTCGGAAAAACCGTGTTCACCGTTTTTCCGAGAAAGGTCGCCCGAAAATACCGGGAAATGGACGACGCCCTCTTCCGGAATCCCGGCCGGCAGGTCTACGAGGGACTCGTGGTGGACGGGAAAGGCCGCTTGAGGACCGTCCTTTTTTACAAGGCCACCTTGAGCGGCGACGGCGGGACGGCGGGACTGATCGGCGCCGTTCATGACATTACGGAACAGAAAAAAGCCGAAGAATCCCTCAAAAAAAGCGAGGAAAAATACAGGACTATCCTCAACAGCATCGAGGACGGTTACTACGAAGTGGACCTGAAAGGCACCCTGACCGCTTTCAACAGCGGCTTTTCCCGAATGGTCGGATACACCGGGGAGGAATTGAAGGACATGGGCTACCGGCTCCTGGTGGACCGGTCCAGCCAGAAAAAAATTTCAGACACCTTCGGCGCCGTTTTTCGCACCGGCCGGTCGGCCCGGGCCGCCGATTGGGGAATCATCCGAAAAGACGGGACGCGGGCCGTCATAGAAGCTTCCGTGTCTCTCATTACGGATGAAAAAGGCCGTCCTACCGGTTTTCGCGGCATCCTCCGGGACATCACCGCCCGCAAGGAGACCGAAAAAACCCTCCGGAAAAGTCGGGAGGAGCTGGAAAAACACCGGAACGACCTGGAAAGGCTGGTCCACTCGAGAACGGTTCACGTGGAGGAAACAAACCGGAAACTTCTCGAGGAAATCCGGGCAAGAGAAAAAACGGAGCAGACGCTTCTTCGGAGGGAACGGGAACTTGAGGAAAAATCACGGTTCCTCGAAGAGGCCAACACCGCCCTTCGCGTCATTCTGAGCCAGCAGGAACAGGACCAGATGGAGTTCCAGGGAAACATCGTCGCCAACGTCCGCGAACTCATTTTTCCCTATCTCGAAAAGCTTAAATCGAAACGCCTGACGGAAGACCAGAAAATGTACCTGCAGGTCGTTGAAAGCAACCTGAAAAACATCCTGTCCCCTTTCATGAACCACCAGTTACCGAATCACTGGAATTTCACCCCGTCGGAAATCCGGATTGCCAACCTCATCAAGCAGGGCAAAGCCACCAAGGAGATCGCCCGGATTCTCGGTCTTTCCGAGAGGACCATTGAAGCCCATCGGGACCGGATTCGAAGAAAGCTCAATCTTCGGGGCCGGAAAGTCAGCCTCCGGGCCCACCTGCTCTCCCTGGGCTGAAGGAGGCTTCCCGGGAAATCACTCGAGCCGGTTTTTCAGCCCCAGGATCCTCTCGAAGGACCGGTCGATCCGGCTCACGCTGACTTTACCCTGCCGGACCAGGTTTCCAATCACGGCGATGGACCGGGCGACGGCGTCTTCATCGTAGACGGAGTTGTTGGCCACAAGAAGGATGTCGACACCCGCCGCGACGGCTTTCTCCACGGCTGCCTCGAAACCGCACCGGTCCGAAACGGCCCGCATCTGGAGATCGTCGGAAATAACGACGCCGTCATATCCCAGGTCACCCCTCAGAAGGCCGGTAACAACAGGACGGGAGAAGGTGGCCGGCTCGTCACCGTCGAGGCGGGCGTTGAAAACGTGGGCCGTCATGACCGCGTCGGCGAACCCCTCCCCGGCGAGGGTCCTGTAAGGGATGAGTTCCGCCGGGGTCCACGTATTCGTCACGTCCGCCATTCCCAGGTGCGAATCGGCGCTCGAACTGCCGTGACCGGGAAAGTGTTTCAGGGCGCACAGAAGCCCCCTGTCGTGATGGGCCCTGACAAACTCCCGGGCGTTTTCCGTCACCGTTTCCGGGTCCGCCGAAAAACTCCTCCCCAGCTTCCCGATGACCGGATTGTCGGGATTCACGTCCAGGTCGACCACCGGCGCGAGGTTCAGGTTGATTCCCGTCTCCGCCAGGGTCTTCGCCATGGCCGCGGCGTATCCGTACGTTTTTGAAAGATTATTCATTCGACCAAGGCAGCGGGCCGAAAAGGTGGGGGGAAACCCGAACCTTTCCTTGAGCCGCCAGACCTGGCCGCCCTCCCCGTCAACGGCCACGAAAAGGGGAATGTCCGAAAGGGACTGGAGAGACGCGGTGAGCGCCCGCAGCTGGCCGGGTGAGGCGATGTTCCTCACCGGGGAACGATCGGGAACATCGTAGTCGAAGAGAACAACGCCTCCGAGATGACGTTCCCGGATGTCCCTGGCGATGGGGTGGTTTTCGTCGACGGCAAGCCCCCGGAAGCCCACCATGAGCATCTGGCCGATCTTGACATCCAGGGAGAGTCCATCGCCCTCCTCAATGTCGCCGCTCAAGGAGCAGCCCTGGAGAAGGAAAACGAGAAGGAGGGTTAAAAGGGATATGATTCCGGTGGCTTGCCCTCGATGGTGAGGCCTTTTCCTATGCCTGGCGCGCATGAATCGTCTTCAGCTCATACCACCGGATCGTTTTTTCCAGGCCTTTCCGGATCGGAATCAGGGGTTCGAACCCGAGGATTTCCCGGGAGAGACCCGTGTCCGCCCGGGAGTGGCGGATATCCCCCTCGCGGGCCTCGGCGAAGACCGGTTCCACCTTCGCCCGAAGGATCTCCCGGATTTTTTCCAGGAGCTCCGTCAGCTTGAGGGGTTTTCCCCAGGCGATGTTGAAAACCTTCCCGGCCACCCCTTGAGGAACATAGCAGGCATGGAGGTTCGCCCGGACGATGTCCTCCACGAAAATGAAATCACGGGACTGGAGACCGTCCCCGTAAATGACCGGCCGCTCACCGTCGAGGAGGGCGGTGATGAATTTCGGGACAACCGCGGCATAATCCGACGACGGGTCCTGCCTGGGGCCGAACACGTTGAAATAGCGCAATGACACCGTTTCGAGCCCGTAGAGATGGTAGAATATCCGGCAGAACTCCTCCGCCGCCAGTTTTGTCACCCCATAGGGCGACAGGGGCCGGGGCCGCATGAATTCCCCTTTCGACACGCCGCGGTCATCGCCGGAAAAAAGTTCCCGCTCGTCGCCGTAAACCGCCGAGGAAGACGCCAGGATGAACCGTTTGATCTTCGCTTCCCGGGCCGCCAGAAGCATGTTGAGGGTTCCCGAAACGTTCACTTCCTGGACGAGGCGGGGGTCCCGCACCGATTCAGGAACGGAAACCATGGCGGCGTGGTGAAAGACGTAGCTGACCCCGTTTACGGCCTTCCGGCAGTCCTCTAAATTGCGGACGTCCCCCCGATGTACCTCCATGAAATCGGGATATCCCAAATCGAGATTTTCCGGCTTTCCGGAACTGAAATTGTCGAGAATGCGGACCGGTATGCCCTTGCTCACCAGGGTTTCAGCTATATTCGAACCGATGAATCCGGCGCCGCCGGTCACCAGAAAAGATGGAACCATAACCTTCACCTCGCCTGTTCGCCCGCCGCCTCACCCTTTCCACGGCGGTGTCGGGATCGAATGAACGACTTAATCCCCTGCTACCTCTTTTTTTTCAATAATTCAAGTGAGACGACCGGGTGAAAAAAATCCCCGGCGGCAGGCCGTTTCCAGTATTCCTCCGTCGGGACATATCTTTAAGTTCCTTTTATTCCTGAAGATCCAGGGGCATCCGTTTTTCATATCATCAACAAAACCGGCCGAATCGTTTTTAATTTTATTTTCAAACTCCCCTTTTCATCGCCCACGGGAAGAACGGCCACGGAAACCGGCGCCGGTACGGACAGACCTGCATGTCCGTGGTGGACGTCGTTTTAAAAAAAGGGTAGGCTATTCAGAAAGCGTCGACAGCAGACGCTGCAACACGGCGGGAATCAGGAACAACCCGTTTTCTGCCGAAAAGGAGGTATATCCATGAAGCGCTTCTCACCATATGGCCTTGTCCTGATCATCCTGGCATTTGTTGCCGTGGCCGCCGGAAACGGCATGGCGGACATGGACAAAGCGGGAACCCTCATCCGGGATGCCGAAAAACTCTATTTCAACGGAAAAGCGGCAGAGGCGGACGGCATCCTCCGCCAGGCGGAGGACTTGATTACCCAGGCCCTGACCGGCGGCGATTCCAAAGAGATGAACAAGGCCCGGTCTCTTGACGGAAAGGCGAAGAGACTGCGAAAGAACATCGACAGGAAGCTCGGTACAGGCGCAGCGTCAGCGCCCGTCTCGGCCGCCCCGTCCAAGGCCGCCGGCGGTTCCCCGGCCGCTTCTGCCATTCCCTCGCAGGTTCAGTACAGGCTGAAAAACATCGACAAAAACCTCGAACAGGGAAAGCAATGGCTCGAAAAAGGCCGGGTCTCCACGGCGAGGCAGTTTCTCGAAAGGGCCGAGGATCAGATGCGGGAAATCGAGGAAAAATACGAAGGCAAATACCCGGCCGATCACGAGGACGTGGTCTTCGCCAGGGAAAATCTCGAGACTTTCCAAGAGTTGCTGTCGGAGGCCGAAGCCCGGGAAAGCGCCGCCAAAGCCGAAGAAGCGAAGAGGGTCGAGGAGGCGGCGAAACGCTCGGCCCTGTGGGTGGAGCGCCTGAAACCCTACGAGAGAGGGGTGGGTCGACCGGATCACGACCCGAAAAAGTATTTCATAGGCAGTTTTACCGAGGACGAGGAGGAGATGGGCCGCCGGACCGCCCTCTACACCGAAGTCCGGGCCCAGATGGAGGCCTACCGGGCCGAAGGACCCGGGGAAGAAGCCACGGACGAACTGAAAGAAATCGTCCGTCAGCTCGACTACCAGGTCGCGTCCTTCACCGAGTCGGTACAGGACGGCGGGGAAATGTATCTCAGGGATGCCGGGACACAGATTGACTATCTCCACAAGCGGAGCGAAGAGGAGGCGGCGAAGATCGGTACGGGAACGCTGCCCCTTCCCATGAGCAAGGAGGCTGTCGCGAAATCGAAGCAGCTTCTCGACAGGGCCTCCAGGATCCTTGGCAGTGACGACGAACGGATCGTCAAGGCGGAAGGGCAGTATGGGCGCATCATCGAGCTGGACGGTAAAATTCGCCAGGCGAGACTTTCGGAAACGCGGATGGTCCCCGACAAATTCACCGGAAAAGACGCCGGTGAGATCAAAAACAAGGCGAAAGAGATCCTGGGGATGAAGAAACCGGGAGTCCGGGCCTTGAGGACCACCCTTGTCTCTCCCGACTGGAACGAGGAACGGGTCATCGAGTGGACCGACACAACCCGCTCCGCCCTGCGCTACCGGGTCACGGCGTACGTCACGGCCCAGGTGGCCGGAAAGCGGGGGAACGAGACGAAAATCTACACGATCCACGTGGCCAGGGACCGCCGCTCCGGCGGCGCCTGGGGCCCCCTTTACGGGCACATCATGTTCGAGGACCCCATCCTCGAGGAGAATGTGGACAAGTGAACGGCGGTGTGGCGGCGCGCCGTGGACAGGACGTAAGGGGCGATGGAAAATTATGGGGCTGATTAACTTGCTGATTCAGAGCCCGGGCACTTTTTTTCTCATCGCCCTGCCCCTTTTGTATTCGGTCATTCTTCACGAAATAGCGCATGGATGGGTCGCCTTGAAAATGGGGGACCGGACAGCGAAACGGGCGGGGCGGCTGACCCTCAACCCCCTGAAGCACCTCGATCCCGTGGGAACCCTCATGCTCTTTATTTTCGGGTTCGGGTGGGCCCGTCCCGTTCCCGTCGATTTCTCAAACCTCCGTGACCAGCGAAGAGGACTCCTCCTCGTTTCGTCGGCGGGTGTGGCGGTCAACCTTTTCCTCGCTTTTGCCGCTCTTTTCCTCCTCCAGGCGCTGTCCCTGGATCCCCGGGGAGCAACGGCCCTGATGTTGTATTACATGGCCCAGATCAACATCATCCTGGCGGCTTTCAACCTGATCCCCATCCCGCCCCTCGACGGCTCGAAGATCCTCATGGGATTTCTTCCGGCCCGCATCCAGTCGATTCTGTCACGGCTCGAACCATACGGACTTCTGATCATCATCGCCCTTCTCTACCTTCACGTGCTCGATCCCGTCATTCACCTGTTTCGAGCCCTCATCGTTTCTTTCATCAAGCTCTTCCTTTTCACCGGGCCATGATAAGCCGCCGCGACCTCACCCTCCTCCTTGTCGTTCTCCTTTCCATGGCGGCGGGGATTTTCTTTCCCCGTTTCGGGCTTTTTTTCCGGGAATTCCCTTTTTACTGCCTGATGATCCTTCTTTTTCTCAGTTTTCTTTCCATTGAGATGGAAACCCTGTGGGCCGCCCTGAAAAACACCCTGCCCAAAATCGTCTGCCTGAGCTTTCTGAAACTCGTCCTCCTGCCCCTCGTCGTTTACGCCGTATTCAGGGTCGCGGCCCCTTCCTACGCCGTCGCCGCCCTTCTCCTGTCGGGCGTTTCCACGGGCGTCGTGGCCCCCTTCATCGCCAACCTCGTCGGGGCCAACGGGGCCCTTGTGATGGTCGTGGTGGTCGTCACGTCCCTCCTTGTCCCGTTCACCCTCCCCCTGCTCATCGACATACTCCTTCACCGGGACGTGGATATCCCCCTTTCCGCCATGATCAGAATGCTCGCTTTCGTCGTTTTTCTGCCCTTTCTGGCCGCGGAAACTCTTCGGAAAGGGTCGCCCCGCATCCAGGCAGGCATTCTGAAAGCACGGTACCCCATCTCTCTTGGTCTCTTCGCCGTCATCAACCTGGGGATCTTTTCCCAGTATGCCGGTTTTTTTCACCGGGAACCGGCGACGATCGTCACCGCCGGGCTCATCGCCATCCTCCTTTCGGCGGTTTACTGCGGCGCCGGTCTCCTCTGCATGTTTAAAAAGCCCCTGGAAGACCGCCTGGCGGGAGCGATCACCCTGGGCAACATGAACAATGTCCTCATCATCGTCTTCGCCGCCCGTTTCTTCGGCCCCCTGGAGCCCACGGTGGCGGCTCTTTACATTCTCCCTTTTTTCGCGCTGGTCATCCCGTTGAGGATATACGCGGCCCGGTGGGGGAACCCATGAACCGCTGAAAAAAATCAAAAGTCTCTCTTTGGGTTCACAGAACCGGATCCGATAGGCGAAGGGCGCGGCGTCCCATTGTCATGGATTGATGAGATTCGACCTGCGCCATGGGGAACGTTTCCGCCGCTCGCACTTGTTGACAGGTTCCCTGTTTTCTCTTATCGTTTTTACCGAGAACCGGCGAACGCGGGAAACTGATACAGGAAAAGATCGGAGATTGAGCGTCCGGTGAGACGACAGCATGACGCAAGGGCTTTGTGACGGGGAAATGACCTTGAAAAAAGAGTTTCTCCTCTTTTTCCTGGCCGTCGCCCTGAAGACGATGATACTCGGGGCCTTGTTCCTGACGGCGGACTGTTCCCTGAGTGAACTGGTAAAATTCGCCGATGTTAAAAGTTACCTGAAGATCGCCGGGAGCTATCCTCTGCCATACGGCATGGAAGGGATGGAAGTGAACGTCAGGCACTACCCCCTTTTCCCGTTCCTTGTATGGGTTACCTCACCTTTATTTGCGGGCAACCTTGTTTATGCCGGTTTCTTCACCGCCATATCAATCAGCGCCCTGTGCTCCGTCGTTCTCTACCTGATAGCGAGAGAATTCACGAAAAGAGCTTTCCTGGTTTCCCTGATCTTTGCCGTGATACCTGCCAAGTGGGCACAGGTTTCCGTGTATCCCCTTTCCGAGTCCGTTTTTGTTCTTCTTCTTCTCCTCGCCGTCTATTATCATTTAAAAGAACACTACTGGGGGACGTATCTTTCTCTCGGCATGCTGCTTCTCGCCAGGCCGCTGGGCGTTATTTTCCTGTTCTCGTTTTTATTGACAGACGTTCTGATTGAAAAGAGGTTTTTCGTTTTAAAGTATGCCGTCGTGGCCATGGTGCCATTTTTTGTCTTTCACGGTTATCTTTTCCTGCTCTTTCAAAAATTCATGTTTTTTGCTCACTATGGAAAATCAGGGGGTTGGGGGGGGTCTGTTTTCTCTTACCCCTTGTCGGGAATCATCGAGGGAATCAAGGACCAGGGTTTTCTCCCGGTAAGGAAAATATACACATTGGTCACTTTCGGCTTCTATTCGGTCCTGTTCGCCCTTGCCGTGTACCATGTTTTCAATACCGAAAAGTACCGGCTTTTTTCCATTCTCATCATTCCCTACTTCATTTTCACTTTATTCCTGAAAGGAAGCAGCCACAACTGGTGGATGCTCACCCTGCCCCGGTTTCTCATCCCCGTTGCCCCATTCGGCTTGATCTTTCTGCTCGGCCAGTTAAAAGAAAAGTATCTATATGTCATACTGGGTATCGGCACGGCATGGGCAATCGCTTATGCCGCAGGCAGCCACGTTATTCACCTGATCCATGGCCGCATTGTTTAGAAAGGAGGACCCATGTATTTCGAAGAGATTGAGATCGGCAAGGTGTACCGTTCGCCCGTCACCAAACCCATCACGGGGACGGAAATCGATCTTGTTTCCCAGATGTCGGGAATGGATCTGCCCGGTTTTTTAAACGCCGACTTCGCGAGATCCATCGGCTTCAAGGACAGGGTGACGCCAGGGGCGTACATCATCGCGAGCATGATCGGGCTCATGGCGAAACAGGGTTTCCTGGCCCACGCGATCTGGGTGAAGTCGACGGACATATCCTTTAGAACGCCCGCCTTTCCCGGCGACCGCCTTTCCGCGGAGGTGGAAGTGCTTGCCAAGAAAGAGGGAAAAAAAGGGGGAGCCGTCACCTACCGGTGGAAGGTGCGCAACCAGGACGACAAGCTCGTCGCCGAGGGCGTCAACACCTGACTGTTCCCCGGCGGATAATCATCCGTAGGATGATTGAATACTCTTAAAAAAGGCCGGTTTCGGGCGAAACAGCCCCCCTTTCGGACCTCAGCCTGACGATTCGCCCTTTTACTGATGAAGGTGAACGTCCTGCTGCGGGAAGGGGATGCGGATGCCCTCGGCGTCGAAGCGCTTTTTCACGGTCTCGTTCAGGTCGAAGAAGACGTTCCAGTAATCCCCTGTCGGCACCCACGGGCGTACGGCGAAATTGACGCTGCTGCCGGCCAGTTCCAGGACGGCGACCGTCGGCGGCGGGTCCGCGAGGATCCGCCTTTCCGCTTTCAGGACATCGTAAAGCACCGCCCTCACCTTCTGAAGGTCATCATCGTAGCTCACCCCGAACGTGAGGTCCATTCGCCTTATCTTTTTTGCGGAATAATTGACAATGTTGTCGGCCGTCATCTTGGCGTTCGGCACAATGATGGCGCGGTTGTCGGGGCTTTTGAGATGGGTCGTGAATATGCCGATCTCTTCGACCGTGCCGGCCGTTCCGCCCCCTTCGATGTAGTCATTTACCTTGAAGGGGCGGAAGATGAGCAGGAGAATCCCGGCGGCAAAATTCGCCAGGGACCCCTGGAGGGCCAGGCCTACGGCGAGTCCCGCGGCGCCGATGATCGCGATGAGGGACGTCGTCTGAACCCCGAGCTGGTTAATCGTTGCGATGATAACGACGGTGAGCACAAGGGCATACGTCAGGTTCGCGATGAAAGGAACGAGCGTCTCGTCCACTTTCCCCTTTTCCATGACCTTGACGACGACCTTCTTAAGGGCTTTCGCCACCCAGCGGCCGATGACGAACACGGCGATCGCCGCCACGATTTTAAGACCGTAGAACATGAACCATTCCTGCAACTTGGGAATTATCACGCTGACATCCACAATTCCGTCTCCTTTCGTTTCCTTTACAGTTCTCCCTTTTTTCAGGTAACCGCTTTGTAATGCGAAAAAGAACGCTCCTCATGGGCCGTTTTCAAAACCCCATGCCACAGAACCGTCCAGCCTTCTTTTCCGTGGGCCCTCAGGCGCTTTCCGGCGTCAAGGCAGCCTTTACCCCCTTGACAAAGAAGCGGCGGCAGTCGGCCCGGTCCATTCACGGTTCCAGGCCGAGGGCTTTAGCCCTTTTCAACCACTGCTGTCTCGCCAGGGCCTGCATGTCTTCCACGCTGTCCATCTCGTCGGTTATCTCGATGCCCAGCAGTGTCTCCATGACATCCTCCAGGGTCACCAGCCCGCACGTTCCCCCGTACTCGTCGACGACGATGACGATGTGCCGGCGTTCCTCGAGAAGAAACTCCAGGAGCATCGACAGGGACATGGACTCCGGAACGGCGCCGATGTGACGCTTCAGTGTTTCAAGCTTGACAGCGGCCCGGCCCTGGGCCTTGCAGCTCAGGATCTCATCCTTGAGGACGAACCCGGTGATGTCGTCAATGTCCGTCCCGTAAACGGGAAGGCGCGAGAACGGTATCTTCGTGTTACCGCTCAAGACGTCATCTACCGTCATGTCCTGGGGAAAAGCCAGTATGACGGTGCGCGGTGTCATGATATTCGTAATCCGGATCGAACCGAATCGAAAGAGGCTGCGGATGATGCGAGACTCCTCTTTCTTCAGGTAACCGCCCTGCTCGCCGACGGCCGCCATGGCAATAAATTCCTCGCGGCTGAACACATGGGCCTTTTTTCCTTTTGCGATGATCCTTGTCAACCCCTCGGAAACCCACACAAGGGGATAAAGGACGACGATGAGCCCTTTCACGAAAAAAGCCGTGGCCCCCACAAATTTAGGCCAGTAGACGGCCCCTATGGTTTTGGGGATGATCTCGGACAGGAACAGGATCATGAGCGTCATGACCGCCGAAAAGGCGCCGATCCAGTCACTTCCGAACACGACAGCCGCCTCCGCCCCGGCCACGATGGCCCCGACGGTGTGGGCTATGGTGTTCAAGGTTAGAATCGCCGCGAGGGACCGGTCCACGTTTTCAATCCGAAGCCTCCTCAAAATTGCCGCCCGTCGGGGCTGTTTTACCCCCAGGCTCTCGATGTACGAAGGCGTGAGACTCAACAGGACCGCCTCTGTCAGGGAACAGAGGAACGACACGGTCAGGGCCAGAAGGACGAAAGTCACCAGAAGCACGGTTGCCCCATGCACGTCCGCGCCGGTCGGGCCTCCCACACTGCCGGAACCGCCGGCGTACACGGGGGCCGCTGAAATCATCAGCAAGACGAAGGCTGGAATCGGTAGAGCATTTTTAAGATCCGGTCTCATCATCGTGACTGTTCTCCTTTTCGGGAATCTTGTTCACCGCCCGCACCCGGACCGGGCAAAAGGTCTTCCGGCCCGGTGAAAAGCCTCTCAACGGGAGGCTTTCGAGCAGGCCTTTTCAGCCGGAGGATATCAGGCGGACCGGGAGGGAGATTCATCGGGCCGCTTTGCCTCTACAAGGAAAGGCGAGCCTCATTCCCATCTTTTCCTTGTTTTCCAGGGGTATTGTGGAATGGAGCGTCCTTATTTACTGTGCATGCGGGCCTCCGCCAATAGTCATATCACACTCGCCGTTCAGCGTAAACCGGTGCGGTTCGAGTGAAGGGGCAAACCGGTCGAACATCACCCTGTCTCCCCGCTTCCGGTGCGGTGACCGTGCCGGGGAAATTACATTGTTTTCCCTTCAAGGAATTTAACAGGGCGGGACAAATCAGGCCTTCCGCGACCGCCCGGGAAACGAGACGGCATGAAGAAGCCCGACTCGGTCTTCACGGCTTAATTAATGGTGTTCCAGGGTTTGAAAAGAAAGAAACGAGATTCTGAAATCTACTTGATTTCCCCCAGTTTCTTCAGGAGGTCCCGGGCTTTTTCAATGTCTCTCCGGGCGTCGGGATGGTCGGGATTGAGGGCCAGGGTGAGCTGCCATTCTTCAATGGCCTCATCCATCTTTTCGTTGATGAAAAATTTGATGCCGTTTCGATAATGCCTGTTCGCCTCCTCCAACATTTTTGACATGAATTCGTTGGCGTCGCGGTTTCCGATATCCTCTGCCAAGACCTTTTTCGCGCAGGTCCTCGCCTCACCGTATTTTCCATCCTCATAAAGACAGGAAGCCATGTACATGAGATCGTCATGGGCGTCATCCCGGGTGAGCTGTTCCGGCTCCGCTTCCGGTTCCTCGTAGAGTTCAGCGGCGGCGGCTTCCTCGGGCCGCTCCTCCCCGGAAATCAGCTCCTTTTTTTCCGCTTCAGGCTCTTTTTCCTCCGACGCCACCGGGGAGAGCTCGCGGATGGGCAATTTCAGGACCGTTCCCGGCTTCAGCGTCTTGTCCTTCCCCATGTCGTTGAAATAGGCGATGATGGACACGCTTTCCCGATCCCGGTAAGTTTTTTCGGCAATGCCTTCCAGGGTGTCACCGGGCTTTGTCGTGTAAAGGGTATACACCCTGTCCCGGAGCCTGTCCCGGAGATAGCGCAAGGCCTCTTCATGGGCGGGGTCATAGGCCAGGACGAGAAGAAATTCCTTCCGGGCCCGATCCGTGGCCCCTTTTTTATAAAAAGACTCGCCCCTGTTGAAGTGATTTTTCGCTCTCCTGGCGATCTCCCGTTTCAGTTCCTGTATTTTTTTCGCCGAAGCCCGGTCCTCCGGTCGAAAGGCCGAGACCATCTCCCATCGTTGAAGCGCCTCCCGAAGCTGACCTTTTTTCTCGAGTTGCGCCGCCTTCGCCGCGACGGCGTCAGGAAAAGGAAGAAAGACGTCTTCGTCCGCCTTTTTCGTCTGCATTCCCGCACAGCCGCAAAGAAAAAGAATGAGGATTCCGAATCCGATTAACGGGGCCCGTTTTTTCATCATTTTCACCTCATGGCCTTGGAGCTGAAAGTGGCCAGGTTCTTCTCGAATTTTTTCAAGTCATAGTCTCCGTAAATCGTGGACCGGTTGATCCGGTAGGGGTCCACGAAAAAAGGATTGCTCCCCCGCTTGACGGTGAACGCCCCGTCGAATCCCATCTTTTCCAGGAAGGCGATGACCAGGGGTCCCGTGTCTCCGTATGGGTAGGCGAGGTACCGTATCTCCTTTTTCAAACCGAACTGTTCATAGGACCTGGAACAGGTGAGTTCCTGGCGGAGCCGGTTGAAATACGCGGAGGCGGTTTCGCCGTCCACCGACTTGGCCAGATTGCAGTGGGTCGCCGTGTGAAACTGAATGTCCAATCCGCCTTTCTTCAGTTCCCCGACCTCATCCCAGTTGAGGGTGATTTTCTTGGGGTTGTTGATCATGTCGGTACATATGAAGAGCGTTGCCGGATACCCGTAGGCCTTCAGTACGGGAAAGGCGATATCGTAGGTGGAACGCCAGCCGTCATCGATGGTGATGACCACCGATTTGCTGGGGATGGGCGCCTTGTACCGTATGAAATCAATCAGCTGATTCAGGGAGATGACATGATACCCCTTGTCCTTGAGAAATTTCATCTGGGCCTCGAAGTCACTCTTTTTGACAATCATCTTGCCCGATTCGGTAAGAGAGAAGTTGTGATAGCAGAGGACCGGGACGGTCTGGTAACCCCGGGTGGTGACACCGCCCGGTGGCGGGGGCTGAAGGGGTACAATGACGCGGTCTCCCGGTTTAACCGTGTCGATGCCGTTGAAATCCCCGATGACCCATCCCTTCGAGGGATCGTTCAGGTATTTTTTCGCCAGGCCGGAAAGGGTCTCCCCGTCTCCGGGGACGACGGCGACGAAACCGGGATACGTCCTGGCTTTCGTGGGCACGCCGGCACAGCCCCCCAGAAGCAGAAGAGACAGGAGGATAATCCAGATGCACCGGGATCTTCTCTTCCTACCGTTGTCGTTTCTCATGTCTTCTCTTCCTCTCCCCTCTCTCTCATTTCCATCACCCGGTAAACCTCGATTTCCTTTGATTTTCCCTTGACCTTCTGGGGCGGCAGAACTTCCGCTGAAACGATATCCCGGACCTGGTCGTAGACGGTCCGGCTGATGATGATGTCGCCGGGACCGGCCAGGTGATTGAGCCTCGACGCGAGGTTGACGCTGTCACCGATGATGGAGTATTCCATTTTCACCTGTGATCCCAGGTTCCCCGCCACCACGACGCCCGAATTGACACCGATGCCCACCCTGCCTAAAAGCTCCCGGTTTTCCGATGCCTCGCGGAACCGCTGCTGCATCTCCAGGCAGGCCCGGACGGCCCGCTCCCCGTGGTCGGTGATTGTCGCGGGAACGCCGAAGACGCCGAGAACGGCGTCACCGATGAACTTGTCCACGTACCCGCCGTATTCCAGGATACAGCGGGTGGCGATGGAAAAATATTCGTTGAGGTCTTCCACGATCCGCTCCGGCTCCGTCGATTCGGAATAGGCCGTGAACCCGCGAATATCGGTGAAGAGAATGGTGGCCTCGCTCCGCATCCCCTTGAGCCACTGCCGTTCCGGGTCTTCGAGAATGAGCTTCAGAATCCCCGGGCTCACGTATCGGCCGAAAGTCTCCTGGAGAAGGGATTTCATCTTCAGCTCGTCGGACATGTAATTGAAGGATTCCGCCAGGGTGCCCAGCTCGTCCTTCCTCTTCATGGGAACCTGGAAACCGAAATTGCCCCGGGCGATCTGCCGGGTCGCCGAGACGAGTTTTTCAATGGGCCGGGAAAAGGTTATCCCGAACAGAATGGCGAAAAGAATCCCGGCCACGGTAATGACAAGACCGAGGAGAAAAATAAAGGTCCGCTCCTTCCCGATCTGTTCCCGGATAAAGTCGATGGAAATGCCCACGTGGGCCTGACCCAACTTCTTTTCCCCGAAGGCGATCTCCCTGGAAAGGTTCAGTATGGGGATGCCGGCGTCGTTGCGATAGGTGAAATAGGTAAACTCCCCCTCCCGGGCCGCTTTTCCCTCCGATTCGGGAAAGGGCTCAAAGTCCTTCCCGATCTTTTGAACGTCTGAATGGCCCTTGATCCTGCCGTCGCTGCCCACGATAAAAGCGTAGACGAGTCCTTCCACGGAAGCGGCTTCCTTGACGATGGCGTTCAGCTCGAGAATGTTATCGTCGAGAAGTGGGATCTTGGCGTTGCTGGTGAAATAGGCGAGACTGACTTTTCCCGTCTTGACCGTTTCCTGGTAGAGGCTCTCCTGCTGCCTTTGCAGGACGAACAGGCTGACCACGAGAAGGGTGACGCCGATGATGAAAACAACGGCAAGGGTCAGTTGGAACTTGATGGGAAGGCGGAGGGAACCAAGACCGCCGAACCGGGAACCGGACCTGGTGAGAATCTGCCTGGAGGCCTCTTCATCCAGGGTCTCCACCTGGGTGCCGTAATACCGGTTCAGCGCGGAAAGAAGTTCGCTTTCCGCCGCAAGCCCCCGGGACAGGATCTCCCGGGAGAAAACGACGGCCGGCGCCTTTTCGGGAGGAAAGGCAAGATCGCTGTTTGTGATCTCTTCCAGGCTTTCCTGGGAAAGAAGGCCCTCTTCGACAAGAAACCTGCCGTAACGTAAAACGTCCCTTTCTCTGCGGTGGAGGACGTGGAAGCGTGAAAAAGAAAACCCGAAAGGAATGAACGACCGGAACGACACCCTCATTTCCCCCTATCGACCCTGTTGCCGCTATACTGCTTGAGAACTCTATCCTCCACCCTTCCTTATGTCAAGCTGATTTTCGCGGGGTCGGACCAAGTCAACATATTAAAATAACTTGATAATAGCTTTTTATAAGCCCGTTTTTAAGCCTTAGAAGGCCCTTTTCGGCCCCAAAACGGCGTTTTTAAGGGATCAGATGGACATCCCGGGCCGACGGTTCCCAAACCGACGGCTCAGGATAAAGAAACGGAGGCGATGGCATGGCAGGTCATGGCGAAAAGGGGCTGTTTACCCGAACGTCCCGTTGTCCTCTCCCTCTTCAAGGTCTTCCCGTTCCCGCCATGCCTTTATTTTCCGCCGGTAACGGAGAAACCCGACAAATGCCGCCACGGCGCCCAGGAAAAAGAGAAATTCATACAGGTACCGGGACAGATAAAAAAGCCAGCCCGTGAACCCTTTCATGTGCCGGCGCCACAGATTCTCGAAATCCTCCAGGGACATCCCGTAAACAGACCTGAAGGCTTCGGACACCGTTTCTCCCCGGGCCATCTCTCTCAACAGCGATGACAGGTTCTCCGATCCATTCTCCTTGACCAGGAATTCGACCACGCTCCGGCTTTTTTCATAGGCATAGCGTATATCCCGCTCCTGCCCGCGAAAGAAAGGGTCGAGGCGATCCAGGGGAACATCCCGGCCCGTCAGCACCGCCCCGGGCAGAAAATAGGGGCGACGGGGGGCCGCCATTTCCGAGATTCCCCCGCTCACCCATTGAGCGACGCCCTCGTCGAGCCAGCGGGGAAGGTTGCCGTGTTCGATGGCGTCATGAAGAATCAGGTGACAGAGTTCATGTTTCAGAACGGGAGAAAGAGGCATCGACGCCGCTCTCATGCGGTGAAGAAGAAGGACCACAAGGCCTTCCGCCGGACGGGCGTAAGCGACGAAGTGAAACGCCTCCCCGGGAGAACGATCCCGGTCGCCGCCTTCCGTCAAAAGGACCGCGGGACGGTAGGAAAGGTGGAACCCCAGGGTCTGCTCCAACTCACCACGGACTTCCCGGTAAAGACCTGGAATCTCCGGGGCGCCCGAGGCTGCCGATGAATCGTAAAGCACGGTCACATCCGGCGCTTCCAGGACCTGGAAGGTCGCCGCAGGCGCCAAACCGGCGAGGCTGATCCAAATAAGGACTGAAAGCAGGTTTCGTATCACCGAGATGGGCATCGGACGTTCTCTTCGGCGGGACGGCGTCGTCATCAATACCCGTGGGGCCCGGGTCCTCGCCGTCCCTCTGTGCGGGTACCCTGCCGGGCGGCCGGACCGGGAAGGAAACACGGGATGAACGCGAAAAAAATAAGGTTGATGAACTCGTAAAAACTCGAAAAATGTTCCGTTACAGACGGCTTTGTAAAAAGATCCAGAGGCAAGGCGCCCAAGTCCTGAGGAATGAGACGTACTTATTGGTACGTCGCAATGACGAGGGATGAAGGGCAACGCAGCATATGGACTTTTTACGAAGTCGTCAAGGTTAACCGCTCTTTTTGCGTAGAGCCGCCCCCCCCAGGTAGGCTTCCTGAATCCTGGGATTCGAGCGAAGTTCGGCCGCTGAACCGGACATGGCCATGTTGCCGCTCTCGAGGACGTACCCCTTGTGGGCGATCCCCAGGGCCTTGTGGGCGTTCTGTTCCACCAGGAGTATGGTCGTCCCCTGCCGGTTGATTTCATCGATGATCTGAAAAATCTGACCGACCAGGATCGGGGCCAGGCCGAGCGACGGCTCGTCGAGAAGAAGCACCCTGGGATGACTCATGAGAGCTCTCCCGATGGCGAGCATCTGCTGTTCCCCCCCGGAAAGGGTTCCCGAAAGCTGCTTTCTTCTCTCCCGGAGTAAGGGGAAAAGAGAGAATACCCGTTCCTTGCCCTCTTCCACGTCCTTTCTCTTTTTCCGGTAGACGAAGGCGCCCAGGTTTAAATTTTCCTCCACCGTGAGGGTGGAAAACACCTTTCTTCCCTCGGGGGATTGAGAAATACCCTTCTCGACGATCCGGTGCGCCCGTTCACCGTTCAGGATTTCCCCCCTGTAAAGGATGCGTCCTTCCGAAACGGGAACAAGACCGCACAGGGCATTGAGAAGGGTCGTCTTCCCCGCGCCATTGGCCCCGAGGACGGTGGCGATTTCCCCCTCATCGAGATACAGGGTCACGCCCTTGAGGGCTTCCACGGCCCCATACCGGACGGACAGGTCTTCTATCACGAGGATGGGCGCCATGATTCAGGCTTCCTCCTTCCCGAGATAGGCCTCTATGACCCGGGGGTCATGGTAGATCTCTTCCGGTTTACCTTCGGCGATCTTGCGACCGCCATCCATGACCGCCACCCGGTGGGAAATCCCCATAACCACGTTCATGTCGTGTTCTATGAGGAGGATGGTGAGCGCGTCTTCCCGGATCAGATCTTTCAGAAATTCCATGAGTTCTTCCGTTTCCCTGGGATTCAAGCCGCTGCTCGGCTCGTCGAGGACGAGAAGAACCGGCTCGGTAGCCAGGGCCCGGGCGATCTCGAGCATCCGCTGCCGGCCGTAGGGGATATTCCTGGCCAGTTCATTCCGTACCCGGCTCAAGCCGGCCCGATCGATACACCACCCGGCCCTTTCGAAAAAGCGTGCTTCTTCTTCTTTCTGTGCCCGGGTCCTGAAAAGGGTGGACAGAACGCCGGCCTTCCCCCGGCTGTGCTGCCCCGCGGCGGCGTTTTCCAGGCACGTCATGTTCGGAAAGAGCCGTATGTTCTGAAACGTCCGAGCCATGCCCCTCTCGACGATCCGATGGGGCTTTTGTCCGGTGATCTTCTCCCCGCGGAAAAAAACCTCACCCCCTTCAGGCCTGTAGATGCCCGTCACGACATTGAACACCGTTGTCTTTCCCGCGCCGTTGGGACCGATGAGACTCAGGATTTCCCCGTGTCGAACCACGAGGTCCACCCCGTTGACCGCCGTCAGTCCCCCGAAAACCTTGGTGAGTTGACGGGTTTCGAGGACAACGGCGTCGCCGCCGCCCGAGGCCCGGTCATTCATGGGCCGCCTCCCGCCTCTTCCGGGGCCACACGCCGCCGGGCCGGAACATCATCATGAGGATCATGACGACGCCGAAAAACATCATCCGGTACATGGCGAACGGGCGAAGGATCTCGGGGAAGAGGCTGATCACCGCCGCGCCGATGAGGACACCGGGAATGGATCCCATGCCCCCGATGAGGACGATGCAGAAGAACAGGCAGGACTCCCAGAAGGTGAAGCTCTCCGGGGACACGCACATGAGCTTGCTCGCGTATACGTTCCCCGCAACCCCGGCCAGGGCCGCCCCGAGAACGAAGGCCAGAAGCTTGTAGTAGCGGACATCGATTCCGCTCGACCCCGCGGCGACCTCGTCCTCCCGGATGCAGTTCCAGGCCCTGCCGATCCGGGAGTCCTGGATGCGCAGGAGCCCGGCGATGGTCAGGGCCACGATGACCCAGATGAGAAAATAATACTCGATGGAGGAGTCGATGACGAAAGGGCCGCCCAGGCTGGGAAAATCGATGCCGAAGACGCCGTTAGGGCCGCCAGTGAGGTCGAAGGGGTTGTTGATGAGGGCGAGCCGGACGATCTCCCCCATCCCGATGGTAACGATGCACAGGTAGTCCCCCCGGAGGTGGATGATGGGCGAACAGACCAGGTAGGCGAAAAGCCCCGCCGCCAGGGCGCTCACAGGAAGCAGAACCAGGATGGGAATGCCGAAATGGGTGTTCAGGATGGCCGTCGTGTAGGCGCCGATGGCGTAGAAACCGGCATGGCCCAGGTCGAACAGGCCCACCTCCCCGAGAACAATGTTCAGGCTGAGCCCGAGAAGGGCGTAGATGCCGAAGTAAAAGGCGATGTCGATGTAATAGTCGCTCACCACGAAGGGATAGATAAAAAACACCGTGAGAAGGAGAAGAAGAAAGCTCAGCGGGGAACCGAAAAAACGATCGAAACGTCGAGACGAAACGGCTTCCATGGGTTATACCTTCTCCGCCACCTTTTCCCCGAAAAGCCCCGTGGGCCGGAAAATGAGGACCAGGATCAGAATCAGAAAAACGAAGACGTCCTTCCAGGCCGCGGAAATGTACGCGGCGCCGAACATCTCGAGGACGCCCAGAATGAGCCCGCCGAACATGGCCCCCGGCAGGTTCCCGATCCCCCCCAGTATGGTCGCGGTGAAGGCTTTGAGACCGTAATTCCAGCCCATGACGAAACTGATCTGGCGGTAGTACATCCCCACCATGACCCCCGCCATGGCGCCCAGGGCCGGCCCCAGCGTGAAGATAAAGAATATGATGCGGTTGAAGTTGATGCCCATGAGGGACGCCGTGTCCCGGTCCAGGGCCGTGGCCCGGACGGCGGCGCCGAAGGTTGTCCGCTGGATCACCGTGTAGAGGATCCCCATGAGAAGGAAAGAGAGGACGAGGATAAGGACCTGGAGAAGGGTGATGTGAATGTTCCCGATCTGGAGATGGATATTGGGGATAAGGGCCGCCGGGTAGGCCTGGTAACGGGGCCCCCAGATAACCATGATGGCGTTCTGGAGAACGATGGAGGCCCCCAGGGCGGACACGACGGCGGGGAGACGCCCGGCCGGATAGATGGGCCGGTAGGCCACCCGTTCCACGACGATCCCGACGAGAGCGACGCTGGCCGCGGCCACCACGAGGGCCACGGCCAGGCCGCCCCACAGACCGAAATGAACGGTGACGAGGGACACGGCGAAGACCAGAAAGGTGTAGCCGATATAGGAACCGAGCGTGAAAAAGTCTCCATGGGCGAAATTGATGAGCTTGAGAACCCCGTACACCATGGAGTAGCCCAGGGCGATGAGGGCGTAGAAAGAGCCGATGGTGAGCCCGTTGATCAGCTGTTCAAGAAAGACGCCCATGGGCGGTCCCGTCACCCTCTTTTACTTTGACACGACAATGTGACCCTGGTCATCGACGACATAAAGATAGAAAGGAACCCCCTCCCTGTCCCCCTGGGCGGTGAAGCCGATGGGACCCGTTATGCCGGGAACGCCGTCCACCTTGTCTCTCAGGTAATCCGCCAGGACGTCCGAATTCGTGGATTTCGTCTTGTCCACGGCGTAGGCGATGATGTTGACCGCGTCGGCGGCGTAGATGGGCCAGGGGCTGGAGGGAATTTCACCGTACTTGTCCTTGTAGGCCTTCAGGAACTCCTTGGCCTGGGGATAGGGAAGGTCCGCCGGCAGGGGTTCGTTGGTCATGTAGCACCCCTTGGCGAGATCGAGGCCGGCGATCTTGACAAACTCGTCGTTGATCGCCGCGTTCCCGCCGATGAAGGGGCAGGTGATCCCGATTTCCCGGGCCTGGGTGACCAGGAGGGCCGCCTCGGCGTAGTAACCCGTGAAGTACCACGCATCGGGCTTCGTCTCCCGAAGCTGGGTCAGGGACACCCGGAAATCTTTTTCACCGGGTGTGATGGCGTCGAAATAGACGATTTCCACCTTACCGGCCTGAACCATGGCATCGAGGGCTTTTTTCGTGTCTTCCGCAAGCCCTTTCCCGAAGGCGGTGTTGTCGTGCATGATGGCGATACGCTTGGCGTTGAACTTGGCGGGGACGGTGTCGGCGAAGAACCTCCCCTGGGAATCGTCCCGGCCGCAGGTCCGGAAGAAATATTTGAAATCCCGCTGGGTGAGACGGACCGCCGTGACGCCGTAGCCGATGTTCACCTTTTTGAATTTTTCGTAAATCGTCGACGCCGTCTCGCAGACCGAAGAACCGTAGGTGGAAACGGAGGCCACCACGTCTTTCTGCCCGACGAGCTTCTGGGCCGCCAGGGCGCCCGTCTTCGGCTCCCCGGCATCGTCGACGACCCGGATTTCCACCATCCGCCCGTCAAGGATTCCGCCCTTCTGATTGATCAGCGCGGCGGCAATTTCACAGGACTGTTTCGCCATCTGCCCCTCGTAGGCCCAAGGCCCCGTGATCGGGCCCTGGAGACCGATGACCACGGGCTTCTTGTCCGCCGCGAAGGCGGAGGACGCCACAACCGCAAGACACACTCCCAGCACGAGCAAAACTTTTGAAATCTTCATTTCCCGTCGAACTCCTTCCTGACAAAAGTAGAAATCCTGATCGCCCGAAAAGGTCTGCCCTTTTCCTCCCTGCCACGTTGTTCTTCCCGGCCGCCCCCTTTGTTCCCCCGTCACACGGGAAGGCCTGACACCGAAAATATTAACGGATATCAGGATGTTCCATCGGAATACAGGGACAGCCTTCCTTCCGGGAGGGGAGTATAGAAAAGGGCCGGGGGCCTGTCAAGGATAATATTGCAATGAGGCGCACTTAAGGGAAACAGGACGACAGGGGCGCCGGGCGGCGCCCCGGGGAGAAGACTCACGGCGAAGCCGGTCCATGCTGGCGGACGCGGTCCGGCGCCAGCTCGTCCCTCTCGCGGCCGAGTTGGAGAAGAACGATGGCGGCGACGACAAGGATCCCCCCCATTGCCTGGAGGGGCTCCAGGACTTCCCCCAGGAGGAAAAAAGCCATGAAGGCCGCCGAAATGGGCTCCAGGGTGGCGGTGATCATGGTCCGGGTGGACCGGATGTAATTTACCCCCATAAAGTAAAGGCCAAAGGGCAGGATGGTCCCCGCCATGACGACGTACAAAAGGACAAGCCACTGCCGGGGCGTGTAGGCGGCCCGAAAATACTGAAACGGTTCGTGGAGGACGTTCAGGGTCAGGCCGGCGAAGAGGAAGGCGTAAAACACCACCGTCCAGGGCCGGTAGCGGTGCATCCCCCGCTCGCCCAGGAGGGTGTAGGACCCGAAGGACAGGGCCGCCAGAAGCCCCCAGAGAATCCCCTCCCGGTTCATTTGCAGGATCTGGAGGTTGTAGGCCCCGACCACGAGATAGCACCCCGCCATGGCCAGCACCAGGGCCGTCACTTTCGGCACCGTGACCCGTTCCTGCCAGAAGGCCATGGAATAGACGGCCACGAGCACCGGGGCCAGGTATTCGAGAAGAATGGCCGCCGCCACCTGAATCTTGCTGATGGCCATGAAATAGGAAAACTGGACGAGGACGAGGACAACGCCGCCCAGGAGAAAAAAGTAGAGGAGATCACCCCGCCGGATGCGAAAAAGGGACCGGTCCACCAGGAGGAAGGCGAGGGCCATGAAGACCGTCGAAAAGGTCACCCGGATCTGGACGAGCTGGAAGGGGGACATGCCCCCGTGAAAGAGGGCCTTGCCCACGGTCCCGCAGGAGGCCCACAGGAGAGCCGCGCCGATCACGGCGGCGTACCCCCTGGTCGATCCGGAAATCACGAAGGCTTCTCTCTTCAAAGGTTACATCACCCTCCGCGCGTGGTTCGGCATGAATTACAGGTCTCATTACATCATCGGGATTTGAAATTCAAACGGAGTTTCGGACCCTTTTTGCGGGAAACCGTTCCAGGCGGCCGGACCGCTCAAAAGGTGTAACCGACGGCGAAGTGAAACCTTCCCATGCTTTCCCCGTCCCGGGGGTCCAACTTGAAGCCGTAGAGGATGCCTATGGGGCCCACGGGGGTGATGTACCGGAGCCCCAGCCCGGCGGAGGACCGGAACGACGGGAGATCCGTCTCTTCCCGCAACTGCCCCAGGTGCCCCCCGTCGAAGAAAAGGTCGAGCTCGAAATTTCTTCCCAGGTCTATCCGGGCCTCGACGCTTCCCATGAGGGAGACCCGTCCCCCCAGGCCGTTCCCGGCGCTGTCGTAATAAAGCCTGTTTTCGTCGTACCCGCGGACGGTGAAGGCGCCGCCCGAATAGAAAAGCTGATCGTCGGGAACGGAGGTGGCCGACCCGAAGGGCTCCAGGTACCCCCCCCGGCCGGCGAAGGCGAAGGTGAGCCGCTCCCACGGGGTGACGTAATACCGGACATCGAACCGGTATTTCAGGAAATTGTCCAGGGAATTGGTAATCCCTTTCGACACGTCCATGGCGACGGACGAGAACACCCCCTTCCGGGGCCTGAGAAAGGAATCCCGGGAATCGTAGTTGAGGGAAGGCGTCACGGTGAGGATGTCCCGGGCCTCTTCGGGATCTTCTCCCGGGGATTCGTCATAAAGACCGGCTTCCCCGGTGAAAAACCGGGACTTTCGTTCCAGCCGTGCCCCGAGCCCCGCCGTCCACCTCGGTGACCAGGGCCAGGTCAATCCCGTGGAAACCCCGTAGCTTTTCGTCCCGAAATCCTGGTTGTACTCGGTCTTGCGCTCCCCGAAGAGAACCGCCGTGGCGGATATGGAACTGCCGAAGAGACGGGGTTCCGTGAGCCCCACTTCCCCCCGGCTGGACGTGTCGCTCACCTCACCGGAAACGAACAGCTTCTTGTTCAGGCCGAAGAGGTTCCGGTCGCCGGCCTTGAGCTTTCCGTAAAACCCCTTGTCGGACTGGTATCCCAGGCTCGATTCCACGTAGTAGGGCCTTCTCTCCGTCACTTCGACCAGGAGATCCGCCTTTTCCTTCTTTTCGGCCAGGCCGAAGGTCTTGAACCGGACGGAGTCGAAAATTCCCAGGTTCCGGAGATCCCTCTGGCTGTCGAGAACCTTTTCCAGGGTGAAGACCGTCCCCGGTTCCAGGTTCATGGTCTTCCTGAAAAGAGGTCCCCGGGTCCTGAAATTCCCCGAAAGAAAAACCTGATCCAGCGTCACCAGGGGCCCTTTCTCCACCCGGTAAACCAGGCGGGCTTCCCGGCCTCCTTCCGTGAACGCCGCTTCGCCCCTGACCCGGACGTGGGGATATCCCTTCCGGGAGACCGCCCCGCCGACGGCCTTTTCATCGTCACGGACCATGGACTCCCGGAAAGGCATCCCCCTTTCCAAGGAAAGAAGATCCCGGACCTCGGCTTCCATGTCCGGTTCCAGGCCTTCGAAGGACACGTCCGCCACCACGGTCCGGGGGCCTTCCCGAATCGTGACTGTGACGGCGACTTCCCGCCGGCCCTTCGTCCAGACGACCTCGTCACGGATCCCGGCGGAGAGGAATCCCTCCCGGGCATAAAGGGTCCGCAGGGCCGACAGGTCTTCACGCAAAACCTCGGGCACGAAGGCACCGTCTCCCAGAAGACCGGGGGGACGGGTCAGCATTTCACCCCGGAGCGCTTCGGCGGACAGGGCCTCGTTGCCCTTGATGTCCACCGACACCACGGTTGACCGGGACCCTTCGTCGATACGGAAGGTGACCCGGCGGACCGCCCCGTTCTTTCGTTCTTCAACGCGTTCCGATTCGACGTCGACCCGGGCCTGAAGAAATCCCCGGGACCGGTAACGGTCCCGGACATTCGCCACGGTCCGCAGGATTCCCAGGTCGTGGGCGTTGCCCTCACGGAAAATGGCGATCTCCTTCCGGAGAACCCGCTCGGCGATGGACGCGTTTCCCTGGAAAAGCACCTCGTAACGGTCCCCCTCCCGGACGTCGATTTCCACGGTCACCTCCCCGGGGCCGCCCTTTCGAGAAACGGTTGCCTCGAGCCTGGCGTCGGCATACCCTTCTCCGCGGTAAAAGGCTGTCAGGGACTTCAGGTCCTTGTCCAGTTCCGCCGGGAGAAACCGTCCGGCCATTCCGGGAACGAGGCTCATCCGCCAGGTCTTCATGCGCCATTTGAGCCGGTCCTCGTCGAAGCCGTCGTTGCCCCTGAGGACGAGGGTCTCCAGGGTGTCGTAAGGCCCCTTCACGATGTGCACCCGGAGGGTCACGGCCAGGGGGTCTTCCTCCCGGTCCGTCTCCAGGTTCACCCGGACTTCGTTGAACCCTTCATTCCGGTAAAGATCGGCGATCCGGGCCGCTTCCCGGGCAAGGTCGTCTTCCCGGAAAGCGCTCCCGGCGGAGAGGGTCATGACGGCCCGGACGTCGCTTTCGAAAAGGGGATAATTCCCGTCGATTTCAATTTTATGGATCTGCGGGAGGGCGGTCATCACGAAGAGGACGGCCGTCGCATCGCCATCCCGCTCGCTTTCCACGCGGACATCATCGAAAAGACCCGTTCCCTCCAGCGCCCGGAGGGTTTCCTCCAGGGAATCCTGCGCCAGGGGGGTGCCGGCGGAAAGAAAAAGATCGATGAGGCCCCGGGCCGTCTGCCTGGCCTTCGCCGCCGCCGGGTGCGGCGGATTCACCTGCAGGACGATTCCGGAAATGACAGGCGTCCCGGCGGTCTCTGCCCCGGATCCCGCCTGCGGGTCTTTCGCTTCCCCGAGGCCCGGAAGAAGGAGGATGATCAACACCAGCGAAAAAACAAAGAGGCCCGCCTGTCTTTTTTTTAAGAAGCCTTTACCCATGGTCGACTCAAAAAAACCGTAAATATTAAACTCTTCAGAATCCTTCTTAACGAACACTCTCCCTTGGCTCACCGGAACTCGAAACGAAGCTGGATCTCCCCGCCGTAGGCGCCCCGGCTGTTCTGAAAGCCTCTCAGGAGAAGACCCTCAAGGAGCTTGTACTCCCCCACCGCTTCCTGGACGACCTCGCCGTCTTCCGATCCCACGTTGTATTCCACCCCGAAACGGCGGGTGATCTTCTTCCCCAGGGTCACCTGTATGTTCGAGCCGGTTTCCCCGTTTTCACCGGCCTTTGCCTTGATTTCGAAAACGTCGAGTCCGGTCAGCTCCCGGACCTGCCCCGACAGGGTGGAGGCGACGAGTTCGGCGAGCATCTGCTCCGGCGAGGCGGACCCGCCCCCGGTGCCGCCGGCGAGCTCCCGGGTCGTTTTCCCGAAAAGGAGAAGGGCGAGGATGTCCTGGTCTTCCTCCGACGGTGTCGAGGAGAGTATGAATTTCAGGCTGTCCAGCGTCCCGGTGATGTCGAGGAGGATGACCCAGTCCCGGACCCGCACACGGCTCTGGAAATCCAGACGGGGGTCTACACGGTCGGGGCTGGTGAAGTCGAGAATCCCGCGGTCGACGGTGAAAGTCCGGTCCTGGTAGGTCACCGTGCCGGATTGCACGGTCACCCGCCCGAAAAGAAGCGGGTCATTCCAGGTCCCCCCGGCCCGGAGGTCCTGGACGACGACCAGGCGGGCCACGTTGTTGTCCACGAGGAAGGGCTTTTCCTGGCGGAACAGGATATCCAGGGCCAGGTTTTTCAGGTAGGGCAGGGCGGCGGGCTCCCGGGACGGCGATACGGATCGTTTCCGTTCCAGGAAGCTCCGCAGATCAAGGCCCGTCTTCCTGTAATAAAGGCCCTCCACGAAGGTCACCGTCCCCTCGAGGCGGCCCGCTTCCGGTGTGCCTCGAAGGGCCAGGTCGGCGTTCATGACGACCTGGAGGGTGTTGGGGACGAGAAAAGGCAATCGTTCCCCCTTCAGCCGGAGATCCGTTTCGCCGGGCACCAGGTGGTCCAAAGCGACGGTGCCGTCGAGGGAGAAGGGGCCCTCTTCGAGAAATCCCCGGACATCCGCCACGGTTATCGCCGTCGTCGTGAAGCCGATTTTCCCCCGGACGTCCCGGACCCGCTCCATGAGGGGTAAAACGGTCATACCGAGGTTTTCCAGGGAAATCTCGCCCTGAATTTCGGGACGGGCGAACGTGCCCCCCACCTGGGCGTAACCGGTGACCCGCCCCGCCAGATCGGCGAGGTCGCCGGCGAAGGGTCCGACCGCCGCCAGCGGGACGGAACCGTCTATTCGGAAGTCCAGTTCGCCGCCCAGGGCACCCCGGCCCGCCAGGGTCAACGCCCCTTCCTCCACGAGGCGCACCGGGCGGCCGGGCAGCAGCGACAGAACGCCCTTTCGAATCTCCGCCCTGATTTCGTCCGCCGAAAGAATCCGGGTGCCGTCATAGAAAACCTGAAGGGCGGACAGGTCGATCTCCCCGTCGATTTCTTCCGGGCGGCGGGCATTGCCGGCGAGCCGAACCGTTCCGGCGGCTTCCCCACCCCACCGGGCAAGCCCGAAGAGAGAGAAAAAAGGCGCCAGGTCTTTTTTCGCCAGGGAGAGGGCGGCGGAAAAGTCCCCCGTTTCCCAGCGGTACCAGGCCTCCAGGGGAAAATCGCCCGTTCCCGCCAGGGCGGCGGTCCCGTCCCGGGCCTCGCCATGAAAGGAAAAATTTCCCAGGGGCCGGCCGTAAAGGGCGACGTCTTCAAAATCGATGGTCCCTTCCGCCCCGGGGTTTTTCACGTCCCCTTCCCCGGTGAAATCAAAGGCCGTCCTGCCTTTCAAAGGAACACGCTTCGCGATCCAGCCGATGCTTTCCAGTGAAACGCCTGAACTGGACACGTTTCCCCCGTAGCGACCCCCCGGGACGAACCACCCGCCGGCCTCGACCGACTCGCCCTCCCGGGGGGACACGGCGAGAGATTCCAGGATGATTTTCCCGCCTTCGAGGACGATTTTCCCGTCGAGAGCCGCCAACTCCTGGTCTGGAAAATTGAGGTCCCGGCCCTGGAGACGGACCTGCCCCCGGGGGTTTTTCAGCGTTCCTTCCAGGTCCGCCTCGAAAAAAACTTTTCCTCCCAGGGTGCCGCGGAAATCCTCCAGAAAGACGGGATCCCCCCGGAGGCGGACCTGGAAACGAGGCGCCTCGGCCAGATCCTTGAGCCCCTTCTCGAAAAGGGCGGCGGTCCCGGTGATTTCCAGCCTCGATTCGCCGTTTTCGACGTGAAGACGGGAAAGATCCACCTCCCCGGAGGGTGCGACGCTGCCGTCCCCGTCCACATCGCCGATGACGATATCCCCGTATCGAAGCCCCTGAGCCCGGAAACGGGCCGTGAAACAAGGATTTTCCAGGGATCCCGTTCCGGATGCCTCGAGACGGGCCGATCCGTCCAGGGACACGAACTCGGAAACAAGGGGAACCCGGGAAAGATCCTCGGCGGCAACGGACATTTTTCCGACAAAGGCCTTTCCCGCCGGATCGAAACGCCCCTCGACGCGAAGGTCGGCATTCCCGTCCACGATCCGGAGGGGATTGAGGGACAAAACCCTTTCCTTCCACGACCCGGAAACGTCGAGCCGCAGGTCCGAAGGCTCGGGGACCGCCGCGGATGCGATGGCCACCCCCCGGCCCTTCGCGGTGAAGGAAAGGTCCATCGTTTCCGGGTCCGTTCCCCGCCCCCGGAAGGAGCCGTCCAGCCCGACAAGTCCCGACACCCGGCCCGCCAGGGGCGGCAGGGCCGCCAGCCGGATTCCTTCGCTTTTCCAGGTTCCCTCGTATTCCACGGCGGAAAGGTCTCCCCCCGCGGTGAATCCCCGGGGGAAGGCTCTTTGAAAACCCATCCTCCCCGAAGCGGCCGCCGTCCCGCCCAGGGCGGCGATATCGAGCCTCTCCAGGGAAAGAACGCGATCCAGGAAACGAAGATCCATTTCCGCCTTGTCGAGAGGATATCCCAGGAGGGCGCTTTTTCCCATGCTGCCGTGAAGTGACGCCACCGGGTCGTTGAGGGACCCGGCGACAGTTCCCTCCAAAGAAAGCGGGCCTGACAGGTCCCCGGTCCCGGCGGCAAGGGGGGCGATTTCCTCCAGGACGCCTGAAAAGCGGATTTCCAGGTCCGGCAACACTTCGCCGAAAACGTCTCCCAGCCTCCCCGACAGGGACAGGGAAGACGCGCCGAGCCGGACCACCCCGAGGAGATCCTCCACATCCTCCCCCCTGTACGCCCCTTTGATCTCGGAAGCCTGGACGGGGAGGGAAAAGCTTCCCCGGGATACCGTGCCGTCACTGACCCGAAGATGGGCGGCCCCCGTTTTCTCGACCAGGTCCGCCGAGCCGGTCACACCGATTCCCCGAAGGTCAGCGGAGAATTCCCCGGGGGCGAAGACACGGAGCCTGCCGTCGGACATCTCCAGCCGCTCCAGGAAAAGAGGCAGACGGGCGGGGGCATGCCGGGAAACGTCGGCCTCGTCCCGCCGCTCCCCCCCCGGCGGGAAAAGGGCCCGGTCAAGACCGTAAGTCCCGTCCTCAAGGAAAAAAAGCGTCCCCTCGGGGCGTTGGATATGCAGTCTCTCGATGAAAACAACCCCTTCCAGGAGCCGGGAGAGGGAAACCCGCGCGGCGACGCTTCCGACGGTGAGAACCGTCTCTCCTTCAGGGGTCTTCAGGGTCAGGCCGCCCGCGATGAGTTCCCCCGTCCAGGGGAAGACACGGTGGTTTTCCATGAAAAGGGTCCCCGGAATGCGTTCGTTCACCCGGGACAGCAGAACGTCTCTCGCTGTTTTCGTGTTGATGAAAAAGACGGCGGCGGTGCCCGCAAGAAAGAGAACGGCCGTGAAAGCGGCCAGGGCGAAAGCGACCGCCCGGGCCGCCCCCGTGAACTGTTTCTCCGTTTTTTTCTTTCTCTTGTCCCCGTCTTCCACCTGTCCGCACCTGTTGGCCATTCCCGCGTTTTTAACGTTTCCCGCCGGTAGAGGCGACAAATTATTTGCGGAAAAAGTCTCATATTGATACTGTATTTAACCGCGTATCGTCAAGGGCACGGGGACGGCACCGCCACAGGAACTGCGGCTTTCCACGAGGCGGGCCAGGAAGGTCCGCCGGGACCGTCGGAGGATTTACCCCCCCGGCAGGACCCCTCCCGCACTGGGGACAAAAACCCGTTTCTTCCGGCCGTCGGGACCCGGCGAAAAACTGACGATGGCAAAACGTGGAGGAAGGAGAGTGCCGTGATCCAGAGGCTTCGCTCCAGGACCCGGCGGGTCGCCCGGCTCATCCGAGAAGGCCCTTACACGACGGAAACGGAAGAGATGGGAAGGTATTCCCGGGCCGGACTTGGGATACTCAGGACGATCTATCTTTCCGTGGCGGGCTTCCAAAAGGACGAGTGCATGCTCCGGGCTTCGGCCATGACCTTCTACACCCTCCTGTCCATCGTTCCCGTCATCGCCATGGCCTTCGGGATCGCCAAGGGCTTCGGGTTCCAGAAGCACCTGGAAACCCGTCTCCTGGAACAGTTTCCCGGCCAGGAGGAAGTTTTTACGAGGATCTTCCAGTTCGCCAACGCCCTCCTGGAAACCACCCGGGGCGGGCTTCTGGCGGGAATCGGGGTCGCCGTTCTCCTGTGGACGGTCATCAAGCTCCTGGGAAACATCGAAGACGCCTTCAACCACATCTGGAAGGTGAAACGTCCCCGGAACATATGGCGTAAATTCACCGATTATCTCTCGATCATGCTCATCGCGCCGTTCCTGTTCATCCTGTCGGGAAGCCTGAACGTGGTCGTGACGACCCAGATCAAGACCATCCTGGAGAAACTGCATCTCCTCGGGTCGGTGGGCCCCTTCATTCTTTTCATGCTCCAGTTTCTTCCCTACCTGATCTTCTGGGTTCTTTTCACCCTTCTTTACATTCTCATGCCAAACCGGAGGGTCAGCCTGCCGGCGGCCCTCGCCGGGGGCGTCCTCGGGGGAACCCTCTACCAGGTCACCCAGTGGGTCTACGTTCATTTTCAGGTGGGAGTGGCCAAGTACAATGCCATATATGGAAGCTTCGCCGCCCTGCCCCTCTTCCTCGTCTGGCTCCAGTTGAGCTGGATGATCGTCCTGTGGGGCGCCGAAATGTCCCGGGCCCTGGAGGAAGGAAGACGGGGGCTGGGGCTTGACCGGCCTGAACGGGACGCCAGTTTCCGCCTGCGCAGCCTCCTTTCGCTTCGGATCACCGCCCTGGTCGTCCAGGCCTTTCAGCGGGGGGCGCCCGCCCCGACAGGCGAGGACCTGGCAAAAGACCTGGAGCTCCCCGAAAACCTGACGTCCGGCCTCCTGGAAGACCTGGTGGACGGCGGCATCCTCGTCCGGGTGGAAAAGGAAAACGGCGACGAACGGGCCTATCACCCCGCCGGGAACGTGGCGGCCCTCACCGTTCAGGCGGTCATGGAAGCCGTCGCCCAAAGCGGTGTGGACGACCTTCCCGGGATGGGGGACCCTTCCTGGAAACCCGCGGCGGACCGGATGTCCGCCTTTCAGGAAGTTCTGAAGACGGCCCCGGCGAACCGTCCCGTGGGAGACCTCTGATTGTCGCGGCGGGGCCCTTTTAAAGATATTCCCGACAGGGAATGGAAGGACCGGGCCTGGCAGATGGCCCACCGGGTCCGGAGCGGCGCCGCCCTGTCCCGGATTCTCCCGGACCTTGCCGGCCCCGGGAGGGACGCGGAGGATGTTTCGCCGGTCTACCCTTTCGCGGTGACACCCTACTATCTTTCCCTCATAGACCCCCGGTCTAAAGATGATCCCATCGCCCTCCAGTGCCTTCCCCGAAAGGAGGAGCTCCGATCTTCCCCCGGCGTCCCCGAGGACCCCCTGAAGGAAGAGGAGGCCATGCCCGTCCCGGGCCTCATCCGCCGTTACGGGGACCGGTGCCTCGTTCTCGTCACCGGAGAATGCGCCGTTTTGTGCCGGCACTGCAACCGCCGCAGATACTGGAAGAAGGGGCGGAAACGCTTGAGCGACGGGAAGCTCGACGCCGTCATGGCCTATGTGAGCGGCGACCCGTCCCTGCGGGAAGTCATTCTCTCCGGGGGAGACCCTCTCACGCTGGATCATGATTCGCTCCACCGGATTCTCCAGGCTCTCACGTCGATTCCCCACGTCCGGCTTATCCGGATCGGGACCCGTATCCCCGTCGTCCTTCCCATGGCTGTCGACGGCGACCTCCTGGACCTGCTCCAGGCTTTCCGACCGCTGTGGATCGTCACCCAGTTCAACCACCCCCGGGAGCTGACGGAGGAGGCGCAAACCGCGTGCACGGCCCTTCTCGAGAGAGGAATTCCCATTCTGAACCAGTCGGTTCTCCTTCGAGGGGTGAATGACAGCGTGGCAACCCTCAAGGCCCTTTTCCAGGGCCTCGTGGAGTGGGGGGTGAAGCCCTATTATCTTTTCCACTGCGAACCTGTCCGGGGCGTGGAGCACTTTCGCGTCCCCATGAATGAAGGGATCGCTCTCTTCCGGGCGATTCGGAACACCGTATCGGGGATCGCCCTGCCCCGGTTTGTCTATGATCTTCCCGGGGGGAGGGGAAAATATCCCCTCGAGTTCGACCCAGGTCCCCCCGCGGAAGGGGAAGGAAATGAACTATCTTTTGACAGGAACGGGGAAATCGATTAAATAGGCCCGAAATTGTGCCGAATTTTTACCGGTGAAGGGGTACCGTGACCCGCCGGTAGAAGGGGGATTATCCTATGTACAACGCCAGCGACCTGAGAAAAAACCTGAAAATACAGATCGACGGTGATCCATATGTCATCGTCGATTTCCAGTTTGTCAAGCCCGGCAAGGGACAGGCCCTGTATCGATGCAGGCTGCGGAACATGCTGACGGGTGCCCAGTTCGACCGCACATTCCGGTCCGTGGACACCTTCGAGCCCGCCGATCTCCAGGAAAAGAAAATGCAGTATCTTTACCAGGAAGAGGACAAGTTCATCTTCATGGACGTCGCCACCTTCGAGCAGGTCTATCTCACGGAAGACCAGGTGGGTGACGCCCGGAACTTCCTCATAGACAACCTGGAAGTGGACATTCTCTTTTTCGGGACCAAGCCCATCGGCACCACGCCGCCCAAATTCATCGACCTGACGGTGGTGGAAGCGCCGCCCTGGGTCAAAGGCGACACGGCCACGACGGACTACAAGCCGGCCATTCTCGAAACGGGCTACCAGGTCATGGTCCCCCCCTTCGTGGAGCCGGGCCAAAAAATCCGGATCGACACCAGGACGGGGGAGTACCTGACCCGGGTCAAAGAGTGACGGCATCCTGAAAAGTCTTCACAAGGCCCTGCCCGCCACCCCCGTCCCGGCGGCGCACCGTGAATGGTCCCGTTCCCCCGAACGGGGGCGCCCTGCCTAGGCCGCTTTTTACAAAGCCGACCGGACAGGGCCGTCGTCCGGACCCGTCGCGGGCTCTTCAAAAACCGACGGCGATCCCGGGACCTCCAGGCCTGAAAACATCTCGGTGCTATCAATGCGGGACAACCGGATCATCCTCGAGGCAAAGCGGGAAACCCTGAAGACCCGTGCCCGGGTGATCGAGGGGATCCGGCATTTCTTCAACCTCCGGGAATACCTGGAAGTGACCACGCCGGTCCGCATTCCCGCCCCCGCGCCGGAGCCCCACATCGACGCCGTCCCCTCCGGCGGCTGGTTTCTCCAAACCTCGCCGGAAATCGCCATGAAACGCCTCCTGGCAGCGGGATACGGAAAAATATTCCAGATCTGCCCCTGTTTCCGCGCCGAGGAAAGAGGGACCCGGCACCTGCCCGAACTCACCATGCTCGAGTGGTACGCCCCGGCGGTGGATTACCGGTCCATGATGGCGCTGTGCGAGGATCTCGTTCTTTTTCTCTCCCGGCACCTCGGGCGGGGTGACACGGTCTCTTACGGGGGACAGCGAGTGGCCCTTGAAAGCCCCTGGGAGCGGATTACCGTCAACGAGGCCTTTTTACGTTACAGCGGTCACACCGCCGAGGACGCTCTGCGGCGGGGAGCCTTCGACGAGGAAATCGCCTTCGTCGTCGAACCGGCCCTGCCAAAGGACCGGCCGGTCATCCTCTACGACTATCCCGCCTCCCAGGCCGCCCTGGCCCGGCTTAAACCCGGGGACCCCACCGTGGCGGAGCGCTTCGAGATCTACATCGGGGGCCTGGAGATCGCCAACGCCTTCACCGAACTCACCGACCAGGCGGAACAGCGGGCCCGCTTCCTCCGGGACCGGGACGAAAGAAGAAACGCGGGAAAAACGGACTATCCCCTGCCGGAACCCTTTCTCCGGGAACTGGAACACATGCCCCCCGCGTCGGGCGTCGCCCTCGGCGTGGACCGCCTCGTCATGCTCTTCACCGGCGCCGCCGCCATCGACGACGTCGTCGCCTTCACCCCCGAAACCCTCTGAACCCGCCCCGTAACATCGTATCAGACGCTGTGTCTTCGAACCGGACTCAAATAACGGAAGCTCCGGAAAAGCCGGGGCGGTTTAACCGGCGATTACAGTTCAGGAGTTGACAGGCGTCAAGCCGCGCGGCAAGGACAAGGGGAGGGAACCTTTTTTAATTCCACATATCGGCGGAACCGAAAAACTTTTCGCTGATAAATCTATTCTCAACGGACGATCCACTGAAGTCCAGGATGTGGCACTTATCAAGCGCCGACGTATCCGGTTCGGTAAAAGGGTTTGATATAAATTCCATCATGATTTTCAGTCCTATCATTTCATCAACGGGAGTGAGCTTTCCTTCTACGGGAGACTGGAAAACCGCTCCGTGAGCCGCCCACGGAACTGCAACAAAATAATGGCAGGGACCGTGAAGATATTCCGTAACGCCCAGGGCAAGGGAAAGGGGAGTAGGCCCATCCACGGTACTGTTAATCATAAGAACCGGCTTGTAATATTCAGGCTTTATTCCTTTAAACGGATCGTCATAAGCAGGCCATAAGTTATTATATTTTATTCCGGCAAGATCAGGAACAATATCTTCCGAGACATAAGCCGCATCGACAATCTCCTGTGCGGCCTCAGGAGATATGTCATCACAAAGTTCAGATATTGCAATGTTTTCAAAAACAACTGACGAGTTAAGCTTGTCCACGGGTTTGAACTCTTCATTTTGAGCCTTTGCTTTCGCTGTATCTGAAAACAAATGCGCTATCGCAGCCTTATCGCTCTCATTGCACCTGCAGAGTCTATACATCACAGCCGGGATAAGAGCCCTGCCATACATGTTGGATGATAACGCGGCTAACTTATTACGAAGGTCTTTTCTTGTCATTGATGAAAAGTCGCTGCACAGAGACTCATCATCGATCATGCCAAAAACAGTTTCCATGGCCTGCCATGGATCGGAGGCAATCTCGGAGAGCTTACCGCTGCAAACATCGTCACCCCGACACTGCTGCATTATTTGCCGGCCTACATCGTTGAAACTGCTGTCATAATTATCTAACGGTCTTGAATCGGCAGGTACTATCGAATCTATAATGACACCTTCTACGCTGTCGGGATACAGGGTCATGAAACGCTGGACAAGATAGGTGCCGTATGAAACGCCGTAAACAAAGGTTTTGCGTAGGCCGCTTGTGCGAGTGATGACGGTGTGTAAATCCTTGGCCGCATTTGTAACGTTATATGACCCAAGGGTTCCGTTATGCAAAGCCTGGACTTCATCGTAACACGCGGCAGCATTTTCCGGTGTTATCCCGCTGTCAGGGGCTGCCATCGGGCATTCAAGGCCGTTTGAATTGCCTACGCCCCTGTGGTCCATGGAATAGTAATCCCAATCAGGATATGCGGCGGCGAGAGGAGGCAGAAGGGCTGAAAAAGCAACGCTCGATTCTCCCGGTCCTCCCATTATCAACCATAGATTCCCCTTTTTTTCACTGTCAGGCGATGCTCCCCTGATTCGCCATATGAAAAGATCGATTGTTTCGTCAAAAGGTCTTTCATAGTCCACCGGCACCGTTATAAAAGCACATTCTGCATTACCCTGCGTATTTATATAGACAGGACATTCTCCCCATACTATTTCAGGTTCATTTGGAGAGGTATCTGAAGATGAGCCGCAGCCCGTGATGATAATAAGCAATAGTGGAAATATCGTTGAAATTCGTATCACCCTTGTTCGCATTTCATTTTTCCCTTGATCATCTCATTTTTTGAATTCCGAATTGGGATGCCCTATCGTAAACTTCCCTGCACTGCTCACCCGGTGTCACGTCTTATCGAGGGACTGAACGGTTTTCGAAATCAGATGCCGGAACCGGCGTCGAACCCCTCCCGGATGGCTTCCAGGGCTTTCCGGGGACTTCGGGCGTCCCCGATGACCGTCACGGCGATTCCCGCACCGGCGGCCTCGAGTTCGTCCGCCAAGGACCGGTCCGGCCGGGTTCCCAGGGCGACGACCAGGGAATCGAAACCCTTCAGGACCATCTCCTCCCCCTCCCGGGAATAAAGAATCTCCCGGTCTGTCGCTTCCCGGACCGGGGCGAACCGTTCCATCCTCACGTTCAGTTCCTTCAGGAAACGACGGAGATAGAACGCGTGGATCGCGCCCATGTCTCCCCCGAAGCGCCCCGTCGCCTCGAGAACGGTCACCTTTTTCCCCTTCGAGGCCAGGAAGTGGGCCGTTTCGAGCCCGACGGCGCCGCCGCCGAGAACGACGACCCGATTCCCCTCGGGAACTCTTCCCCGGAGGACATCCCAGGCCGTCACCCCCCCGTGAACGAAGGAAGGCACAAAGGGACGGGCCCCCGTGGACAAGATGACCCTGTCCGGTCTCTCCACCCTCACGGCTTCCCCGGTCGCCGGACGGTTCAGGACCGGCGACACGCCGGCCTGCCGGAGGGACCGTTCCATGAACTCGATGTACCGGAGAAAGACCCCTCTTCCGGGGGCCAGCCCGGCGAGGCGAAGCTGTCCCCCTAAAACACCCTCCTTTTCCCAGAGCGTCACCTCGTGACCCCGCCGGGCCGCCGTCAGGGCCGCCATGAGTCCTCCGGGGCCGCCGCCAACCACAAGGACCCGCTCTTTTTTTTCAACCTGTCCCCAGGCCGTCTCCCTTTCCCGGCCGACCCTGGGATTGACGAGACAGGTAATCCCCTCGGTGCGCCCGGTTATCATGCTGGCGTTGATCCGGTCGATGCAGCCCTGGTTACACGCGACACAGGGCACGATCTCCTGCGCTCTCCCCGACGCCGCCTTCCGGGGAAGTTCGGGGTCCGCCAGGAGGGCCCGCCCCATGGCGACAAGATCGGCCTGTCTTTTTCGGAGGATCTCTTCCGCCAGGCCGGGTGTCTCGATGCGGCCCGCGGCGATGACAGGAACCGGCACGGCGCTCCGGATCCTTTCCGCCAGGGAAACGAAACACCCCGGCTCCTCGTACATGGGGGGCACCGTCGCCCGGGAAGAACCGTAGACCCCCGCGGAAACGTGGAGGGCGTCAACCCCCGCTTCGACGAGGAGGGGAGCGATTTCCGTCATGTCCTTCACGGTGAGACCGCCGGGAACCCCGTCTTCGCCGTTGATTCGGGCGATGACGGGAAAGAGAGGCCCCAGGGCTTGCCGGATACCGCTTATGATCTCCACGGCGAAACGGGCCCGTCCTTCCACTTTCCCCCCATAACGGTCCTTTCGGCGGTTCGACAGGGGGGAGAAAAACTGCCCGATGAGATACCCGTGGCACCCGTGGAGTTCCACCGCGTCGAACCCCGCTTCCCGGGCCCGGACCGCCGCCGAGACGAAAGACCGGACGATTTCCCCGATTTCGTCTTCCCCGAGTTCCCGGGGCATCTCCCGGGTGACGGGACAGGGAATCGGGGACGGGGCGACGGGCTGGGCGCCTGAAAAAGCGGCCGTGACCTGGCGGCCCAGGTGGCTGAGCTGCGCGGCTATCTTCCCGCTGTCCTCATGGACGGCCCCGGTGAGGGTCTTCAAGGAAGGGATAAACCGGTCTTCCGAAATGTTCAGGTGAAACCGGGAAAGGGGGCTTCCGGTAATGGCCTGAACGGCCGCCGCTTCCGTGACAAGAAGCCCGGCGCCGCCGCGGGTTCGCTCCCGGCAATAATCGACGAGGCGGGACGAAACGGCGCCGTCAGTGAGAAAGCTGGTCGCCATGGCGGGCATGACGATCCGGTTTCGGAGAGCCAGTTCCCCGATGGAAAAGGGTGAAAAAAGAAGGGGATAAGGGTCCATCAGCGGGCCTCCCTGTAGATCGCGCCTTCCCGGGTTTCCGAGGGACCCTGTTTTTTTACCCCAGGGAGCCCGCCCTGTCCACACAAAAACCCCGGCCCCTTGAATGCCGGGCCCATGACCCGTCACGCCCGGCATGATCGCATTGACGCGGGCACACATAAATCCTGCACACCGATGCCCGGCCCCTCCGCTCAAAAATGAAAGGATTGACACGATCAGTGCAATCTCATAGACTTCCTGCAGGAAGCGTGCTTTTTTTCGGACAGGACCTCATTTTCCGCCTTTCCATGGGACACGGACGATGGAACAGATCCGCTCCTGGTTCAGAAAACATTTGAACAACCCCCAGGTGGTCATCCTCGTCGGCCTGCTGGTTTTGGGGTATCTTCTCATCGCCTTTTTCGGGGGGATGCTCCTCCCCTTTTTCGCGGGACTCGTCATCGCCTACCTGCTCGAGGGCCTCGTGAGTCCCCTGGTCCGGTATCACGTCCCGAGGCTCCTGGCCGTCCTTATCGTCCTTATCGCCTTCATGACGGGCCTCTTTTTCTTTTTCTTCTGGCTCCTGCCCCTCCTCACCGGGCAGATCACCCAGCTGGTCCAGCAGCTTCCCGTCATCATCACCAAAGCCCAGGAGCTTCTCCTCAGGCTACCCGAGCACTACCCCGCCCTCATCACGAAAGAACAGATCGTCGAGCTCACGGCTTTTCTGCGAACGGAGATCTTCGGCCTCGGCCAGACGATGGTCTCCGTGTCCGTGGCGTCCGTTCTGGGACTCATCACGATCGTGATCTACCTCATCATCGTCCCCATGCTCGTCTTCTTCTTTCTCAAGGACAAGGACAGGCTTCTCCCGTGGGTCGCCTCGCTCCTGCCCCGGCAGCGCCGGCTCGCCGGCGAGGTCTGGCGGGACGTGAATGTTCAGATCGGCAAATACATCCGGGGCAAGACCTGGGAAATCCTGATTATCTGGGGAGTCACCTACGCCGCCTTTCTCTGGCTGAAACTCCCCTACGCCATGCTCCTGGCCCTCTTCACGGGGCTGTCCGTCCTCATCCCTTACATCGGCGTCGCCGTGGTTGTCATCCCCGTGGCCCTTGTCGCCTTTGCCCAGTGGGGATTCGCTTCCCCCTTCTTTTACACCATCGGCGCCTACGCCGTTATCCAGATCGTGGACGGCAACATTCTCGCCCCGCTTCTTCTTTCGGAAGCCGTGGACATTCACCCGGTGGCCATCATCGCGGCCATCCTCTTTTTCGGCGGGCTCTGGGGTTTCTGGGGGGTGTTTTTCGCCATACCCCTGGCTACGCTCGTCCAGGCGGTATTGAAGGCCTGGCCCAGGCAGGGGGAACAGCCAGAATAAGAAAACAAAAAACCGGCCCTTCCTGTTCCGGGGAAAGGAGGGGGGGGGAACCCCGGAACGGCGCCGGATGGGGAATCCGGAACCTTTTAGGAGAAAGCCGGTTTTTTGTAATCTGTTGTTCTCTTTTCAATTTTATAATATACACAACTTGCCCCCATGTCAAATCCTGGGAAAAGAAAACCCTGGGTATGAAACCGGAAAACCTGTCGAAAAATCGGGAACGGGACATCCGTCGTCTCCATCAGAAAAAAAACCGGGACCGGGAAAATTTGTTTCTCGCCGAGGGCTTTCACCTCCTGGAAGAAGCCCTCCAGGGGATCCTTCACCCGGTTCTCGAGGTTTTTGTCGAGGAAACGGCCCTTTCCCGCCTCGAGATCCTGGCAAAAAGAGTTCCCCGCCTTCGAAAGATCCCGGCTTACGTCCTGTCTCCCCGCCAGCTGGAGAAAATATCCACGGAAGAGACACCCCAGGGGGTCGTGTGCCTCTGCGAGAAGAAAAAAGGTCCGGGGAAAGGTCTCAACGAGGACTCCGCGCCATGGCTTCTCTACCTGGAAGAAATGTCCGACCCGGGAAACCTGGGGACCCTCCTTCGGACCGCCGCCTGGTTCGGCACGTCTCCCGTGCTCCTTGGTCCGAATTGCGCCGATCCTTTCAACCCCAAGGTCGTCCGGGCGTCCGCCGGCGCCGTTTTTCATGTCGAGATCCTGGAGGATATCAAACCGGATGATCTCAAGGAACTGGCTTCGAGGGAAGGATATGCCGTCGTCGCCGCCGTGCCGGAAGGGGGCCTCCCGCCGAAGGCCATCGGTAAAGGCGGCAGAAATATCATTTTGCTGGGAAACGAGTCCCGGGGGCTCTCGAAGGAACTCCTCGACCTGGCTTCCCAGCGGGTCACCATCCCTCGAAGAGGCCGGGGAGAATCCCTCAACGTGGCCCTGTCGGCGGCCATGCTTCTCTACGAGGTCTTCCGATAAGATGCCGCAGGCCATGGGTGACGCCTGTCAGGGCGGCGCGCCCCTTACGATGAATGGGAGTTATTGAAATATTTAAGGACGTCCCTTTTTTATAAACTTGACAAGACAAGGACCCGATAGTAAGTAAACTTCGTTTGCAAAATCCTGTTATAGAACCACGGTTGCCGGTCCCCCGGGTCCTGAAGGGGCGGCGAACCACGCCCGGCAGGGTGAATCAACTTTCGAGAGCAAGAAGGAGGCTCGCTATGAAGGCGTTTCGGTTTGCAGCAGTTTGGCTCGTTATTCTCGGTTTCGTCATCACGATCCCCCTGGGCGTCGACACGGCCCTGGCGGCCAAGAAAACCACCATCACCGTCGCCACCGACGCCACCTGGCCGCCCATGGAAATGGTTAACGAAAACAAGGAAATCGTCGGCTACGACATCGATTTCTTCCGGGCTGTCGCCGAGGAGGGCGGGTTCAACGTCGAGTTCAAGAACGTCGCCTGGGACGGCATCTTCGCCGGGATCGCCACAGGCAAATACGACGCCATCATCTCTTCCGTGACCATCACCGACGAGCGGAAAAAGAAGTTTGACTTCTCCGATCCTTACATCAACGCCGGGCAGATCCTCGTCGTCCCGAAGGAACTGGAGAACGTGGCCACCCTGGCGGACCTCAAGGGCAAGAAAGTGGGGGCCCAGATCGGCACGACGGCGACCTTTGAAATCAAGAAGGTCGAAGGGTTGGAACTGAAAGGTTACGACGAGATCGGCCTCGCTTTTGAGGACATGGCCGCCGGCCGGATCAGCGGCGTCGTGTGCGACACGCCCGTGGCGGCGGACTACGCCCTGCAGAGGCAGGAGTACAAGGAACGGTTCAAGATCGTCGGCGAACCTTTCACGGAAGAATACTACGGCATCGTCGTCCGGAAGGGGAACAAGAAGGTTCTCGACATGATCAACAAGGGCATCGCGGCCGTCAAGGCCAAGGGGACTGACAAGCAGATCGAGGAAAAGTGGCTCCGGTAAAGGGAAAAAGAATAGACGAAGACGAATCCCGGGCCGCCGTGATTGCCGTCGGCGACGGCCCGGCCATTCCCCTGAAAAAGGACATCGGTCTCTTCACGGCCTGGCGGATCGCCTTCTTCGGGGCCCTCGCCACGGTGGGGTACCTGATCTTCTTCAGGCCCGACCCCTACCGGGACATCATCGCCTTTCTCCCCGACGGGATCCTCGTCACGTTCCAGGTCACTGTCGAATCCATCATCCTCGCCCTCGTCATCGGCCTCTTCACGGGACTCGGCCGGCTCTCCAAGAACCGGATCATCAACGGGATTGCCTCGCTCTACGTCGAGGTGATCCGGGGTATTCCCCTCCTGGTCCAGCTCTTCTACATCTATTTCGCCCTGGGAAGATTCGTCAACGTTCCCGCCATGTGGAGCGCCGTCATCGCCATGGCCGTCTGTTACGGGGCCTACATGGGGGAAATCTTCCGGGCGGGCATCGAGTCCATCCCCAAGGGGCAGATGGAAGCGGCCCGCTCGCTCGGCATGAGCCACAGCCAGGCCATGACCCACGTGATTCTCCCCCAGGCCTTCAAGACCATTCTCCCCCCGGTGGGGAACGAGTTCGTGGCCCTGCTGAAGGACTCGTCTCTCGTCTCCATTCTCGCCGTTTCCGACCTTCTCCGGCGGGGGAGGGAGTTCGCTTCCGAAACATTCACCTATTTCGAGACATACACCATGGTCGCCCTCATCTACCTCATCATCACCCTCTTTTTCTCGAAACTGATCAGCATCATGGAGGACCGCATCAGTGCCGGAAAGTAAGACCCGGGTCATCGTTGAAATGCGAAACGTTTACAAGTTGTTCGGAGAATTGAGGGCTCTGGACAACGTCTCCCTGGACATCTACGAGGGGGAAAAGCTCGTCATCATAGGCCCCAGCGGATCGGGGAAGAGCACCCTCATCCGTTCCATCAACCAGCTCGAGAAAATAGACGGCGGTCGGATCGTCGTCGACGGGTACGACATCAACGACACCAAAACGGACATCAACAAGGTCCGGGAGGAAGTGGGGATGGTCTTTCAGTCCTTCAACGTCTTCCCCCACAAGACCGTCCTGGACAACGTCAATCTCGCCCAGCTCATCGTCCGGAAGCGTTCCAAAAAGGAGGCCACGGAGATTTCGAAACAGCTTCTTCAGAAAGTGGGAATCCTGGAAAAGGCCGATCAGTATCCCCACAAGCTCTCCGGGGGGCAGCAGCAGCGGGTGGCCATCGCCCGGGCCCTGGCCATGCGGCCGAAGATCATGCTCTTCGACGAACCCACGTCGGCCCTGGACCCGGAAATGATCGGCGAAGTCCTGGAAGTCATGAAGAACCTGGCCCGGGAAGGCATGACCATGATCGTCGTCACCCACGAGATGGGGTTCGCCCGGGAAGTGGCCGACCGGGTCATTTTCATGGACTACGGGGCGATCATCGAAGAGGGAACGCCGGAACACTTCTTCACGGAACCGAAGCACGAGCGGACGAAAACCTTCATGAAGCAGATTCTCTGATCGGGCCCCCATCGAGAGACCGGCGCGCGAAATGGGGATGGGATCATGATCCACGGCGTTCTTCTCTTTCTCTCCGGCATCGTCCTCTTCCTCTTCGCCATGGCCGAGCTCAGCTCGACCGTCCAGGAACACCTGACCAATTTCCGGATCCGGGAATATTTCCGCCTCTCCGTCCGAAACCCCGTCTACGGGATCCTGACAGGGCTCATCACCACGATTCTCTTCCAGAGCAGTTCCGCCACATCGGTGGTCACCGTGGGCATGGTGAGCGCCGGACTCATCACGTTCTACCACTCCCTGGGCATCCTCCTCGGCGCGGACATCGGAACGACTCTCACCGTCCAGCTCGTCGTCTGGAAATTCACCGATGTTTCCCCCCTTCTCCTCATCGCCGGGAGCCTCCTTTGGATCGGCGGGAGAGGCAGAACCGCCATGGGCGGAAAGGCCCTTTTCTTCTTCGGGCTTCTCTTTTTCGGTCTCGGCCTCGTTTCCCAGGCGGCGGCCCCCCTCCGGGGGGACCCGACCGTCCTCGAATTTTTCCGCCGCGCCTCCCACCCGCTTTTCGGCATTCTCCTGGGGCTGGGGTTCGCCGCCCTGATCCAGACCTCCGCCGTCCCCATCGCCCTTCTCGTCATCCTGGCCCAGCACGGCCTCATGTCTCTGGAGACGGCCCTTCCCGTGGTTTTCGGCGCCAACATCGGGACCACCTCCACGGCCCTCTTCGCCGCCCTGGTGGCCAACGTGGAGGGAAGGCGTTCCGCCGTCTCCCATCTCCTGTTCAAAGTCGGGGGCACGGCCGCCTGTCTTCTCTTCCTGTCTCCCTTCACGACCCTTCTTGAAACGCTGAGTTCCGGGATCGCCCAGCAGATCGCCCTGGGTCACCTCCTTTTCAACGGCGTCGTCGTCCTTCTCTTTCTCCCTTTCATCGGACCCTTTTCACGATTCATGGAGAAGGTCCTGCCGGGGAAAGGGGACCACATTCCCCTGTGGCCCATCTACCTGGACGAGCGCCTCTTCACCGAGCCGCCCCGGGCCCTGGAGGCCGCCGGGAAGGAACTGGCCCGGGAACTGGACCTGGCGAAGAAAATGTACGGGAAAAGCATCGGCCTTCTCAACCGGTACGAAGAAAAAGAGAGGCGGAACGTCACGTACATCGAAATGGTGGTGGACAACATCCGGGGAGCCCTGGGCCGTTATCTCTGCGGCGTGGCCCGGCAGCCCCTGTCCCCGGAACGGTCGAAGCGGCTTTTCATCTACTCCGCCCTGGTGGACGACTTCGAGCGGATCGCCGACCACTCCATGAACCTGGCCGAACTGGCGGAAACGAAACACCAGGGGAACGTCCGGTTCACCGATTTCGCCGATAACGACCTGAGGAGGATCATCTCGCTGGTAACGGAAAACCTGGAAGACGCCCGGGCCCTTCTCGAAAAACGGGACGAAATGAAGATCAAGGCCATCTACGACCGGGAGGAGGCCGTGGACGCCCTGGTCCGGGAGGCCCGGGACAGCCACCTCGCCCGGTTCTACAAGGGGATCTGCATGGCCGAGGCGGGCCCGATCTTCGTGGAGATCCTTCTCAACCTTGAGCGGATCTCGGACCACTGCGAAAACACCGCCGATTACATCTGGGAGTTCAAGGAGGATTAGGGTTCAGTTCCGGGACATGAGGGACCGGACGGCCTTTTCCAGCCCGTCCAGGGTCAGCTCGAACATGGGGAAGATCTTCCCGATTTTCCCGATGGACCACGTGTAGGGCCACTCGGGCTCGCTTTTCGGGTTCAGCCAGACCGCGTGGGGAAAAGAATCGGCGAGAAGGCGGAGGGACGCGATGCTCGGTTTCGTCTTTCTCCTTGTCAGGTAGATCCGCCCCGCCGGGTCGATGAGTTCGTAAGGCCCCATGCTGGCATCCCCGACGATGATCACCCGGGTCTCCCGGTCCTGCCGGACGAACTCGGCAACGGGAACGGGTTTCGTCCAGCGCTGGGGATCGAGCCAGACCTCCTCGTAAATGGTGTTGTGGAAGAAGTAGATCCTGAGATCCCGGAACTGGGCCCGGGCGTAGTGAAAGAGGGTCTGGACGAGGGGGATGTAGGGGTCCATGGACCACCCCCCGTTGTCGATGAGAAGGGCCACCTTGAGGCGGTCCCGAAGCCTGCGGTCATAGACGATTTCGATCTCCCCGGCGTTCCGGACGGTCTCGTAGACCGTCTTGTCCACGTTGACCACGTCCTTCGGGCCCTCGGGGACCATCCGCCGCAGCCTCTTCAGGGCCTCCCCCATCTGGGCGGCGGTGAGGACCCCTTCCTGGGAATAGTCCCGGTAGCGGCGGTCCATGGCGACCTTGACGGCCGACCGGTTCCGGGACACGCCGCCCACCCGCATCCCCCCGGGGTGATACCCCGAGTGCCCCACCGGGGACGTCCCGCCCGTTCCGATCCACCGGTTTCCCCCGTGGTGGGCCTCCGTCTGCTCCTTGAGGCGGTCGTAGAAATACTGGACGACCTCTTCCGGCGTCATGTCCTGAAGCTTTTTCTCGTCCAGGCCGAGGGACGCCGCCAGTTCCCGGGGGTTCTTCAGCCACTCCTCCAGGAGGGCCCGGGCGACTTCCAGGAGTTCCGCCTCCCCCGGTTCTTCCAGGTCCTCCCCCCGGAAATGGCGGGCGAACACCTGGTCGTAGATGTCGAAATACCGCTCGCTCTTGACGAGAACGGCCCGGGCGGTGGTGTAAAAGTCCTGAAGGGTCGTGACGAGCCCCATGGCCAGGGCCTTCTGGAGCCGGAGGAAGGCCGTGGGCGTGATGGGGACCCCCCGGTCCCGAAGCTCGTAGAAAAAAGAGACGAACACGGCCTACCTCATGACCTGGGAAGCCTTCCGGGCGGCGATGGCGAGATCGGGGCTCTTCTTGTAGAGGACGCCCAGGTAGGGGACGTCGCCCTTCTGCAGGCCCGACACGGTGAAACCGGGGTCCGCCCGGAGGGCCCGGATCCAGTTGAGGAGCTCCCGGGTGGCCGGTTTCTTTTCGATCCCGTCGATCCCCCTGAGGCGGTAGAAGGCTTCCACGCACGCCCGCACCACGTCCCCCTTCAGATCGGGAAAGTGAACGGTCACGATGCGGCCCATGGTCTCCGGGTCGGGAAAGGCGATGTGATGGAAGTTGCACCGTCCCAGGAAGGGGTCGGAAAGGTCCTTTTTCGCGTTGGAGGTGATGATCACCACGGGCCGGTGCTTCGCCCGGACGGTCTTGTCGATCTCGATGATGTCGAAGGCCATCTGGTCCAGCACGTCGAGCATGTCGTCCTGGAAATCCGAATCCGCCTTGTCGATCTCGTCGATGAGAAGGACCGTCCGGAGATCGGAGACAAAGGCCTGGCCGATCTTCCCCATGCGGATGTAGTCCTCGATGTTGCTCACGTCCCGCGTCGAGTCGCCGAAACGGCTGTCGTTGAGCCGCGTCAGGGTGTCATACTGGTAAAGCGCCTCCACGAGCTTCATGCTCGACTTCACGTTCAGGACGATGAGCGGCATGGCGAAGCTCCGGGAAATAGCATGGGCGAGCATGGTCTTGCCCGTGCCGGGCTCCCCCTTGAGGAGGAGGGGCATCTCCAGGGCCATGGAAATGCTCACGATCTTTTCCAGTTCCTCGTCAAGGATGTATTTGGACGTCTTGCGGAATTCCTCGTGTACGTTTTCAGTCTTCATCCGTTTCCCGTTGGACCTCCTTCAAAAAAGGAACCTTTTAACACAGAAGGCCAGGGAATCGCAAATTCTCGAATCGGTCCGTCTTTTTTACCCGGGGGCTTCCCTCCCCTCCCGCCGGCGCCTCAGCATGACGAGCGCCGCCCCGGTCAGAAGAACCGCCAGGAGGATCATCCCGTATTCGTCGAGGGTGGGGATCGCCTTCGGGTTTCGGACATCACCGGGAACGAGTTTCACCAGGAAGGCATCATAATCCCGATCCGAGGACTCAAAAGGATGTTTTGTCTGGAAGGCATGACGTGTCGGAAAATCCGGACTGAATGTCCAGCCTGTCACATACACGCCGCCGGCCCCGTCCAGAGCTATTCCCCGTGCTGAATCGTAATCTCTACCGCCCAGGTAGCTGGACCAGACAAGCTCACCCGTGGTTTCGACACAGGCGACAAACCCGTCCCAGTAGCCGTGAAAAGCCGTTTGAAATCCCCCTGTCACCGGAAAATCGGGACTTGATGTCCAGCCGGCCAGGTAAAGCCTTCCATCCCCTTCCAGCGCTATCCCGTATCCCCACTCATTTTCGCTTCCACCCAACAAGCTCGACCAGGCCAGCGCGGCATCGCCCTTTTCCGTCGTGTCGATACAGGCGACAAAGGCATCAGCGCCTCCGTTATAGGTGGATTGAAATCCCCCTCTCACCGGAAAATCGGGGCTTGCAGTCCAGCCGGACAGGTAAAGCCTTCCGGCCCCGTCCAGTGCTATCTCCTGTCCCCAATCTTTTTCGCTTCCCCCCAGGTAGCTCGACCAGGCCAGCGCGGCGTCGCCCTTTTCCGTCGTGTCGATACAGGCCACAAAGGCATCGTCCTTCCCGTGATGGGCCGACTGAAATCCCCCCCTCACCGGAAAATCGGGGCTCGTTGTCCAGCCCGTCACCCAGGCCCGTCCCCGTCCGTCGAGGACCAGGGCGTTCACCCTGTCGAATTTATTCCCGCCCAGGTAGGTCCCGTACAGGAGGTCCGACGGGCCGTTTCCGGAAGGATCGAGCTTGACGACAAAGGCCTCCAAATCGCCGTTTTTCGTCGTCCGGAACGCGTCCGGGGTGGTGGGAAAATCGGTGCTGTAGGTGTTGCCGGCGACATGAACGATTCCCTTGTCATCCACGGCGATGCTGTTTCCAGTACACCCTATATAGTCGTTATTATTTCCCCCGAGGTAAGTGGCGTACACCAGGCTGGCCGGGCCGGCGATCGTGGTGTCCAACTTCGCGACCACCACATCGCAGCCGGGGTGACGGGCTCTCTGAAAGGCGTTCGGGGTAGTGGGAAAATCGGAGGAGATTGTAGTGGCGGCAACATACACATGGCCGGCGCCGTCGGCCACCATTGATATACTTGGGTTTATTAAAGCTGGGCTTGCACCAGGCTCCCAGTAGTCATCGTCGTCGTTACCGGAGCCGCCCAGGTAGGAGCACCAGAGGAGGCTCTCGGCGCCTCTTTTTGTCGTATCGATCTTGGCGATGAAGAGGTCATAGCCGCCGGCCGGTATTTCCTGGAAGCCGTCCCGGACGGGAAAATCGGCGCTGTCCGTCCGGCCGGCCACGTAGACCACGCCGCTGTCATCAGCGACGGCGACCGCCATGCCGGCATCCGTGCCGCCGCCCCCCAGGCAGGTCCCGTAGGCCAGGACGACGGGATCGATGACCAGGGGGTGGCGGCTGTCGTACTCGCCGACGGAAAACCCGCAGATGTTTTCCGCCGTTTCCCGGAACGCCGAAGCCACCGCCACCCGTGTCCCGGCGATTTCCTGGTAGGCGACGGGCCGCCGGTGGACCAGGTCCCCGGCGTCGGTCCGGACCCGGAGATCCCCATTTTCGTCGATCCGGACGTCGGCGGCGTCACCGTAGGAAAACCGGATTTTGCCGGGGTCCGCCCCGGGCGCCACGATCCAGTCATACTCGATTTGGTTTTCTACACCGTAGACCTTGAGATCGATGCCCGGATAAAGGCCCCTGTACTGCACCGCCCGGGACGTGGGAAGGCCCCCGCACCACCGGGAAGGGTCCGACCCCCTGAAGCAGTTCACACGAAGGGCCGCCTCCCCCACCGGGAGGATCTCCGGCGAAGGATGGGCACCGACGAACCGAAGCCGCGCGACCCCCCGCGCCGCCGGTTTCCTTTCACGGCCCTTCATCTCCCGGACATCCGGCGACGCACCGCCTCGCCCAGCGTCCGGCTCTCTCCGGACGACATCGAAAACCATCCCCTCAGGGGTGATCCACAGCGTGTAGCCCTGGACCTTCGCGTAAAACCGGGCCTCGGGGTCTGCCTGGCCCCTGTTTTCAGTGAAAAAAAGCGGGATATGGAGAAGATCGACCCCGCCCGCCGTCACCCCCGATGGGGCGTCCGGCAAGGGCTTCATGGAACCGGACGCCCGGTGAAGCCCGTCCCCCTCGCGCCCCTGACCGTCGGACGGCAAAACACCAAAAAGACAGGTCAATGCAATAAAAATAACCGCAAACCAAACCTTTGCCACAGAAAACCCTCCTTCATTTCAAAATATCCCCAGGCCTCGTCGCCTTTCATCCTTCGCCACTGCGGCCCGGCGGCAAGACCGTCTCATCCCCCGGCATTCAGCCTGCCCGCTTTCGAAGCTTTCGCTGGAGCAGCCGCCCCCCGGGAAACCGGCCCGTTTCCGGCAGGCCCGTCGGGAATCTCGAACACGTCTTTTGCAAGCCATCACGGAGGTGACCTCCCTCCGGGATTCGGAACGGGAATCGCAACAATTTCGAAAGACGGAAGCAATAACCGTGCTATATTGTAACTAATTGTTATAATTGATTATTAATAAAGAGTACCGGGAGAGGACCCCGGGCCCGGTTGGCACCTGGCCGGTCACCCGGTTGGCAGTAGCTGGCAGCAGTTGGCAGCAGTTGGCAGTCGGGAGGCCCTTTCCGCCGCAGGAAAACAGCGTCCTCAAAAAATACTTGGAACACGGGCGAAAATACTGCTACATGTCACATCCTGACGGAAGGCCTTCCCGGCTTTCCGATTTCAAGGATTGGCTGAAGATGAAGACGGGAAAAGACGGTACGAACGATAAAAGGCCTTGTCGCCCCGTGAAGGATTGGATAATCTACCCCTTCCTTCTCACCCTGGATACCCTGGAGATGTTCCTGGCCCGGCAGGGGAGCGCGGCCCTCTTCAAGGTTCTCGCCGGCCTCGTGGTTTTCTGGTTTTTCTACGTCCCCGCCCATGAGCTTCTTCACGCCGCGGCGTGCTTTCTCACCGGCGGCGAGGTCCGGCAGCTGGCCCTGGAGCCGTGGTACGGGGCCGTCATCCTCGAAAAAATCTTTCCCTTCGTCGTCTCCGGTTCGGACTACGCGGGACAGCTCACCGACTTTTCCGTCCCCGGCCGCTTCGCCTATCTCGTGGTCGACCTTTTCCCCTACCTCCCGAGCCTGTTCGGCGTGGCCCTCATCCTGCGCGCCCGGCGGAAGGAGCAGGCGCTCCTTTTCGGCCCGGCGCTCCTCCTCACCTTCGTGCCCCTCATGTCCATCCCCGGCGATTACTACGAGGCCGCGTCTCTCTTCACGTCCCCCGCCCTGGCCGCCCTGGCGCCGGGTTCCCCGGCGGATCTCCTGGTGAGCGACGACGCCGTGAAGCTCTTTTTCGATCTCAAGGCCGCCGGTCATATGGATCTTTTGAGCCTGTCCCTTTACGCGGCGGGCCTCGCTTTTGGCGCTCTCCTGGCCCTGGGCACCCTCGTCCTTCAGGTACTTATCGTCCGGGACAGGCCGAACCCGCTTGACAAGACCCCCTTGAAAAGGTAGTTTTCTACATCCTTCCGAGGCGGTCCCGGACGGCAGACCCTGGCGGAAAAGGACAGCCGGCAGGCCCGGCGGGCCCCAAAGCCGTTTCGCCCCCCCGCGGCGGAAGGGGCTACCCATGGAGACGGTAACATTGCTGAAACCCTTCGTAAAATTCGAACAGTCCATGGAGTGCGTCGCCTTCGATTTCGACGGGACACTGGCCCTCCTCAACATCGATTTCCCCGCCATGCGCCGGAGCGTCCTCGAGCTCGTCGTCTCCTTCGGCGTTCCCGGCGATGGGCTCGGGCATCTTCTCGCCCTGGAAATGATCGAAGAAGCCCGGAAACGGATCCTCGCCCGCGAGGACGGCGGGGACGAAGACTTCGCGAAAGAGGCGGAAGGCCTCATCCGGGCCTTCGAAATCGATGGGGCGGACCGGGGAAGCCTGTTTCCCGGCGTCATGGACATGTTTGCCGAATTGCGGAGAGCGAAGGTCAAGACGGCCATCGTCACCCGGAACTGCGCCGCGTCGGTCCTGAAGCTTTTTCCAGGCGTGGAAGAAGTCTGCGAGTGTATCGTGACACGGGAACACACGCCCCTGGTGAAACCTCACCCGGAACATCTCCGGATCGCTCTCCGGGAACTCGGAGCCGGTCCCGAAAGGACCGTCATGGTGGGGGACCACCCCATGGACATGGAGCTGGGCAAGAAGGCGGGAACGCTCGCCGCGGGCGTCCTGACGGGCTACGCCGGGGAAGCCCTCCTCCGGGAGGCCGGGGCGGACCTCGTCGTTCACCGGGTGACCGATATCCTCGGTTATTTCCAGGGAGGAGGCGGGCCATGTACGAAGTGACCATCGAGAAAACCTTTTCCGCCGCCCATGCCCTTCTTGAAATCGGCGGCAAGTGCGAGGACCTCCACGGCCACAACTTCACCGTTCAGGTCACCGTAGCCGGCGACGTTCTCAACGACGAGGGGCTCCTCCTCGATTTCCGCGTGCTGAAGAGGTGGACCGACGAAATCCTGGACCTCCTGGACCATCGTTTCCTCAACGAGGTCCCTTTTTTCCAGAGCATCAACCCCTCCTCGGAAAACATCGCCCGGTTCATTTTCGGGGAAATGAAAACCAGGATCGAGGGAACCCCCCTTCTCGTGGACCGGGTCACCGTCCGGGAATCGGCGAACGCCTGGGCGACCTACCGGGGGGACAGGTCATGATGGATGTTCAGAACCGGCCCGACGACCGGAACATCGAGATCCAGAAAGTGGGGGTCAAGGGGATCCGGTACCCCGTCATCGTCCTCGACAAGGCCCGGGGCACCCAGCCGGTGAACGCCACGATCAACATGTACGTGAACCTCCCCCACCAGTTCAAGGGCACCCACATGAGCCGGTTCGTGGAAATCCTTAACGCCTGCCGGGGGCAGATCAACCTGAGGACCTTCCAGGAAATCCTGGAGACCATGCGGGAAAGGCTGAACGCCCGGTCCGCCCACATGGACATCGCCTTCCCCTATTTCATCGAGAAGACGGCCCCCGTCTCCGGGGCCAGAAGCCTCATGGCCTACGACTGTCTCTTTTCCGGGGAAAACACCGCGGAGAGAAAGGACTTCCTGGTGGGCGTCACCGTCCCGGTGACCACCGTCTGCCCCTGCTCCAAGGAAATTTCCACTTCCGGGGCCCACAACCAGAGAAGCCTCCTCCGGCTCTGTCTCCGGTTCAAGAAATTCTTCTGGATCGAGGACGTGATCCGCCTCCTCGAGGAGTCGGCAAGCAGCGAAATCTACGCCCTCCTCAAGCGGCCCGACGAAAAATACGTCACCGAAAAAGCCTTCGAAAGACCCATGTTCGTCGAGGACGTCGTCCGGACCGTGGCGGAGAAGCTGAACGGCATCGACAACTTCACCTGGTACAGCATCGAGGCGGAAAACATCGAAAGCATCCACAACCACAGCGCCTACGCCTACATCGAAAAAACCTGACAAAAAGAACCCATTCTCTTTCCCTTGGAATATTGATGAACTGCTAAAAGGGGACAGATTTCAAATCTGTCCCCTTTGATTGTTCATGACCCGAGGGGTGAAGCGTAACGCCAGGATCGGACTTTTTACGAAGTCGTCAGAGTTTACCGGAACGGAGAACGGCGATAAGAAGCCAGACGCCGAGGACGGCGGCGAGAAGGAAGCCGAAAAGGCCGAGGCCCGACAGGCCGAAAAGCTTGGGTCCCACGTCGGCCCGGATGATCAGGGAAGACCCGACGATGATGGCGGACACGACGAGGGCGAAGGAGATGCGGTTGGAAGAGCGGTCCAGCTCGAAGATGAACGGCTCCAGGCGCCGGTGCTCGAACCCGATCCTGACCTTGCCCTGGCGGAGCTGTTTCAGGATGTCCCGAAGGTCCACCGGCATCTCCCTCAAGAGGCGCAGGATCTCGCCCAGGGTTTCCGCGGTCTCCTCGGTGATCCGGGAGGGATGGAACCGGGCCCTTCGAAGCCGGCGGATGAAAGGCGCCGCCTGGGCGGTCATGTCGAAATCGGGGTCGAGAACCCGCCCCAGGCCCTCCGTCGCCGCCAGGGCCTTGACCATGAGATACCGGTCATAAGGCAGGCGAAGCCGATGACGGGAGATGAGCCGGAGGAGCTGATCCAGAACCGCCTCCACGCGGATCTCCCGAAGGGGGCGGTCCACGTAGAGGTCCGTGAGCGCCGAGAGGTCCCGTTCCAGGGCCCGCCGGTCCGGTTCCTCGTCCCGTTCCACGAGCTGGAGAAGGGCCGTCGCCGCCCGGCTCTCGTCCCGCCTGACCAGGGCGTAGACCATGTCGGCCATGTCCTCCCGGGATCGGCGGTCCACCGAGCCCATCATGCCGAAATCGAGGTAGCAGATCACGTTCCCGGGAAGAACCCAGAGGTTCCCCGGGTGGGGGTCCCCGTGAAAAAAGCCGAAGCGGAAAATCTGCTCGAGAAGCAGGTCCGCTCCCCGGGAGGCGACGGTCTTCCGGTCGTATCCCTGCCCGTCGAGGAGATCCACCCGGGATGACTTGATTCCCTCGACGTATTCCATGACCAGGACGCGCTTCGTGACCATTTCGTGAAACATGGCGGGGACGTAAATGGCTTCGTTTCCCTGGAACAGCCTGGCGAAGCGCTCCCCGTGGTCCGCCTCGGCCCGGTAGTCCATTTCCTTTTCCAGGATCCCGCCGAACTCGTCGACGATCCGGGTGGGCCGGTGAAACTCGCCCTCCTCGGTGTGGCGCTCCAGGAGGCCGGCGAGGTGACGGAGAATTTCCAGGTCCGCCTCCACCGTCTCCTCGATACCCGGCCTTCGGACCTTGACGATGACCGCCTCCCCCGTCCGCAGAACCGCCCGGTGCACCTGGCCGATGGAGGCGGCGGCCACGGGGGTTTCGTCGAAGCGGAGAAAGATCTCTTCGACGGGCCGCCCCAGGTCGCTCTCGATGATGGCGCGGACCTCGGAAAAGGGAAAAGGGGGGACGCTGTCCTGGAGCTTCGCCAGTTCCTGGGCAAGGTCGGCGGGAATGAGGTCCGGCCGGGTGGACAGGAGCTGGCCGAGCTTGACGAAGGTGGGGCCGAGTTCTTCCGCGGCCAGGCGGATCCGCTCGGCCCGGGTGAGCCGCTCCACGCCCTCCAGGGGTTTGCCCGAGACGGACCGGAAACGGGCTTCCAGGGATTCCCGCCAGGGGATCCGATCCAGGAAATCGCCGAAACCGTAGCGGATGAGGACGGTGAGGATCTGCCGATACCGGTGGATGTTCCGGTAGGTACGGGTAAAAATGCCGGTTCCGCGGAGGGTCATGGATCACGCGCCGGGGGCGGGGCCCTCTTCCACCGGGCCCGCTGTTTCCCCGGCGGCCTTCGCCTCCAGGGCCTCGACGCGCCTCTTGAGGGCCGAGAACTCGTCACCGGTGGGAACGTTCAGCCGCTTCAGGGTGTCCTGGACCATCTTTTCCACTTTTTCCAGGAGTTCCTTCTTCACCTCGTCGGACTTTTCCACGAGGGCGTGAACGGTTTCCCTGCCCTCCTTCTCCGACATCTCGCCCCGGGCGATCATGTCGTCCACCACCGTTTCTATTTTTTCCTTTGTCGCCATGGCGAGACCCACGCTGAAAAGCATGCTCTTTTTCACGAAATCCTTCATGGTTTGCGCCTCCTTTCTTAAAACCGTGACCGGGCGAAGCGGGCCGCCGGTCTGGCCGTTTCGATGGGAGCCGGGCCGCCGCGAAAAGACCCCGGCCGTGTTTCAACGTCCCCGGCCGCCGGTCCCTCGAGGCCCGTCATCGGGCCGTGGGCACCGCCACGGTGAAGATCGAGTCGGGATAGACGATCCCCACGGAGCGCTCCAGGCGGCTCAAGGCGATGTTGTAGTCGCTCAGGGCGTTGAAGTAGTCCGACTTCGTCTCCGTCAGGAGCGTCTCCGCATCGATGACGTCGGTCGACGTGGCCACCTGTTCCCGGTATCGCTCCGTGTTGATCCGGAAGTTTTCCTCCGCCTGTTCGATGGCCTTTTCGGCCACGAAGATGTGCTTTTCCGCCTCCTGCACATAAAGATAGGAATCCTTCACTTCCAGGTCGATCCGGTCCGTCAGGTTCAACAGGGCGTCCCGGGCCTGGGAAAGCCGGCTTCGGCTCGCGTCCACGTTGTATTTCGTTTTCCCCCACTCCCACAGGTCCCAGGTCGCCAGGGCCATGAGGGACCAGTTCTCCCCGTCGTCGTAAGGGCTTCCCGAGACACCCGGGGTGTCGCCGAAACGGGAATAATTCGCCGAGAGGCTCATGGTGGGGAAATAGTCCCCCTTCGCCAGGCCCACGCTCTTTTCCGCCTGTTCGACGCCGATACGGTACATCCGGACTTCCGGCCGGGCTTCCCGGGCGATGGCCAGGCAGGACTCCAGTGATTTTTCCAGGGGCCGGTAGACCAGGATGTCTTCCACCTCCACGGGGGCGTTCACGGGCCTTCTCAGGACGGTGTTGAACCGGGCCTTCGCCAGGGCCACGGCGTTTTCCGCCCGGACAAGGCTCTGCCGGCCCCGGGCCAGCTGAACTTCCGCGTAGAGAAGGTCGTTTTTCGGGATGATCCCCACCTCGTAGAAGCTCTGCGCCGTGTCGCGGTGGCTCTCCAGCTGGGCCACCGACTGGCGGGCCACGGCGCGGCTCCTCTCGGCCTTGAGAATATTGAAATAGGACGCCTTGACTTCCTGGACGACGTCCTGGAGGGTCGCCTCCTCCTCCGCCCGGGCCCTCTCGACACCCAGTTCGCTGATTTCATAGTTCCGCAGGATTTTCCCTCCCGTGAAAACAGGCTGGGTGAGGTCAACGGACCAATTGTAGTTGTCCCGGGTTCCCGTGACGACATCCCTCCCCTGGAAGGTCATGGACGGGGTCTTGTCCAGCCGCGTGTAGCCATAGGAAGTGCTCAGCGTGGGAAGGAACTCGGACCGGGCGCCCTTGCGGCCCGACTCGGCGGCGGCGACGCCCTCGGCGGCGGACCGGACGATGACGCTCTGCCGTTTCGCGAGATCGATGCTCTCCTGGAGGGTCATCTTGAGGGGCGCGCCGTCTCCCGAGGCCTGAAGGGAAATCCCGAAAACCAGGAAAAGGAAGACCGAAACACCCAGGATTCGTCGCTGACTTTTCATGTTTTTTGCGCACCTCCTCGCGGGGATCCCGCCGCGGGCTATGACTGTTCCTCGAAATGGATGAACTTTTCCCTCTTCGCCCCGCACACGGGGCAGGTTTCCGGGGCGTCCCCCTCGGCGATATAGCCGCAGACCGTGCAGATGTAATATTCGGGGTCCCGGTCCCCCATCATGTCCGCCAGGGCGTTCCGGTAAAGCCTGGCGTGAACTTCCTCGACATCGCGGCTCGCCGTGAAGTGCCACTGGGCCCCCTTGTCCTGCACCTCGTAAGCCAGCTTGAGAAACCCCTCGTAGGCCAGCCCGGCCACGTTGGTTTCCTTTTCGAAGCTCTCTTTGAGGTTCTCCTCCGTCGTCCCGATGTCCCGGGCGATCCGGAGGGCCCGTTCCCCGTGAATTTCCTCGGAAAAGGAAATGGCCCGGAAGAGCCTGGCGATCTGGGTGTACCCTTCCTCTTCCGCTTTCTTGGCGAACACCTTCAGGCGTAGCGCCGCCTTGGCTTCCCCGGTGAAGGCCTCATGCATCGCTTTTTTTATCCTGTCATCCATTCCTGACTCTCCTTCGATTCATTTTCCGCAGGGCGGGAGGGCCGCCCCGCCGTTGTTTCTTCCATTTGCCGCCATGCCCAGCCGGGTGAGGGCGAAGTCATACCGGACAGGGTCGGCGGGCGTCATGTCCCTGAAGAAACGGGTGATCTCCAGGGCCGTGGCCATGGACCCGTCCTTTCTCGCCGTGATCCCGAGCTTCCGGCACAGGCGGTGCACGTGGGTGTCGAGAGGCACCAGCAGCCGGGCCGGGGAAACGCCCTTCCAGCCGCCGGGGTCGACATCGTCCTCCCGGACCATCCAGCGGAGGAAGAGATTCAGCCTCTTGCAGGCGCTCTTCCGACCCGGAAGAGGCAGGAGGAACCCCGGCCCCCCGGCGCCGCCGTGACGAACCAGGTTCGCGGCGAAAGGGTCAAGAGCGGGAGCCACGGTCTCGCTGTCCCCGGAAAGCCCTTCCAGGAAACAGGCGTTCAGGGATCCGTATTCCCGGAGCACCCCCTGAAGGGCCCGAAACAGGGAGGCCATCTCGGCGCCCGAGACATAGCGGTGCCGGAATGATTGAAAAATACCCTCCAGGCGGGACGGGCCGGTCTCCTCGACGAACCGCCTCGGGCTCGTCCCGATTCTCTCCAGGGCGTCCCCGACAGCCTTCACGATCTGGCCGACCCTGCCGAAAGCCAGCGACGCGGCGACGAGGGCGACGATTTCCCTGTCCCTCACGTCGGGATAGCCGTAGAGGAAAACCAGGGGATCGGGAAAAACCTTCTCCCGCCTGTGGTAGGTGTCGTAAAGACTTTCGAACCAGTCCCTGGTGACGGTCATCCGCGTCTCTCGACGGTTTCCCGGCAGAATGTCACTCGGGGGAAAACTCACTCTTGCTGGCCCCGCAGATGGGACAGGTCCAGTCTTCGGGCAATTTTTCAAAGGGCGTCCCGGGGGGTATGTTTCCATCGGGATCCCCTTTCTCCGGATCGTAGACATAGCCGCAGACACCGCAGACGTAACGCTTCATGAAAATCTCCTTTCGCCGTCAGATTCCTTTTTCGACAGACCCGCAACAAGTCCTGATCATCGATTTTTTAAAATTTCTTCAAAAGCCCGCCGCTTCGGCGACCGGCTCCGGGACGGCCCGGGGCCCTCACGGAATCGTCGTTTTCAGCCGTTCGCCGACCTGGCGCCCCAGGTCGTAACAGGCCTGGAGAACGGGCGGGTCGGGGACGTGCTTCGCCGTGATCCCGGGGGCGACGACCTCCACCTTCATCTCTTTCAGCATGTCCTCGAGCTGCCGAACCGACTCGCCGCTCCACCCGTAGGAACCGAAGGCGGCGCCGATGAGATTTTTAGGCCGCAACCCCTTCAGGTACGTGAGGACATCGGCCATGGAGGGGAAGATGTTGTTGTTCAGCGTCGGGGAGCCCGCGATGAGGGCCCCCGCTTCGAGAATTTCGAAAGCCGCGTCGCTGCGGTGGTTCTCCGCCATGGAGAGAACGCGGACGGGGACGCCCGCGGACGAGAGACCCTCGCCGATGGCCCGGGCCATCCGTTCCGTGCTGTGCCACATGGTGGCATAGATGATGACCGCCTTGCGGGTCTTCTCCTGGGAGGCCCACCGCCGGTAGTTCCCGAGAATGCGGCCGAGATCGCTCCGCCAGACGGGCCCGTGATCGGGGGCGATGAACTTCAGGTCCCACCCCATGGCGCCCACGCGGTCCAGCGCCTTCCCGACGAGCGGGGCGTAGGGCAGAAGAATATTGGCGAAGTAGGTGGCGCTTTCGTATTCGAGGACGGCGGGGTCGATTTCGTCGTCGAAGCGCCCGCTCGACGCGAGGTGCATTCCGAAGGCGTCCTGGGAAAAGAGCATTTTTTCCGATTCGAGCCAGGAGATCATGCTGTCCGGCCAGTGGAGCATCCGGGTTTCGTAAAAGGCGAGGTCGCAGTTCCCGAGGCTGACCTTTTCCCCGTCCTTCACGGCGATCACATCCCCCGCGCCGTGATAGAGTTCGTTCAACGTTTTCTTTCCCATTTCGGAGGCGTAGATCACGTCGGGGCGGATCTCCCGGGCCGTTTCGAAGAGGCTTCCCGAGTGGTCCATCTCGGCGTGGTGGGAAACGATGATGTCAACGGCCTGCGGATCGACCACCGAGGCGATGCGGCACATCATCTCGTCCCGGAAGGGCGCTCTCACCGTGTCGATGAGGGCGATCCTGTCGGCCATGACCAGGTAGGCGTTGTAGGTGCTCCCCCGTTTCGTCTCGTACCCGTGGAAGTCCCGGATATTCCAGTCCACGGCGCCGACCCACCAGACCCGGTCGGTTATCCGGACGGCTTTGAATACGTCTTTCATGGCCCTTTCCCCCGTCTCGTCATTTTCTTTTCCAATATCCTCTATCTTTTAACAGAAAGCGGCTTCCGGTGACAATCACAATCTCGCCTTGTGCCGTAAAGTCAACGACTTGACAAAATACCACGGGAAGGCATCGCCGTCCTTCAGGAAAGGTCCCGGGAAATCACCAGGGAAAGGCACCGGGGAACGATGTCGATGGTCAGGGGAAGCCGGCCCGGCTGCTCCCCGTCCATATCGATGAGAACGGGTTCGTCGGAAAGGGCCTCGATGCGGCGGCCCGAAAGATTCAGAATCTTCCGGTGACCGTAGATTTTCCCGTTGTAAAGGCGGGGAAGCTGGACGAGGACCTCGGGCAGGGCAAAATCCCCCAGGACGGTGACATGGAGAATCCCGTCGTCGATCCGGGCATCCGGGGCCACCCACATGCCCCCGCCATGAAACTGGCCGTTCGCCACGGCGATGTTCCAGCACGCGATCTCCCTGTCGAAGCCGTCATCCACCCGAAGGCGGATCTTTTTCTTCCTGTAGCGAAGAACGGAGACGCCCGTTGCGAGGAGAAAGGACGGCAGCCCTCCAAGCCGTTTCCGGGACCTGTTCACCCGGTTGTTCACCTCACCCCCGAGCCCGAAGCTCGTGATGTTGTGAAAATAACGGGCCAGGGGGGCCCCGCGGTGGTCCCGGCACCGCATGCGGCCCAGGTCGATGAGGGTGGTGTGAAAGGGGAGGATGCGGGTCAGTGTTTCGAGGATGTTTCTCGACTGGCGAAGGGTGCGGATGAAATCACAGCCGGTGCCGCAGGGAAGATAGGCCAGATGGACTTCGGGCCTCACCGGTCCCTCGTCGCTCATAAAGCCGTTGATGACCTCGTTCAGGGTCCCGTCGCCGCCGACGCAGACAACCCCGTCGACCCCCTCCAGGAGGGACCGCCGGGCCAGGAGGGTCGCCTCCCCGGGAAGGGTGGTGTAGGACTCTCGGACGGCCCCCAGGATCCGCACCACCTCCTGCCGGACGGCCTGCCAGGATCTTCCGGCTTTCCCGCCCCCGGCAGCCGGGTTGATGATGAACTGGAGTTTCTCCGGAACCATGCCTCACCACGCTTTTCGGGGAGCGGCCACACCCCGGCCCTCTGTCCCCGGAACGGCGCAACCCCGCCATGGCTTTGAAACGACGTTTTTTTCTTTGTCAGGAAAATGACAGATTCTCGAATAATTATCAAGGGCTTTGATCAGGCTCTCCCAGCACGGCGAGGGAAAATGAGACCAGCGGGGGAAATCCCCTTGTATTCCCGAAGTTTTTTACATACAATGGCGGCGTTCAATCAACGTGCCAGGAAACCCATGGATTACGAGGTCATCATCATCGGCGCCGGGCCGGCGGGGATTTTTTCGGCCCTGACCCTCCTGGAAAAGGGAATCGATTCCATTCTCCTCCTGGAGCAGGGACAGGGGATCCACGATCGCCTGTCCGCCGCATCCAGGGACATCCTGTGCGGCTGGGGGGGCGCTGGGGCCTACAGCGACGGGAAGCTCACCTTCTCACCCGATGTGGGGGGCTATCTCGGGGAATACATGCCTCCGGCGAAGCTCCAGGAGCTTCTCAGGGAAACGGACGACATCTTCATCCGCCACGGCGCTCCCCGGGAGCGCCTGTTCGGGGACACCTCCCCGGAAGTGGAAGCCCTCGTCGAGCGGGCCCGGCGGGCGGAGCTCGAATTCATACCCACGCGAATCCGGCACATGGGAACGGAAAACTGCCGGGCCGTCCTTCTCGACATGTACGAGTCCCTCGAGGGCCGCGTCGACCTGCGGATGAACTGCCGGGCCGCCGGTATCCTGGCCGAAGGAGGCCCCGTGACGGGGGTGCGCCTCGAGGACGGTTCCGTCGTCACCGGGCGTTTCGTCGTCGCCGCCCCGGGACGGTCGGGCGCCCGGTGGATGAAGGACCAGGCCGAGGCCCTGGGCCTCGAGACCCGGGTGAGCCCGGTGGACATCGGCGTCCGGGTGGAGCTCCCGGCGGCGTTTTTGAGCGAGATTACCGATCTCACCTACGAGTCCAAGCTCATTTACTATTCCCGGACCTTCGACGACCGGGTCCGGACGTTCTGCATGAACCCCGGGGGAGAGGTGGTGAACGAGCGGTCGGGGGACCTGATCACGGTGAACGGCCACAGCTTCGCCGGGAAAAAAAGCGAGAACACCAATTTCGCCATCCTCGTGAGCAGCCTTTTCACCGAACCCTTCCGAGACCCCATCGCCTACGGGCAGTACATCGCCCGGCTGGCCAACCTCCTGGCCGGCGGAACCATCGTCCAGCGCCTCGGCGACCTTCTCGCGGGCCGGCGTTCCACCCGGGCCCGGATCGACCGCTGTCTCACGAGCCCGACCCTGAAGGAAGCCGTCCCGGGAGACCTGAGCTACGTCCTCCCTTACCGCCACCTGAAGGACATCATCGAAATGCTCGAAGCCATGGACCGCCTCGCCCCCGGCGTGTCCTCCCGCCACACCCTCCTTTACGGGGTTGAAGTGAAGTTCTATTCCAACCGGATGGGGGTGACGAAGGACCTGGAAACGGCCGTGGAAAACCTCTTCGCCGTGGGCGACGGGGCGGGGCTGACCCGGGGGCTTCTCCAGGCCGCGGCTTCGGGCATCGTGGCGGCCCGGGCCATAGCGGAACGGATCGCCGGGCGATCGCGCTGACGAAGGAACCCATGCTGTTTCAGGAACCGGACATAGCGGATGAAGGGACGGAAAAAGAGCCCCCGAGGCCTTCCTTTTTTCGGCGCCGCAACATCCAGATCCCCATCATGGCCAAGATGCTCCTGGCTTTCCTGACCCTGACCCTCTCGTCCCTGGCCATCATCGGCTACATCACGCTCAACGACATCCGCGACATCGGCCAGTATGCCGTTTCGAGCAGCGTCTCCCTCGGGGACAAGGCCATCACCGACAGCACGAACGCCCTGGAAATCCTGGGAAGAAAAATCATCGAGCAGCGCGCCCGGGATGTGGCCGCCCAGTGTGAAATCTACCTCAAGGCCCATGCCTCCTACACCATGGAACAGCTCATGGAGGACGACCGGTTCCAGGACATTGCCGTTCAGCCGGTGGGAAACCGGGGCTATACCCTTCTGTTCGAGAAGGAAACGGGCATCATCCTCTTTCACCTGAACCCCCTGTTCGTCCGCTTCGACACCCACAGGCTCGTCGACCAGCTGCCCACGGCCTGGGAACTCTTCCAGGCCACCCTGGGGGGTGCCCCCAAGGGGGGCTACTACGACTGGCGGGACCCCGACGGGGTCGTCCGGGAGAAGTACATGTACATCGTCCCCGTATCGGGAACGCCTTACATGACGGCGGCCACCACGTATATCGAAGAGTTCCTCAACCCCGTCGAGGAAACGAAGAAAAAAATCTCCGAAACCACGGAAAACATCAGCAATCACATCGCCACCCGGATACAGAACACCCGGAACACCTTTCTCGACATCATCATCATGCTCATCCTCTTCGTGTCGGGCGTCTCCTTCATCCTGTCCCGGATGATCACCCTGCCCATCCTCTCCCTCACCGAGGGCGTCCAGACCCTGGGCCGGGGAGACCTGGACCACAAGGTCCGCGTCAGGACGAGCGACGAGCTGGGGGAACTGGCCGATTCCTTCAACCAGATGACCCGGGACCTGAAAAGCTACATGGAACGGCTTCACTGCACCACGGCGGAGCAGGAACGGCTCCTGAACGAACTCGAGATCGCCCGGCGGATCCAGCAGAACATTCTCCCCCGAAAAACGCCCGCCATCGAAGGCATGGACATCTGGGGAACGAACATACCCGCCCGGGAAGTGGGGGGAGATTTCTTCGATTACATCCCCATCGACAGGACCCACTGGGGGCTCACCATCGCCGACGTGTCGGGAAAGGGCATGGCGGCGGCTATTTTCATGGGCCTCTCCAGGACCATCCTGAGGGCGAGCGTTTCGAGCAGCCTGAACGTGACCGCGGCGATCCGGCACGCCAACGAGCTGATCTGCCGGGATTCAACGTCGGGGATGTTCGTCACCCTGTTCTACGGCGTTCTGGACACGGTGGAAAAAAAGCTCACCTACATCAACGCCGGTCACTACCCGGCCATTCATCTCCGCGGGGAGACGCCGGAGGTTCAGCATCTCGAGGCCCGGGGCATTCCCCTGGGCATCAACGAAGACATGGAACTGGAGGCCCAGACCGTTTCCCTCGCCCAGGGGGACGTTCTTGTCCTTTACACGGACGGTGTCACGGAAGCCATGAACGACAGGGAGGAAGCCTTCGGTGAAGAGAGGCTCAGGCGGCTGATCTCTGAATGGCGGACCCTTTCCGCCCGGGAGATGGTGCGGAAAGTCGAGGACGAGATTCTTCTTTTCTCGGGGGAACAGCCCCGGTTCGACGACATGACCCTGGTTATTCTCAAGGTGCTTTAGAAAAAAAGGTCCCCCACCGCTTCGGCCATGTAACGGTATCCCTCGGACGTGGGGTGGACGCCGTCGGACTGGACGAGGCGGTAAAAGGGAACTCCGCCGGAAATCTTCTGTTTCCACTTTTCGTGCACCCGGGCCAGCGGACACCGGTATACCCGGGACAGACGTTCCATCTCCCCGTAATATCTTTCAATGAAACGGTTTTCCCGATCACTGTCGAGACAGACGGAGGTGACGAGGACGATTTCCGCCTCGCTTTCCTCCTCGATGGACCGGATGATTTCCTCAAGGGTCTTCCCGAAGCCTTCCGACGTCACCCCGGAGAAGGCGTCATTCAGGGCGAACTGAACAAGAACGCAATCGGGGTCGTAGGAAAGGACATCTCTCTGAAGCCGGTAAAGGCCGCCCCGGGCCGTGTCGCCCGGTATGCCCTGGTTCATCAGGGAGAAATCGCTCTTCCGGTAGGCCTCCTGGAGACTTTCCTTCAGGTAAGCGAGATAGCCTTTCCCCACCATCCAGCCGTAAGTGAGAGAGTCCCCCAGGGCCACCACGTCCGTTCTTTCGCCTGACGCCAGCTTTTCTATGGTCCTCGACGGTTTCATCGGTTTTCCTTTCAAAGGAACTCTACGTAAGGGAATCTCCTTGATTTGTCAAGACGGTTGAGCGAGAGGCCCGGCGAGGCCCCGGATTTTAGAGGCCCTCATCGAAAACCGGTTGCGCAATCCGCTTTTTCCGTTTAATGTGGCTTCACTCACCCCGTCGAGACGCCGTTTATCCGCCAGGGAAGGAAACCATGAGATCTTTCACAACACGGGACCGGATCAATGAGGCCGGCGACAGGAGGAAATCACGCTTCGACCACCTTCTACGCCAGGGCCTGATCGGGGAGGGTGCGCTCGAAGACGCCCGGGAGACGGCGGCGAAGGGCGGGGAAACCATCGAGAACCACCTCATGAGAAAACACGGGGTCCCCCGCGAGGCCGTCATCCGGTCCCTGGAGGAATTCTACGGCTGTCCCTATGTCTCCTTCGACAGCCGCTTCCCCGTTCCCGCCGATCTTCTGAAAAATCTCAAGGAAGCCTATCTCCGCCGGGAGCTCTGGGTCCCCCTGGAAAAAAAGGACGGAACGGTCAGGGTTCTCGTGGAAGACCCGGAGGACATCCTCAAGCGGGACACGATTGAAAGGCTGCTCAAGGCGCCCGCGGTGGAATACGGTGTTTCCCTGTCCGACGACATCCACCGGTTCATCGACCACTTCTACCGGGGCGACACCGGCCGGGAAGGCGCGGGAAGCCCCGTGGAAAAACCGGGCGCGGAGGCGGCCGAGGCCGGGGCGGACGGCTTCACGGAAGCGGACAGTGTCGTCACGGAGCTCGTGAACCAGATCATCCGGGACGCCTGGCGGAAAGGCGCGTCGGACATCCACGTGGAACCCGACAGGAGGACCCGGAAGGTGGAGATCCGGCTTCGGGTGGACGGCGACCTCAGCCTTCACAAAACCGTTTCCTTCCACTACCGGTCGGCCATCGTCTCCCGGATCAAGATCATGTCCAACCTGGACATCACGGAACGAAGGCTTCCGCAGGACGGGAAAATCCTCTTTCGGGCGGGGCACGACGACGAAATCGAGCTCCGGGTCGCCACCATCCCCACCCAGGGCGGGGTGGAGGACGTGGTGATGCGCCTTCTCGCCAGGGGTGACACCCGGCCCCTGGAATCGCTTGCCCTCTCACCCCGGAACTACCGGGCTCTCCTCGATTTCCTCGACAAACCCCACGGGATCATTCTCGCCGTGGGCCCCACGGGGTCGGGAAAAACGACGACCCTTCACGGGGCCCTTCGGCACGTCAACACGCCGGAGCGTAAGATATGGACCGCCGAGGACCCCGTTGAAATTACCCAGAACGGGCTTCGCCAGGTCCAGGTCAACCCCAAGGTGGGGCTCGATTTCGCTCATGCCATGCGGTCCTTTCTGCGGGCCGACCCCGACGTGATCATGGTGGGGGAGATGCGGGATTTCGAAACGGCGAAAACGGCCGTGGAGGCCTCGCTGACGGGGCACCTCGTCCTCAGCACCCTCCACACCAACAGTGCCCCGGAAACGATCATCCGGCTCCTGGACATGGGAATCGACCCGCTCAATTTCGCCGATTCCCTCCTGGGGATCCTCGCCCAGAGGCTCGTTCGGACCCTGTGCGTCCACTGCCGGGAAGCCTACCATCCCGGCCGGGAGGAATTCGATCTCCTGGTCCGCCACTACGGCGGGGAAGAAGCCTTCGCCCGTCTCGATATACCGTACAGCGAAAACCTGACCCTGTACCGCCCCAGGGGCTGCCCGCAGTGTGAGAACCGGGGATACAGGGGGCGGATGGGCGTCCACGAGCTTCTCACGGCCACCGGGGAGATGAAGCGCCTCATCCAGGAGCGCGCCACGGTGACGGACATGCGCCGGACGGCGGTCTCGGAGGGGATGACCACCCTTCTCCAGGACGGCATCGAAAAGGTGCTTCAGGGACACACGGATCTCACCCAGGTTTTCAGGGTCTGTTTCCGCTGAGGGCTTCCCTAGGAGTTCTTCAGCTGTTTCTGCAGGGATGCCAGCCGGCCAAGGGCCTCCAGGGGCGTCATGGCGTCCAGGTCGAGTCCCCGGATCTCGCCCAGGACCCTGTCTTCCTCGCTGGCGAAGAGGCTGAGCTGTTTCGGGCCTTTCCGTTTCGGCGCCCCCGTGCCCCGGGCCATCCGGGGCATGCCGATTTCGTCGAGTTCCCCCTTCTCGAGGTTCCGAAGGATTTCCCGGGCCCGGCCGATGACCTCCCCGGGAACGCCGGCGAGCCGGGCCACCTGGATCCCGTAGCTCCGGTTCGTGCCTCCTTCGACGATCTTTCGAAGGAATATGACCTGGTCTTCCAGTTCCCGGACGGCGACGGCGTAGTTTTGCACCGACGGCCGGGTCCTGGCGAGATCGGTCAGCTCGTGGTAGTGGGTGGCGAAAAGGGCCCGCGCGCCGAGACGCTCGGGGTCGTCTATGTGCTCCGCCACAGCCCAGGCGATGCTGAGCCCGTCGAAGGTGCTGGTGCCCCGGCCCACCTCGTCGAGGAGGATGAGGCTCCGGGACGTGGCCCGGCGGAGAAGGTGGGCCACCTCGGTCATTTCCACCATGAAGGTGCTCTGGCCGGTGGACAGGCTGTCGGAAGCGCCGAGACGGGTGAAGATCCGGTCGACGACACCGATTTCCGCCTCCCGGGCGGGAACGAAGCTCCCCATCTGGGCCATGAGGACGATGAGGGCCACCTGCCGGATGAAGGTGGATTTTCCCGCCATGTTGGGTCCCGTAATGATGAGCAGGCGGTTTTTCTCGAGATCGAGACGGGCGTCGTTGGGCACGAACCCCTCGGGAAGGTCCATGCGCTCCACCACGGGATGCCGTCCATCCCGGATCGTGATGCCGTCGCCTTCATGAATTCTCGGGCACACGTATCGGTAGCGCTCGGCCACCTCGGCGAGGGACGCCAGGGCGTCGAGATCGGCGAGAAGGGACGCCGTCCCCTGGATCCGCCGGATTTCGCCGGCCACGGTGTTCCTCAGCGTCGTGAATATCCCGTGCTCCAGTTCCCGCCGCCGGTCCTCGGCGTGAAGAACCCTGTACTCGTATTCCTTCAGTTCCTCGTTGATGTAACGCTCGCTGCCCACGAGGGTCTGCTTCCGGATGTATTCCGGGGGGACCAGGGCGGCATTGGCCTTCGTGATCTCGATGTAGTAGCCGAATACCTGGTTGAAGCCCACCTTGAGAGAAGATATCCCGGTCCGCTCTTTCTCCTTTTTCTCCAGGGCGGCGATCCATTTCTTCCCGTCCCGGCTCGCCGATATGAGTTCATCCAGCGCCGCGTCGTATCCCTCCCGGATCATCCCCCCTTCCCGGACCGAGAGAGGGGGGTCGTCCACGATGGCGCGCTGGAGAAGCTCCCGGAGCTCCGTCATGGGGTCCAGCGCCTCATGAATGGAAGCGAGGAGTTCCCCTTCGTAGACCGCCGTCATGGCCTTGATCCGCTCGGCTTTTTCCATGGACGTCCTCAGAGCCGAAAGGTCTCGGGCATTGGCGACGCCCATGGCCACCCGGCTTCCCAGCCGCTCCATGTCCTGGACGCCCCGGAGTCCTTCCCTCAGGTCCCTTCTTTCGCTGTGCCTTGATTTCATCTCCGACACGGCGGAAAGACGCTCCCGGATAATCTCCGGAGACAGGAGGGGATACGCCAGCCAACGGCGGAGACGCCGCCCCCCCATGGCCGTCACCGTCTCGTCGAGAACGTGAAAAAGGGACCCTTCCCGGCGGTTGTCCCGGAGGGTCGAAAAAAGTTCCAGGTTCCGCCGGGCCGCCTGGTCCATGACGAGGTAACGGGCGCTCCCGTGCCATTCGAGACGGTTGATGTGGGACAGGTTTTCCTTCTGGGTTTCCCGGATGTACCGGAGGACCGCGCCGGCGGCCCGGCGGACCGCACCGTGACCGGCGAGACCCGCCTCGCCCAGGACCTCCGCGGAGAAATGGGAAGCGAGGAGCTCGCCCGTCCCGGCTTCCTCGAAATATACCGTTGAAACGGGGCGGAGGATGATCTTGGAAAGGTTCCCCGAATACCGCGGAACATCGTTTTCCGTTACCAGCATTTCCCTGAGATTCAGGGCGTCCAGCTCATCGAGGAGGATGTCTTCCCCGTCGAACTCGGCAAGCCGGAATTCCCCCGTGGAAATATCGGCGAAGGCCAGCCCCGAGACCCCGCCGTCACGGTACACGGCCCCGAAAAAGTTGTTTTCCTTTTCGGCCAGGTTCGCCGGGTCCACCACGAGGCCCGGGGTCACCACCCGGACGACCTCCCGGCGGACGATGCCCTTGGCCGCCTTCGGGTCCTCCACCTGCTCGCAGACGGCCACCTTGTATCCCCGGTCAATGAGACGGGCGATGTACCCCGAGACGGCATGAAAGGGAAAACCGCACAGGGGAACGCTGTCTTCCTTCCCCTTGTCCCGGGAGGTGAGGGTGATGTCAAGGATCCGGGAGGCCGTCACGGCATCGTCGAAGAACATCTCGTAGAAATCGCCCATGCGGAAGAGCAGGATGCTGTCCCGGTACTGCTCCTTGATCTCCCGGTACTGCCGCATGGCGGGGGTGAGGGCGCTCACTCCCATCGGTCCTCACCTCTACGCTTCAGATCAATGACGTTTTCCCGCCGGCTCTCCCCGCCCGCCCGGCGGTGCCGCGTTCCCGATTCGGCCAGAATGTTGAAAAGGATCCCCACGACACTGATGACAATCGCCCCCAGGACGGCGGCCCCGAACCCCCGGACGGCAAAACCGGAAATGACCCCGGACACCATCATGAGAAGGAAGGCGTTGATGACGAAGGTGAAAAGGCCGAAGGTCAGGATGGTGAGGGGGAGCGTGAGAAGGAGAAGGAGCGGCCGCAAAAGGACATTCAGGACCCCGAGAAGGGCGGCGGCGATGAAGGCTGACAGGAAATCCCGCACGTATATCCCCGGAATCAGGTGAGACGCCAGCAGAATGGCCATGGTGAGAACGGCCCACCGGAAAAGCAGAAAGGGCATTCGGGTCCTCCTTCAGATCGATGTCTTAATGCCACTTGTTGAAGGCGCCCTTGTCGGCGCCGCATTCGGGACAGATCCACCAGTCGGGCACCTTTGAAAAAGGGGTTCCCGGGGCGATTCCCTGGGTGGGGTCCCCTTTCGCCGGGTCGTACACGTACCCGCAGATGGCACACACATACTTGTGGGCCTCTTCCGCTTTTCCCTGGTCGGCCCGGAGCCTTCCCGGCCGAAGAAAGAAAAGGCCCGCCGCGAAAGCGAAAACAGGCGGAAGGGCCTGCAGAAATCGGCGGCGGCTCACAATTCGCTGAAACACGTTTTCCGGCATGGTTTCCCTTCGCTGTCCGTCATGTCTTCCCGAAACGCCCCGGGAAAATTCACCGGCAAAAAACCGGGGCGGGTTTCGTTTTCCCTTCACGGGACCGCCCGGGTTGAGAACTTCCCCGGAACATGATAAGAAATCAGCGCTTAATGTAACACAAGACCCCCGTCGTGGCAATTTTGACGATACCCCGGGCAATCCGCGGTAAAAGAAACGGTTTTCAATTTTTACGGGATCACCACGGACCGCGACATGACGTTGCGGACCTTCTGGGAGGAGGGAATTCCCCATGAAAAACGAATCCCTTGAAAAAGTTCTCAGGGAACAGAAGTTCGCCGTTCTGGCAACCGACAAGGCGGGTCAGCCTTACGGGAGCCTTGTCGCCTTTGTCGCTTCGGAGGATTTTTCCAGCCTCTTTTTCGCCACGATGCGGGAAACCAGCAAGTTCAAAAACATGACCGAAAATCCCCGGGTGGCCCTCCTGGCCGATGACCGGATGAACCGGGGCTCGGACCTGAAGGACGCCGTCGCCGTCACCGCCGTCGGCGAAGCCCGGGAAATCGGGGGACCGGAACGGGCGTCGGCCGTTCCCGCCTACCTCTCGAAACACCCCGATCTGAAAGGGTTCATCGAGGACCCCCGGTGCGCCCTCATGAAGGTTTCCGTGAAAAAATACGTCATCGTGTCCGCCTTCCAGAACGTGGAGGAACTGACCGTTTCCTGATTCCGAGGAAAAACCCGTTTAATGGTGGAGGAATTAACGGTCCCTGATTCCGGGGGAAGACTGGTCTGAAGGCGCAAAGGGAGCAACGGATACCGAGCCTTTACTCAGTGAATCAGGAGCCACCGGTACTCCCGGGCGTGATCGAGAAATTCCAGGAGGATTTCCTGCTCCTCCGTCCAGGGCGCCCGCATCCTGAAGATGACCCCCATGGCCGGCGTCTTCTTCACGCCGATGAAATCCAGAAGGGATCCCGTTTCCACCTTTCGGTCCCAGCCCCCGGCAATGGCCGCGAGATGGGAAAAGCGGACGGTGAACTCGGAATGATCCTTGAGGCGGATTTCCCGGGGATAGCCGCCGGGGTCGAGTCCTTTCGCGAGATATTCCATACCGTCCGGGATGACGGGATCGGCGGCGTGCTCCGTGAGAAAGGCGGGAACGCCTTTCCGGCAGAGGGCCTCCACCAGGGACAGGGCCCCCAGGTTGACGTGAAAGGGCCCCCGGGGGGGCCGGTCCAGGCCGTAGGCCCGGAAGAACCGGTCGACGTCCTCGGGAAGACTGTCCGGGTCCAGGTCCTTCCAGGTGTCGAGGTCACCCATCATCTCGTTGCAGATGAAAAGATCCACCCCGGAGAGGGCGGGAAGAACATCGAGGACGTCGCCGCAGACCAGGGAGACCCGGTCGGACCAGGGTTGGAGCTTTTCCCGCTGCCTTTTGAGTAGATAGAGGGAGAGGTCCGCCATAACCACGTGGCCGATGCGGGAATTGTATGTCTCGAGAAGGCCTCCCATCAGGCTCCCGTAGCCGCCGCCGATCTCGCAGACCCGGCAGCCCCCGGTGAGAAGGCCCGACCGGCGAAGAAAGGCACCCACCAGGGCGCCGTAAGATTTTTTTTCTTCCAGGGCGATCATGTAGGGCGAGCGGTCATGGGCCAGGGACTCGCAGACGGTGAACTCGGTGAGAAGATCGATGGGGCCTCTCCTGTGATAATCAAAGGTCCGGTTGATGGATGTCATGAAAAAAACCTGCCTTCGCTGCGGTCGCTGCTGTCGCACCCATTTCAGCTTCTACGTGAAAGAAGGCGATTTGGCAAGATGGCGGAAGGAGGGTCGGAGGGATATCCTGGAACACCTGGAAAGCCGGGAGGCGGTCTGGGCGGGAGACCGGTTCATGGCCAGAGAAAGCGGCTCTGCTGTCGCCGCCTGCCCTTTTCTTCGCTGGGAGGGATACCGCTTTTCCTGCGCCATTTATGAAACCCGTCCCCAGACCTGCCGGGATTACGAGCCGGGATCGAACGAGCTCTGCCCGCTGTATTCTTCAAACTCGGATCCCTCAAATATCTAACCATACTTGAAAAGTTATAGTTTGCGGGAAGAAACTAATCTGTCATGCATTTCGGAGCGGAAGCCAATCCCATCGTCTGCCGTGATGTTTTCTTTTGTTCCGACGACAGCTGCGGCAATTCTTACGACTACGAAATCGTTATGCGGGATGTGATAGGCAGGGAAACGACACCCGTTTCCGCGCCATTCGAATGCCTGGCCCGGTGAAGATTTTTGCTTTATTTGACCTGCGCCCTGAAAACCTCACCCGTGAACCTGAAAGTACCCACATCCTTTACCCGCTTATTTCAGGATTTTTACTCCAGTAGGTGATACAAAAACCGATTATATAAAGCATGATACCTACTATAAGTGTAATATGTAAAATTATAATCATGATGCAAAACGCTAGTGACTCTGTCCCAATCATCTTTAAAGGGCCACCTACTTGAATAATATAAAATTGAAAGGAAATAGCTTCAGATATCACAATTATCTTGATAACCGAAGATAGCCCTTTAATGTACGATATAGGCCTACCCGATATTAGGAGCTGTAAACCAGGGTATACGAATCCCAATAGGCCACATAGAATTATCCATATCTCAGACTGAACCCCAATATCAAGCCATTCGGGACCCGAAAAAAACATATAGATATTTGGTAAAAAAAAGTATGCTGACATTATGATTATAATAATTATATCTGTTATTGTTTTTCTTTTCATAGTTCACCTTATAAACCAATAATTTCGTTCATATCAGCCGTCTTGTCGTGGTATTGATTTTCAAAGAACTCACCCTCATTGTTGTTGATGAGATCTTCATATTGTTGATTTGGATGTGTAAAATTTTTAATCTTCCATTCTTTGTTTTTCGGTTTGCCTATGTTAATCCCACCTTCTCGTCCAATATCAGCGACGGCATCCCCACAATTCCCGCATTCCGCTCCCTCCTGTTCCTTCACTGCGTAGGCTGATCCAAGTACGTCCGCCCCTTTGTCTCTCATTTTTTTGTCTTCTTCGGGTGTTGTTTTCACGCGATAGCCGGTGTGATAGCTCTTCCCATTTTCTGAATTCAAAAATTCGTCAAGCGATTGAAATTCTGTCGGAATATTAGTTAACGGATTGATATTCTTTGAATAGTATGTCCATCCATCTCTGTCATTACCAATGAGGCACGCGTTGTGCCCAAAACAATACGCGCCGTCGGGATCATTCAGTGCGACAAAATCCTCACCCGTGGGATCGACATAGATCATGGGGTTGTTCCGGCAGTAGGCGTAGCGGTTCAGCATTTGCGGATCGAAGGCCCTCGGGTTTTCGGGGTCGGAGAGGTCCGGGACCGCCGGGTCCGGGGAGACGAACCTTCCCAGGGCGGGGTCGTAGAGCCGGGCGTTGAAGTTGTAGAGCCCCGATTCGGTGTCCATCTCCTGGTCGGTGAACTTGTAGTCGGTGGTCCAGGTGCCCCCGTGCTCCCGGATTTCCCCGAAGGGGAGGTATTCCGCCGACTCGACGACCCGGCCCTGGCTGTCCGTCAGGACCGCCGAGCTCCCCAGGTGGTCCTTGTGGTAATAGCTCGTGACGCCGTTTCTGATCTCGGCGACCCGGATGGTCCCGGCGAAGATATAGGTGACCGCCCGGCCGTTTGTGATGTGACAGGCGTCGTCGACGTAGAGGGTCTCCGAGACCACCGCCGGGTCGATGGAGGTCCCCCTCGTAAGCTTCAGGGAAAGGACCGTCTTTTTCGTCCTTTTCCCTTCCCCGTCGTAGGTAAACCGGACCCTGACGGGGGCGGTCCTGTCCTTGTAGGTGATCTCTTCGGGCCTGCCCTCCGCCGTCCAGGAAAGGGCCCGCCAGCCCGGATTAGACGGGTCGGAAAGATCGGGGCCGTAGACGAGGTTGCCGTTTTCGTCGTAGCTCAGGTAGTGGACCTTCCCGTTCACCGAAACGGATCTCAGGGCGTGAGGGCGGCTTTTGTCGTAGCCGAAGGTGAAGGAAACGCCGCCCGCCCGTTTGGATGTCATGTTCCCGATCCCGTCGTAGGACCAGGTGTCCGTGGAAACGGCGCTCCCCTTTGTCCTTTTCTCCGAGGTGAGACGGTGAAGGCCGTCGTAGGTGTAATCATAGGTGACATTCTTCAGGCCATCCGTGATCCGCTTCAGGTCCCCCGCTTTTGTGTATCGATAGCTCTTCTTCTGGAGGACCTCCCCCGTTTTTCCCGTCGTCGTGAGGGACAAAAGCCGGGTGGACTTCGGGTCGTACCCGTAGATCGTCACCGTCCCGTTTCCCTGGACGAGGCGGCCCATCTTCCCCGAGGGCTCATAACCGGTGCACGCCCCGAAGACCGTCCCCCCCGAGGACACCCGCCAAAGGAGGTTCGAGCCTCCGTGGTATTCGTAAGCCACCGCCGTCCCGTCGGGGTGGGTCACTTTCGTCTTTTTCCCCGAAAGGTCATAAGCGTGCCCGGTGGTGTATCCCTTTCCCCCAAGGGTCTTCGTCACCATGGTGAGCCGTCCCATCCGGTCGTAGGCATTGCAGGCCGTCACCTGGTCGCCGCAGGTCACAAAGGCCGGTCTCCCCCTCCCGTTTTGGGCCGTGTCGTAGGCGTAAGTGACCGGGGGGTCGCCGGTGGAAAAGGTCTTTGTCACGAGCCGGTTCAGGCCGTCGTAGGCGTAGTTGATCGTCTGGCCCTTCCCGTCGGTCTCGCTCGTCCGGTTCCCGTTTTTGTCATAGGCGTAGCTTCGGGTCCCCAGGTCGGGATCGGTCATCTTCGTCCGCCGCCCCAGGGTGTCGTACGTGTTCGTCCACCTGTTCCCCTTCCCGTCCGTCACCCCGAGGAGGTCCCCCGCGGCATTGTATGTATAATCCGTCTTCAGGGTGCTTCCAGTTAAATACTCCGTCACGGCGGTGACCCTCCCCAGGGCGTCCCTGTGCTCCGTCTTTCTCCCCCCGTCGGGGTCCGTCACCATCGTGTCATAACCGCTGTACGAAAAGGTCGTCACCACCGTCCCGTACGTCCCGTCGGCCTTCTCCATCCGAAGGGGCCGGTCCAGGCTGTCGTAGAATGTCGCCACCAGGGGCGCGTCCCCCGGGGAACTTTGGGGCCACGTCCGCCCCCTCCCGAAGAAGGGGCCCGTCTTTTTCGCCACCCGGCCCATCGCATCGTAGGCCGTCAAGGTAACGACGGGCGTACCGCCCTCCCCGAAGGCCATGGACTGGACCTCCCGGCCCAGGCCGTCGTACCAGGCATACCGGTCGATGGTGCTTCCCGCCGTCTCCTTCGTCCCGGTGACCGTGTACCGGGGACAGGTGTTGTCATAGTAAGTAATCGTCTTCCCGCCTCCGTCGGAATGGGTTGTCTTCACCAGGCGGCCGAACACATCATAGCCGTAGGCCGTCACATTCTGGTTTTCGTCTTTCACCCGGGTCGGCTTCCCGAAGCGGAAGTCGTAGGCCTCGATGGTGGTTACGTGGGGGATGCCGCCCGTCACCGGCCGGGTCACCCGGACGGGATAGGTCGCGGAAGACGAATCGTATTCCGTCGTCGTCACGTTCCCCTCCGGGTCCGTCTCCGTGACCTTGTTCCCGTAGGAATCGTAGGTCATCGACCGGGTCACCGTGCCGTTAAGCCACGACTTCCGTAAAAGATTCCCCGTCCCGGCCTCGTATTCGAAGCGCACCTCCCGGGCCAGGCCCGTGGAACTCCCCCGAAGGCTCTCCCCGGTCTTCCGCCAAAGCCAGACCGCCACGTTCTCCCACGTGTACGTCTCCGTCACCGTCTCCAGGCCCGTGCCCGTGGTCACCCGCCTGGTGAGGTTCCCCGCGCCGTCCCAGGTGTTTACCTCCTCCCGGTACGCCGTCTTCCCCCCGTAAAGGGTCTCTCTCTTTTTGGAAAGCGTCACCTGTTTGCAGGGGGTGCCCCCTTCCGCGGAAAGGGTCTTTGCCGTCCAGGTGCTCTCCACCGACGACACCGCCGCCCACGAACCGCCCGCCCTCTCCACGAGGGCCCGCAAAAAGGGCTTGTGCTTCAGGTATGCGTCCCCGTTGTGATACCGGGTCGTCTCCACCGACCCGTCGGGGCGGGTCTTCGTCACCGTCCCGAACCCCCGAAACTCCCGGGTCCCCGCATCGAAGTACCCGCCCTCATAGTCATAAGTTGATTGCGACAGATTCCCCAGGCCGTCGTCCACCGAAAGGGCCGTCACCACGGGAAGGGGAAAGGGCAAAAAGGCGTTGTCGTATCCCGACGAGGACCCGTAGGCGATGGCGACCCGCCCCCCGTGATCCTGCGCGATGGTCGAAAGAAGGCCGGCCGTGTTTCCCATGGCGGCCCGGATGGAGAGCCGGACGCTCACGGGCGGGTCCGGGGCGTCGGCCACGGGCGCCACCCCGTCGTCCCCCGCGCAGGGGATCTCCGCCTGAACAAGCCACCCGGCCCGGTCCGGCAGGCCGTCCCCCGTCACGTCGGCGAAAACGAAGTCCTCGTTCCAGCAAACGAAGATGTCCTTCCCGAACGCCGCCTCCTCGAAGCTCCCGTCCCCCCGGGACAGGTGCCGCCTGTAAACGTACCGGCCCTTCGATACCTCCGACTTCGTCACCAGGTCCGCCAGGCCGTCCCCGTTCACGTCGGCGAACCGAAGACCGAAGTATCCCTCTCTCGAAAGAAGATCCTGCCCCCCGGCGGGGGCAAACGTCCCGTCCCCCCGCGACAGAAAAACGTCGATGGTGCTCTCCCCCAGGAAGTCCACCGTCTCGTGACAGATGGCGTCGGAAAGACCGTCACCGTTCACGTCGGCGAAGAAGGCCCTCGTCTCGCAGGCCTTGGGGATCTTGCCGGCGGCGTGCGAAGCGGCGGCAAAGGACCCGTCCCCCCCGGAAAGATACACCCGGTAATCCCCCGTCCTCATCCGGAAGACCACCAGGTCGTCCCGGCCGTCCCCGTTCACCTCCTGGAAAAAGAGACTGTCGTTCCAGGAAACCCGCCCCGCCAGTTCCGTCTTCACGGCTGGCCCGAAGGTCCCGTCCCCCAGGGCGGGAAAGACGAGAAGCTCGTTCCACTCGAACGCCGACCTCCCGACACAGAAGCGGTGGGCGACAAGGTCGGGAAGACCGTCGCCCGTCACGTCCCCCAGGTGTACCGCCGTCTCGTAAGGGTGCACCTCGAATATCTCGAAAACCCGGGAAAAGGCGAAGCTCCCGTCCCCCCGGGACAGGTACGTGTGCAGCCGCAAGGCGCGGACCTGCCGCTCCAGGACCAGAAGGTCCGCTCTCCCGTCACCGTTCACCTCGATAAAATGAACCTCCGGCCCGGCGCTCACCAGGCCGGTGACGCCAGAAACGGCGGGACCGTACTCCCCCGTCCCCCCGGCCTGGTACGTGAACCCCACTGCCGGAAGGGACGTCACGCCGTCGGCCCCGTACGCCCGAAGGGCCGAAAACCGCGACGGGCTCCCCGGCTCGTATTCCAGGACATACCGCCGGACCAGGGCCCCGCCTGTCGACACCGCCACCGCCTTGAGGCGCTTTCCCGACGCTACCGGAAACCCCGCGTCATACCGCACCAGCACGTCCGGGCGGCCCTCCCAGGAAAACCGCACCGTCACCGTCCCCGAACCCCCGGGATAGGAAAGAACCTCCGGGTAGACCTGGCCCCCGTCCTTCAGGTATGACACGGTCATCCCGTTCCCGTTCGAATCCTCGACGCCGTCGAGGCACCACCGGAAGACCCCCTTCGACCCGGCCTGCCGGGAGGAAGCCGTCGACCCGTAAGAAGACACCCTCCCGTCCTTCCCGAAAGCCGTCCAGCCCCCCGTGGCGGCATTGTAGCGATACTTTGTAAAACCCTCCTCGATCTTCGCCCCGTAGTGACCCGGCCCCCGGTCGGCCTCCCGGGGAACCAGCTCCACGTAGTCCCCGCCGCCCTCGACGACGAAGTCCCTCGCCCCGTAGTCCACCCCCCGCTTCGTCGACCGCCGGATCGACCCGAAATCCAGGCCCCAGCCCACACCGGCCGGCCCGTTCCCTCGCCGGCTGTGATACGTCAGAAAAAGACCCGGATCCATCCCGTTTCGCCCCGGGGGAACCGCAAGGGGCAGCCGGTACACCGACGCCCCGGAACCGGACACGTCCTCCGGCGACGGAAGACCGGCCAGGGCCTCCCGGTCCTTCTCCCCCAGGGACGCCTCAGGGGACGCCTCGGGATCCTCCTCTCCGGCAGGGCCCGGATCCTCCGCCTGACCCGGATCCTCCCCGGGCTCCACGGGATCGGGAAGCGGCGCCTCCCCCGTCTCTCCTTCCACGGCATCCCCGGCGTCCGTCCCGGCGGGGCTTCCTTCATCCGGCAAGGAAGCCCCGCCCACCACGATCACCCGGGGACCCGGGGACGACCCCGCATCGGCCAGGGCACCGGCCGGGGAAAAAAGCCAGAGCAAAAGAACCAGCAAAAAGAAAAGGTACACGAAAAGGCTCCGCCAAGCCCGAATGCTCATGGGTGTCTCCCTCCGATCTGAAGAGTTTTTTGCCCTCAAGTCGCTCCGTCGATCCGGAGACAGAACGGGATCCGCAGGGCCCCGGCTATGAAAGAACGGGTGAGAACGGGAGGCTTTAGAGCAGGAATCGTGCCTACTTCCATCTGGCTGATATGCTTAAATTTATCCAAAAGGGGTAAAGCGAAATGCCAACCCCGAATGGGCCGTGCCCGGTTGGCGGTTGGCAGGGGTTAAATGGAAGCCTTTGTAATAATGATAAATTAACAGACAGCGTCAGACGGACGCTGAGTTGGCACGGCCCCGCCGGCAGTTGGCAGGGGCCTGTATTCGTATTTCCGTCGCTGAAAAATAAGGGAGGGAAATAGCGCGGAAGGGGTCTCTTCGACCTTAAAGCCGGATTTTTGGGGTCAAAAAGGGCTGTTTAAGGCCAAAAAAGAGTGAAAAAAAGACTCTTTCTTTTAATATATCAAGTACTTGACTTGGTCCGACCCCGAATCCACCGAAATTCATATTATCGTTGAAATTCCCGGCGTCTTTCGATAAAAGTTTTAACTTCATTTCAGCGATTTGAAGACGGGAAAAGGAAACATGAACAGGAACGTCACGGAAAAAATCCTCGAGGCCCATCTCGTCTCGGGGCGGCCGGTCCCCGGCGAGGAAGTGGCCGTCCGGGTAGACCAGACCCTGACCCAGGACGCCACGGGCACCATGGCCTGTCTCGAGTTCGAGACCCTGGGCATCCCCCGGGTGAGGACGGAGCTTTCGGTGAGCTACATCGACCACAACACGGTCCAGGTGGGGTTCGAGAACGCCGACGACCACCTCTACCTCGCCTCGGCGGCCCGGAAATACGGGATGTACCTGTCCAGGGCGGGAAACGGCATCTGCCACCAGGTGCACCTGGAGCGGTTCGGAAAGCCCGGGAAAACGCTTCTGGGCTCGGACAGCCACACCCCCACGGGGGGCGGCATGGCCATGGCGGCCATCGGCGCCGGCGGCCTCGACGTGGCCATCGCCATGGGCGGAGGGCCCTTTTATCTCACCTGGCCCCGTGTCGTGGGGATCGAGCTCACGGGCGCCATGCCGCCCTGGGTCTCGGCCAAGGACATCATTCTGAAGGTTCTCGAGATCCTCACAACCCGGGGAAACGTGGGAAAGGTCCTGGAGTACTTCGGGGAAGGCGTGAAAACCCTTTCCGTCCCGGAACGGGCGACGGTGGCGAACATGGGGGCGGAGTGCGGCGTGACGACCTCCATCTTCCCCAGCGACGGGCAGACGGAAGCATTTCTCCGGGCCCAGAGACGGGCCGGGGACTTCACCCCCCTTGCCGCCGATCCCGGGTGCCGGTACGAGCGGGTGATTCCCATCGACATGGCCGCCCTGGAACCCCTGGCGGCGGCCCCGCACAGTCCCGAGAATGTAATGAAAATATGGGATATCCGTGGCATCCCCGTTCAGCAGGTGTGCATCGGCAGCTGTACCAATTCCTCCTACCGGGACCTGGCCACCGTGGCGAAGATCCTGGCGGGGAAGACGGTTCACCCCGCCGTGAGCCTCATCGTGTCCCCCGGGTCAAGACAGGTCCTGGAGAACCTCGCCCGGGACGGCTACCTGGCGGAACTCATCCGGGCGGGGGCGCGGATCGGGGAAGCATCCTGCAACTTCTGCATCGGAAACAGCTTCAGCCCCCCCTCGCGGGGCGTTTCTCTCCGGACGTCCAACCGGAACTTCGAGGGGCGCTCGGGGACGAAGGACGCCGACGTTTACCTGGTGAGCCCGGAAACGGCGGCAGCGTCCGCCCTGTCGGGAGAGATCGCCGACCCCCGGGGCCTGGACATGGACTATCCCGCCGTCGTTCCCCCGGAGGTTTTCGTCATCGACGACGGGATGATCGTGCCGCCGGAGGCCGAACCCGACCCCGGGTCCGTCACCCTGTACCGGGGGCCGAACATCGGCCCGCCGCCGGCGAACGACCCCCTGCCGGCCGTCATCGCCGGGGTCGTGGCCCTCAAGGCGGGGGACCGGGTGACGACGGACCACATCATGCCCGCCGGGGCCCGGATGAAATACCGGTCCAACATCCCCAGGTATGCCGCGTTCGTCTTCGAGACCCTCGACCCCGACTTCGCCCGTCAGGCGTCGGAAAACAGGGACCGGGGAATTCACAACATCGTCGTGGCGGGGGAATCCTACGGCCAGGGGTCTTCCCGGGAGCACGCCGCCATCTGCCCCATGTACCTCGGCGTGAAGGCGGTCATCGCCCGGTCCTTCGAAAGGATCCACGCCGCCAATCTCGTCAATTTCGGCATCGCCCCCCTCGTCTTCCGGGACGGCGGCGTTTACGACCGCATCGAGCGGGGGGACGAAATCGTCATCCCCGACGCCCGGGCCCAGATGGGAAAGAAGGAAACGGTCATGGTCCGAAACGAGACGAAGGGCTTCACCTTCGAGACCAGCCTGGCCCTGACGGAACGGCAGCGGGAGATCCTCCTCGCCGGCGGGGTTCTGAACCTCTTGAAATCGGGCAAAAAAGCGGCTGGGCGGGAAGCCTGACCGCCGCTATCGAAGAACCCGGCGCCCCGGCGCCGGATCGACCAACATCGCAGGAGCATGCCATGACAGCAGGAAATCGCCGCATTCCCATGAAAACCCCCCTGGTGGAGCTGGACGGGGACGAAATGACCCGGGTCATGTGGAAAATGGTCAAAGAGAAGCTCATCCTCCCCTTCGTGGACCTTCGGGTGGAATACTACGACCTTCACCTCAAGCACCGGGACGACACGGATGACCGGGTCACCGTGGACGCCGCCCGGGCGATCATGAAACACGGCGTGGGGGTCAAGTGCGCCACCATCACCCCCAACGCCGACCGGGTCGGGGAATACGACCTGAAAAAAATGTGGAAGAGCCCCAACGGGACCATCCGGGCCCTCCTGGACGGGACGGTTTTCCGGAAACCCATCCTGGTGAAAAATATCCGCCCCTTCGTCTCCTCCTGGAAAAAACCCATCGTCATCGGCCGCCACGCTTATGGAGACGTTTACAGCGGCACGGAAGTGCGGGTAAAGGGACCGGGGAAGGCGGAACTGGTCCTCACGCCGGCCGGCGGGGGACAGGAAGAGCGGTTTCCCATCCACGATTTCGAAGGCCCGGGCATCGTCCAGGGCCTGCACAACACCGACGGGTCCATCGAGAGCTTCGCCGAATCCTGCTTCGCCTTCGCCCACGAGGAAAAGATGGATCTGTGGTTCAGCACCAAGGACACGATCTCGAAGGTTTACGACGGCCGGTTCCGGGAGATCTTCGCCGGCGTCCACGACCGATGGCGGGAGAGGTTCCGGTCCCGGGGCATCGACTATTTCTTCACCCTCATCGACGATGCCGTGGCCCGGGTCGTCCGTTCCGAGGGCGGGATCCTCTGGGCCCTGAAGAACTACGACGGGGACGTCATGTCCGACATGATCGCCGCCGCCTGCGGGAGCCTCGCCATGATGACCTCGGTCCTCGTCTCACCCCGGGGGTATTTCGAATACGAGGCGGCCCACGGGACCGTTCAGAAGCACTACTATCGCCACCTGAAGGGCGAGGAAACCTCGACGAACTCGGTGGCCCTCATCTTCGCCTGGACGGGCGGTCTTCGCAAGCGGGGCGAACTGGACGGGTCGGAAGCCCTCGCCGCCTTCGCCGGAAAGCTGGAAGAGGCGACCCTGGAAACCGTGGAGAGCGGCGTCCTGACGGGAGACCTTCTCGCCGTGGCGGAGCCCGGCCCGGAAAACAGGAAAGTGAACACGGAAGGCTTTATCGATGCCATCGCCCATCGGCTCGGAGAAAAGACAGGGAGATAAGCCGGACCTGAAAAACCTGACCCTGGCGGAAATGGAGGCCTTTCTCTCCCGTCTCGGCAAGGAGAAGTACCGGGCGCGGCAGATCTTCAAGTGGCTGTACCGGAAAGGGGTGGACCGCTTCGACGACATGACCGACCTGGCCCGGTCTTTTCGGGAAGAGATCCCCGACCTGGCCCGCATCGGCACCCTGGACCTCACCGACAGCCAGGTTTCCCGGGATGGAACGAAAAAGTTCCTTTTCACCCTCGAGGACGGTCTGACTGTGGAAAGCGTTCTCATCCGGGAGAAGAATCATTGGACCCTGTGCGTGTCCACTCAGGCGGGATGCCGGATGGGGTGCCGGTTCTGCCTCACCGGCCGGTTCGGCCTGAAACGGAACCTGCGCCCCGGTGAAATCGCCGGCCAGGCCACCACCCTCCGCTTCAGGATCCCCGAAGGCCCCGACATACGGAACATCGTCATGATGGGGATGGGCGAGCCCCTGGACAACTATGAAAACGTCCTCACGGCCATCGGGATCCTCACCGACGACTCGGGACCGGCGTTCTCCGGCCGGCGGATCACCGTTTCCACCTGCGGTCTCGTGCCGGGAATCGCCCCCCTCAGCCGGGACGCCACGGTCAACCTGGCCGTTTCCCTGAACGCACCGGACGACGAAACGCGAACCCGCCTCATGCCGGTGAACCGGAAATATCCCCTGAAAGCGCTCCTCGCCGCGTGCCGGGCCTACGAAATGCCCCTGAGGCGCCGGATCACCTTCGAATACATACTCATGGAAGGCGTCAACGACTCGGTGGACCAGGCGGAAAAGCTGGCTCGCCTGCTCCGGGGGATCCGGTGCAAGATCAATCTCATTCCCTTCAACGAGTTCCCCGGGTCCGAATTCCGCCGCCCTTCGGAAAACCGGATCGACGCCTTCCGGAACACACTCATCGGGCACCGCTACACGGCCATCGTCCGGGCGAGCAAGGGTGCCGACATTCTTGCAGCCTGCGGACAGCTGAGCGGGAAAGGCGATCCCGCCGGGACCGTCTTGACGCCGCCACCCCGCTCTGTTAGAAACGGGGAGAACGATGGAAAGAACGAAAAGGAGGGATGACGTCATGACCGATGACCAGGACAAGCATGTGGATATCGATTTTTCCGCCGCCGAGGAAGATTTTCAGGAAAGGGATTACCAGGAGGCGCCGAGGGAGCGTTCACGGCCGCGCCGGGGTGTCTCCCCCGGAAAGGTCCTTCTCTGGGGCGGGGGAGCCTTCGTCTTTCTCCTTCTCCTTGCTTTTTTATTTGCCGGCGATGGCGATACCCCCGGCGAGGGGGAACAAGCCGCCCTGTGGGAAAGGCTGGAAAAAACGGAAGCCCGGCTCGACGCCCTGGCCTCCCAGTCGGAAGACGCCATTCGATACCTGAGGGAAGAGGTCTACACCTTGACCAAGAAAATCGAGATCCTGGAAAAAAAGGCGGAAACTCCCGCCGCCAGGACCGTCGAGAAAAAGGCCTCCCCGACGGCGGTAAAACCGGCGGTTTCCGCTTCCCCGGCGGCGGGCGGTAAAACCTACACCGTCCAGCGGGGAGACACCCTGTACGGCATCGCCCGAAAGCACGGCCTTTCGGTGGGAGAGCTCACGGAGTTGAACGGAATCTCCCCGAACAAGGCCATCTATCCCGGGGACAGGCTGACCGTGCCCTGAACCGCGGTCCCGTTCCCGAGGACGCCCCGGCGGAACCCCCTGAGGGGCAGACCCTCGCCCCGCTTTCCTAAAAGCCCAGGTCCTCGTTGATGAGGATCACCTTGACCCGGTGCTTGGGAAAGGATTTCTCCGTGATCGTCCAGGTGTTGCAGATCCTGTCGGCGCTTTTGCAGTCATCACAGAAGGAGGTGGCCGAGCAGGGGGTTTTCTTGCCGAGCCGAAGGGCGTTCACCGGCGCGGCGTAGTTTTTGACCCGGACCATGGCGTCCTCGAGGTCGCAGACGACCTTGTTCCTCCCCGCCAGGACCACGACGTGTTTCGGCCCGAAGGTCAGGGCGGCCACCCGGTTGCCGATCATGTCGAGGTTGACGAGCGTTCCCCCTTCCGTTACGGCATTGGTCCCCGTAAAGAAAAGATCGGCGTGGAGGGCCTGCCGCCGCCTCTCCAGGTTTTCCCCGGGAGAGATGGTCCGATCGTACGTGTCGATGACGAGAAGGCCTTCTCTTCCCTTCAGGGCCTCATAAAGACCCGTTTCAATGAAGGTGGCCGACCCGCCCCAGGAAACGCTCCGGGCCTCCGTCCCGGGAAGAATGTCCTCCAGGACGGTCTGCCGGGCTTCGGCGACGCTGTCCGAGAGATAGACCTGGAAATTGTTTTCCTCGAGAGCCCGCTTCACCGATTCCAGCCGTATTTTCCAGAACCCTTTTACCGGACCGTTCATCGATCCTGACCTCCTTTTTCTCTCTTCCGTTCGAAAGCGCTTCGGGAAGGGTCGTGAAAACCTTACCGCATCCGGGGCTTTTCGACGATGGCGCATTATAGTGAGAAACGCCCGGATTGTAAAGAAATCAACCTGGTGGAAATCAACCTGGTGGCGACACCTCTACCTTCCCTTCCTTCGGTAACATTTATTTATAAGGCAACGGGGTGGTGGACCCCCCGGGACGGCCCGTGAGAAAACGGTGCGGCAAAGACCGATATTCACGGAGGGGGGCTTTCGGGCCTTGACGGCCGGTCGCCGAAGAACTATCTTTCACGACAGGAAGAAACAAGGAAGAAAGGTCGCGGATGAACATTCTTTTTGCCGCCGCCGAGGCCGCTCCCTTTGTCAAGGTCGGCGGTCTCGGGGACGTGGCGGGCACACTGCCCAGATATTTGAGAAACCGGGGTCACGATGTCCGGATCGTCCTGCCCCGGTACGGCGCCATCGACCGTGAACGCTTCGGGCTTTCCGCCATACCGGGCCCCCTGGGCGTTCCCATGGGATCGTCGGGGACACTCTGGTGCGAGATCCTCGAGGGACGCCTCCCCGGCTCGGACATCCCCGTCTATTTTCTCGAACGGCGGGACCTCTTCGATCGGTCGGGGGTCTACGACGACCCGTCGGGAAAGGGATACGGAGACAACGCCTTCCGTTTTCTCTTCCTTTCCCGGGGCGCCCTGGAAACGGCCCGAAGGCTGTCCTTCTCCCCCCGGGTGATCCACGTCCACGACTGGCACACCGCCGCCGTCCCCCTGTACCTAGACGCCCTTTACCGCCGCGATCCCCTCCTGGAGCGATCGGCGACCGTTCTGACGATCCACAACCTGGAACACCAGGGAATCTTTCCCAGGGAACTGATGGATATTCTCGGGACGGGCTGGCAACATTTCCACACGGGGGACCTGGAGTTTTACAACGAGGTGAACCTTCTCAAGAGCGGCATCATCCACGGAGACGCCGTCAGCACCGTGAGCCCCACCTACGCCCGGGAGATGACCACCCCTGAATTCGGCTGCCGCCTCGACGGGGTGTTACGGACCTATGCCCCGGATCTCACGGGAATCCTGAACGGCGTCGATTACGAGGAGTGGAACCCCGAGAAGGACCCCTGGATTTCTCAACCTTACGGATCGGACGACCTCTCGGGAAAAGGGAAGAACAAGGCGGATCTGCAGACAGCCCTCGGACTCCCGGTGGCGGAGGAGGTCCCCGTGATCGGAATGGTGACCCGTCTTGTTCACCAGAAGGGGATGGATGTGGTCGCCTCGGTCATCCACCGGCTTCTCGACCGGGGCATCCAGATGGTGCTTCTCGGTTCGGGGGAATCCTGGGCCCACGATTTCTTCAGCGCCGTCGCGTCGGAAAGGCCGGACCGTTTCGCCTGCCGTCTCGGATACGATCCCGTCCTGGCCCACAGGATCATCGCCGGAAGCGACCTGTTTCTCATGCCTTCCCGGTTCGAGCCGTGTGGTCTCACCCAGATGTTCGCCCTTCGCTACGGCACCCTGCCCGTCGTCCGGGCCGTGGGCGGACTCAACGACACGGTGGAAAATTTCGATGGGGCAACGGGGGCGGGGACGGGTTTCAAATTTTACGATCTCACCGGCGACGCCGTCGTGAACACCCTTTCCTGGGCCCTTTCGGTCTTTCGCGAAAGCCCGGATACGGTGACAGCCTTGAGAAAACGGGCCATGTCCCGCCGCTTCTCCTGGGAGGACACCGCCAGACAGTACGAACTCCTTTACCGCCGGGCCGCAGAAAAAAGAGAAGACTGATGGAGGGAATCTTCCGACCCGGGGAAGCCCGGAAAACAAAGCGGTCGTCTAAATGCTGGCTTTTACCTTGTATTAACCCGGTTATTTATTCGTATTGTCTTTCCCAGGGCAATCCTTTATGAAAATCGCATGTGTCGCCGGTTCCTTCCATATTTTCCGGAAAGCACTATCCTTCCGGTAAAATTGAAGAGGGAAGACGGTGACGCAGGGGGCCGGTGGGTGTGTAAGGGGGTCTGCAGCCGCCATGGCGGGACAGGCTGCGCCCCCGGTGAAATTTTGTTCAGGCGTCCTTGAGAAGCTTCCTGTACCATTCCGACTCGGGATTACGCAACTCAGCGTTGATCTTTTTCCTGTCCCTCCAGAGATATTCCACGATCTCGGGAACCGTCAGTCCCTGCTCGTTCTGCCATCCCGTGCCGAAAGAGGAAATGACACACCCGTGCCCTTCCCGGTCGCACCGGATGGTGACGATACCCCCGGAACTTCCCATGAGGGGAAGAAAGTAGTTAAAATCCCGCTGGTCCTCGGAGATCCTTCCGGCAAAATACCGGGCGTCTTTCTTGGAGCGGATCTGAAAAGTCCTCTTTTTCTTCATGACGCCTCTCCCCCCTAAAGGGGCTTGCCCCCGTTGAGCCTTTCGTAGACCGCCATGTATCGGTCAATCATCGTATCCAGGTCGTACTGCTGCCGGGCTTCCCGCATGATGCGCCGGATCTGGGGCTCCCGGATCGACCAGGGACGGCGGTGAAACGCCGTGCTGCGGGAGAGGCCGTACCAGAGCCCCCCCGCGTCGTAATGCTGAAAGAGAAACCCGTTTCCACCGTCCCCCGGCGCCCCGTCCGTGGCCAGGCGGATCTCGCGGATCTTGTCGTGGTACCCGCCGGTGTCGCGATTCGTCGCCGTGGCGCCGAAAAGGTTCCCCACCTGGTCGATCTGGCCGCAGGGCTCGTAGAGGGACGCCCCGAAAACGTCGTTCGCCGCGGCAAACCCCAGCATGGACAGCCCCTCGTCGAAGTGGTAGTAGCAGATCTTGCCTCCCGACGCCCAGGCGATCCGGCCGAGGGCTTCCTCGTGGCTCCGGTCCCCGCCGACCCCGTCGCCGACGATGGCGATCTGCACGTCTCCGTTTTCGATAACGAAGCGCAGGGCGATCTCTTCCAGGAGGTGGACGCCTTTCTGGACCGGGTCGAGACGGGAAGGCCAGAAAAACAGGATGGCCTCGGGGTTTACCTGGAGGCCCGTCCTCTTCTGAAATTCGAGGAGGTTCTCCTTCTTGGCCGACAGGACGTCGTCGTCGGGACCGTATTTCACGGCGAGATGATCGCAGTGTTCGGGATACATGACCCGCCCGGGGGCGTTGATGATCGCCAGGGCGGACCCGTGATAGTATTTTTCCTTGACCTCCTGCCGGACCCCGGCCGGGACGATGTAGCGGTCCATGAAGTAATCCTGCACGACTTCCTCGAGAAACCGGTGTCCCACGAAGTTGATGAGGGTGGCGTTCTTCACCGCCGTGGCCTGGCAGTCAAGGCAGGCCCGGCCGTATTCCTCCGAATAGAAGAGGAGATCCGCCAGGGTTTTCAGATCGACGCCGTAGAGCATGTCCAGGGGGATGTGGCCGGTGAACACGTTGTGGACCGTGTGAAGGACAGGGATCTGCCGTGACTTGGCATAGGCCGTGATGGCGCCGCCGGCCATCCAGTCATGGCTGTGAATGATGAGCCGCCCCCCGCTCTTGGCCCGGACCTCCTTGATCACGTTGTTCACCATCTCCCGCTGGTACTCGGCGGCGTTCTGGAGGGGATTCCCGGCATAGGCGCTGGGCAGATCGGCGAAAAAGGACGAGCTGATGAGGTGGATCTTGTCGGGATCGATGCGGTAGCGGATCTCCCGCCAGCTCCCCTCGTCCATCCGGCTTTCCCGCTGGAAACGCTTTTTCAGGTTAAGCGTGGCGAGATGTATATCCACTTCCCGCTCGATGAGCCCCTCGCACAGGGCGGTGACGACCTCGCCCAGCCCGCCGCTCTTTCCCGAGATGTACCGGGCCAGGGCGCTCATGTGTTCCGGCAGCCTTCCCGTTTCCGGGGCGATGAGGAGGAGCGCGGTCTGTTCCTTTTTGCGGCGAACCCGGTTCTCCTTGATGTCGCTGTCGATGTCGTCCACCTTGCGGGTCAGGACATGAGAGGCCTGGGTGATGGAGCCCCCGTAAGGGTTGAAATAGGAATGGACGGCATGGTCTTCCCCCACCCGTTCGTGAAGAAAATAAATGTGATCCGAGGTGGTCACGTTCCGCCACCGCCACAGGAGCTCGCCGCCCATCCGCCGGGCCCCGGCCTCGAGGCGCTCGATTTCCTGAAAGAGCTTGTACTGGGTCATGGTCCCGAGCCAGCCGAAGGTGTCCCGGCCCACGTCGGCCCAGGAGGACGTGGCGAGGCTGTGAATGTCCAGTTCAGGGCAGTGGGCGTCCCGGAAGCGGTCGGCCACTTCCGTGGGGTTGGCCATGATGACGCCCTGGTGTTCCGAGAGGGCCCGGGGGAGGTTTTTCCAGAAATCGAAAATGCCCCTGTCCTCCCAGATGTGCTCCCCGATGTGCTCGAAATCGTAACCGAGAACCACCGACTCCCCGTCGACCCGGCCGATGCTTTCGGCATAGTCTTCCGCCTTCAGCGGGTGGTGGGGAAAACGGAAAGCCACGTCGTCGCTCAGGTCCCTGTTCCTGGGAAGGACGACGAGGCCCGTTCCCCGGGCCCGGAAGACGGCGTTGGGCGAAACGGGAACGTTCTGGCGGGTGTACATGTCGTCACGCTTCTCGCAGAGGATGGACCGGTACCCCAGGTCCCAGACGACGGTGGCGATGTCGTTGTTGTACATGAGTTCGGTGTTGCGAAAGGAGGTGGGCGTCACCCCGAAGAGTTCCTGGAGTTTCCTGCCGTGAAGGGCCACCTGGTCCCGGAATTCCCGTTTCCGGGGGTCGCCGAAAAGCCCCGCCAGTGAGTGATAGTAAGTTTCCCCGAGGATCTCCACCTGGTTGTTTTCTTTTCCCGCATCGAGCAACTCCCTGAGGACGCCGATCACCTCGGGCCGGTACAGCTCCGCCTGCTCCAGGAACGTCCCCGAGGTCCCCAGGGTGATCTTGAAATCCCGGTGATCCCTGATGAGATCCCGGAACATGGCGAGAGCGGGAAGGTAGCACTTGTCGGAAACCTTCCGGAACACGCTCTCGTTCATCTCGTCCCAGAGAAACGTGTCCCGGTCCGGATGGAGCCTGAAGGGCTGATGAAGCTGAAAATAAAATGTCAGTAAAGGCATAAGACCGATCTCTCAAGCCGGTTCTTTCCCTCCGGCTCGCCTCGCTGTTTTTGTCAGAAGAATCAGGAAAACATCAAATGAACAGGCCGATGAACCTGTGCCGGTGCCCCTCAAGCCACCTGCCCTGTTTGAGAAAATTCTGAAACACCGGGGGCACTCGGAATACCCACGCTCTTTTATTGATAACGTAAATCCCGGTGAAAGACAACAAAAAACGCCCCGGTCCGGATTCCTTTCCGCCGGAATATTTCCGTTTCCCCGTTCACGGTCTTCCGGCGTCACGTCGCCTCGCGCGAGCCCTTACCTGGCGAGAAACCCGCCGTCCACGACAAGAACGTGACCGGTCACATAACGGGCGGCGGCGGAAGCCAGGAAGACAGCCACCCCCTTGACATCCTCCCGCTGGCCCACCCGGCCCAGGGGAATTTTTCGAAGCATGGTCTCCCGGGCCTTTTCAAAACCGGGGGTATCGATGTAGGCCATCATGTCCGTCTTGAAATAACCGGGGGCGATGGCGTTGACCCGAATGCCCCAGGGCGCCAGCTTGACGGCCAGGTTCATGGTCAGGGCGTTTATGGCGGCCTTGGTGGAATTGTATGGAACGGCGGGATGGAACTCCTCCTCGGAGCCCCGGAAAGCCATGACGGAGGAAATGTTGATAATGCTTCCGCCGCCTTTTTCCTTCATCAGCCGGGCCACCCTCTGGGTGAGGAACCACACCCCCCGGACGTTGACCTGGAAGAGCCGGTCCCACTGTTCCCGGGGAAAGTCCAGGGTCGGCGCGCCCCAGGTCACGCCGGCGTTGTTCACGAGGATGTCGATGCGGCCGAAACGCTCCACCGAGGCGTCAAACAGCCTGTCGATGTCCTCCGCCTTCCCCAGGTCGCAGGAAACAGGAAAAACGGCGCTTCCGAAGGTCTCTTCAATCTTCCCGGCGGCCGCCTCGAGGTTTTTCATTTTCCGGGACGCGAGGACGAGATCCGCCCCCGCCTCGGCCAGGCCGGCGGCAATGTAATTCCCGATTCCCCGGCCCCCGCCCGTCACCAGGGCCACCTTCCCCTTCAACCCGAAAAGATCCTGCATGCTCACCGATTCTCCTTTCCCGAAAATTCTTCACATCGACGGGGGGAGATTTTTGAAGGCCCGCCCGTCGGGAAGATACTCGACAATCCCCTCATCGGTCTCCTCCATCCGGGTCAGAATCCCCCGGACCGTTTTTTTTTCCGCCGCCCGGAAGACATCTTCCGGCGTTTCATAAGACGCGAGTTCCTCCATGGTCATCAGGGTGGGCAGAACCATGTCGAAGGCACCCGATCGAAACCGGTCCAGGGCCTCCCGGGGAGAAATCCAGACGTGACCGGTGAGTTCGACGCCGTCATGGACGGCCTTCTGCCCCGGCGGCGCCGGGGCGACAAAAAACCGGACGTCATACCGCAGAGGCAGGTATTCCGGCGTGATCCAGTGGGAAAAATAATGAAGCCCGTCGCCTGCGAGCGTGAGATTTTCACTCTCGAGGAAACGGGAAAAGGTGATTTTTCCCTCGGAAAGAAGGCGACGGTAATGACAAAACCGCTCCCGGTCGGGGTTTCCCCGGAAGCGGACCCATTCTCCCCGGGTGTCCCGGGCCAGGAGGATGCCCGCTTCCTCGAAAGTCTCCCGGATCGCCGCCACCCAGGAACCAAGGGCGATCTCCGGGGAGGGGCAATCCTCGAGAAGCTCCCATGCCTTTTCCCGGGTCATGCCGGCCAGGCGTTCCGCCATTTCCCCGAAGCAGTCTTCCCGGTCGAGGGCGCCTCCGGGAAACACGTACGCCCTGGGAACAAAGGGGCTCTTGGGGTGCCGGAGGACCATGAGGACTTCGAACCCGCCGGCCTCCGAGGGGGCTTCCCGCAACAGGATCAGCGTGGCCGCCTCCCTGGGCTTGACGATCATTTCCTCCATTCCTTTCTCGTTCACGGGACAGCCGCTTTTCCCGACGCCGGGCCGGCTCCATCGATCCGGCGACATCCCCCATGGGTTTCGACAGGTTACTTATACACCACGGACCCCCCATGGTCAAAGAAAACGGCATTCTTTTCACTTTACAAGGGCTTCCCCAGCTGGTAGGGTTCCTCTTTAAATCACGGCAGGCCCAGATGGAAGAGAACATTCATCGCATCCCCCTGAATGAAAAGGAGATCATCCTCGTCGGGACGGCCCACGTGTCCCGGGACAGCGCCGATCTTGTGGAGCGGGTCATTTCGGAAGAACGCCCCGACACGGTGTGCATCGAGCTTTGCCGGTCCCGTTACGAAGCGGTCACGCGAAAGGAGGAATGGGAAAAAACGGACCTTTTCCGGGTGATCCGGGAAAAAAGGTCCGCCCAGCTTCTCGCCCAGCTGCTCATGGCTTCCTTCCAGAAAAAGCTGGCCGACCGGTTCGGCATCAGGCCGGGGGAGGAAATGCTCCGGGCCATGGCCCAGGCCGAGGCCGTGGGCGCGGAAATTGTCCTCGCCGACCGGGATATCCGCACCACCATGATGCGGACCTGGCGGAAGATGAGGTTCACAAGCAGGCTGCGCCTCATGGCGGAGATCCCCCTGTCTCTTTTTCTCTCCGATGACATCACGGAAGAGGACGTGGAGAAGCTGAAGGAGCAGGACGCCCTGGAGGCGGCCCTTCAGACCTTCGGGAAAAAGCTTCCCGAGGTGCGGGAAACCCTGATCGAGGAGCGGGACCGTTTCATGGCCCACGCCATAAGCCATGCGCCGGGACGGAAGATCGTCGCCGTCGCCGGAGCGGGCCATGTGCCGGGCATCCTTCGACACCTGGCAGAGGAAGAAAACGCCGACCTGGAGGAACTGACGAGAATTCCCCCGCCCGGACCGGTGGGAAGAGCCGTCCAGTGGCTCGTCCCCCTGGGTGTCCTGGCTCTCATAATCGCCGGGTTTCTCAAGTCGGGAGCCGCAGCAGGGCTGGGCATGGTCAAGTGGTGGATCGTGGCAAACGGGGTTCTGGCCGCCCTGGGCGCCCTCATCGTATTGGCCCACCCGGTCACGGTGGCCGCGTCCTTCGCCGCGGCGCCGCTCACCTCTCTGAACCCCATGATCGCCGCGGGCTGGGTGGCCGGCCTGGTGGAAGCCTCTCTCCGGAAACCACGGGTCGCCGATTTCGTCCACCTGAGAGAGGACATCTCTTCCCTTCGGGGCTTCTGGCGAAACAAGATCACCCGGATCCTCCTCCTCGTCATTTTCGTGAACCTCGGGAGTGTCGTGGGAACCTTCGCCGCCCTCCCCCTCATGGTGCGCTATCTCAGCGGCTGAAAACGGTCTGCATTAAAGGATAAAGGAGCGCCCGGAAAAGACAACCATGGAACGGCAAAGAACATCCCTCCTGTGCCCTAACTGCCGGAAACTTATCAGCGCCGACGAGCGCCGGTGCCCTCACTGCGGCCTGGAAAACCCCGGCGCCCCCGTGAAACGTCTTCTTTACCTGCCGTTCATGAGAGGAAAGGGGGACTGGATCCGCATCATCCTCTACGTCAATGCCGCCTTCTTCATCCTTTCCCTGGTCATCAACCCGTCAGGCCTGGGGATTTCCATGAATCCCTTCGCCCTTCTTTCCCCTTCCAACGAGAGCCTCTTCCTTCTCGGCGCCACGGGCACTCTCCCCATCGACCGGCTTCACCGGTGGTGGACCCTCATCTCCGCCTCCTACCTGCACGGGGGAATCATCCACATCTTCTTCAACATGATGGCCTTCCTGCAGCTTGGCCCCTTCGTCCTCCGGGAATACGGGTTTTCCCGTTTCTTTCTCGTCTACACCTGGAGCGGCGTTCTCGGTTTCCTCCTCTCGTACGGGGCGGGAATCCCTTTTACCATCGGCGCCTCGGCAAGCATCTGCGGTCTCATCGGGGCGACCCTCTATTTCGGGAAAAGCCGCGGTGGTGTGTATGGAAACGCCGTTTACCGACAGGTCATGGGATGGGTAGTCGGCCTCTTCCTCTTCGGGTTTCTCGTGCCCGGGATCAACAACTGGGCCCACTTCGGCGGAATCGCCGGCGGGATTCTCCTGGGGTTTCTTCTCGGCTACGAGGACATGAGAAGGGAAACCACGGTGGAACGCCTCCTGGCCGCCGCAACGGTGATCCTCACAGGCGGGATCCTGGTCTTCGCCCTCGTTCAGGCTTTTTATTTCCGCTTCTTCACATAGGGCTTCAAACCACCCATGACCCGGCGGCCGCCGCTCTATTGACAGGCCGCGCCGGTTTTCCTATAGTTTCATGAAATCCCCCGGGAACGGAACGGATCACCACCCTGCCGGGAATGAAAGGAGAAACGCCGTGAGAAAACGCCTGTCTCTTGCAGTCATCGTCTGGCTGATCGCCGCCTCCGGGTGCGCCCTCACCGTGGGCAAACAGACCGTGGGCATCCAGTCGGGACGGTTCTTTTTCACCGACGGCGTCCTGAGAACCAATTACCACGCCCCCTTCGAATCGGTCTGGGAAGCCTGCCGTCAGGCCATGAAAGACATGGGCGTCTCCGGCATCGAGGAAAACCGGAAGATCTCCCGGGGAAAAATAACCGGGAGCCTTCAGGGAGAGGCCGTGGAAATCGGCATCGATTACGCCGAGTACAACGTGATCACCGTCGGCGTCCGGGTGGGTATCGCGGGAAACAACGCCATGTCGCGGCTGTTTCACGACCGGATCAGGGAAAACCTCCTGAAAAAATAGGAGAGGACCGCTGCCGTCCGAAATCGTCATCCCCGTTGCCGAAAGCTCGCGAGATGGAAAACCGGCTCATCCTGTTTCCCCGAACGGTCAAGGCCCTTTTTACCCGGCGGCTGAACCGGTTCGCCCTGGAATGCCTGATCGACGGCAAGCCGGTCCGGGCCCATCTGCCCAACCCCGGGAGGCTCTGGGAGCTTCTTCTTCCCGGGAAAACGGTCTATCTCACCGAAAGCAACTCGGCCAAGAGGATGACAGCATACACCGCGGTGGCCGTCCTTCGGGAAGGCCTTCCCGTTTTCCTGCACACCCATGAAACGAACCGGGCCGTCGCGTGGCTCCTGGATCAGCAGGCGATTCCCGGCCTGGAAAAGGTGGATCGCATCGAGAGGGAAAAGACCGTCGGGAACAGCCGGTTCGATTTTCTTCTCCACGAGGGGAACCGGCCTCTTTACCTGGAAGTCAAGTCATGCACCCTTTTCGGCAATAAAATCGCAATGTTCCCCGATGCCGTGACAGTCCGCGGCAGGCGGCACCTTTCGGCCCTGTCCCGGTTGCCGGGCACCCGACGCAGCGGGGGGGTTCTCTTCTTCGTCCAATGGCCCCGGGCCCGTTTTTTTCTGCCCGATTACCACACCGACCCGGATTTCACGGCGACCTTCCTGGCGGTTCGCCACAGGATCCGAATCCAGGCCGTCGCGGCAACGTGGAACGGGGACCTCGGGCTGTCCCCCCGCGTCCGGGAGCTCGTCATCCCCTGGGACCTGATCATCCAGGAGGCGAAAGACCGGGGAAGCTATCTCCTCGTTCTCCGCCTGGACAGGGGGGTTTCCCTCTCCGTGGGAAAAATGGGCCGGGTTTCCTTCGAAAAAGGGCATTACATTTACGTGGGGTCCGCCCGGCGCGGCCTCTCCCGGAGAATCGACAGGCACTTGAGAAAAAGGAAATCCTTCTTCTGGCACATCGATTACCTGAGAAACGAGGCGGACAAGGTGACCGCCATCCCCATCCGGTCCGGTTTCGACGACGAGTGCGACCTCGCCGCGGACCTCGCCGCTGTCACCGAGGGGTCCGTCCCGGGATTCGGCTGCTCCGACTGTTCCTGCGACAGCCACCTTTTCCGCATGACCGGGTCACCCCTCTCGTCTCCCCCGTTCATCGATCTTCTTCTCCACTACCGCATCGGGCGGCTGGAAAACCTTCTCCCATGAGCGAAATGACGACGTTCCTACGATTGAGAAGAAAGCCCCCCATCGTGGGGATCATGGGAAGCCACCGGGAGGACTCGCCGGCCCTCGGTGCAGCCCGGAGCCTCGGAGAGGCCGTCGCCGCCCGGGGGCATGTCCTCCTGACCGGCGGGGGAACGGGCGTCATGGCGGCGGCCAGCGAAGGGGCCTGGCGGGCGGGGGGGCTCGTCCTGGCCATCCTCCCCAACGAGCGGAACCGACCCCTCGAAGGCTACCCCAACCGGTTCGTCGATCTTGCCGTCTACACCGGCCTTTCGGACGGCCGGAACGCGGTCAGCGCCAAGACGTCCCACGTGATGATCGCCCTCGAGGGCGGGCCGGGCACCCTGTCGGAAATCGCCCTGGCCCTGAAAAGCGGAACCCCTGTCATCGGGCTTCGGGCGCCCCGGTCGGACTTGGAAAAGCATGAAAATTACCACGCCGTCTCGTCCGTGTCCGAGGCCTTGGAATGCCTGGACCGACTCCTGCCCCCCCATGAAGGGGGACATCTTCCCTAGGAGGAACGATCTTGGAAATTTATCTCGCCGGATTCAATCTCGATTACGAAACGATCCGAGAGGGAGCGGAACACGCGGTCCACCCGGACAGGCTCACCCCGGAAACCCTTTCCGCCGCCTATGCCCGGATAAGCCGGAGCCCGCTGTCCATACCGGAACTCCGCCGGGCCGCCCGGGGGGAAGTCGCGGACGCGCGCAAGTCGAACCGGAAGATCGTTTTCGACATGGGTCACAGCTCCATCGCCGAACACGCCGTGTTCAACCTGGACATCCTCGGGGTGTCCCGGCTCGCCGTCGAAACCATCGAGCGCTTCCGCCTCTGTTCCTACACGGAGAAGTCCCAGCGTTACGTCCGCCTCGAGGGAGATTACGTCCTCCCGGAAGAAATCCGGCGGGGGGGCCTGGAACCGGCTTTCCGTGACCTTGTCAACCGGCAAAGCGGCCTCTATCACAGGCTCTATGACAGAATCCGTGAACATCTTGCCGCATCGGCCCCCGAAGGAACGGCCACGGCGGCCGTTGAAGGCGCTGCCAAGGAGGATGCCCGGTACGTCCTGTCCCTTGCCACGGAAACCCAGCTCGGCATGACCCTGAACGCCCGGAACCTGGAACTCATGATCCGCCGGTCGGCGGCCCATCCCCTGGCGGAGCTGAACGATTATGGGAAAAAGCTTTACGGGGCCGTCATCGCCGCCGCCCCCTCCCTGGTCCGCTACGTGGAGCCCACGGCGTATGACCAGGAACGGGAAAAACGGATCGGCGACGCCGTCCGGGCCTTCACCGCCCCCTCTCCGGCGGAACCAAGGGAGGATGAAAGAGACGGCAACGCCGTCCTCCTGGACTGGACCGCCGACGGGGACGAGAGACTCACCGCCTTCCTCTTTCACACCGTCTCGACCGAAAGCGCCCGGGCCTGCCTCGGGATCGCCCGGTCTCTCCCGCCGGCCCGGAGGGAGGCCCTTGTCCGCGAGGCCCTCCGGGACATGAAGGCCCACGACACCCCGCCCCGGGAATTCGAGCACATCGAGCTCACGTACGAGCTGGTGGTCAGCGCCGGCTGCTTCGCCCAGCTGAAAAGACACCGCATGGCCACCCTGACGGCACAGCCATACGACCCCGGACTGGGCGTCACCGTCCCGCCCTCGGTCGTCGAAGCGGGGATGGAAACCCCTTTCAGGGACCTGGCGGAAGAAACGGAGAGACTCTTCGAGCGGGCCCTCCGTCGGGACCCCGCCGCGGCCCCGTACGTCCTCATGAACGCCCACCGAAAGCGGGTCCTCATGAAGGTGAACGCCCGGGAACTGTATCACATGTCCCGCCTCCGCGAGGACCGTCACGCCCAGTGGGACATCCGGGAAACCGTCGCCGCCATGGTCCGCCTGGCGGAAAAAAAACTCCCCCTCACGTTTCTCCTCGCCGGGGGGAAGGACCGTTTCGAGAGCCTCTACAAAACCCGTTTTCCGGGCTCATGAAAGACGGCGGGAAATCCCGTACGGCGCGGCGGGGGTTCTTTTTCAAAGCACCGGGATTGACGAACGGTCAAAAAACCCTATAATCCGAACATGAGCGGGCCTTTCGGGGCTTCCCGGAACAGGCGAGGAGACAAGGCGGTCATGCCAATCTATGAGTTTTACTGCCGGAAATGCAACACCGTTTACAATTTTTTTTCCAGGACGGTGAACACGGACAAGATCCCGAGGTGCCCCCGCTGTAAAACGGTGAGGCTGAAAAGGCAGATGTCCGTTTTTTCGAAGTTATCGGGAGCCCGGGAGAGCGGGGACGAGGATTTTCCGCCCCTGGACGAGGCCCGTATGGAAAAGGCCATGGAGATGCTCGCCGGGGAAGCGGAAAAGATGAACGAGGATGACCCGCGGGGGGCGGCACAACTCATGAGAAAATTGAGCGACGCCGCGGGGATGAACCTGGGCCCGGCGATGGAAGAAGCCCTGGCCCGGATGGAGCGCGGCGAAGACCCGGAAAAGATCGAGGCAGAGATGGGCGACCTCCTGGAGGGGGAGGAACCGTTTCTCTTTGAAAAGAAGGGGAAAGGGGGGAAACGGCGGGGGCCGCCGTCGGTGGACGAAACCCTTTACGACCTTTAGGGGCCCGCCGGCTGCCCCGGAGGGGTCTTTCGAGACCCTTCGTAGACCTCGAGCAGTTCGTCGGCCCGTTCCTTCTCTTCCGGGGTGAGAGCCTGGTAGCCTCTCGGGTAATCCCATCCATATCCCCATCGGAACCAGGTCGGCCAGTAAGGGAGCCCGCCGAGACGGACCCCTTTTTTCATCAGCGCGGCGACAGCCGGTTCACCGCAGGCGGCCACGCAGGCCTCCAGGGCCTCGTCGGCGGCAAGCCGCTCCTCCCGGGTGCCGCCCCGCCAGTAGGCCTTGTCGTGCTCGACGCAGCACGACAGCCAGAGATCCCGGTTTTCCGGGGTTCCGTCGGGAAAAAGGCTGCAGCCGTCGCTGCGGAAAGGTTTCAGGGTTCCCGTGGACGCGCATCCCTGGAGGGCCAGCACGACGAGAAGAACGATCCGCCACGGCGGGTGCTTCTTTCTCTTTTCCGTTCTTTCCATGTGCCGAGCACCCTCGGGGCCGCCGCCGTTCACGAGCGGCCGGGATTGACGGACAGGCGGGACAGCTTTCACGAATCCAATCGTTTCGGTGTTCGCCTTCCTCGCGGGAGATTGACTCTGTCATACCAGAAGAAAAAGGGAAGAGCAACGGGCGGATCCCGCCCGCTCCACGACCAATGCGCCGTCATCGGCTTTCGAGGATTTCGTTCCCATGAAACCTCCGAGAAAAGAAGTATGGGGCTGGGCCTTTTATGATTTCGCCAACTCGGCCTTCGCAACGACCGTCATGGCCGGCTTCTTCCCCGTCTTTTTCAAGACGTACGCCTCCCAGGGAACGGAGGCCATCGTCTCCACGACACGGCTCGGCGTGGCCAATTCCCTCACCGGGATTCTCCTGGCCGTCCTCGCCCCCTGGCTCGGTGCCATGGCGGACCAGGGAAGAAACCGCAAGTCTTTCCTCGCCGCATTCATGGTCCTGGGGGTTCTGGCGACAGGCTTCCTGTTTGTCGTGCCGCCGGGCCTGTGGGCCGCCGCCGCCATTCTCTACATCCTGGCGGTACTGGGATTTTCAGCCTCCAACATCTTCAATGACGCCCTCCTGCCGGCCGTGGCGGCGGAAAACCGGTACGATTCGGTGTCCGCATTCGGGTTCTCCCTCGGCTACCTGGGAGGCGGTCTTCTTCTGGCCCTCAATCTCTGGATGGTTCACTCCCCGGGAACCTTCGGGCTGGCCGGTGCCGGGGAAGCCGTACGCTTCTCCTTTCTCACCGTCGCCGCCTGGTGGCTTCTCTTTTCTCTTCCTCTTTTCGGCCTTGTCCGGGAAAACGCCGCCTCTCTTCCGCCCGCTTCCCGGAAGGCCGTCATCAGCGGAGGGTTCCGCCAGGTCCGGCGGACCCTGAAAAGGCTGAAACATCACCGGACCGTTCTTCTTTTTCTCGTGGCCTACTGGTGTTACATGGACGGTGTGGACACGGTCATCCGGATGGCTGTCGACTACGGCCTCTCCATCGGTCTTAACGCGAAGGATCTCCTCATGGCCCTTCTCATGACCCAGTTCGTCAGTTTTCCCGCCGTCCTCGCCTTCGGTTTTTTTGCCGGCCGGGTGGGAGCGAAACGATCCCTTCTTTTCGGCATAGGCGTCTACTTCTGTCTCTCCGTCTTCGGGGCTTTCATCGACAGCCCCGAAGAATTCTTCATCCTCGCCTTCATCGTGGGCCTCGTTCAGGGCGGCGTCCAGGCCCTGAGCCGGTCCCTTTTCGGAAGGCTTATACCGCCGGACAGGCCCGGGGAATTCTATGGCTTTTTCAATATGATCGGAAAGTTTTCCGTCATTTTCGGACCTCTCCTCGTGGGTCTCACCGGTCAGGCCGCCCGGGCTCTCGGGGCGGAAGGGACCCTGGCCTCCCGTTTCGGCATCGTGGCTGTCGCCCTGCTTTTCCTGGCCGGCGGCTTCCTTCTCCTCTTCGTCGACGAGAAGAAGGGAAACGCTGAAAGATTCCATGCCGGCGGCTGAAAAAAGTCCGGGAAAAGAGAGGACAGGCGTTGGACATGGAATTGAATTTCCTGTATCATTGACTCCATGTATGGGAGGGCTTAAACGTCCCGTTTCAAAGCGATGTTTCCCCCATCCTGCGAAGGAACCCAGAAAGGAGGCACAGGAATGGAAAAAAAGGCCCTTATCGAAATGCTGAACCGCGACCTTGCCGATGAACACGCCGCGGTGATCCGCTACCTTGTTCATGCGTACCAGGAAGGGGAGGACACGGTCATGGGCGCCAGCCTTCTTTCCAGGTCCCGGGAGGAAATGTGGCACATGCACTGGCTCGGCATGATCATCGCGAAACTCGGCGGGGAGCCCGACTTCACGCCGGGACCCTACCCTTTCGATCCCACGAGCCGGGCGACGATCCTCAAGTCCTACGTCGAATACGAGGAAAAGCTCATCCCCCACTACAACGGGGAAGCGGAAAAAGTTGATGACCCCCACATCCGACGGGTCCTCCAGAGAGAAGCCTGGGAATCGGCCATTCATGCCCGGCGGTTCCAGCGGCTGCTCGACAAGTTGAGCCCCGAAGAGGCCCGGGCCGGCATCCCCGGGGGAGACCAGGAACTGCCCGGCGGGTTTCTGAACACCCTGAAGGGGGAACTGCAGGACAAGTACGACGAGATGCTTCAGCACATCCGCATGGCCTGGGCCTTCCAGGACGCGGGCCAGAGGGGCTGGAATCTCATGGACCAGGGCATGGAGAAGATGAAGCAGCTCGCCCTTTTCGCCGAAGCCCTCGCCGAGGACGGGGCGCCGCTCGTTTTCCGGCCCGGGAAGATTGAACGGGTCCCCGTTCTCGGGAAAGCCCTGGAGAAAGCGGGGGGGGATGTCCGGGCGGCCCTGAAAAGACACGAAAATTTCCGGAACGACGAAGAGCTCAAAAAACACGGGGGCATCGCCGTCAAGCTCGATCTGGCCGTCCGCCAGGAGGCCTTCCAGGCGGAGGAAATCGAGGAATGGATAAGGGAGTGAAACACCGCGGAACGGTGATCTGCGAAAAATTCTCATTGAGAAAGGAGACCATTCATGGAACACACCTATGAAATCATGGAACTGGCGGGATCGTCGAAGACAAGCATGGAAGACGCCGTGGCCAACGCCATCGGGAAGGCCGGTAAAAAATCCAAAAACCTGCGCTGGTTCGAGGTCGTGGAAACCCGGGGGTATATCGAGGAAGGCAAGGTCAGTTTCTGGCAGGTGATCGTCAAGATCGGGGCAACGCTGAAGTAGCCGGATCGAAGGCCGAAGGCGATTCCAGGGATCCGCCAACGTCCTCAAGAGTCGGGTCCCTGAAAGATGATGCACGGTTTTGAAAACGGGCCGGCCTTCCTCGGGGGCAAGGCCGGCCAAGCGCTTACCGGGGAGGCGGTCCCCGGAAGCGACAAGGGGGGAACCATGTTTGAAAAGATCCTTTACGCAACGGATTTTTCCGACGAGGCCCGGGAAGCCTTGGAGTATGTCAAAAAACTCAAGGACGCCGGCGGGCAGGAGGTCGTACTGCTCCATGTAATCGATCGCCGGGGCCTGGACGACCTGGCGAAATTCTCGAAGAAGGATGTTCCCAACGTGCTCGGCGACCTCGAGAAGAAGATGGCGGGGGAGATGCTTCCCCTGGAAAAGGAACTCCGGGACAAGGGGTTCACCGTCACGAAAAGAATCGAGAAAGGCGGGCCCTGCAATGAAATTCTCCGAGTGGCCGATGAAGAAAAGGTTTCCGTCATCGTCGTCGGCTCCCACGGAAAAAGCAACATCGACCAGATGCTCCTGGGCACGGTTTCATACAAGCTGGTCAAGCGGGTGAAAAAACCGATCCTCGTCATCAAAAAATGAAAGGCGTCGGAAAACCGTTGCGGGGGCCTCGAAAAAGCGAAGACGGGGGATTCCGGTCGACAGAACGGGCAACGTGAACGGGAAGGAAAGCACCTCCATCGTCGTGACCTGCGCCAGGGGGATCGCCCCGTATCTGGCGGAAGAACTCGGGTGTCTCGGGGTTCCCCTTCTCGGGGAGACCGAAACGGCCGTCGAGACGGAGGGAACCCTCGAAGACGCCATGAGGCTCAATCTCCACCTTCGCACAGCCCATCGTGTTCTCTTTAAATTATTCTCTTTCCAGGCTGACGGCCCAGACCCCCTTTATCGCGCCGTCACCGCGTTTCCCTGGGAAGCGTTTCTCGCGGACCGGGGGTATTTCTCCGTGACGGCCACCGTCCGGAACCCGGCCATCCGGGACACCCGCTTTGCCGCCCTTCGGGTCAAGGACGGCATCGCTGACCGTTTTTACCGAAAGCGAGGTCATCGCCCCGATTCGGGTCCCCGACGGCATGAGGCGGTGTTTCATCTGCACTGGATCGAGATGGAGGCATCCCTTTTCCTCGACACGTCGGGGGAACCCCTCTCCAGGCGGGGATACCGGAAACGGCCCTGGAAGGCCCCCATGGCGGAAACCCTCGCCGCGGCGGCCATCGCCGCCTCCCGCTGGGATCGGGAATCCCCCTTCGTCAATCCCATGTGCGGAAGCGGCACCCTCGCCATCGAGGCGGCCCTCGCCGCCCTGGGCCGGCCGCCGGGACGAACCCGGAAGAACTTCGGATTCATGCATGTTTCCGGTTTCCCGAAAGGGTCGTGGAAAAAAATCCTCGAGGAAGCGGAAAAAAGAGAGAGAGCGTCTCTTCCTTTCAAAATCGTCGCCACCGACTGGGACCCGGAAGCCCTTTCAGCGGCGGAACAGAACGCCCGGGCTGCCGGCGTGGAAAATCACATTTCCTTTTCCCTGGGACCGTTCGAAGAGACGGAAATCCCGGAAGGGAAAGGGGTCATCTTCATGAACCCGGAATATGGCGAAAGGATGGGGGACGCGGCCCGCCTCAAGGACGTGTACCGCCGGATCGGCGATTTCATGAAAGAAAAGGGACGGGGATACCGGGGGTTCATCTTCACGGGAAACCAAGAGCTCGCCAAGGCCGTCGGCCTGAGGGCCCGTCGGCGGATTCCCTTTTTCAACGGTCCCCTCGAATGCAGGCTTCTCGAATACGAACTCTACGAGGGAAGCCGCAGGGGACGTTTTCCCCAGGGAAACGGTTCCGGGGACGACCCCCGGAAGGAGAGGTCTCACACCCCATGACAACCATGGACACATCCAAGTGGAAGGAAAAAATCGTCCCGCCCGAGACCGTTCTTTCCCAGATCAAGCCGGGCATGAGCATCTTTCTCGGAACCGGCGTGGCCGAGCCGCGGACCCTGATCCGGCATCTCATGGCATCCTCCCTTCACAACCTGAAGGACCTTGACCTGATCCAGCTTCTCAGCTTTGGTGACGCCATCCCCCTGGACGAGCGCTATGTCCAGAAATACCGGCTCAGGACCTTTTTCAGCGGATGGGTCGCCAGTGAGGCGATCACGGCGGGACGGATCGACCTCATCCCCTACCGCTTTTCGCGGATTCCCGATTTTTTCCGCTCCCAGATGGTCCGGTTGGACGCCGCCTTCATCAAGGTCACGGCACCCGATGAGAGGGGTTTCTGCAGCCTCGGTCCCGCCGTGGACGTGGCCCGCCACGCCATGGAACACGCCCGGCTCGTGGTGGGTGAAATGAGCGACCGGCACCCCTTTGCCCTGGGGGACACCCTCATACACGTGTCGAACCTCCAGTTCATCGTCCGATCCGAGGAACCGCCTCTCTATTTTCCCCGGTGGAAAACAGACGAGACCTTTGACCGTCTCGCTCGAAACGTGGCGTCCATCATCGAGGACGGAAGCTGCCTCTGCTTCCTCTTCGGCGCCCTTTTCGAAGCCCTCGTGAAGCCCCTGTCGCGGAAACGCAACCTGGGAATCCAGTCCCTTCTTTTCACCGACCCCCTCATGGACCTGATCCAGAGCGGCGCGGTGACAAACCGGAAAAAAAGGCTCTTCAGGGGAAAGACGCTCGCCTCCTACGCCCAGGGGACGGAGAAGCTCATGGGCTGGCTCTGCGGAAACCCCCTGGTGGAATTTCAGGGAATCGACGTGGTGACCGACCCGAGAAGCATCGGTCTCAATGACCGCTTCATGGCCATCGTTCCCGCCCGGAAAGTCGATCTGACGGGCAACATCGCCCTCCACGCCGGAAAGGGGAATGTCACCGCCGGGCCCGGGGAAGTCCAGGAACTGATCGCCGGCGCCATTCACTCCCGGGGCGGCAGAACCATCATGGCCCTCCCAAGCCGCAATCTCGAGGGAAAGGCCAACATCCTGCCCTCGGTGGACCCCTACCCCAACCAGTTCACCTACCGGGAGTCCATCGACTTTATTGTCACGGACTACGGTATCGCCCCACTCCGGGGACGGACCGTCCGGGAACGGGCCCTGGCCCTCATTGACATCGCCCACCCCGACGATCGGGGCCTTCTCGTGGAGGAGGCCAGGAAAGCGAACATTCTGTACCGTGACCAGATTTATCTCACCGAATCGGGCCGGCTTTACCCGGAAGAGATCTCCACCGTTCACACCTTCGGGGACGACCTGACAGTCCGTTTCCGGCCCATTCGACCTTCCGACGAGGACGAGATGAGAAGGCTCTTCTACCGCTTCTCCGACCAGGCCGTCTATTACCGCTATTTCAGCCCCGTCAAGACCATGCCCCACATGAAGATGCAGACGTACGTGAACGTCGACTATGAAAAAATCCTGTCCGTCGTCGGGACGGTGACCGATCAGGGCATGGAACGGATCATCGCCGAGGGCCGGTATGTCCGCCTGGAAGACTCCCCTTACGCCGACACGGCCTTCATCGTGGATGAAAAATACCAGGGGTCGGGAATCGCCTCCTTCCTTTTCCTTCTCCTCGTGGAAGAGGCGAAAAAGCGAAATGTCCGCGGGTTCAGGGCGGATGTCCTCGGGGACAACAAGGCCATGATGAAGGTCTTCGAGAAGGCGCCTTTTCCGCTTCAGGTTGTCGTGAACGCTGGGGTTTACGAACTGACCATTCCCTTTCCCGAAAACGGCGAAGACCGGAACAGGGAACCAGGGTGACCGTTAAAGGAAAAGAAATTTACATCGAACGGGGCAGGAGAGGTTACCGGCATGAAAAAAATTTCGGCATGGGTTTTACTGTATGTGGCCGTGGCGGCATGGGCGTCCTTTCCCTTCGCGGCGTCGGCAGAAACGGCGGGGGCCACCGTCGCCGTCATGCCCTTTTCCAATGTGAACAAGGACACGGAAACGGACTGGCTCTCCGAGGGGATCGCCGAAACGCTCACTACAAAACTGGGAAACGTGAGGAAAATACGTCTCGTGGAGCGCCAGCGCATCGATTCGATCCTCAAGGAAGTCAGCCTCGGTCAAAGCGGCGCCATCGACCCCGCAACGGCATCCAAGGCGGGAAAAATGCTCGGCGCGGAAACGGTGGTCACGGGCGCTTACCAGAAAATGGGAGACAACCTCCGGCTCACCGCCCGTTTCGTCAGGGTGGAAACGGGGGTCGTTTCCAACACGGCCATGGTGACGGGCCTTTACAACGACATCTTTGACCTGGAAGATAAAATCGCCGATGACATCCTGGCCAACCTGGGCGTCCAGGCCACGGCGGCGGAAAAACAAAAAATCGCGAAAAACCCGACGACATCCGTGGCGGCCTATAAAAACTTCAGCCAGGGTGTCAGCCTGATGAAACAGGACAAATACGATGACGCCAAGACCTATCTCGACCGGGCCGTCAAGGAAGACCCCGATTTCACCCAGGCCCTGGAAAATCTCGCCTTCGTCAACTGGGCCCGGCCGTCGGCCAATTCAAGCCTGTATCTCAAAAAAATAGAGAAGCCTTTTTCCACCGCCTTCGATGCCATGGTCCGGGCCATCCCCAAGGCGGGCATGGAAGTCCGGGGGATCGACAGGAAAAAGGGCACCATCGTGGCCCACCAGTCCATGGCTCTCCTTCACGGCGGACACGATCTCGAGATCGAGGTCAAAAGCCTGAAGAACGCCAGCGGAGTCCGCATTTTCGCCCAGGCGGAGGAGAACCCTTTCGCCAAGTACCTCCCCGGCGGCTGTTCGGGCTTCCTGCCCAAGAGACCCCTGTATGACTGGGGACAGAGCCGGGGAGCCATCGAGAAACTCGTTGACGCCTTCGAACAGGAGCTCTACCAAAGGGGATCGTGACGGGGCGGATCGCCTGATTCTTTCAAGAGATAAGAGTTCTTTTTCAGAGATTTTCCCTTGACAGGAAAAAAACACGGTGGTATTTTCCACACATGGCAGCGAGACAGAGAGAGACGGATTTCAACAATTATTTCGATTTTCTCTGGGAACAGGCCCAGGAACGGAAACTGACCAAGGGCCAGTTCATGAAGGCGTCCGGGCTTTCGGCGCAGCGTTTCAGCGAGTTCACCCAGCAGTCGCGGAACGTCACCGCCGAGTACTTTCTCAAGATGCTCGGCGGGCTCGGCCTGGCGCCGGAGGACGTGGAAAAAGGAAGCGGGATCCCCTTTTCGGAAGACCAGAGCGTTCAGCTCAAGTTTGACAGCTTCGTCAGCAGCCAGAGAGCCTTCATCGAAGAGCTGATGCGAAACCCGGAAAAGCTCCGGGCCTGCAAGGCCGTTGTCGCTTTAGGGGGGGTCTGGGAAAACCGGCAGGTTCAGCGTGTTCTGAACCGGTTGAAAAATGTGAAGGCCCTGCGCCGCTTTTTCAACGTTCCGGAAAGTCCTTCGTCCTGATCCTTTCAGAGGGAAAATCGATTCTACAGTCCCGCCCCGGAAGGGTTATGGGCGTCGCAGGGGTGTTTTCCGCCCGACCCTGAACGGGGATCGGGAGAGCGCCCTTTTCTTTCCGCCCTGTCGCACATTACGAGAGTGATAATATTGCGCTGCCCCTCCCGCCTGTAGCGGACCTCATCCACCATGTGCCGGATGAGGTAAATTCCCAGGCCGCCGGTTTTCCGCCGGGACAGGCTGCCTTCAAAAACCGGTTTTTCCACACTCAAAAGATCGAAGGGGACCCCCCCGTCGGCGATCTCGATGCTGAAATCCCCTTCCGAATCGTTTCCGCAGAAAATGACGATTTCACCATTACCGCCGGGATAGGCATAGCGACAAATATTTCCCACGGCCTCTTCCACGGCGAGGACCAGGTCCGTGATCCGCCTCGGACTGAAGCCTGCCCGGTTGGCAGAGGTCCGGACGAAATCCAGAACGGTGTCCAGCCTGTTGATGGCCGCGGGTATTTTCAACCGTTCCGAGATGACCGTGTCATTCATTGTCCCCAATTGCCTCCAAGGCTTCGGAAACGGATCCATAAATTTTAAAAATATCTGAAAAATGAGAGATATCGAAGACTTCCTTAACAGCGCCCGTAAGGCCGGAAAGGTAAAGGGCCCCCTTCAGTTCCTTCAGGTCCTTGGCCGTGGACAGAATGCTTCTGAGACCGGCACTGCTGATGTACTCCAGTTCCTCCATGTGGACCACAAACCGGGTCTCCCCCTGGGCGATGAATGCCTTCATCCGTTCTTCGAACTGGGGCGCCGAAACCTCACCCAGTCTTCCCTGAAGGCGGACGATGCGAACGTCCCCGACCTTCTCCGTATCCATTTTCACACCCCCCTGTCTTTTCAGTGACGGCCTCGGGAAAAAGGGAACTCCCGAAAAACCGTTTCCCGCGCAGTACCTCCCGCCCCTGCCTGTAACAACCGATCCGATGTCTTTACCAGCGACAGCCTCAAAAAGTTCTTCATATCAGAAAGAGATCTTTCTTACAATCCCGGGTCGCCGATGGCGCCCCCGGGCCCCCCTCTTGTGAAAATTCGATGAGGCGGCCCTGAAACACGGTTATTGTTCCATTTTTTACAGGCTCATGACAACGGTGATCTTGAGAAATCCTTTTTTTTCTGTTATTTTCTTAAATTATGGTTAAAGATTCGATTCCCGTAACGCCGGCCGTCCGGTTCCTGAAGCAGCAGGGCGTCCCGTTTGTTCCATGCCCTTACAAATATGAAGAAAGAGGAGGGACGACGGTGGCGGCCCGGGAACTGGGCGTGAACGAGCACGCCGTCGTCAAGACCCTGGTGATGGAGGATGAAAGGAAAAATCCCCTCATCGTCCTCATGCACGGCGATCACCAGGTGTCCACCCGGGCGCTGGCCCGTTTTCTGGGCGTCAAATCGATCCGGGCCTGCGACCCCGCGGTGGCCCAAAAACACACGGGATACCAGGTGGGCGGAACCTCGCCCTTCGGTACGAGAAAGCCCCTTCCCGTGTACATGGAAGAGACCATTTTCGACCTTTCGCTCATTTACATCAACGGGGGAAAACGGGGGTTCCTTCTCGCCATGCCGCCCGGCGACCTGACGCGGGTCCTTCGCCCGACGCCGGTCCAGGTGGGATATCAGGGCGCCGGGTGACTTCCATGAAGGATGAACTCCGCCGGTGGTGCAACCGTTTCCATGCCCTCGACCTCGCACCCGTTTACCAGGGCCGCTCATTGGGAAACTTGAGCTTCCGCCTCGAAAACAGGGCGAACGCCTTCGTCATAACGGCTTCGGCCCTGGCCCTGAAGGAGAATCTTCCCGATGATGCCTTCGTCACCGTTTACGGGGTATCGGAAAATGATGAACACAAAATTCGGGCGGCGGGCGGGAAGCCGCCCTCGTCGGAAAGCCTGCTTCATTTCCGTGTCTATGAGCGCCGGCAGGAAATCATGGCGGTTTTTCACGGTCATTCCCGGGACATTCTCAAGGCGGCCGAGTTGCTGAAACTACCGGTCACACGGACGGCAGAGCCTCACGGATCGGCGGCGCTGGCCGAAAGCGTCGTTGATATCCTTGGAGAACATAACTTCGTTATTCTCAGGAAACACGGCTTTCTTTCCCTGGGACGCTCCATGAATGAAGCGGGCGAACGGGCCGTGGAGATGCTGAACCGATCCCGGGAAACGTTGAAAAGGGAGTCCAGGGAACCATGAAAAACGACAGGTCACATGAATTTTTCAATCTGTACCGCCACGGGTTCCTTCGCGCTGCCGTGTGTCTTCCCGAAGTCCGGGTGGCCGACCCTTCCTTCAACGTGGAAGGGGGGATCCGTCTCGCCAAGGAAGCGGCCCGCAAGGGCGCTCTCCTCGCCCTGTTTCCCGAACTTTTTCTTTCAGCCTATTCCAACGATGACCTGTTTCAACAGGACGCTCTCCTGAAAGGCGTCCTCGAAGCTCTCGAAAGGCTCGTCCATGCCTCCCGAAAATTGAACGTCATCATCATCGCGGGGCTCCCTCTCCGGGTGGACGCCCGGCTTTTCAACTGCGGCATCGTCCTGTACCGGGGCCGGATACTTGGCGTCCCCGTTAAGACCTACCTCCCCAACTACCGGGAATTTTACGAGGCCCGCCAGTTCACCGAGGCATCGGAGGCCTGGACGACATCGATTTCCCTCCTGGGGCAGCAGAACATTCCATTCGGGGCCGACCTCATTTTTTCCGTGGACAACCTGCCGGGATTCAAGCTGTTCGCCGAAATCTGCGAAGATCTCTGGGTTCCCGTTCCGCCGTCGAGTTTCGCCGCCCTGGCGGGAGCCACGGTCGTGGCGAATCTCTCCGCTTCCAACGTGACCGTGGGAAAATCGGAATACCGGACCAGCCTCGTCCTCAATCAGTCAGCCCGGTGTGTTGCCGCATATCTCTTTTCCGCCGCCGGACCGGGCGAATCAACGACGGACCTGGCCTGGGACTCCCAGGCCATGATCAGCGAAAACGGCAGTCTTCTGGCCGAATCGGAGCGGTTTCGCCAGGCATCCCAGATTATTTACGGGGACATCGACCTGGACCGGCTCGTCCAGGACCGAACACGGATGAACACGTTTCACCAGAACGCACGCCTTTACAAAGAAAGGCTTTGCCGATTCCGGAACATACCCCTGACCGTGGAGATCCCCGGGGGCAGGCTCCTTGCCGATCGGGAAGTGCCCCGTTTTCCCTACATCCCCGCCGACCCGGAGAAACGGGATCAGCGCTGCTATGACGTGTACAACATCCAGGTCCACGGATTGGCCAAGAGGATCCGGTCGTCGGGCATCGAAAACGTTGTCATCGGCGTCTCCGGCGGCCTCGACTCGGCCCATGCCCTCATCGTGGCGGCCCGGACCATGGATCTCCTGGAACGCCCCCGGTCTCACATTTACGCCTACACGATGCCGGGTTTTGCCACCATGGGAAAAACCTACCGGAACGCCCTTCGGCTCATGAACTCCCTGAAGGTGGAGGTGAACGAACTGGACATCCGGCCGTCGTGCATGGGGATGTTCAAGGATATCGGCCACCCCTTCGCGGAGGGACAGGCCGCCTACGACACGACCTTTGAAAACGTCCAGGCAGGGGAACGGACCTCCCATCTCTTCCGGATCGCCAACTACCGGAACGCCCTGGTCCTGGGAACGGGAGACCTGAGTGAACTGGCCCTGGGCTGGTGCACCTACGGCGTGGGGGACCACATGTCCCACTACGCCATCAATGCAAGCGTTCCCAAGACCCTCATCCAGCACCTCATGCGGTGGGTGGCCCAGTCGGGAATCTTTCCCGAGGAGACGGCCCATATCCTTCTGGATGTTCTCGACACGGAGATCAGCCCCGAACTGATTCCCGGCGACGGCGGAGACCAGCCGGCCCAGAAGTCGGAATCGGTCATCGGGCCTTTCGAACTTCAGGATTTCAACAATTTCTACATCACCCGCTTCGGGTATCTGCCGTCTAAAGTGGCTTTCCTCGCCTACCTCGCCTGGCGGGACAAAAAACGGGGGCACTGGCCGGACATTCCCGAGGACAGGCGTCACGCCTACACCATCGGGGAAATACGGAAATGGCTCGAGGTTTACCTTTACCGTTTTTTCAAAACGAGCCAGTTCAAGCGGTCCTGCATCCCCAACGCCCCGAAGGTCGGGTCGGGGGGATCCCTCTCGCCCCGGGGGGACTACCGGGCCCCGAGCGACAGCGAGGCCACGGTCTGGCTTGAAAACATGGAGGAAGTCCCCGACAAGGATGGAAACGAATGACAAGACAGGCCTATGATGAATTCGACGCCACGGAAATTTACTGCCCCCGGTGCCGCCGGGCCGTCCCGGTGCGGAAACGGCTGCTCCTCGTGCTCTCCCAGGGGGACAAGTACGATTACAGCTGTACCGTCTGCGGAACCTCTCTCGGCGACAAGATGGATCTGAAAAAGGACAACTTGAGAATAAAAGAATGGGGACAGGTTTGAACCTGTCCCCATTCTAATTGGTTCGGGGACAAGTTCAAACCTGTCCCCTCTTTTTTTGTTGTTTTACGACTCTACCTGCCGATGACGTACCGGTAGGGGTCCACTTCCTCTCTCAGGATGGCCAGTTCCTGCTCCGTGGGGGGCGGGTTCTCGACGATCTTTTCCGCCTTGAGAAGCTCGAAACCGCAGTTCTCCTGAACATCCTTGAGGGCATAGCCGTGGTTCAGGGCGATGATCCGCATCCTCTTGGATTCAGGCTCGAAATCCATGACGGCCATGTTGGTGATGATCTTGTAGGGACCCGCCCCGGGGGCGAGACCGCACTCGGCTCGGGAATTGCCGCCCTTGATCCAGCCGGGGGTGGTGATGTAGGTGCACTTTTCCACGAAACGCTTCGAGTCCTGGGGGGTGAGAACCATCATCCGCCAGGCGAAGGAGGCAAAGTCATTGGCACCGCCGCTCCCGGGGAACCGGACTTTCGGCTTCTGGTGGTCCGAACCGATCCTCGTGGAGTTCAGGTTGCCGTACATGTCGATCTCGGCACCGCCGAGGAAGGTGTAGTCCAGCATGCCCCGGCATCCCGTTTCCATGACATCGGGCATGGTGCTGGCCATGCAGGCCTTCCAGGTCGTCCGGGAATCGCCCACGGAAATGGGCATCTCGGGAACGAGGGGGGCGACGCCGCCCGCCTCGAAAATAATGGTCAGGTTGGGGGATTTCGTCTTCTGGGCCAGCATGGCGGCCGCACAGGGGGCGCCCGTTCCCACACCGACGCAGGCACCGTCCTCCAGTTCCCTGGCGGCGCTGCATATCATCATTTCCATCACGTTATAGTCAGCCATTGTCTCCTTACCTCCTCACTTATTGTCTGGCGCCTCTGAACAGCCACTCTTTCTGCCGGAGCATCTGCATCTTCCGGATGCCGCCGTTCCTTTCAACGTACTCGAAGTGATCCTGACAGCTGTAAATGTTCTTGTCGAGGAACTTCTGGAACGCCTCGGGGTCCTTCTCCACCTTGAGCCATTCCCGGAGATGCTCCTCGTCGGAGAAATACTCCTGGTACATGTTCCCCGGATAGCTCCCGTAGGGCACCTCGCAGACGGCGTCGACGCAGTAGTAAGGGATGAGGGTCTGGGTCGGCTCTCTCCGGATTTCGTCGTTGGGGATGAGCCGTTCGCAGGTGACGATGACCTTCTTGGAGGACCGGACGATGTCCAGGTCGGACATGATGATGCCCCGCATCCGGCAGTTCCCGTAAATGTCCGCCTCGTGCACGTGAATGAGAGCCACATCGGAGTAAAGGGCGGGCACGAGAGCGTACTTCTGGCCCGTGAAGGGGCAGTTCACCGTCACGGCGCCGCTGAACTTGAAGGTGTCCGTCCCCATCATGTTCCGGATGGGATGGAAGGACACGCCCGCCGCCGCCGCCTTGTACCGGACGGACAGGGTGTAGTTGGTCCACTCGGAGACTTCCACCTCTCCGCTCTGCATGTAGGCCCGGGCATTGGGGGATAGACCCCGCGCCTCGAGACCGATGATGTAAGCGATGTCGAGACGATTGAAAACCTTCCCCGCGGACAGGACCTGGAAGTCGTGGGTAGCCGTGTGACCGGCGAGACCCAGGTTTTTCTTCTTCTGCCTCAAGATTTCGTGGAGAGCTGACGTGGCTATCCGGTTGGCGCCGAACCCGCCGATGGAAATGTAGTCTCCGTCTTTGATCAGCTCGGACACCGCTTCCTTCACGGTCGTGAGCTTGCTCACCAGGGCGCGGCTCTTGTGTCTGAAATACTCGCGCGCATTGTTCGCATCGGGATCCGTGAAGATCCTTCCGACTCCTTTTTCTATCACGTCCACTGTCTGATACCTCCTCCTCTTTATTCGCCGCTTTCACCGTTCCCTTGACTTGAGAAAGGCGGTAAAAGCTCGATCATTTCTGTGACCAAATTCTCGCTTCAGTGTCTCAAGTCGTTGCGACACTTATCACAAAGGGAGAGACTTATCAAGGAAAATCGAAGGCCAGCTCATTGCTTTTCCTTTTACTTCCCCTTGTTTTTCATGGCTTTTTCCAGCTTCTGGGCCAGGAGACCGAACCGGCCCGTCCCCTCGACGGCGACGACATCCCGGCTTTTTTCCCTCTCCCCGGCCCCGCTGAAATATTCCCCGAGAATCTCCCGGCTGTGGGTATTTTCATGGCAGTACACGCAGAGGTTTTCCCAGTTGCTTCCGTCGGGCGGGTTGTTGTGGTGGTTCCCGTCCCGGTGATGAACCGTGAGAAGATGGCGGTTCGCCTCGTCGAAGTGGCGGCCGCAGTGGGCGCAGACGAGCCCGTGGATCCGGAGGGAGGTCTCCCGGTAAGCCTCTCCGGGGGATGTCTTCGCCTTTTCCCTGATATCCCGGACAACCTCCTCGGCGGGGCGCCCGGACACGTCCTGGGGTTTTTTGACTTTGGTCTTGACCCGCCTTCCGTCGCTGCTGAAGGAGAATTTAGCCAAAACAGCCTCCCTACGCCCCGATCTTCTCGAACCGGCGGGACACTTCCTTCCAATTGAGGATATCCCAGAAATTCTCCACGAACCTCGCCCGGAGATTTTTGTAGTCCAGGTAATAGGCGTGCTCCCAGACGTCGAGGACCATGAGGAGGGTGAACATGGGGTAGACATTCACGTTGTGCTTCTCCACCTGCATGATCACGGGCCGGCCCGTGAGCCGGCAGAACGAGAGGGCCGCCCAGCCGGAGCCCTCGACGGACACGGCCGCCTGGGTGAATTCCTTCTGAAACCGTTCCACGGAACCGAACTCCGAGACCAGGGCTTTTTTAAAAGCGCCCGCAGGCCCCTTTCCCCCCTTCCCCTTCGGCGCCAGGTTCCCCCAGAAGAGACTGTGGAGGACGTGGCCCCCGATGTTGAAGGACAGTTCCTTCAGAACCGCCTTCTGATCGAAATCGGCCCCTTCCTTCCGCGCCTTGTCGAGTTTTTCCAGGAGACCGTTGGCGCCCGTCACGTAGGCCTGGTGATGCTTCTGGTGGTGGAGCGTCAGCTGTTCTTCCGAAATCGCCGGCGCCAGGTCGCCGTATCCGTAGGGGAGCTTCGGCAATTCATAAAAGTTTCCCATGTCGGTTCCTCCTTTTCGCTTTCTTTTCCAATTACTTAGTGGGTAATCCGCCGTTTCTCCGGCAAGGATCGGAGATCACGCCGTTCATGTCTTTTCCAAAATGCCGTCCAGGTCGACGTGCTCTCTCACGAGGCTTTCCAGGAGAGCGACCTTTTCATCGTCCGCCCGGGTGAGAAGCGGCTCGAAATCATCCACCTGCCGGGCCACCTGGTAGGTGTCGTCGGAGACGAGAAGGAGGGGAATGTTTTTTTCCGACGACCGGGCGATGATGTTGGGCGGCGGCACGATGTTGTTCGTGATGACGATACAGGCCGTGTCGCTTTCGAGACCCGCCAGGATCATGTCGCTGCGGTCTCCGCTGGTAATGAGAAGCTTCCCTTCCCGCAGGAAAAGGGGGTCCCGCTGCGCCGCGTGGGCATTCATGGCCCCGATGAAAACGTTCCGGATCACGTTCCCCAGGCCTTCTTCGCCGGCGATGATTTTCACGAAAAGCCGTTCCGCCAGGGTCCTCGCCGTGATGAACGTGAGTTCCCGTCGGAGAGGGAGGACACCGAGAAGCGGAATGTCCAGAGAGGCGATCGCCGCGCCGTGAACGTTGATGAAGTCCTCGCGGTCCGCCGCCTTGTTCACGATGACGCCGGCCAGGGCGATGTCCCCCAGGTTCATGGAACGTTTCAGGAACGTCAGGTCGTCCATGACAGGACCCTCGTCACCGCCGAGGACGATGACGAGCCTTCCCCCGGTGCTCTTTGCCAGGGAGAGGGCATCGAGATGAACCGAGGCGCCGCAGCACAGGTCCGTTCCCGCCTCGATAAAGACCAGCTCTTCCTTTTCCTCGGCGATCATGTGGCGGAGTTTTTCCCCCGTGGATTCGGCGTCGTACATGTATCGGATTTTGGCGTGGTCGAAACCGACGCTCATTTCTTCCGGGTCCGAGGAAAGGCCGAAGATCTGGGTCACCAGGGCGGCGTCATAGTCCCAGAGCCTTTTTTTCCGGTAAAACAGGCGGTCCCCGAACGGCTTGATGTACGTGAACGGTCGCCCCAGGACGCCAGCTATTCCCACGATCAGGCTGGTTTTCCCCGCGCTTTTCTTCATCGACGCCATGACAATCGGCTTCATGAATTTCACCTCATTCCTTCTCTTCCTTCGAAAGCAGGATCCGGACGTCCACGGCTCTCGCCCCCCGGCCTTCGTCGTAAACGACCAGGGGATTGATCTCGATATCGCTGATATCCCGGCACGTCGACACGATTTCCCCCAGGAGAAGAATCGTGTCCACGAGGGTCCGGATGTCCTTCGGGCTTTCCCCCCGAACCCCGAGGAGCAGCGGATAGGACCGAATCTCACGGATCATGGCAAGCACCTCCCCCCGGTCCAGGGGATAGGATCGGAAGGCGACGTCCTTCATCACCTCCACGTAAATGCCTCCCAGGCCCGCCATGACAATGGGACCGAAGGAAGGATCCTTTTTCGCCCCCACGATCATCTCCGTCCCGCCCCGGACCATTTCGGTCACCTCCACGCCCTGGATCCGGGCGCCGGGAACCCGGGTCCGGCAACTCCGGAGGATCGCCTCGTAAGCGTCCATGGCTTCCCTGTCGTTTTCAAGGTCCAGGGCGACGCCGCCGGCGTCGCTCTTGTGAATGATGTCCGGGGAGACCACTTTCATGACCACGGGATAGCCGATCTCCCGGGAGGCTTCCAGGGCCTCTTCCAGGGACGACGCGATCCGGGTCCGGGGAACGGGGATCCCGGCGGTGCCGACGAGTTTCTGGGCCTCCGCGGTGAGCAGAAAATACCGGCCCTCCGCCCGGACGGGAGCGGTGATGGCCCGGATGGCCCCGCCGTCGACGGCCGGGGGCGGTTCCCGCCGCGCCGTCCGGCCCTTGAGATAATGATGGTAGGCGTAGAGGGCCCCCAGGGGTGAAATGGCCTCGTAAACGTCGCCGTAAACGGGAACCCGCTCCCGGGAAAGCCGGGCCACCGCCTTTTCCGTGGACTCCCCGCCGAACAGGGAGAAGGTGATGGGTTTCGCCTTCCCGCCATATCGGCTGTAATTGCCCCGGACCATTTCGGGCAGTCTCTCGGCGTCGAACACCGCCGTTTCGCAGTACAGGGCGATGACGGCGTGGATGTCCTCCCGCTCGAGGGCGGCGCCCAGGGCGTCATTGTAGTCCCCGGAGCGGGCCCCTCCGGTCAGGTCCACGGGATTTCGCACGGACCCGAATTCGGGGGTCACCGGCGTAAAAATGTCCTTCAGAATCTCCAGATCATCGTAAAGACGGATGCCGAATTTCTCGCAGGCATCGGTAGCGAGCACTCCCATGCCCCCGCCGTTGGTGACGATCACCGTTTCCTCGCCGTCCGGGAGGGGCGTGGCGGATAGATACTTGCACCAGTCGAAGGCTTCCTTCACCGTCTCCGCCCGCAGGGCCCCGCACTGCCGGGCCACGGCATCGAAGACGCGGTCCGAACCCGCCAGGGACCCCGTGTGGGAAGCCGCGGCGGCGGCCCCCCGGGCGGACCGTCCCGACTTGACGACGATGACGGGCTTCGCCGCCGTGGCCTTCCGAAGGGCCTCGATGAACTTTTCACCCTGCTTCACCCCTTCGATGTACATGAGGATCACCCGGGTGTCTTCCTGGGGAACGAGATACTCGAGAAGATCGGCCTCATCCACGTCCGCCTTGTTCCCCACGGAGCAGATGGCGGAAAGGCCGACGTTCTCCGTCCAGGTTTTCCCGATCATGGCGAGCCCGAGGGCCCCGCTCTGACTGATGATGGCCACGCCGCCGGGCCGGATGGTTCCCGGGCCGAAAGTGGCGTTCATGGACACGGCGGCCGAATAGAGGCCGAACATGTTCGGCCCGACGATCCGCATCCCCGCCTCCCGGGCCAGGGAGACCATTTTCTGCTCCTCCCCGAGGTTGCCCACCTCGGAAAACCCGGAGGTGATCACAAGAAGGTACCGCACCCCTTTCCGGGCGCACGCCTCCACGGCAGCAAGGACGAATTTCGCCGGCACGGTGACGACGGCCACATCCACCTCTCCCGGAACGGCTTCCAGGTCCGTGAAAACCGGGATTCCCAGGATCTCGCCCCCCCGGGGGTTCACCGGGACGATGGTTCCGCCATAGCCGCCCTTGTGAATGTTTTCCAGGATCTTGTACCCGATCTTTTCCCGGTCGTGGGACGCCCCGATCACGGCCACGGACCGGGGTTCAAAGAGACGGCGGATGCTTCCGGCGCTATCGTTTGGACACATGAACGGAACCTCTTCTTCTCAAAGGATCAGGACCGAAAAGCCATTTTCAGTTCATAGACCCCCTCGGCGGCCCGCTTCTCCATGTCGAACCCCATCTTTTCGAAGACGTGCAGCATGGGCTTGTTCTCCACGAGAACCTCCGCCGTAAAACCGAGAAGGCCCTGTTTTTTCGCCAGGTAAGTGAGATAGGACAGGATTTCCGTGGCGATGCCCCTGTCCTGGAAATCGTCCCGGACGGCGAAGGCCACTTCCGCCGTGTGCGTCCGTTCATCGATGCCGTACTGCCCAACGGCGACGATCTTTTCCCGGATTTTCCGGTCCACCACGGCCACGATGAGCATTTCCTTCGTGTAATCGATGACCGTGAAATCCTGGAGGCGTTCGTGGGGCATGTCCTTCCGGCTGGAGATGAAACGCCGGTAAAGGCTCTTGTCGGACAGGGAATAGAAAAAATCCTTGAGAAGGGGTTCGTCGCTGATCTTGACGGGCCTCAGGTAGATGTTCAGTCCCGCGTCCGTCGTCCGGTACCCCTCGAGGGTCTCCGGGTATTCCCCCTTTTTCCCGGGAATGTAGGTCTGGTCCTGGTAAATGAGCCCCGCCTTTTTCGCTTCCTCGATGAGCCAGGGCCGGAAGCGGGGATGGGCGACGGCGATGAGTTCCATGGCCCGCTCGCGGATGTTCCTTCCGTGGAGATAGACGATGCCGTACTCGGTGACCACGTAGTGGATGTCCCCCCGGTTCAGGGTCGCTCCCGCCCCTTCCTTGAGAAAGGGCACAATCCGGGAGACCTCGCCCTGGGAGGCCGTGGAAAGCATGGCCAGGATCGTTTTCCCGTTCCGGGCCAGGACGGCCCCCCGCATGAAATCGGCCTGACCTCCGATGCCGCTGTAAAAGATTTTCCCGATGGATTCGGCGCTGGCCTGGCCCGTCAGGTCGATTTCCAGGGCCGAGTTGATGGCCGTCATGTTCTCGTGCTGGGCGATGACCAGGGGATCGTTGGTGTAGTCGATGGTCTTCAGCTCCACCATGGGATTGTCGTGAAGGTATTCATAAGTCCCCTTTTTTCCCATGCAGAAAGCGGCAACGGCCTTTCCCCGGTTCAGGGTCTTCCGCTCGTTGGTGATGACGCCCGCCTTCATGAGGGCCACGATGCCGTCACCGATGAGTTCCGTGTGGATCCCGAGATCCTTTTTGTCCCCCAGGTTTTTCAGGATGGCGTTGGGGATGTTTCCGTAACCGACCTGGATGGTGTCCCCATCCTGGATGAGCCGGGCCACGTATGCGCCGATCCTGCGGATTTCTTCCGTCTCCTCCCCGGGGTCGTATTCCAGAAGGTCTTCATCGCAGGGAAAAACGTAATCCACGTCGCCGATGTGGATGAACCCGTCACCGTGAACCCGGGGCATGCGGGCGTTCACCTGGGCGATGACTACCCGGGCGCAGTCCACCGCCGCCTTGTCGATGTCCACACTCACGCCAAGACTCATGTAGCCGTGCCTGTCGGGCATGGATGTCTGGACGAGGGCCACGTCGATGGGAACGATCCGTCGATAAATGAGATCGGGGACTTCGGAGAGAAAGATGGGGGTGTAGTCGGCCATGCCCCGGTTCACCGATTCCCGGGTGTTGTCTCCGATGAAAAAGGAATTGTGGCGAAAGTTGGATTTGAATTTCTGATCCGTGTAGGGGGCGACGCCAAGGGTCCAGACATGGAGCACCTCGGCGTCGAAAAACGACTTGGGATGGGCGTCCACGTATCGGATGAGGGCGTCCACCAGGGACCGGGGCTCGCCGCACCCCGTGCTGATGAAGATCCGGTCCCCCCGGTGAATGGACTGGAAGATTTTTTCCTCCGTCCCGAACTTCTCCGGGTACGCCTCCTTCAACTCCTCTGTTTTCTTTGCGTTGATTTCCCGCTGGAGGTCGTGCCAGCCGGATCTGCTGTTCTGGCTCATGAAATTCCCATCTGCCGCGAAAAGAACAACTGCCGGTGAACGGACCTTTCCGATCTGCCGGAAATATCCCATATCACTTCATTTCTACCCCGGTAAGGATTATAGTCCCCGGGAGCACCCCGGTCAAGGCGAAAAATAGTCACGACCGGTAAGGCCTCAAAGTCGCCGTTCGAAACCCACAACCCGCCCCGCTCATGGCGGACGGGCAAAATTCCCGTCCCGAAATAAACGCGGGGGCTTCCCGCCTTGCCGGAAGCCCCCGTGACAATTTTCTAAAAGCTCCTGTTTTCCCCTACACCGGCAGGTACAATAGCGCCAGTATAAAGAGTATGGCGCTCACCACCAGGACGACCATGGTGTACCCGACGATTTCTCTCGCTTTCAGCCGCGTGATCCCCAGGAGGGCGAGGGCCCAGAAGGGCTGGAGCATGTTCGTCCACTCGTCGCCGTAGGCCACGGCCATGATGGTCTTGTTCATGTCGAAGTTCATGGCCTGGGCCGCCTTCACCATGATGGGCCCCTGGACGGCCCACTGGCCGCCGCCGGAAGGCACGAAGAGGTTCACCAGGCCGGCGCTCAAGAACGTGAAGACGGGGTACGTCGTCTCCGTGGAAATGCTGACGAACCAGCCGGCCATGATGGCGACGAGGCCGGAGTACTTCATCATTCCCATGATACCCGCGTAGAAGGGGAACTGAACAATGATCCCCGCACAGGCCTTGGCACCTTCGCTGACGGCCCGGACGTAGTTGATGGGAGTCCGCTGGAACAGGATGCCCAGGAACAGGAAGGTGAAGTTGACGATGTTCAGGTCCAGGGCGAACCCTTTCGTGTAAAAGTACCAGACCACGTAGATCATACCGGCAGCGCCGACGATCCCCGAGATGATGACGCTGTTTTCGATCTTGTCGGCCACGACCATTTCTTCCCTGGGAACGACTTTGACCTCTTCCTTTTTCACCAGGTCGGGGTCCACGTCAACGATGGTTTCGATCTCCTCCTTGTTCCTCGGGGCCATGAGCATGCACACCGTGGGGATGAGGAGGATGAGGGCGATGGAAACGACGATGTTCATGGTGCTGAAAAGGGTCTGACTCGACGGGATGACACCGATTTCGTTCACCAGGAAGTGCTTCTGGGTGGCCACGAGGAGGGGTGCCGACGCGGAAAGGCCGCCGTGCCAGGTGAGGAACCCGGCGTAGCCCGCGGCCCCGAGAAGGGGATAGTGCATCGGGATTCCCCGGAGCTGGCCGCTGCGCCCCACTTCACGGGCCATGAGGGCGCCGACGATGATCCCGAGACCCCAGTTGATCCACGCGGCGATGGCCGCCGTGAGACCGACAAGGAAGATGGCCCCGGTCTGATGTTTGGGGATTTCAGCGAGATGCTCGATCCCTCTACGCACAATCGGCGAGGTGGCCAGGGCGTGGCCCGTGACAAGGATGAGGCACATCTGCATGGCGAAGGACAGGAGTTCCCAGAAGCCCTTGTACCAGTGCTGAAGCATCTGGAAGGGACCGCTTTCCGTCAGGATGACGCCGATGATGTAGGTCAGGAACGTCAGCAGAATAGCGAAAAGCATCGGGTCCGGCATGAATTTGCGCGCGAACTTGTCAAAGGCGCGCCCCATTGCTCTGATCATGATCTACCTCCTCTCGAATTTACTTAAAAGAAAAAAAGAAAAGATAACAATGACCCCGCAAAAAGTTTCCTTCTTACCCAATGTGCTGTGTCACTTGAAAAAAAGAGAACGGTTGAAATGAAGAAGCATCCCTCCTTTCCGGACAGAATTTCTATCGTCGTGGAGAGTCCTGACGTCCGGTCCGCGGCCGGCCGACAGCATTCAGACCCCCCGGTATTGCCGCCGGTCCTAAAGAGAAAGGGACTTTCGCCTCTTTCGAAAAAGAGTTTCATGTGTTTTATGAAACACTTGTAAAATATACAGAAAAAAACGGGCCTGTCAATCCCTTTATTCCCCGGCGACTTCGGTCGCCGTCACGGGGCCTCCCGTCAGTTTTTCCAGATGAACCGGGCATCCACCGCCCCGGACCGCTTCGACCCGGCGATAAAGGGATTGATGTCCATTTCCAGGAGGTCGGGGATTGCCTCGGCGAGACAGGACACCCGAAGCAGGGCGTCGACGAGAAGCGCCAAATCCACCCCCGCCTGGCCCCGGGCCCCTTCGAGAATGGGATAGATACGAAGGGACCGAAGCATGTCCTCCGCCTCCTTCCGGTCCAGCGGGGCGATTCCCCGGCTCACGTCCCGGAAGATTTCCGTGTAGATCCCGCCGAACCCGCAGGCCAGGACGGGGCCGAACTCGGGATCCCTCTTCATTCCCAGGAGAAGCTCCGTCCCGGATAGCTGCTCCTGGAGATGGAATCCTTCAAAATCCGCCTTCGGGGCTTTTTCCGCGATCCGGGCGGACAGCTCGTCCCACGCCCGGAAGAGCGCTTCCTCGCCGCCGATCCCCGTGACGACCCCGCCCCATTCGCTCTTGTGGAGAAAGGACGGACCGGTGACCTTGAGGACCAGGGGACAGGAAAGTCCCCGGGCCGTTTCCCCCAGGACCTCCCTTTTCGGGACAACATGGCCCGGGACGACGGGCATGCCGAAGGCGTCGAGAAGCGCCAGGGCCTCTTCCCCGAGAAGAACGCCGTCCCGGCGGCCTTTTTCAATGAGGGTCCGGGCCTTTTCCCGGTCCCGGGAAGGGGCTTCGGGCAAAGGGGCGGGCCGGGCGGCCGCCTGGCGATACCGGCGTGAAAAAGCCAGCCCCCGAACGGCATCCTCGATGGAGGGGAAGGCGGCGACATTTTCAATTTCCTCATATTGCTCTTCCTGCACGTCCAGGTCGTCCGCATAGAGCCACAGGGCGATGGGTTTCCCGCCGCCCTCACCTTCCCGGGCCTTTTTGACCACCTCGACGAGACTGGCAATATTTCCGTGAAGGGGTGAACTCATGGCCGGAATGATCATGAGAAGGCCGTCGACACCGGAAGACGCCTGAAGCTCCCGAAGGGCCGTCGACACCGCCCCGGTATAATTTCCGCCGATCATGCCGATGGGCCAGATGTCCACGGGATTGGTCACCCCGATCCAGTCGGGAAGGCCTTCCGTCAGGCTCTTCGAAAGGCCGGCCGGCAGCTCCGCCAGGGTCAGGTCCCCCTCGGCGGCGTCGATGGCCATGATGCCGCCGGCCCCGGTGACGGTGATGATCCCGACCCGCGGGCCCGCCCTATCGCCGAAGCGGACCAGGGCCCGGAGGGCCGTCCGAAATTCCTGCGTGTCCCGGACCCGGATGACGCCCGCCTTTCGAAAGGCGGCGTCGTACACGGCGTCCTCCCCGACGAGGGACCCGCTGTGGGACAGGGCCGCCCGGGCCCCTTTTTCGCTCCTCCCCGTTTTCAGGACGACGATGGGCTTCTCTCTCGTGATCCGGGAGGCCACCTCGAGAAATTCTCGTCCCCGGCGGATTCCCTCCATGTGGACGGCGATCACCCGGGTTTCGGGATCCTTTTCGAAGTATTCGAGGGCGTCCACGAAATCCACGTCGCAGGTGTTCCCGATGTCGATCCCCTTTCCCCAGTGCCTGTAAGCGAAATCGATGGCGGCCACCTGGAAGACCCCCGTCTGGGCGATCAGGGAAACGGGGGAGAATTTCTCCGGAACGGGGAGGTCGACGAAACTCGTCGTGAAGGAAGCGAAGTTGTTTACCACCCCCATGGTGTTGGGCCCCAGGATACGGATCCCCTTTTCCCGGGCGAAGGCCGTCATCCGTTCCTGGAGCGCCCGGCCGTGGTCGTCGGCGTCGGAAAACCCCTGGGTGACGACGATGATCCGCCCGATGCCCGCCCGGGCGCACGCCTCGAGGACGGGGAAGACCCGGTCTCTTCCCACGGAGACCACGGCAAGGTCCGCCCTCTCGGGAACATGGGCGATGGATTCAAAGGCCCGAAGGCCGCAGATCTCGCCGGCCTGGGGATTGACGGGATAGATACGGCCGCCATAGCCGTACCGGAGCATGGTTTCCACGTTGTTGAAGGAACCGGGACCGGTCCGCCTGGGCGCCCCCACGATGACGACGGACCGCGGGTTGAGAAATTTTTCCATGAAACCCTCCTTTTTTATCGGCCGAACGGAAGAACCTTTCCCTTCTTTAGGAAACGGTCCGTCTCCTGTCAATGCAAATCAACCCACGGCGACCGATTGACGGGACCACCGGGCTGTGATAACCATGGTCATCAAGCCGATTTCGGAGACGCTCATGATCCTAGGTATCGATGTCGGGGGCACCCACACGGATGCCGTTCTCCTGGACAGCCGTTTCGACGTGGTCGAATGGGCCAAGGTTCTCACGAACCCTGACAATCTCATCGACTCGTTCCGCGAGGCGACCTCCCGGGTTCTGAACGGTAAAAACCTGACGAAGCTCGAGAGGATCGTCCTCAGCACCACCATGTCCACCAACGCCATTGTTCAGAACAAGGTGGACCGGGTGGGCATGATCCTTGCCGGGGGGCCCGGGCTGGCCCCGGAGGCGCTTCACGTCGACGGGGACACCCACTTCGTCTCGGGGTACATGAGCCACCGGGGAATCGAGGCGGCGGCCGTGGACGAGAGCGAGGTCCTGGAAGCGGCAGGCCGCCTCAAGGCGTCAGGAATCCGTCACGGCGGGATCGTGGGAAAATTCTCCACGAGAAACCCCGGCCTGGAACTCAAAATCGGAAATCTCATCGAAAAGGACTTCGACCATCTCTCTTTCGGCCACCGCATGTCGGGAAACCTGAACTACCCCCGACGGATCGCCACGACCTACCTGAACGCCGCCATCTGGAGCGTCTACAATCGCTTCGTCGACAACCTTCTCCGTTTCGTCGGCGAACTCGGAGTGACGGCACCGGTGTATATCCTCAAGGCTGACGGCGGTACCTCGGAAATCCGCCAGTCGGCGAAATACCCCGTGGGCACGATCCTCTCCGGCCCGGCGGCGAGCATCATGGGAATCCTCAGCCTGACGGGCGGGAAGGAAGACGCCGTGGCCCTCGACATCGGGGGAACGACCACGGACATCGCCCTTTTCGCCGACGGGGTCCCCCTCCTGGAACCCTTCGGCGTCACCATCGCGGGACGACGCACCCTGGTCCGGGGCCTGAAGACCCGTTCCATCGGCGTGGGCGGAGACAGCCGGGTCCGCTGGGAAAAGGGGGAACTCCGGATCGGCCCCGAGCGGGAAGGTCCCGCCCGGGCCTTCGGCGGACCCTTTCCGACCCCGACGGACGCCATGATCGTTCTCGGTCTCACGGCAATGGGAAACCGTGAAAAGGCTTTGGAGGCCATGGCGGAACTGGCGGAAGAAGGAAAGACATCCCCCGGGGAAATGGCCAGGATCGTTTATGAAAAGGCCTGCGAGATCATTTCCGGGGCCGTCCGGGAGCTCCTCGAGGAGGTCAACAACAAGCCTGTTTACACCATTCATGAAATCCTGGAAGGGAAGATCATTACCCCGAAAGTCCTCTTTACCGTCGGGGGACCCGCGGAAGCCATGGCCCCGAGGATCGGGGAACACCTGGGCTGCCCCTCCCGCCTCCCGGAACATGCCATGGTGGCCAACGCCGTGGGGGCCGCCCTGGCAAGAACGACGGCGGAAATCACCCTTCTCGCGGACACGGAAAAGAAGACCCTCACCATCGTGGAAGAGGGTCTCCAGCAGGACATTCCCGGCCGGTTTTCCCGGGACGACGCCCTTTTCATCTGCCGGGAACGGCTCCTGGAGCGGGCCCTGAAGATGGGGGCCCGCGAAGCGGACCTGGTCATGGAAATCATCGAGGACCAGGTGTTCAACATGGTCCGGGGTTTTTACACCACGGGGAAGAATATCCGCATCAAGGCCCAGATCAAGCCCGGCCTCATCGCCCGCGGGCAGGAAGGAGCACCGTGATGAAAGGAAAAGAGAGAAAAACCGGCCTCGTGTTCTTTCCCGCCTTTGACTGGGCCATCAGCTCCACCCACCCGGAGCGCGAAGAAAGGCTCCTTTACACCCAGGACCAGGTTTTCGAGGAGGGCCTCCTCGACCTGGAAAACATCGTCGAGTTCAAGCCGGGCCTGGCGACGAAGGCAGACGTGGACCGGGTTCACATCTGCGTTCCCGACGTGAGTCATGTGACCACGGAATCCCACATGATTTCAGCGGGAGGGGCCATCACGGCGGCGGAAAAGGTGCTCGAGGGAGAGGTGGACAACGCCTTCGCCCTCGTCCGCCCCCCGGGACACCACGCCATGCGGGTCGTCCACGGCGCGCGGGGGTTCTGCAACATCAACATCGAGGCGGTCATGATCGAGCACATCCGCAGGAAGTACGGCCACAGGCGGATCGCCATCGTCGACACGGACTGCCATCACGGCGACGGCACCCAGGACATCTTCTGGCATGACCCGGACACGCTCTTCATCTCCCTTCACCAGGACGGGAGAACCCTCTACCCCGGTTCGGGTTTTCCCGAGGAGTTCGGAGGGCCCAACGCCCTGGGAACGACCCTGAACATCCCCCTCCCTCCCCGGACCTCGGAGGAAGGGTTCCTTTACGTCCTGGACAACCTCATCCTTCCCATACTGGACGACTTCAAGCCCGACCTCGTCATCAATTCCGCCGGCCAGGACAATCACTACACGGACCCCATCACGGACATGCAGTTCACCGCCCAGGGGTACGCCCGGCTGAACGACCGGCTTTCTCCCCACATCGCCGTCCTCGAAGGAGGATACTCTGTGGAAACGGCCCTGCCCTACATCAACGTAGGGATCATTCTCGCCATGGCCGGCCTCGATTACAGCCACGTCAGGGAACCGGACTACGACCCGGAAAGAATCCGGCAGTCCGCCGACATCACCCGTTACATCGAGAAACTCTCCGAGGGGATCTATGGCCTCTGGAAACGACGGGACGAGGAAAAAAGCAAGCTTCGCCGGGATGGCGAGTTCGCCCGGAGAAGCCGGGGCATTTTCTATGACACGGACCACATATCGGAGGAGCAGACGGAGCTTGTGCGGATATGCGACGACTGCGGCGGCCTCATCACCATCGATTCCCGGGCCGATCACAGCACCCGGATCTTCGCCGTCGTCATCCCCGGCCGAAGCTGCCCGGCCTGCCGTAAAAAAGGCGAGGAGATCTACGAGACCAGGTCCCGAAAGGACGGGCCCTACGATCACATCTATCTCCAGGACCGGGACCGGGACCTCTACATGAACAAGTAATCGAATTTCACCTTGACAGGGGGGGCTCTTTTCCATTACAGTCGCCGGAAATCCCGGGAATCACTGAAGGGATCACCGGGAGGATCGCAGTGAGGAGGTCATTGTTGTGAGCGACGAGGCAATCAGGAAACGAACCCAGGAAACAGCGACGAAGCTCTTTGGAAAAGGGATCAAGATGGACCCCCCTTACCTCATGTGGCGGGAGTTCGACAAGGACCTGGCCAATGAGTTTTCCAAGTTCATCACCGGCAATCTTTACTCCAGGACGGTTCTCACCCTGCCGGAAAGGCAGATGGTCGCCTGCGCCATGCTGGCGGCCCTGAGGGCGACGGGAGAGCTGAAGCTCCACGTGAACGCCGCCCTGAACGTGGGCTGCGACCCGAGAAAACTCGCCGAAACCTTCTTCCAGGTGGCCACATACGCCGGCATGCCGGCGGTAAACGAGGCCCTCGAAGTCTTTCGCGATGTCCTGAAAGAAAGAGGAGAGTGGCCGGTCAAGGCGTAAGTTTTTTTGAGGGAAATAAAACAGCGGAAGGGGGGGTCCGAATAGTGGCCCCCTTTTTTACTTCGGAGTGGAAGAAAGATGAAAACAGTGACCGATGCGGATTTCGAAAGGACCGTCCGGGTTATCCGGGAACGGGACGAGGAGGCATGCGCCGGTTTCTGGTTCAACCTCATCCAGTACGGGGGGTGCCGGTTCATCCAGGGAAGCGTCGTGGACGGGGATTCGCCCCGTGGCACCCACAGGGACATCGCCCTCCTCTCCGATACGGTCACCGCCGAGGACATCGCGGGGTTCTGGCCGGAAATCTCCGGGCACCCCGTCACGCCATCTGAAGAAAGAAGACTGGTCGCCTATCTCTCCACCCGGCCGCCCGATACGGTGGAACTCATCGTCCCGGAGAGAAACGTCTCCCGCCCCGTGGACTGGGACATTTTCGAAAACGCCCGGGAATTCGAAATCTACCGGGACCACATTTACCCCGAGATCATCAAGATCATGGGGGCCATCATTTCCCGGGACCGGGCCGTCTCATCGGTTCCGCCGCCGGCGCGGCGGTCCCGGGCCGAAAAAACCTTGCCCCTCCGTGTTCTCGACCTGGGGTGCGGATCGGGAAACCTGATCGAAGCCATCTACGGGCACTTTCGCCGGAAAGGCGGCGCGCTGGGGCCTGCGGGCACCGCTGGGCCCGGTTCCGGTGCGATGTCTCCCTTCCAGTGTTACGGGGTGGATGTGAGCGAAGAAAACGTCGAGGCGGCGCGAAACCGGGGCCTGGAAAACGTCTTTGAGGGAGACGCTGAAAAGATCGACGAGATCTTCCCCCCGGGGCTGACCTTCGATCTCATCCTTTTCTGCGGCCTTCTGAACCGCCAGGTCGTTCCCACCAGGGAAAAAGCACGGGCCATCCTGGGAAAAGCCCTGGAACGGCTCCGTTCCGGAGGTCACGTCATCGTCACCGGCTACACGTCCTGCCATCTCACGGCGGAGGACCTGGACCGTTCGGGCCTCGAAGTCCTTCAGAAATGTCTCCCCCGCAATCTTTTCAAGGATTATGACCGGTATTTTCTCCGTCAGCTCTACACGGGCCGAAAAAAACCCTCCTGACGTCCCCCGAAACCGCCTCGACACCGGCGCCCCGGAGAAAGGTCGCGCCGTTTCCCTTCGTCAGGGGTCACAGGAACGGGGATCCCGCAGATGGGAGATCATGGCGGGGAATTCCCTGCCCATGAATGCCTCCAAGTCCCGGCTTAAAGCGACAAGCCGATTGAGATCGATTCCCGTCTCGATTTTCGAATGATGGAGCAGGTGAACCGTGTCTTCCGTGGCGATGTTTCCCTTCGCCCCGGGGATGAAGGGGCATCCCCCCAGCCCCCCCAGGGAGGTGTCGAAGATCGTCACCCCGTGGCGCAGGGCCTCCCAGAGATTGGCCAGGCCGAGCCCCCGGGTGTTGTGGAGATGGAGGGACAGGGAAACTTCTCCAGTCACGGGCCGGACCCGGCGAAGAAGATCCCCCACCTGGCCGGGGTGCGCCATTCCCGACGTGTCGGCGAGGCAGATCTCGTCCGGGCCGTGATCCAGAAACGCTTTGACGAGCCCGGTCACCTTTTCCGGCGGCACCGGCCCCTCGTAGGCGCAGCCGAACGCGTTCATGACCCCGGCCCGGACCTCCATGCCCCGGGATTTCGCCCGGTCCATGAGACGAAGCGCCTCCGCCGTCGCCTCCGCCACGGTGCGGTTGCTGTTCCGGAGGCTGTGCGTCTCGCTGGCGGAAACGAAAATTCCCCCGTGGGGCACCCGGCAGCGCAGGGCCCTCTCGAGGCTCTTTTCACCGAGGATGAGGGCGGAAAAAAGAACCCCCGTCGGACGTTCCACACGATCCCAGAGGGCTTCCGCGTCGGCCATCTGGGGAACGAGGCGGGGGTTGACGAAAGACGACAGCTCGATCCGCCCGATCCCCGACCGGATCAGGCCGTTCACCAGCTCGATCTTCCGGTCCGTCGGAACGAGGGTTGGTTCGTTCTGGATACCGTCCCGCAGGACGACTTCGTGGATGAAAACCCTCTCCGGTAAAGAATACCCCGTTTCTTTTTTCATTTTACACGCCCTTTAACATGGGTGAAGAAAAGCAAGGTTTCTTTCGATCTTACCGAGAAAAAGTCAATCCGGTACGTGTTTAAGTTTCTGTAAAATGAATTTTCTCGGACGGCTTCGTCAAAAGGTCCAGAGTCAAAGCGCTCGAATCCCGAGGAGTGAGGCATACTGACCGGTACGCCGCCGTGACGAGGGGTGAAGGGCAGCGCCGCCTATGCCCTTTTGACGGAGCCGTCAAAATAAATATGCCGAAAGAACCTGACTTGGTCCTCCCGGCATAAGGAATGACTATTTTTCCCTGTTCAGGGTTACTCGAGAACGAGCAGGACCTGGTTGGTGTCCACCTTGTCCTCTTCCGCGACCTTGATTTCCTTCACGGTGCCGTCCACGGGGGCAACGATGGGGTTTTCCATCTTCATCGCTTCGAGAATGATGAGCTCCTCATCGGCGCTGACCTGATCACCCACTTCCACGATAATCTCAGCGATCGTTCCGGGCATGGGGGCTACGACTTCTACGGCCATTTGAACTTCCTCCTTCAACATTATTTCATATAGTCATGAGTGCTCTCGACGGAAAGCGAAGGGGGCACTCGAATGATCACCGTGTTTTTTTAACGGGGCAGGGGGGAGTGCCCCCCCTGCCATCATGGGTGCTATTTTTTCCAGAGCGGATCCGAGGGACCCCACTTCTCGGGAAGGACGGCCTTCTCGCCCCAGCCCTCGGGAAGCCTCTGGCCCTTCTTCTCGCCCAGCTTCTCCTTCGCCTTCGGGAGACCCGGGCGGGCGAACTTCATGTGCCCTTCCTTCTGGGTCCGGCCGTTGATGACCGCCTCGGACCGGAGACGCCGGCCGATGGTCTTCTCCATCTTCCGGCCCATCCACAGGACACGGTCCACGTCGTAGCCGTGCTCGATGCCCAGCTCGTCGATCTGAACGAGAAGGTCTTCCAGGCAGATGAGGCCGACGTACCGGGGGTCTTCGTAGTAGTACTCGCCGGTGCCCCGGATGGGGGAGTCGTCGAGGAAGTTCGCCGGCTGGCCGCCCAGGCCGCCGAAGCACGCCTCGAAACGGGTGATCCCAGCCTGCAGGGCCGCCAGAATCGACGAAGAAGCGACACGCTTCGTCTCGTGGAGATGGCAAAGATGGGCTTCCGGATTCGGCATGGCATCGAGAACCATGGAGAAATACCGGTACACATCCGCCGCGTTGGCCGAACCGTCGTGGTCGGCGTGCTCGATGTCGTGGGCGCCGATCTCGAACCAGCGCTTGGTGAACTCCACGGCGTCCTCCAGCTTCGTGGCGCCGCCGATGGGGCTCCCCCAGATCGTGCTCACCGTCCCCACCATCTTCATCCCCGCGTCACGGGCCTTCTTGATGCACCGCTCCGCTTCCTTCCAGTAGTTGGGCAGCGTCGTCCCCGAGTTGGCGAAATGATGCTCCTCGTCCGTGGAAACCATCATGAGAATCCGGTCGGGACCGTACCCCTCCTTCCGCCACTCGATGGCCAGATCCACCGAGGGCTCCCGAATCGTCACGGCGGTGAGGCACAAGTCCTTGTCCAGATCGATGCCCTGGCGGGAAGCCCGCTTCCGGAACTCGTCGCTCCGCAAGGCCTTCATCACCTCGGCACCGTCCACAAACTGGGGCGTCGTCCCGTGGGCCATGTTGGTCACTTCCAGCTCCCGGCAGCCCGCCAGGATGATCTCCTGGCCGTAAAAAATCTTCGCCCGGGTGGAAATGAACTTCTCCTCGTGCTGGAAACCATCGCGAATCGTGATGTCCCCGATGCTCACCTTCTTCGGCATCCTCGGGAAAACTTTCCAGAGATCATATTCCGTTGCCATAAATTTCTTCCTCCTGTGTTGGTATAAACAAGGGTGAACGGGTTTTTTATTCGCCCTTGAAAACGGGTTTTCGCTTCTCCGCGAAGGCGGCCAGGGCTTCCAGGCGGTCCTTCGTGGGAATGGTCACTTCATAGGCCTTGGATTCGAGAGGCAACGCCACGCCGAGGCTCGCCTCCATACCGTAATTGATGGCGAACTTCGCCTGGGCCACGCCGATGGGGCCGTTCTTGGCGATTTCCCGGGCCAGTTCGAGGGCCGCTTCCATGAGCTTGTCCGGCTCCACGACCTTGCTCACCAGGCCGATTTCCAGGGCCGTCTTGGCGTCGAACCGGCGGGCCGTGTAGACGAGCTCCTTCGCCTTGGCCATGCCGACGATTCTCGGGAGCCGCTGGGTGCCGCCGGCGCCGGGGATGATGGCGAGGCTCGTCTCGGTGAGCCCCATGAGGACGTTGGTCGAGCAGATCCGAAGATCGCAGGCGAGCGCCAGCTCCGTCCCGCCGCCGAAGGCGAACCCGTTGATGGCGGCGATGACGGGCACCCGTACCTGCTCCACCGCCGTGAAGGTGTTCCGGATGGTAAAGATGAACCGGCGGACCTGGTCCTGGGTGAGGGTCCGTCTCTCCTTGAGGTCCGCCCCCGTGGAGAAGGACCATTTCCGAGGTTCGTCACCCGCTTTCGAACCGGTGATGACGATGCACCGGAGGTCCATATCGAAGTTCGCTTCCCGGATGGCGTCGGCCAGTACGGCGAGAAGATCGAAATTGAAGCAGTTCATCGCCTCGGGACGATTGAGCGTCAGGATCAGGATGCCGTCTTCCGTCCTTTCCTGCAAAAGTACATCTGCCATAGCTGCACTCCTTCTTGTCTCTTGAAATGTCTGTCACAGGGTTTATGAAAACGGCGGCAGGATAAGAACCTGCCGCCGTCCGGAATACCTTACAGCTTCAGATCGCCCCAATCGGATTTTTCGACGGGCACGCGAAGCGCGATCTCGAAAGCCCTGGCCAGCTTGTCCCGGGCCTCGGAGAAGGCGATGACGCCGTCGTGGAAGTTGATGGAGCCGGTGTAGAAGGGATGGCCTTCCTGATCGTACCGGTCCCGCATCATGTTGCGGAACGCCTTCATTTCCTCTTCGTCCACCGCCTGGCCCTTGTCGACGATGTTTTTCCGCCGGACGGTCTCCACGATGAAGCCCGCCGTCTCACCGGACATGACGGTGGTGCGGCCCCGCATGTTCGTGAAGGCGAATTTCGGCCGGAAGGCCCGGCCGCACATGCCGTAGTTGGCGGCGCCGTGGTCGGGGCCGATGACGTAGGTGACCTTGGGGCTCTTGAGGCACGAGCAGGCCCGGACCATGTCGGAGCCGTATTTTCCGATGCCGCCCCACTCTTCCGCCTTGCCCACCATGTAGCCCGGGGAGCCCTGGAGGAAGAGGACGGGGAGGTTCGAGTTGCCGCAGCGGATCATCCACTCGGTGGCCTTCCGGGCCGCGTCGATGTAGATGACGCCGCTGGCGTTGGAGGCCACGACACCCACGGGGATCCCCTTGAGCCACATCTTGCCGGCGATGATGGCGTCGCCGCGGCCGGGACCGTAGGTGGGCTTGTACTCGTGGAAATAGCTGTCGTCGGCGAGGCACTTGATGGTTTCCTTGATGTTGATGTACTTGTAGGTGTCGATGGGGGTGCCCCGCATCATTTCCTTGTAGTCGAACTTGGGTTCCCGGCTCTCACGGCGATCGCTGTAAAGGGTCTGGGAGGGTTCGAACTCCATGATGTCCCGGAGCTTCTGGATCCCCTCGTCCTGGGTCCGGACGAAGTGGTCGCAGCCGCCCGAGTGCTGGGTGTGGACGTAGGCGCCGCCCAGGTCTTCCGGGGAAACGGTCTCGCCGATGGCCGACTTCACCATGGGGGGCCCGGCCAGGAAGGCGAAGGACATCTTCTCGATCATGATCGATTCCGTGGCGAGGTAGACGATGTAGGCGCCGCCCGCCGTGTTCCCGCCCGTGGAGAGGGTGTACTGCTTGATCCCCATGGCGGACATGCGGCACATGTTGTAGAACATGGAGCCGAAATGGCCGTCATCGGCGAAGCAGCCCACCTGGAGGGGCAGGTTGATTCCGCCCGAATCGGCGATGTAGATGCAGGGCAGACGGCTCGCCTCGGCGATCGCCTGGGCCCGCATGTGCTTCTTCAGGGTGATGGGGAAATAGGTCCCCGCGGCGTATCGGTTCTCGTTACCGAAAATCATGCAGTCCTTGCCGTGGACCTTGCCGACGCCGGTGACCATCCCGCCGCCGGGGATGTGGCCCCGCTTTTCCGACTCGTAGATCTCGCCGCCGTAAAGCCGAACCTTCCCGATGTCGTAGCCGCAGTCCTGCCCGATCTCGAAGAACTCCTCGCCGGGGTCGACGAGCTGGGTGATGAGCTGCCTTACCGGTTTCTTTTTCTGCTTGGCAAGCCTCTCGACCTGCGCCGCGCCGCCGATATCGTAGGTTTCCTCGCGATGCTTGAAAAGGAGCTCATCCTGTTCCATCCAGTGCTTGAGGTTGGCTTCCCGTTCCGCCTCGAGCCTCTCGGCCCGGGTCATCTTTTTTCTTTCTTCAGCCATAAATACTACCTCCTCCTTCTTTCAATTAAATGAGCTTTTAATGAAACACTATGTCTTGCCCCTGGTGATTAACAGGGCATTCCATCGCGAGCGTTTTTCCCGGTAATTACGGACGCCGGGAACATGGTTACCTAACACCTTCCTCCCGAAAAATCAAGCCGAAAGGGACGGCAAATTCAAATAGCCCGGGAAAACCCTTTTGACAGGAAGGACAAACCGTGTTATTCAGGATCCGCTTAAAAATAAAGAGTTTTCTCCTGCCATGAAAGACAAATTCACAGGCCCCGTTCAACCCTCCCTGGATGCCCTTCGGGCGGTCCTCTTAAAACTCCGCTCCCCGGAAGGATGCCCCTGGGATCAAAAGCAGAAAAAGGAGGATATCCGCCGTTATCTCCTGGAAGAGGCTTACGAGGCGGCCGACGCCGTCGCCGGCGGCGACCCCGGGGCGGCCCGGGAGGAACTGGGGGACCTCCTGTTCCAGATCCTCTTTCTCGTCCGGATATACGAGGAGACCGGGTCTTTCACCTTCGAGGACGTCCTCCGGGAAATCACCGAAAAGATGGTCCGCCGGCATCCCCATGTTTTTGGAAACACCTCCGTCGATTCGGTGGAGGAGGTCAGGCAGAACTGGCAGGCCATCAAAACCGGAGAAAAAAAAGGCCGGAAGACGGGCTTTTTCGACGGCATCCCCCGTGCCATGCCGGCCCTCCGGCGGGCCGGGGCCATCCAGGAACGGGCGGCCGCCGTGGGGTTCGACTGGAAGGTTGCCGCGGACGTCCTGCCGAAGGTCCGGGAGGAGCTGGGAGAACTGGAAACCGCCGTGGCCACGGGGAGCCCCGGGGATGTCCGGGAAGAGCTGGGAGACCTCCTCTTCGCCCTGGTCAACCTTTCCCGGTTCCTTTCGGTGGACGGAGAAGAAGCCCTCCAGGCCGCCACGGACAAGTTCATCGGAAGGTTCCTGAAAATCGAAGGCGCCGTCAACGCCCGGGGAGGGACCCTTTCAGCGGCTTCCCTGGAGGAGATGGACGCCCTCTGGAACCGCTTCAAGACGGAAGAAAGGAAATCTTAGGAAAGCCATGGAACTTTTTTTGTCGGCCTTGGGGCTCGTTTTCGTTCTGGAGGGCCTCCCCTATTTCGCCTTTCCCGAGAAAATGAAAGGATACCTTCTCCGGATTGCCGAAATCCCCGAGGGGCAGCTCCGGGTTTTCGGTTTTCTGTCCGTCATCGGCGGACTCGCCCTCGTTTACTTCACCCGGCAGGGCTGAAAGCCGTCGCCGCGGGGACATTCCCATGAAACTCCAGGACTTCGATTACCACCTCCCCGAATCCCTCATTGCCCAGGCGCCCCTTTCCGACCGGGAAGGCTCCCGGATGATGGTGGTGGACCGGGCCTCGGGAACGGTCACAAGCCGTGTGTTCAGCGATCTGCCCGACTATTTCGACGCCGGGGATGTCCTGGTCCTCAACGAATCGAAGGTCATCCCCGCCCGGCTGACGGCCCGGAAGGCTTCCGGGGGAACCGTGGAAATCCTGCTGCTCCGTGATCTCACCGGTCCCTCCCCTTTGCCTGAATGGGAAGTCCTTCTCCGCCCGGGAAAACGGGTCCGGGAAGGAACCGCTTTTTTCTTCTCCGACGGCTCACAGGCGAAAGCCGTTGAAAGGGTCACGGCGAAGAAATGGGTTCTCCGTTTCAACCCCCGGGAAGACTTGGAGACCTTCGTTCACCGGGAGGGACAGGCCCCCCTGCCTCCTTATATAAAGAGGAAGACGGGAAACGGCCTCCGGGACCTGGACCTGGAACGGTACCAGACCGTGTACGCCCGGGTTCCCGGCTCCATCGCCGCCCCGACGGCGGGGCTTCATTTCACCGGGAAGACTCTCGAAAGACTGGACAAAAAAGGGGTACGGACGGTTCCCCTGACCCTCCACGTGGGGCTGGGGACCTTTCAGCCCCTGGAAGCCGACGACGTGGAAGACCACCGCATGGAGTCGGAATCCTACGAAATCAGCGGAGAAGGAGCGAGAATCATCGAGACCGCCCGCCGGGTCACCGCCGTGGGGACCACGTCGACCCGGGTCATCGAGACGATTTTCCGAAACGGCGGCAGCCCGGCCCCTCTCAAGGGAAACACCTCTCTTTTCATTTATCCGGGATTCAGGTTCCGCCGGGTGGACCGCCTCGTCACGAACTTTCATCTCCCCCGGTCCTCTCTGTTTCTCCTTGTCTGCGCCTTCGCCGGCCGGGACCTCATGTTCGAGGCCTACGGGAAGGCCGTGGCGGAAGGATACCGGTTTTACAGCTACGGCGACGCCATGCTCATCCTGTGAGGACCCTCATGACCCCTTTTTCCTTTCGCCTGCTCCGGAAAGACCCCGCCACGAAAGCCCGGCTCGGCCTCATGAAGACGGCCCACGGCCTTGTCCAGACCCCCGCCTTCATGCCCGTGGGCACCCAGGGAACCGTCAAGGGCCTCCTTCCCGAAACGGTCCGCGGCCTCGGCGCCCAGATGATCCTCGCCAACACCTATCATCTCTATCTGAGACCGGGGCACCGGCTCATCGAAGACATGGGCGGGCTCCACCGCTTCATGAACTGGCCCGGGCCCATCCTCACGGACAGCGGCGGGTTCCAGGTGCACAGCCTCGCCGGATTGCGAAAGATAAGCGAGGAAGGGGTCCTTTTCCAGTCTCACATCGACGGCTCCCGGCACGTGCTGACTCCCGAAAAGGCCGTTGAAATCCAGGAATCCCTGGGATCAGACATCATGATGTGCTTTGACGAGTGCACCCCTTATCCCGCCGATCACGACTACGCGAGAAAATCCATGGAGCGGACCCTGCGGTGGGCAAAGCGGTGCCGGGACGCCCGGAAAACGGGCCGGGGGGCCCTTTTCGGCATCATTCAGGGCGGCATGTACCCCGACCTGAGGGAGAAAAGCGTCGAGGAAACGGTGAAAACGGGGTTCGACGGCTACGCCCTGGGCGGACTCAGTGTGGGTGAAACGAAAGAAGACATGCTTCGGGTCGTGGAGATCGCCGAACCCCTTCTGCCCGACGACCGGCCCCGATATGTCATGGGGGTCGGCATGCCCGAGGACATTCTCGCATGCGTCACCCGGGGCATCGACCTTTTCGACTGCGTCCTCCCCACCCGGACCGCAAGGAATGGAATGTTATTTACAAATTCGGGAAAGCTTGTTATAAGGCACGCCCAATACAGGAACGACGAGGGGCCGGTGGACGGGGACTGCGACTGTTACACCTGCAGGCATTACTCGAGGGCTTACCTGAGACATCTTTTCATGGCCGGGGAAATTCTGGCCCTCGTCCTGAACACGATCCACAACGTCCGCTACTACATGAGATTCATGGAAACCCTGCGGGCCGCCATCCGAAGCGGTGAAATGGCGGGCTTCCAGGAGGATTTCAAAAAAAAGCGCGGTAACGGTGACAGGGTTCACGACAGGGAGCCCCTTTGATTCTTTTTTGCATTAAAGCAAGCCTTTTACGGGTTCATCAATTGAGGAGGAAGAAACGATGATCGAAACCGCTTATGCCATGGGTACAGCGGGACAGGGCGCCGGCGCGCCCGGAAGCGAGTACCATTTCATCATCCTTATGGGTGCCATTTTCGCCATTTTTTATTTTCTGCTCATCCGTCCCCAGCAGAAGCGGCAAAAAGCGGTCAAGGAGATGCTCGACCATCTCGGCCACGGTGATCTGGTCGTCACCGTCGGCGGGATCCACGGAAAGATCACGGGGATCACCGACACCGTCGTCACCCTTGAAATCGCCGACAAGGTCCGCGTCAAAGTCTCGAAAAACCACATCGCCACGGTAAACCAGAAGGCGCCGAAAGAATAAGGTACAGAAAGGGATTTCTCATGGCTTCAAACATCAAGTGGAGAAGCATTTTCGCCGTTCTCATCGCCCTGGCGGGTCTTTTCTACCTGCTCCCCTCGATGACGGATCATCTTCCCGCTTTCTGGAAATCCTACCTGCCCCACGACAAGATTCATCTCGGTCTCGACCTCCAGGGGGGCATGCATCTCGTCCTGGAAGTGGATACGGACAAGGCCGTTGAGAACAGCCTCAACCGGACCGCCGGCGACCTCAAGGATTTTCTCATGGACAGGAAGCTCCGCTTCCGGGCTTTTGAAATCCAGGAAGGCCGCACCATCTCCCTGGAGCTTCCCGGCCCGGAAGAAGACGAGGCATTCCGTAAAATCCTGACGGACAGCTTTCCAAACCTGGATATCCGCTCGAGCCAGTGGGTCGACGGAAGGGAAACACTCGCCCTCGGTTTCCGGCCCAAGGACGCCGATGGGATCCGGACCTTCGCCGTGGAGCAGAGCCTGGAAACGATCCGGAACCGCATTGACCAGTTCGGGGTGACGGAACCGGAAATCGTTCCCCAGGGGACAGACCGGATCCTCATCCAGCTGCCCGGTGTGAAGGATCCGAGACGGGCCATCAATCTCATCGGGAAGACGGCCCTCCTGGAATTTCACCTGGTGGACGAAGAACGCAGCCTCGACGAGGCCCTGAAGGGGAACGTTCCCGAGGGCAGCGCCGTCTACTACGGCACCCAGTACAACCGCCAGACGGGGCAGAGGGTGAGAAACCCGTATCTCCTCAAAGAAAAGGCGGTCCTCACGGGGGATGCCCTGGAGAATGCCGTCGTCAAGATCAGTGACCGTTTCGGCGAACCCTACGTGGCCCTGAAATTCAACACCCAGGGCGCCCGGGACTTCGACCGGATCACCGCGGAAAACGTTAAAAAGCGTCTGGCCATCGTCCTTGACGACGTGGTGCACTCGGCCCCGGTCATCCAGGAGCGGATTTCCGGCGGGGAAGCCCAGATAACCGGTACGTTCACCATGGACGAAGCCCGGGATCTCGCCATCGTCCTTCGGGCGGGCGCCCTGCCGGCACCGGTGAAAATCCTGGAACAGAGAACGGTGGGGCCCTCCCTGGGGCAGGACTCGGTTGAGCAGGGATTCCTCTCCATTATCGTCGGAGGCCTTCTCGTCGTCCTCTTCATGGTCGTTTATTACCGTTTCTCCGGCCTCATCGCCAACGTGGCCCTCATCATGAACATCATTCTCATCATGGCCGCGCTGGCGGCCTTCGGGGCCACCCTGACCCTCCCGGGCATCGCCGGCATCGTTCTCACTATCGGCATGGCCGTGGACGCCAATGTCCTCATTTTCGAACGAATCCGGGAAGAGCTCCGCCTGGGCAAAACGCCCAGCGCGGCCATCGCCGCCGGATATTCCAAGGCCTTCATCACCATCGTCGACGCCAATGTGACCACCCTGATCGCCGCCCTCGTCCTTTTCCAGTTCGGGACCGGGCCCATCAAGGGATTCGCCGTCACGCTCAGCATCGGCATCGTGTGCAGCATGTTCACCGCCATCTTCGTGACCCGGATCTTCTTCGACTATCTTCTCTGGTTCCGAAAAATCCGGACGGTCAGCATCTAAACAGAAACGCAGGAGACCTTTTCATGGAACTCATCAAACCCGGGACGAATCTTGATTTTGTCGGTAAAATGAAACCGGCCTTCTCCCTTTCCCTGGCTCTCATCGTGATTTCCGTTCTCTCCGTCATCCTTCACGGGGGGTTGATCATGGGAATCGACTTCGCCGGCGGCACCCTCGTTCAGCTGAAGTTCCAGAAACCGGCGACGGTAGAGCAGATCCGGGAGGCCCTCAAGGAGGTGAACCTGCAGGACAGCGTCATCCAGGACTTCGGTTACGAGGGGAATGAGTTTCTCGTCAAAACGGCCAGTTCGACCTCCGAATTGAAAGGGTTCTCCGACACCATCGAGGACGCCCTCGCAACGGTTTTCGCCCGGGAGGATTTCGAGGTGCGGCGCGTGGAAATGGTGGGTCCCAAGGTTGGCAGCGACCTGCGCCAGAAAGGTCTTCTTTCCATCCTTTACGCCATGATCGGAATCCTCATCTACATCACGTGGCGTTTCGAGTTCCGTTACGCCGTCGGGGCCGTGGCGGCCCTGCTTCACGACGTCATCATCACCGTGGGCATCTTTTCCCTCCTGGGAAAGGAATTCACCCTGCCCATCGTGGCCGCTCTTCTGACGATCATCGGGTATTCCCTCAACGACACCATCGTCGTGTACGACCGGATCCGGGAAAACCGACGGGCGAACATCCGGGGGGACCTGGCCGTCACCGTCAATTCCAGCATCAACCAGACCTTGAGCCGGACCCTTCTCACGGCGGGGACGACTCTCCTGGTCGTGGCGGCTCTCTTTTTCCTGGGCGGTGCGGTCATCCACGATTTCGCCTTCGCTCTCATCGTGGGCATCGTTGTGGGAACCTACTCCTCCATTTTTATCGCGAGCCCCACCATCCTCGTCTGGGAGCGGGTGCGTCCGGCCAGGAAAAAGAAAAAAGGGTGATCCTGGAAACGGAGATCCAGACTTTATAAGGTCCTTGTAACTTGTCCAATTTAGAAACCGCCGGTTACACGCTCTTCATGCTGGTCCTTTTCCTGGGAATCTTCGCCATTCACCTCGGCCTCCCGGGAACGATCCTCATTTTTCTGGACACCCTCGTCTTTGCCGGCTCGACGGGCTTCGAGCCTCTCGGCCCCGTCGTGCTCGCTTCCCTCTTCTTTCTTGTGATCGTGGCTGAAGGGGGCGACTTCTGGCTCACGTCCATGGGACCGCAGAAATTTCCGTCCTACTCGTTTGGCCAAGGCCTCGCCGTCCTTGCCGCCGCCGTGACGGGCGCTTTTATCCTCGGCCGCCATCTCCAGGGCCTGGGCCTTTTTGCAGGTTTCTACCTGGGGGGGCTCGCGGGCTCCTTTACCGTTCAGTCCGTGCGGGACATGAAACTGAAACCGGCCTTTCGAAACGGGCTGAAAAACATCGCCCTTTCCACGGCCCGGAGCGCCCTGAGGGGACTCATGGCCCTTTTCATGACCGTCATCGCCCTGTCGTCGATTTACACATCATAAAAAGGAGATACCGGTGCCGAAGAGCAGATCCTCTGTCATCATCGAATACGGAAAAGCCATTTTCATCGCCGTTCTGATCGCCCTTTTCATCCGGACGTTCGTCGTCCAGGCCTTCAAGATCCCCTCCGGTTCCATGAAGCCCACCCTTCTCGTGGGTGACTGGCTCCTGGTCAACAAGTTTCTCTACGGCGTCAGGATCCCCTTCATGAGAGCGACCCTGATCCCGGTGAGCGAACCAAAGCGGGGCGACGTCATCGTTTTCATTTACCCCATGGACAAGAGCAAGGACTTCATCAAGCGGGTCATCGGGACGGCCGGGGACACCATTGAAATCCGGGACAAGAAAGTCTACATCAACGACAATCCGATGGAAAACGACACGGGTGTGCACATGGACAACCTGGTCATCCCCAGGGCCATTCAGCCCCGGGACCATTTCGGACCCGTCACCGTCCCCGAGGGCACGGTCTTCGTCATGGGCGACAACCGGGACCAGAGCTATGACAGCCGGTTCTGGGGATTCGTCGATCTCAAGGACATCCTGGGAAAAGCCTTCATCCTCTACTGGTCCTGGGACAGCGAGGAAGGGGCGGTCCGGTGGGACCGCATCGGGGACATCATCCACTGACGGCTTGACGAAAGAAACCGCCGTCTTTGCCGCCTTTCGTCACGAATCGTTCCGACGTCCCGGAAGGGTCACCCATTGCACCTGTTGTCACCCATTGTACCTTGACTTGCTTCCCCACGGCTGTTATAGTGCTTTCGACACAAGAGGGTTGATCCAGGTTGTCGACGATGAAAGCCACGATTTCCATAGCGGATAAAAAGGCCTTCCCGGTTCAGGGAAGGCTTTTTTTTTGAAATTCGGAAGGGACGGAGGCCATGAAAAAAGTCGTCATGAATGATGAGGAAATCGAGAGATCCCTGACCCGGATCGCTTATGAGATCCTGGAAAGAAACCGGGGCGCCGAATCTCTCATTATCGTCGGCATCCGGACGGGGGGGATCTTTCTGGCCAGTCGTCTCCGGGACCGCATCTCGTCCATAGAAGAGAAGGAAGTTCCCTTCGGCATCCTCGACGTCACTTTTTACCGGGACGACGTCACATCCCTGGGCAGAAAACCCAAGCCGGGCCGGACGGACATTCCCTTTTCCGTGGATCAGAAAAAAGTCATCCTCGTGGATGACGTGCTTTTCACGGGCCGGACCATCCGGGCGGCCATGGACGCCCTGATCGACTTCGGCCGCCCGAAGATGATCCAACTGGCCGTGCTTGTGGACCGGGGGCACCGGGAACTGCCCATCTGTCCCGATTACGTGGGCCTCAATCTTCCCTCGAGTCTCTGGGAAAAGGTCAATGTTCACCTTTCCGAACACATCGGGAAGGATGAGGTCATCATCGAAGAAGAAGGCTGACGGGGGACACGATCCATGAAGCTTCGCCATAAAGACATCCTCGGGATGAAGGAACTCACGGCCGAGGAGATCAACCTGATCCTGGACACGGCGGACTCCTTCGCCGAGGTGTCCACCCGGGACATCAAGAAGGTCCCCACGCTCCGAGGGAAAACGATCATCAACCTCTTCTACGAGGCGAGTACGCGGACAAGAACATCCTTTGAAATCGCCGCCAAGAGGTTGAGCGCCGACGCCGTCAACATCTCCACGTCCACGAGCAGTGTCGTCAAGGGGGAAACCCTCATCGACACCGCGAGAACCCTCGAGGCGATGAACCCCGACATCGTCATCATCCGCCACAGCGCGTCCGGGGCCCCCCACCTGATCGCCCGCCTGGTCCGGCATTCGGTCATCAACGGCGGCGACGGTTTCCATGAGCACCCCACCCAGTCTCTCCTGGACATGCTGACCATACGGCGCCGGAAGGGCACCCTGAAAGGGCTCGACGTGGCCATTGTCGGGGACATCGCCCACAGCCGGGTCGCCCACTCGAACATTCACGGCCTCACCAAGATGGGGTGCCGGGTGACGGTCTGCGGTCCGGCCCCGATGATCCCCCGGGACATCGAAAAGCTCGGGGCCGCCGTTACATGCGACATGAACGAGGCCGTCCGGGACCGGGACATCGTCATGATGCTCCGGATCCAGCTCGAAAGGCACCGGGCCGCCTTTCCGTCCATCCGGGAATACGCCAAGTTCTACTGCCTGAACCGGGAACGCCTCGAGATGGCCAGGCCCGGCGCCCTGGTCATGCACCCCGGACCGATAAACCGGGGAACGGAGATCGCTCCGGACATTGCCGACGGCCTTCAGTCGGTGATTCTCGAGCAGGTCACCAACGGCATTGCCGTCCGCATGGCCCTGTTATACCTTCTTTCGGGAGGCTCCTCATGAAGCGGTTGCTGAAAGGCGCTCGGATCATCGATCCTTCGCAAAACATGGACGGCCTGTTCGACCTTCTCATCGAGGACGGCCGGGTGGTGATGACGGGAGAGAAACTGGCGGGGGGCGGAAACGGCCCCGTGGAGGAGTGGAATCTCGCCGGGAAGATTATCGTTCCCGGCCTCATCGACATGCACACCCACCTTCGAGAGCCCGGTTTCGAATACAAGGAAACCATCGCCACGGGAAGTTCGGCGGCGGCGGCCGGCGGTTTCACCGCCATCGCCGCCATGGCCAACACGAGCCCGGTGAACGACAACCGCTCCGTAACCGAGTTCATCCTTCGAAGGGCCCGGGAAGCGGACATCGTCCGGGTCTACCCCGTCGCCGCCATCAGCCGGGGCCTCGAAGGCGACGTCCTCACCGAATTCGGCGACTTGAAAGAGGCGGGGGCCGTCGCCTTTTCCGACGATGGAAAATGGGTGGCCGACAGCAGCCTCATGAGGCAGGCCCTGGAATACGCGGCGTCCTTCCGCATGCCCGTCATTTCCCACTGCGAGGACCCGTTTCTCACGGAAAACGGATCCATGAACGAAGGGCTCATGTCCACGGAACTCGGGCTCCGGGGAATACCTTCCATCGCCGAGGAGATCGCCGTCCGAAGGGACATCGCCCTGGCGTGGTACACGGGGGTCTCCGTTCACATCGCCCACGTGAGTACCGAAGGATCGGTCCGGGCCATCAGGGAAGCGAAGAAGGCGGGCATTCCCGTCACCGCGGAAACGGCGCCCCACTACTTCACCCTGACGGAAGACCACCTGGCCACGTACGACACGGCCTTCAAGGTGAACCCGCCGCTGCGGTCGGCCAGGGACGTGGAAGCGGTCAAGTCGGGCCTGGCGGACGGCACCATCGATGTCATCGCCTCCGATCACGCCCCCCACTCTTCCATGGAAAAGGACGTGGAATTCGAATACGCCGCCTTCGGCATGATCGGCCTGGAAACCTCCCTCGGCCTCTCCATGAAACTGGTGAAAGACCGGGTCCTCTCCCTGGGACAGCTCGTCGAAAAGATGAGCGTGAACCCCGCCCGGATACTGGGCGTCCCCGGGGGGACCCTGAAGGCCGGCTCCGACGCCGATGTCACCGTCATCGACCCGAACGTCTGCTGGAAGGTCCGCCTGGAGTCCCTGCGGTCCCGAAGCCGGAATTCCCCCTTCGGCGGCTGGGCCATGGAAGGGAAATCCCTCATGACCCTGGTGGGCGGCGAGATCCGGCACGACGAAACCTGACGACTTCGTAAAAAATCCGATCTTAGCGTTACGCTTCATCCCTCGTCACGAACAATCAAAGGGGACAGAGTTGAAATCTGTCCCCTTTGATTGTTCATTCCTCTTTACGTCTTTTCACGCCCTGTTACCGCCTTCGGGTGTCCCTTGTTCTTACCGGCAAGGAGTGGTATAAAGATCAGCGTTCACCGTTGACTTCCCGAAAAAAGCGATTTTGAGACTTCGCTGCGGGCGCATCATCCTTTTTCCGCTGAAAAACGAGGATTTTCATGGCCGATCCGGGAGATTTCACGACAAAATTGAGTCAACTGCGGGAGTGGATCCGGGAAAACCGGGAGTTCGACATCCTCGACCTCTTCACCGACCTTCACCCCGCCGACATCGCCGAACTCATCGATCACCTGGAGGAGCAGGAAAAAATTCGCCTTTTCTCCCTTCTGGAAGTGGAAAAGGCGTCCGACGTCATCCTCGAACTGAGCGACCTTTCGAAAGAGGAAATCCTCGGTGATCTTTCGAGTAAGCAGATCGCCGAAATCATCGACGAGATGGATTCGGACGACGCGGCGGACCTCATCGCCGAGCTCCCGGAAGACCGGGCCCGGGCCATCCTGGAAAAAATCGAACCGGAAGAATCGGAGGACCTGAAGGAACTCCTCAAGTACGAGGAAGACACCGCCGGCGGTCTCATGCAGTCGGAGATGGTCACCGTTTCCGAGGGAACGACGATTCGGGAAGCCCTCCAGGCGGTGGTGGATGCCTCGGAAGACATCGAAAACGTCTACAACGTGTTTGTCGTCGACGGCGACCGAAGGCTGGTCGGGGTCATCCCCCTCCAGAAGCTCATCGCCTCCCGGCGGAACCTCCCCGTCATCGAGGCTGTCGAGCGGTCCTATCCCAGCGTACTCGTCAACGTGGACCAGGAGGAAGTGGCCCGGATGTTCGAAAAGTACGACCTCGTCTCGCTCCCCGTGGTGGATGACGGAAACCGCCTCCTGGGGCGGATCACCGTTGACGACATCGTCGACGTCATGGAGGAGGAAACGTCGGAAGACCTCTACCGCATCGCCGGTCTCGAAGAGGACGACAGTATTTTGAACCCGCCCTTCGACTCGGTGAAAAAACGCCTCCCATGGCTGTGTCTCAACCTCGTCACGGCCTTCGCGTCGGTCGTCGTCATCGGGGTCTTCGAGGAAACGATCCAGATCATGGTGGCTCTCGCCCTTTTCATGCCGGTTGTCGCCGGCCTCGGCGGAAACGCCGGGAGCCAGACCCTGGCGCTCGTCGTCCGCGGCCTCGCCATCGGAGAGGTGGACTCGGACAACTCGAGAAAAGCCGTTCTGCGGCAGTTCGCCGTCGGGACGGTAAACGGCGTCGCCGTCGGCGCCATCGTAGGAGTGGTAGCCTATTTCTGGAAAGGAATGCCCATCCTGGGTGTCGTTCTGGGGCTCGCCATGATCCTGAACATTCTCATGGGGACCCTCATCGGGACGCTGATCCCGCTGAGCCTCAAGTGGTTCAAGGCGGACCCGGCCCTGGGGTCCCACATCTTCGTCACCGCGTTCACCGACGCCTTCGGGTTTTTTTCCTTTCTCGGCCTGGCCACCCTTTTCCTCAAAATTCTGACCTGACATGAGAACGCGCGTCAAAACGGCCGGCTTCGTCATTCGAACCCTCGACTACGGGGAATCGGACCGGATCGTGTCCTTCTACACGGAAGAGCACGGCAAGATCCGGGGAATCGCCAAGGGGGCCCGGCGAAGCCGGAAGCGCTTTGTCAACGCCCTCGACATTTTTTCATGTTCCACCATACGTTTTTCCCAGGGCGACCGGGGCGGCCTCGCCTTTATCGAGGGGTGTGACGTGACCCGCCATTACCCGCGCATCCGGGGTGATCTCGACAAGACCCTGACGGCTTCGTACCTCATCGAGCTGGTGGATCTTTTCACCGTGGACGGAAAGCGCAACACCGCCCTCTTCGTTCTCCTCCGGGACTTTCTCGATCTTATCGAGGAAAGCGACCCCACGGAAGCCCTCCTCAGGTTTTTCGAATTCCGGCTTCTCGGGCTCTCGGGATACGAGCCCCTGCTGGAAAAATGCGTGGCCTGCCACAGGGGCATCGACGGAATCGTCCGACCCACCTTTCGTCTTCTCGACGGGGGAATCCGATGCGAGTTCTGCACCGTTCCGGGGGAGAACGATCTTACGATTTCCCCGGGAACCGTCAAAACCCTCCTCTTCAGCAGAAACATGACGGTGGAAAGACTCCCCCGGGTCGCTTTTCCCCCTCCCTCGCTCCAGGAAAGCCGCCGGCTTCTCCACGGAATGATCCACCACATCCTCGGAAGGGAAATCCGTTCGCTCTCCGTCCTCCAGTCCGTGAGCCGGATCCTCCTGTAATTTCGCTTGACAGGCCCTTTCACCGATGCTATTTCCCACCGATCACACCGATGAAACCCCGAACGGGGAAGGAGGCTCCCGTGACCTTTCAGGAACTCATCTTTGCCTTGGAAAAGTACTGGGCGGACCAGGGATGCATCGTTCAGCAGCCCTATGACATCGAGGTGGGGGCGGGCACCTTCAACCCCGCCACCTTCCTGCGGGCCCTCGGCCCGGAGCCCTGGAACGTGGCCTACGTGGAACCTTCCCGAAGGCCCACGGACGGCCGCTACGGCGAGAACCCCAACCGCCTGCAGCACTACTACCAGTACCAGGTCATCATGAAACCCTCCCCCCTGGAGATCCAGGAGATGTACATCGATTCCCTCCGCAGCTTCGGGATCGACCCCCTGGCCCATGACATCCGCTTCGTCGAGGACGACTGGGAGTCACCCACCCTGGGCGCCTGGGGCCTCGGCTGGGAGGTGTGGCTCGACGGCATGGAAATCACCCAGTTCACCTACTTCCAGCAGGTGGGCGGCTTCGACCTGAACCCGGTCTGCGCGGAAATCACCTACGGCATCGAACGGATCGCCATGTATCTTCAGAAGGTGGACAACGTGTACGATCTCGACTGGGGACACGGTATCAAATACGGTGACGTTCACCACAAGGGGGAAGTCGAATTTTCCACCTACAACTTCGAGAAAGCGGACGTTCCCATGCTGAGGAAGCTGTTCGACATGTACGAGGCGGAATCCATCGCCATGGCGGAACTGAAACTGGTGCTGCCGGCCTACGACTACTGCCTCAAGTGTTCCCATGTCTTCAACATCCTCGACGCCCGGGGCGCCATCAGCGTCACCGAAAGAACGAGCTACATCGGGCGGGTTCGGAATCTGGCGAGACTCTCCGCCGAAGGCTATCTGAAACAGCGGGAGGCCATGGGGTATCCCCTCATGGGCCGGTGGCCGAAGAAGCGCTGACCCCCCAACCAACCAAACGGGAGCATTTCAATGGCAAAGGAACTCTTACTGGAAATCGGGACGGAAGAAATCCCCGCGGCCTTTCTGCCCAGGGCCCTGGGCGACATGGAAACCCTGATCCGAAAAACCCTGGCAGAGGAACGGATCCCCTTCGGGACCGTCGAAACCATGGGAACGCCCCGCCGTCTCGTGGTGGCCGTGTCCGCCGTGGCGGAAGCCCAGGAGGACGAAATCCAGGAAAAACTGGGGCCGGCGAAGCGGGTCGCCTTCGACGACCAGGGACAGCCCACGAAAGCGGCCCTCGGGTTCGCCCGGGGACAGGGCCTCGACATGTCCGAGCTGGAAACGGCGGTCACGGAAAAAGGGGAATATCTCGTCGCCCGGAAAAAAATCTCCGGCAAGGCGACCCGGGACCTTCTCGCCGACCTGCTGCCGCGGTTCATCACCGCCATTCCCTTCCGGAAGTCCATGCGCTGGATGAACCTGGACATGCGGTTCGCCCGTCCGATCCACTGGATTCTCGCCCTCTTCGGCGGCGAGGTGGTTCCTTTCCGGATGGAAAACATCCGAAGCGGCAACAGGAGCCGCGGGCACCGTTTCATGGCCCCCGAACCCTTTGAGGTAAACGATCTGGCGGACTACCTCGTCAAGACCCGGGAGCACTTCGTCATCGCCAAGCCCGACGAGAGGCGCGCGATTCTGATGGACGGGGCCCGGGCGGAAGCGACCGCCGTATCCGGCGAGGTCCTCTGGAATGACGATCTTCTCGAGGAGGTCGCCTTCCTGACCGAATACCCCTCCGCCGTCTGCGGCACCTTCGAAAAAGAATACCTGGCTCTCCCCCGGGAAGTCCTCATCACCACCATGACGAAGCACCAGAAGTACTTTCCCGTGACGGACAAAAAAGGGGATCTCCTTCCCCACTTCATCACCATCAACAACACGGTGGCCAAGGACCCGTCCGTGGTGGCCCGGGGAAACGAGAAGGTCATCCGGGCACGACTCGCCGATGCCCGGTTCTTCTTCCAGGAGGATCAGAAGAAGCCCCTGGAGGAATACCTGCCGGAGCTGAAGAGTGTCGTGTTTCACAGCCAGCTCGGAACATCCTATGAAAAGGTCATGCAGTTCCGGGAACTGGCTGGATACATCGCGGAAAGGGTGAGGCCGGGGAAGGCCGGCACCGTGGACCGGGCGGCCCTCCTCGCCAAGGCGGACCTGGAAACCCAGATGGTCTACGAGTTCACCGAGCTCCAGGGCGTCATGGGCCGGGAATACGCCCTCCTTTCGGGGGAAGATCCCGTCGTGGCCAAGGCCGTGTACGAGCATTACCTCCCCGTCGCCGCCGGCGGGGACCTTCCCGAAACAGACGAAGGGGCCATGGTGAGCATCGCCGACAAGATGGACACCATCGCCGGCTTTTTCGGCATCGGCCTCGTCCCATCGGGAACGGCGGACCCCTATGCCCTCCGGCGACAGGCCCTGGGAATCATCAACATCATCCTGGCGAAGGCCTATCCCCTCGACCTGGGGGACCTGGTCGACAAGAGCCTCGAGATTCTCGGAAACAAGGTCAAAAAGCCCCGGGAGGAGGTCCGGAGAGAGATCCTCGATTTCTTCCGGGGCCGGTTCGAAAATCAGCTCGTCTCCCAGGGGCACCCCCTGGATGCCGTCGTCGCCGTCCTGTCCAGGTCCTCCACCGACCTTGTCCGGTCGATCAAGAAGATCGAAGCCGTGGAAAAATTCAAATCCCACCCCGATTTCGAACCCCTCGTCGTGGCCTTCAAGCGGGTGGTCAACATCCTGAAGGATTTCAGCGGCGGCTCCGTGGACCCCGCCCTTTTCGAAGAGGCCGAAGAGAAAAACCTTCACGACGCCTTTCTGGCAATCCGGGACCGGGCCGGCGAACTCATCGAAGCCGACCGGTACGAGGAAGCCCTCGTCGAGATGGCCCGCCTGCGGGCGCCGGTGGACGCCTTCTTCGACACGGTCCTCGTCATGGCCCCGGACGAAAAGGTACGCTTCAACCGCCTCTCGCTCCTGCAGGGCCTCGCCGGGCTTTTCTACCGGGTCGCCGATTTCTCGAGGATCGTCACGGAGCGTTAGGCCTTAAAAAAAACGGACGTTTTGTGAAAAAACCCCGGCTTCGGGCGATCGGCCCTTTGCCGGGGTTTTCTTACGTTCAGACTGCACAGGAGGTTCACGGACTTTTGACGATTTCTCCGTAGAATCCGGGTCTACGGTCACGAAAAAGGTCGTTGTACCTATTGATTGCCTTATCCGTGGCCAACCCCGGGTCGATGTCGACAATCCCCACCGTTTCCTCTTCCTCCCCCGCCCGGAGGAGAACCTCGGAACGGAAATTCACCGCCTGGCTTTTTCCCGTGTAGGCCAGGCTCTTGCCGCCCCGGTTTTCCATCCCGGTCCGGTTGCAGGTCACGGCGAACAGACGGTTTTCCAGGCACCGGGTTTTCATGGCCTCCTGGCAGTAAGGCAGAACCAGGTTGGACGGGTGGCCGATGACCTGGGCCCCCTTGAGGGCCAGGACCCGGGCGGCCTCGGGAAAGAACCAGTCGAAACAGATCATCACGCCGAGCCGGCAGTGTCCGATGTCGAAAACGGGAAACGCCCCGTCCCCCGGGGTGAACCAGATCGTCTCCTCGAAAAAAAGATGGACCTTCCGGTACGTTCCGGCATAGCCCCGGGGCGACACGAGGACGGCGGAATTGTAAAACCGGTCCCCGTCTCTCTCGGCCAGTCCCCCCAGGAGGTGCATCCCCTTTCTTCGAGCCAGGCGGACCAGGAATTCGGTGGTCTTTCCGGCGGGAATTTCCTCCGACAGGCCGCCTACCTCTTCGGCCTTCACGAAGAGATAGCCCGTGTTGAAAAGTTCCGGAAGGACGAGAAGATCCGCGTCGACGGCGTCAACAAGCCTTTCCACCGTTTCCAGGTTCCGGTCCACCTCGCCGAACCGGGGGTTGAACTGGACAAAACCGACCTTCATGAAAGACTCCTCTCTTCTCCTTTTTCATAAGCCCGATCCGGAGGGAACGGGAAACCAGTATACGGATTTTTCTCTTTCCCATCGAGTTTTTTCCGGGCCTTTCACCAGGGCCCTTTCAAGGGTCACAGCCGGAACCGCTTCCGCTCCCCCATGCCGAAACAGGCATCGACGGAAACCTTCCCCCCTCCCCCGGACCGGATCCACCCGGAAAAACGGCCGAAGGAAGCCCGGTAATCGATCCGCGCGACGAGGAAGTTCCTCTTTTCGGCGACTTCCCATCGGGGATGGAAATCCACGTGGACGGAACCGGCGTCATCCCGAACGGACCAGACCTCCTGTCCCCCTTGGCGGGTCCGGGTGAAGCTGACCGGCGGCAGCGGGGTCATTTTCCCGTCCAGCCAGAGGCAATTCTCGTTGTATTCCTCTGGGCAGAGGACCTGGTTACGGGTCAGGTTGAATCCCAGAAGACCTCTTTCGGGAGATCGGACGGCTCCGGTCACCCAGTCGAAGGCCATCCGGTAGGGGTAAAAGCCCTTGTGATCGTCGATGATGGCGAAGGCGTCCTCTTCCCCGAAGAGAATTCTCCGGTCCCCCGTAATGAGATGCCCTTCCGCGGGCATCAGGGCCTTGTGGGAATAGAGAGCCCGGTTGTCGGTGAAAGGATGACAGATGACGATGGGCTCCGTGACATGGTGGCACCGGACGGACAGCGTCACCGGCAGCCGGCCCCCCGTCGCCGGGATGATTCCCTCGACATGGATCCGATTTTCCGCCAGGCGGTTCTCGATCCGGAGGCGCGCACGCCCGGATCGGCACTGGGAAACGCTTTCCTTCATTCCGTTGCCGAGGCGCATGCGAGAGGGAGCGCATTCCAGAAGATATTGCGTTCCCCTCCCGGAAGGAATATCATGAATGACGAGGACCAGGAGCCTTTTCCATCGGATGTTGTAAACGGCACCGAGAACGAAAACATCCCGGTTTCCGACCTGGAAGGCTTCCCATTCCTTCAGGCGTAGCCTCTTGAACCAGGCGGGAACGGGGAAGATTCCCGGTCCATCGAGCATGTTGACGAACGTAAAGGGGGTGTTGAATGTTCCGAACTGAAACCGGCCGTCTTTAACGGGTGATGGGGGGGCGGGCGTGACCGCCCGGGGCCGTCGATCCCGGCTTTCAAGGGAACAACCCTCCTGTCTTCCATCCATGGAAACACCTCCCGGATCCGGATCGGGTCTCGCGTGTCACCCTTTTTCTTGTACGACAAAAAAACGGACAGGCAAGAAGGAAGAAAAACCGGAAGCGACATGAACGTGACGGAAATAACGGTCAGGACGGCCCTGGTCCGTTCGGGCATTCCCGGGGTGGACTACGGGATCAACCCCTACCTGGGCTGCGGCCACGGTTGCCTTTACTGCTACGCCGCTTTCATGACCCGGTACGCCCGGCACCACGCCTCTTTCCGGTGGGGGACCTTCGTGGAGGCCAAGGTCAACATCGTCCAGGTCCTTCGGAATGAACTCTCCCGAAAGCGGAAGAAGGGCTCGGTGATGCTGTCCACCGTCTGCGACCCCTACCAGCCGGCCGAAGTCCGATACGGGCTCACCCGGGGCTGCCTGGAAGCCCTTCGAGAGTCCGGCTGGGGCTTCGACATCCTGACCCGATCCCCCCTGGTCAACCGGGACAAGGACATCCTGCAAGCAACTCCCGGTGTTTCCGTGGGAGTCACGATCCCCACGGACGACGACTCGGTACGTAAAATCCTGGAACCGAACGCCCCGCCCATCGAAAGCCGCCTGGAAGCTCTTGGAAAGCTCCGGGACGCCGGCATTGACACGTGGGCCTTCATCGGACCCATGCTTCCCATGGACCCGGCAAGGCTCTGCGAGGCCCTCGATCCCCTGGTGAATCACGTCTTCATCGACAGGCTCAACTACCGGTCTAAAGTGGCAGGCCTCTTCAGAAAACACGGCTGGGAATACGCCCTCACGGAGCGGTACGCCCTGGACACGGAAAAAGCCCTCCTTCGCCTCTTCGGCGAAAAAGCCGACAGCGTCTCGTCGCGTCCCTGATGAGCCCGGACTTCCGGGGCGTCTTCATGGCATGCTTTAAAAGCGGCCCCCGGGCTTTCAGCCTTTCTGCCGCCTTTTCAGAATCTGGATGCCGATGCAGTGGAAAACCTCTTCATCCCGCTGGTTCCGGCTCGAATAGCGGAACCGCACCGTCCCCCGGTCCGGTCGCTTTGTCGAAGCGGTCGTTTCCAGAACTTCCGCTTCCGCCGTCAGGGTGTCGCCGGGCTTCACGGGCATCGTCCACCGGACTTCGTCAAATCCCGGGGACCCCAGGTTGTTCGCCAGGATCCCCGACATGAGAAGAAGCCGGAAAGTCAGGGCCATCGTGTGGATGCCGCTGGCCACGAGACCCCCGAAGATGGACTCCCGGGCCGCTTCCACATCGGTGTGAAAAGGCTGGGAATCGAACGTCATGGCGAAATCGATGATCTGGCTTTCCGTAACGGTCATGCCGGGCGACCGGAACCGGTCGCCGGCCTTGAAATCCTCGAAATACAAAGACCTCATTGTTCTTTTCTCCTTCGGCACATCCGCCGCCGGGATGTTCCGCTCTTCGAATTCCCGGGTCAGACGGCCGGGACGCCTTCAGGGATTTGAGGCTGTCCGACAGGGCCGCACGAGTCAGGCTATAGAATTTCCCGGAATCTGTCAACAGGAGCCCTGGCAACGGGCCCGCCCGCTTTCCCGGTCCCCGCTTTCCGCCGGCCGGTCCTTTACCTCATGAATAAAAGCTACCGAGGGGAGATGAGGCAGAGGGGTCGTTGCCTCATGAAAAGTGTTACTCAAAAAGAGTTGAGTCCATTCGCCGGCTATTTTGATCTTGACAGAAGGGCTCCCGGTCAACTATAGTTCGCCGCCGAGTCACGCCGCTGATTCGCGAAAGACCTCTTGCCTGCCGGGTTTTCGGACTTTTCTTCCCTCCCGGCCCACGGGATCGATGAACGACATTTCGACGACAGCCCGTTTCCTTGTCCTGTCGGACACCCATGACGACCCGGCGGCCATGGAATGGACCCTGGATTTTCTCGAAAGGGAACCCTTCGACGGGGTCATCCACCTGGGCGACTACTACAGCGATGCCGACATCCTGGACCGGAACGGCCACCGCCTCATCCGGGTCCCGGGCACGTGGGACACCTGCTATTATCCCAACCCGGAGGTGGAAAACCGCAAGTTCATCCGGGTGGGGCCGTGGCGGGTCTTCCTCACCCACACCCCCCACAGCCATTACAACGACCTGGCCTCGGACATCAACCCCGAATTCATCATCACCCGGGGCGAGGCGGACATATTCCTCTACGGACACACCCACATCGCCGAAATCCAGCGGAAAAACGGAATGGTCTTCATCAACCCCGGACACATGACGCGCGACGAAAGCCGGGGCTGCGGCATGTCATGCGGGCTTCTCGAGTTCGACGGCCACACGCTGACGGCCCGGATCATCCGGATCCGGGACAACCAGGTCCGGCTCAAGGGAACCTTTAAAAAGGACTCTCTGAAAATGCCCACGGGCATCTGATCCCGAACACCCCTCTTTCCCCACGATCAGGAACCGCCCTGTAAACACTGGGCCTGACGGCAAAACAGGACTTGCGACCTTCTTTTTTTGCAGCGATAGAAGCCGCAGTGGCCGAAGATGAAGGTCGAGAAAGGGGCGGGACGTGTCTGCGAGGCGAATTAACCGCCTTTTCACAACGGTTCCTTTCGATGCGAAACGAAAGCAACGCCGTGTGTCTGAGCCCGAAGGGCGAGTTTACGGCGTTGCCGTGGAGCGAGAAACGGAACCGTCGAAAAGCGGTTCCTGAGCCGGCAGACACGGACGCGCCCCTTCCGGTTTTCGGACGAAAAAAAACATGCCGGGCCTGACGTGCCGCTGCGCCGCAATGACGAAGGATGAAGGGCGACTATAAAAAAGAGGGGCCCCGGTCTTCTTCGGACCGGGGCCCCTCTTACGTTTCAGACGGAATGTCCGTTACAGGAGCTCGTAGATGCCCGCGGCACCCATGCCGCCGCCGATGCACATGGAAACGATGCCCCGTTTCGCTTTCCGGCGCTTCAGCTCATGGAGAAGCTGGGCCGTCAGCTTGGCGCCGGTGCATCCCAGGGGGTGGCCCAGGGCGATAGCGCCGCCGTTGGGATTGATGTCCCCCTTCCAGTACCGCTCCTCGATCCCCAGGGTCCGGACGGAGTAGAGGGCCTGGGAGGCGAAGGCCTCGTTGATTTCAAAAACCTCGACATCATTCAGCGTCAGTCCCGCCTGTTCAAGCACCTTGGGAATGGCGTAGGCCGGTCCCACGCCCATCTCATCGGGCTCGCACCCCGCCACGGCATAGTTGGCGAGACGGGCTACGGGTTTCAGGCCCAGTTCCTTCGCCTTTTCCGCCGACATGAGAAGCGTGAAAGCCGCCCCGTCGGTCATCTGAGAGGCATTCCCCGCCGTGACGGACCCGCCGTTCTTGAAGGGCGATTTCAACTTGCCCAGGGAGTTGAGGTCGGTAGGCCACCGGACGCCGTCGTCCGTGTCGAAGACGACCTCTTTCTTCACCCACCTGTTATCCTTGTCTTTTTCATGCTTCCAGGCCTGGATGGGGATGATCTCCTCCTTGAATTTCCCCGCCTTGATGGCCTCGTAGGCCCGGCGGTTGCTTTCCACGCCCATCTTGTCCTGATCTTCCCGGGAAACGCTGTATCGGGCCGCCACGTTTTCCGCCGTGATACCCATGGAAACGTAGGTGTTGGGACGGTCCCCCCACTCGGGATGGGGCCGGAAAATGGACCCCCCCATGGGGATGTGGCTCATCGTTTCGACGCCCCCGGCAATGACGACGTCGGACCACCCCGCCCGGATCTTCGCCGTGGCGTCGGCAATGGCCTGCAGCCCGGAGGAGCAGAACCGGTTGATGGTCATCCCGCAGGTCGACACGGGAAGACCGGCCCCGAGGGCCACCACCCTGCCCAGGTTCATGCCCTGCTCCGCTTCTGGGAAGGAGCAGCCGCAGATGAGATCATCCACGTCCCCCGGCTTCAGCGCGGGAACCCTCGCCATGAGCCCCTTGAGAACCTGGATCCCGATTTCATCGCCTCTCGTTTCCGCAAGACCACCCCTGCGGTACCGGCCGCCCGGACTCCTCACGGATTCAACAATAACAGCATCACGCATGATTATTCCTCCTTATGGTCAAAGTGTTCGTTCCTGAATTTCCTGGACACAGGCCGTCTTCATCAGTTCCTCAGGGGTTTACCCGTCGTGAGCATGTGCATGATCCGGTCCTGGGTCTTCTGTTCCCCGGCGAGACTGAGGAAAGCCTCCCGCTCCAGGTCCAGAACCTGGTCTTCCGTGACGTAGGTCCCTTCGGCGCACTGCCCGCCGGCGATCACTTCGGAGAGCTTCATGGCCACGTGGAAATCGTAATCGGAAATGTAATTCCCCGCCTTCATGTTGAAGAGGATCGACTCGGCCATGCCGACGAAGTTTTCGCCCATGACGGGGATCATGGCCTTTTCGGCTTTCCGGTAGAACCGGGAAAGGCCGAGGACGACTTCCTTGGCATCCCAGATCTGGTGATCCCGGTTCAGGCTGATGGTGTCGGTCTTCCGGACGTACCCGAGATCCTGGGCCTCCACGGCGCTTGTGGCCACCTTGGCCATACCGATATTCTCGAAGACCTTCTGGTAGAACTGCTGGAGGTTGAGTCCCCCTTCCACGGCGCCCTTTGGAATCCCCTCGGTCATGCGGACCATGAGTTCCTTCGTTCCGCCGCCGGCGGGAATGACGCCGACGCCGACCTCGACAAGGCCCATGTAGGTTTCACCGGCCGGCTGGCACCGGGTGCCGTGCATGGCGATCTCGCAGCCGCCGCCCAGGGTCATGCCGGCCGGGGCGGTCACCACCGGTTTTTCGCAGTACTTCATCCGCATGTTGGCGTATTGGAACTCCCGGATCAGCTTTTCCAGGAGATCCCAGTCCCCCTTCTGGATGGCCACGAGAACCATGAAGATGTTGGCGCCGACGGAAAAATTCGAGCCGTGGTTGGCCACCACGAGTCCCAGGTAATCCTTCTCCACGATGTCGCAGGCATCGTAAATTCCCTGGATGACGTCCTGATCGATGGCGTTCATCTTCGTGTGGAACTCGAGACAGGCCACACCGTCACCGATATCCACGAGCGTGGCCCCCAGGTTTTCCCGGATCACCTTCTTCCTCTCCTTCAGGGGCGGGAGGAGGATGATCTTGGGTTTCGCATCCATCTTCTCATACTGTTTCGTCTTGAAGTCGTAATAGTATTTGCCGTCCTCCTTGCTCACATAGAAGGATTTGAAACCCTTTTTGAGCATTTCCTCGATCTTCTTCGGAACGGGAAGCTTGAGATCCTTCATGACCGCCACGGCCTCGGCAACCCCCACGGCGTCCCACATCTCGAAGGGGCCGAGTTCATGATTGAATCCCCACTTCATGGCGTTGTCGACAGCCACCACGGTGTCGGCGATCTCGGGAATCCGGTTGGCGGCGTATATGAAGTTCCGGCACAGGTACTCCCGGACGACCTCGGCAGCCACGTCCTTGCCCTGGAAGAACGGTTTCAGCCGGTCCGCCATGTCTCCTTCGACCTTTTTCGCCGCCGAAACGGAGTCGAACCGGGGCTTCGCCGCGGGGCGGTATTCCATGGTGTTGTAGTCGAGGACGAGCTTCGCTTTTTTGCCCTTTTCGTCCTTGGTCCGCTTGTAGAAGCCCTGTTTCGTCTTGTTGCCGAGCCACTTCTTTTCCATCATCTCCTTCATGAAATCGGAGGGGACGAAGTAGTCCCGCATTTCGTCGTCGGGGACGGCGTTGTAAAGGTTGTTCATGACGTGGTAGCCCACGTCGAGGCCGACGAGATCGAGGGTGCCGAAGATGGACGACCCGGGACGGCCGACGGCCTTCCCGATGACGGCATCGAGCTCGTCCACGGCAAGGCCCTTGTCAATCATGATCCGGATGGCGTTGGAGATGTCGAAGACACCGATCCGGTTGGCCACGAAGTTGGGGACGTCCTTGCAGATGACCACGCCCTTCCCGAGAACGTCCTCGCAGAACCGGGTGACATAGTCGACGACCTCTTTTTTCGTTTCCTTTCCCGGGATCACCTCGACGAGCTTCATGTAGCGGGGGGGGTTGAAAAAGTGGATCCCGAGAAAATGCTCCTTCAGGTTCTTTCCGAATTTGGCGGAGATGTCCCCGATGGGGATTCCCGAGGTGTTGGTGCTGACGATGCAGTCCGGGCGGACGGCTTTCTCCACTCTCGCGAAAAGGTCCTGCTTTATTTTCAGGTTTTCCACCACCGCTTCGATGACGAGGTCGGCATCGGCCAGCCAGCCCAGGTTGTCTTCGAAGTTCCCCGGCGTGACCAGGGCGGCCTTCTGCCTGGCGTAGAAGCTCGCCGGCTTGGATTTCCGGACGTTCTCCAGTCCCGTCACGGCGAAACGGTTCCGCCAGGCGGGACTTTTCTCCGTCAGTCCTTTTTTCTTGTCCTCCTCCGTCAATTCGAAGGGAACGATATCGAGCAGGTAGCAGGGAATCCCCGCGTTGGCCAGGTGGGCGGCGATGGACGCCCCCATGACACCCGCTCCCAGAACAGCTGCCTTTTTGATTTCAAAAGCCATAATTTTCCTCCTTTACGTTGAGGGGTCAGCAATTTAAAAGGATGCTTCGAGCATCTCGATGGGGGTTCTGTCCCCAAGCCCGACACTCTGGCAGCGTCCCTGAACCGTCGGAAGAACGGCAGCGGCAAAATACACGGCCGAGGCGATCTTCCCCTGGTAGAAAGCCACCTCCTCGCTCTCCCGGGCCAGAGCCCTCTGTTTCGCCTTGGACTTCTCGGCGCCCTTTTCCCTGTAGAGGCCTTCCAGTTTTTCCGCGGCGATGGCGCCGGCTTCGAGGACAAGCCACCCCACCACGAGATCCCCCATGATCATGAGGTAGGGGCGGGCGTTGAGAACGGGGATCATGAAGCTCGCGCTCTTTCCCCAGCGGCCGAACTGCTGGGTCAGCTGCACCATGGCCCCGAGGGCTTCCTCGAGATGTCCCGCCTCTTTCTTCAAAGCGGGTATCTTTTTGGCCCGGGCCACCGTCTCCCCGATCTTCTGGAAGAGCTTCGTCACGTGGGCCCCCTTGTTGGCGCCCAGCTTCCGGCCCACCAGGTCGAGAGCCTGGATGGCGTTGGTCCCCTCGTAGATCGTGGCGATCTTGCAGTCCCGCATGTACTGTTCCACCGGGTATTCGGCGCAGTAACCGTACCCGCCGTGCACGTCGATGGCATAGGAGCAGATGTCCATGGCCTTGTCGGACGTGTAGGCCTTGCACAGGGGGGTGAGAATCTCCACGAATCCGTTCCAGAGGGCTTTTTCCTCGTCGCTCTCGGCCACGTGGGTCATGTCGAGGGCGTAGGCGGCGAAATAGTTCATCGCCCGGAGTCCCTCCACGTGGGACTTCATCCAGAGGAGCGTCCGGCGGATGTCGGGGTGCTCGATGATGGAAACGGGCTTCGCCGCGGGGTTTTTCATTTCCCAGACCGGCGGGCTCTGTATTCTCTCTTTGGCGTACCGGAGCGCCCGCTGATAGGCCGCCGATGCGTGACCGAGGGCCTGCATGCCCACCTCGAGGCGGGCTTCGTTCATCATCTGGAACATGATCCGCATGCCCTGCCGTTCCCGGCCGAGGAGCTCACCGATGCATTTGCCCTCGTCACCGAAATTGAGGGTGCAGGTGGCGGAGCCCTTGATGCCCATCTTGTGCTCGATGTTTCCCGTGTGGACGTCGTTCAGCTCGCCCAGGGAACCGTCGTCGTTGACCCGGTATTTAGGGACGAGAAAAATGGAAATCCCGCCCGTCCCGGGAGGGTCCCCCTCGATTCTCGCGAGAACGGGATGAATGATGTTTTCCGCCAGGTCGTGGTCCCCGCAGGAGATGAAGCACTTGGTCCCGGTAATGCTGAAGGTCCCGTCAGGGAGGCGTTTCGCCGTTGATCTGAGCGCGCCCACGTCGCTTCCCGCGCCGGGCTCGGTGAGGCACATGGTGCCCGTCCATTCGCCGGAGAGCATTCGGGTAAGGTATTTTTCCTTCTGTTCGCCGGTGCCGTACTTTTCCACGAGACCCGCCGCGCCGACGGTGAGTCCGGGATACATCATGAAGGCGAAATTGGCGGCGTCCATCATCTCGACACAGGCGGAGAAAATGACGGCCGGCATACCCTGGCCCCCGATTTCCGGGTCCTTGGTCGGGCACAGCCACCCGCCTTCACAGAACTTTCCGTAGACCTCCCGGAAACAGGCCGGAACGCTCACCTGGCCCTCCTTGAAGGTGCAGCCTTCCCGATCCCCCACGTCATAGGTGGGCAGGAGGACTTCCTCGGCCATTTTCTCGGCCTCGCCGAGCATCATGTCCACAACGTCCTTCGAGTAGTCCCCGAACTTCTCGTAGCTGAACAAATTTTCAACCTGGAGCTGTTCATAGAGGAGAAACTTCTGATCCCGCGATTTTACCAGTATATCGCTCATAAAGCCTCCTTTCATTGTATCTCGGCTGTGTCTGTGACAGCGAATCCCTGATTTCGGCGATTCCGTGAAAAGCCCGCTCAAAAAGCATCGTCGCGGGACCGGTCACCACGTCGCCGTCTTTCACCCGTCGAAAACGGTTTTTCTTCTGAACCCCTCGATCAGTATCTTCATGCCTTCCCGGACATTCGACCGGATCCGCTCTTCCCGGGTCGACTCCTTTCCCGTAAAAACATGAAGGGAGATGATCCCGTTCAGAAGCCCCCAGACGGCGTTCCGGCTTTTTTTCAGATCGTTGGTGCAGGCGAACTCCCCTGACGAGAGGCCCAGGTTGAAAATTTCCTCGATGACCCTGATGGTTTGGTTTGTCGCCCCGATAAGGTCACGCTTTATCTCTTCGGAAAAATTGAAAGGAACGGTCTGAAGCATGAAGTTCATGAGTATCCGGAAAAGCTCCCGGTCGGACAGGAAGAAATCCACGTAGGCTTCGGCGAAGCGGGCCAGCATTTCCGAGGCCGGCGCTTCCGTCTCCCGGAGTTCGCGCATCTTTTCATTGAATTTCTCGATGTCGGTGAGGAGAACGTGGGCGTAGATTTCCTCCTTGCTCTTGAAATAGAGGTAGATCGTTCCCTTGCTGAAGCGGGCCTCCCGGGCGATGCCCTCCATGGTCACTTTCTTGAAGCCCCGCTCCAGGAACTGCCTGCGGGCGGCCCGGAGGATGACCCGCTTGCGCTGTTCCTTTTCTTTCTTCCGCCTCTGTTCGACCCTTGCCGCCATGAAACGCCGCTTGAAAAGTTTTTGACCACCGGTTATTTTTTGAATTATGGTCATTTAATGACCGACGGTCAGAAAAGAACATACAGAATGCATTCTTCAAAGTCAAGAAAAAAATAACCGGAAAAAATAAGGACGCTTGAAAGCCTTGTCCGCCCCCCCCTGACTCTCTGTCTCCCCGGCGATCCGGGAGGCCTGACACGCGAAAAACCATTGACAGGCCTACCCCTTTGTGCTACCCAAGAAGGCGAAATATTTCATAATCACAGAAAATTACCCCGGGTGGAGAAACCCTTTCAACGGCCGGGGTTCTTTTGAAAACGAAGGGGACAGGGCAGGCTCACATGACGCTCTTCGAAGTGATGGACATACTGAACGCCAGGCTTCTTGTCGGCCGGAAGCTTCTCAACACGGAGGTGAAGACGGCTTTCTCCGCCGACCTGCTGAGCGACGTTCTCGCCTATGCCCGCCCCGGGAGCGTCCTCCTCACGGGCCTGACCAATCCCCAGGTCGTTCGAACGGCGAGCGTCCTCGACATCGCCGCCATCATCCTCGTGCGGGGAAAGATACCGCCCGCGGAGACCCTCCGCCTGGCGGAGGAACTGGGGGTTCCCATGATGGCCACCCATTACATCCTCTTCGAGTCATCGGGGCGGCTTTACAGCCGCGGCATGGTCGGCTGTATCCAGAAGGTCGGGAACGATGAGATTATGGCCCTATGAGCCTGATATGTGAAGCGTCATTCCCCGTCCGGGGAGGGGATTTCAAGGACGCGGGGAAAGTGGCTGTCCAGATAAAAGCGACCCTGAAGAAGCTGGGCATCGACCCTGAAATCCTGCGAAGGGCCGCCATCGCCGCTTATGAATCGGAAGTCAACATCATCTCCTATGCCCGGCTTGGGAAAATTCACCTGCAGGTGGACCCCGACAGAATCCTGATGAATGTGGAGGACGAAGGCCCCGGTATCGAAGACATTGAACTGGCCATGAGGCCGGGGTATTCAACGGCGAGCGACCTGATCCGGGAACTGGGGTTCGGGGCGGGCATGGGGCTTGTCAACATCAAGCACTGCGCCGACGAGTTCGAAATCACGTCAATGGTGGACCAGGGGACGAAGCTCAGGATATTGATTCACGTCCCTGACGGATAAACAAAAAAACCGAGGGTGGGCGAAAATGAACCTGGCTTCCGTGGTGGAAAAATTGAACCTGAGAGTGGCCTGCGGACAGGGAGGGCTTGAACGGCCCGTCCGGGGCGGGTATGCCGGCGATCTTCTCAGCGATGTCCTGGCGAACAGCAGCGAGGGGGATCTCTGGATCACCCGGCAGAACCACCAGAACATCGTGGCGGTGTCGAGCCTCAAGGATCACGCCGGGATCCTCCTGGTCCAGGGGAAGGAGCCGGAGGCGGATACCCTGGAAAAGGCCGTCAAGGAAGGCATCCCCATCCTTGTCACCGAGCTGACCACCTTTGAAATAGCGGGCCGCCTGCACCGGCTTCTTCACGGGCCTTCGTAAGCGGGACCTTTCAAGGGTCGAAGGGGCGGACCCTTCGGGAAAGTCCGTCATCCCGACAGGGAGGTCGACAAAAGGATGACAACCGGAACGATCAATCGAGATGATACAGGAATTCCGATGCGATCTTCATATCCACACGTGCCTGTCGCCGTGCGGGGACCTGGGCATGTATCCCACGGCCATCGTGACGAGAGCCCTCGAAGCGGGTCTCCATGTCATCGCCGTCTGCGACCATAACGCGACGGAAAACGTTCCCTCGGTCATCCGGGCCGCGGCGGGGAAGCCTCTCACCGTCATCCCGGGGATTGAGGTGACCAGCCGGGAGGAAGTGCATCTCCTGGGGCTCTTTGATAACATGAACGCTCTATCGGAACTTCAGGACATGGTCTACCGCTCCCTCAAGGGGTCGAACCGGGAAGAGAAGTTCGGCTGCCAGGCCGTCGTCAACGAATATGACGAAGTCGAAGGGTTCAATGAACGGCTCCTCATAGGGGCGTCGGAGATTCCTCTTCGCCGTGTCGTTGAAGAGATTCACCGCCTGGGAGGGATTTCCATCGCGGCTCATGTCGACAGGGAAAGCTTCAGCATTCTCGGGCAGCTGGGCTTCATACCCGAGGATCTTCCCCTTGACGCGCTGGAACTTTCCCGCCGAACGGGACCGGCGGAAGCCCGGAAGTTGTTTCCCCGCATCGCCCGCAGGCCCGTTCTTCGAAGCTCCGACGCCCATTTTATCGAGGACATCGGCAGTGCCTCGACGGTCATCGCCATGAAAGAACCGGTTATGGAAGAGTTCAGGAAGGCTTTCCGGGGTGTGGACGGGAGGTACATCAAAACGTAGCCCATGCTCGAACTGTCCATGCACATTCTCGACATCGTGGAGAACTCGATCCGGGCGGGGGCGACCCTGGTCTCCATAGCCATCGAGGAAGACCTGGAGGGGGACCGTTTCCGCATCGAAATCACGGACGACGGCTCGGGCATGGACGCGGAAACCTGCCGGAAGGCCGTCGATCCCTTTTACACGACCAAGACGGTGCGGCGGGTCGGCCTGGGCCTTCCTCTCTTCCGGCAGGCCGCTGAAATGACCAACGGATCCTTCTCCATTCGTTGCGGTTCTTCGGGAGGAACGACCGTCTCGGCGGAATTCCAGAGAAGCCACATCGACCGCCAGCCCCTGGGAGACATGGCTTCCACCCTGAAAGCCCTGTTGGCGGGGAACCCCGCCATGGACCTCGTCTATACACACGGGAGAGCCGGCGCCTCCTACCGTCTCGACACCCGGGAAATCCGAGGGGCGCTGGACGGCATCCCCATGGATCACCCGGAGGTCCTGCGGCTGATCGGGGAAAATGTTCGGGATGGGCTTCGGGAAATAAAGGCGAACCAGTAAGTTTAAGATATAGAGATACATAATAAGGAGGAGAAATGAATGAAACCCGGAAATGACGATCAACTGAAAGAATTTACACCGGAACAGATCCAGGAACTCGACCGGATCATCGAGGATCACAAGGGCAGGCCGGGAGGTCTCATCCCCGTCCTTGAAAAGGCCCAGGTCGCTCTCGAGTACCTTCCCATGGCGATTCAGAAACGGATCGCCCGGGGATTGAACCTGCCTCTCAGCCAAGTCTACGGTGTCGTCACCTTCTATTCCTTTTTCACCATGACGCCCCGGGGACGCCACACCTGCCGGGTGTGCCTGGGAACGGCCTGTTACGTCCGGGGCGGAAAGAGCATCGCCGATAACATTCAGAAAACCTATGGCGTCACGGAAGGGGAAACGACACCCGATCGCCGGTTCACCTACGAATCGGTCCGCTGCCTCGGAGCGTGCGGGCTCGGTCCCGTGGTCGTCGTGGACGAGGACGTCCACGGCCGGGTCAAGCCGTCCAAGGTCAGGGAAATCCTCAACCAGTACAGTTAACGAAAAGCACAGGCACGGAGCGCAATCATGGGAAAGATAAAAATCGAAGACCTCAAGAAGATCAAGGAACGGATCGGTTCGGAAAACGCCCTCCGGGCGGGCGAACGGCGGGTCAAGGTGACCGTCCACATGGGAACCTGCGGAATCGCCGCGGGCGCCAGGGAGGTCATGAATTCCCTGATCAATGAAATCAACGAGTCGGGTGTGAACGACGTGGTGGTCACCACGTCGGGATGCATGGGCCTCTGCAGCCGGGAACCCCTCGTCACCGTCGAGGTTCTCAGCGAGGAACCGATCAAGTACGAGCATGTGGACCCGAACAAGATGCGCCAGATCTTCAAGCGCCACATCCTGCAGGGTGAAGTCCAGACCCCCTTCGTCCTGGCCAAGGGCCGGGAAAAGACCGAATGACATAAGGAGGTTCATATCCGATGAAGGTATTCCGCTCTCATATATTGCTCTGCGGGGGAACGGGCTGTCACGCCTCCGGCAGCATCGCCGTCCGGAAAGCTCTTCTGGAGGAGCTGGACAAAAGGAAACTTTCCGATGAAATCCGCCTGGTGGAAACGGGGTGCAACGGCTTCTGCGCCATGGGGCCGATCCTCGTCGTCTACCCCGAGGGGATCATCTATATGCTCGTCCAGCCCGGCGACGTGCCCGAGCTGGTGGAGGAGCATTTCATCAAGGGACGGCCCCTGGAGAGGCTCTTCTACAAGGAGCCGACGACGGAAGAAGTGATCCCGACGATGCAGGAGATCCCCTTTTTCGCCCTTCAGGAGCTCCGGGTTCTTCGGAACCGGGGGCTCATAGACCCCGAGAAAATCGACGAGTACATCGCCCGGGACGGTTATTCCGGCCTGGCCAGGGCCCTGTCGGAGATGACCCCGGAAGAGATCGTCGATGTCGTCCTCAAGTCCGGCCTCCGCGGCCGGGGAGGGGCGGGGTTTCCCACGGGACTGAAATGGAAATTCGCCGCCCAGTCTCCCGGGGACATCAAGTACGTGCTCTGCAACGCCGACGAGGGTGATCCCGGGGCTTTCATGGACCGGAGCGTCCTGGAGGCGGACCCTCACTCGGTCCTCGAGGGCATGGTCATCGGGGCCAAGGCCATCGGGGCCCACAAGGGTTACATATACTGCAGGGCCGAATACCCCCTGGCCCTGAAACGGCTTGACATCGCCATCGAACAGGCACGGGAGTACGGGCTTCTCGGCCAGGACATCCTGGGGACCGGCTTCGACTTCGACATCGAGGTCTACCAGGGCGCCGGCGCCTTCGTCTGCGGTGAGGAAACGGCTCTCATGACCTCCATAGAGGGGAAGCGGGGAATGCCCCGGCCACGGCCGCCTTTTCCCGCCCTGAAGGGCCTCTGGGGAAGACCGAGCGTCCTGAACAACGTGGAGACCCTATCCAGCGTCCCCGAGATCATCCTGAAGGGCCATGAGTGGTATGCCTCCGTGGGAACGGAGAAAAGCAAGGGGACCAAGGTTTTCGCCCTCACGGGGGACGTGAACAACGTCGGCCTCGTGGAAGTGCCCATGGGAACGACCCTGGGGACGATCATCTACGACGTGGGAGGCGGGATCCCCGGCGGCAAAAAATTCAAGGCCGTTCAGCTCGGCGGGCCCTCGGGAGGCATGATCCCCGTCCAGCACCTGAACGCTCCCGTGGATTACGAAACCATCTCCGACCTCGGGGCCATCATGGGCTCCGGCGGCATGATCGTCATGAACGAGGACAAGTGCGCCGTCGACATGGCCCGCTTCTTCATGGACTTCTGCCAGGAGGAATCCTGCGGGAAATGCACGCCCTGCCGCGAAGGAACGAAGCGGATGCTCGAGATCCTGACGAACATCTGCAACGGAAAAGGCAAGGAAGGGGACATCGAGCTTCTCGAGGAAATGGCCGCCATCATCAAGGATGCCTCCCTGTGCGGCCTCGGCCAGACGGCTCCCAACCCCGTCCTGAGCACCATCCGTTATTTTCGAAGCGAATACGAAGCTCACATACGGGACAAGAGGTGCAGCGCCGTGGTCTGTTCCGCCCTCTTCAAGTCGCCCTGCCAGCACGCCTGTCCCATCGGCATGGATGTTCCCTCCTACGTCGCCCTGATCCGGGCCGACCGCCTGGAAGACGCCTACAAGGTCATGCTCCGGACGAACCCCTTCCCGTCTGTCTGCGGGCGGGTGTGCGACCACCAGTGCCAGTCCAAGTGCCGCCGGCAGACCCTGGACGAACCCGTGGCCATCAAGTTCCTGAAGCGGTTCATCACCGACAGCGCCGACCGGCCCAAAGTGGAGAAAGTTCCCGTGACGAGGAACGAAAAGATCGCCGTGGTCGGCGCCGGGCCGGCGGGCCTCACCGCCGCCAAGGACCTCGCTCTCAGGGGTTACTCGGTGGTCGTTTTCGAGGAGCTTCCCGAAGCCGGCGGCATGCTCCGTTACGGGATTCCCTCCTACCGGCTTCCCCGAAACATCCTGGCGAAGGAAATTGAGGCCATCGCCGCCCTGGGTGTGGACATCCGGTGCAACACCCGGATTGGACGGGACATCTCCCTGGAACAGGTCCGGAAAGAATTCGATTACCTCTACCTGGCCCCGGGGGCTCACAAAAGCCAGCGCATGGGCGTGGAAGGAGAAGACCTCCAGGGCGTTTACGGCGGTGTCGAGTTTCTGCGGGACTTCAACCTTGATGAGGAGAAGTGGCTCAAGGGTGAAAAGACCCTGGGCCGGAAGGTGGCCGTGGTGGGCGGGGGGAACTCGGCTATCGACGCCGCCCGGTGCGCCTTGCGCCTGGGTGCGGAAGTCACCATCCTTTACCGACGCCTCCGGGCCGACATGCCCGCGGCGGAAGAGGAAATCGTCGCGGCGGAACACGAAGGCATCAAAATCGAGTACCTCGTGGCTCCCCTCAAAATCGTCGGAAAGGACGGCAACGTGACGGGCATCCGCTGTCAACGGATGGAACTGGGCGACTTCGACCGCTCCGGCCGAAGGCGGCCCGTGGCCGTTCCCGGTTCCGAGTTCACCCTGGACGTGGACGCCGTCGTCGCCGCCATCGGCCAGGCGCCGGACGTCTCCTTCGTTCCCGGTGACAGCGGGGTGGCCGTGAACAAGTGGGACACCTTCGATGTGGAAAAGGGCACGAAAGCCCAAACCAGCCATCCGAAAGTCTTTGCCGGGGGGGACGCCGTCACGGGACCCTGGACGGTCGTCGGCGCCATCGCGGCAGGACACCAGGGAGCCGAAGAAATCGACAGCGCCATCCGGCTGGCCAACGGCGAACCGCCCTACGAGGCCCCCGCCGAGGAAGCCATCGACATCCCCGCCGTCATTGACGAGGAGACGGAAGAACGCCCCCAGGCGGCCATGCCGGAGCTGGAACCGTCGGAGCGGAAAAGCAACTTCCGGGAAGTGGAGACGGGGTTCGCCAAGGATGTAGCCATCCAGGAAGCGATCCGCTGCCTCCGGTGCGACCTGGAAATCTGAAATCACCCGTGCTTTGCGATAAAAGCCCCGCCTTTCCCGGCGGGGCTTTTTTATCGGCAAGCCGGTCGATCCGATGGTCCCGTTTGACAAAACGGGATCCGTTACCAAAATTAAAAAAAAGGATTGCAATCAACCGGCTAACCCGGTGAGAGGGAATAACGGATGGATCACAGCCTGTTTTTTCGGGAATGGACCTGGGACGGCCGGGGAAAATACATCGACGACAAGGGACAGATCATGCCCTTTGAAGGCACGGCGAGAACCTTTCACGAGGAAGGCCTGTGGCTCCACGAAGGAAAGATGACTCTCACGCCCGTAGAAGGGCCGCCCCTTTCCATTGTAAACCGACAGGAGGTCCTCCCCTTCGAAAAGGAAACGATGATAACAGAATGGACCACACGGAATCCCCATCTCGGGGTCCTGACGGGACACTTGGTCATCGTCGACGAGGCCATTCTGTCCCTCTGCCGCTCGGAAAACGGCCTTTTTACAGGCTGCGAGACGTTCCTGCGGATTGACGATGAAATGTACGGCAGCTGGGGAACCCTATTCCGGCAAGGGGAGCGGATCTCGTCGTGGACGCTTCGATTCAGGAAAAAGGCCCAGGTCGATAAGCCTAATGAATGAGCGACAATGAGAAAGGGTGTCCTGATTTTCACTTTTTTCCTGGGGATTGCCGCGTTCTTCCTGATCACCGGAATTCCGGGGACGTCGATTGTCAAAAATGCACCGGACTCGGATTTCCCGGGAAAAGAGAGAAAAGAACCCATGATTGAAATACGGAAAAAGGCTTCTCCGCAAAGGTCGCTCCCCCTGATGGACCTGGCCCGTCCCGAGAATGTGGAAACAGCGACTTTTGCCCTCGGCTGATTCTGGGGACCCGACTCCCGGTTCGGGAGCCTGCGGGGCGTAATCCGGACGAAGGTCGGGTACGCCGGCGGGAATAAGGAAAATCCCACCTATTACAGCCTGGGCGACCACAGTGAAACCGTCCAGGTCGTTTACGACCCCACCGTCATCAGCTACGGGGATCTTCTCGACATCTTCTTCGAAAGCCACGATGCTGTGAAACCATCCTGGTCCCGCCAGTACGCTTCGGTCATCTTCTACCATGACGATCGTCAGAAAATGCTGGCGGCGGAAAAGAAAAAAGCCCGGTCCGATGTTCTTGGGACGCGGCTCTTTACGGACATCGTCCCCTTTACCGTCTTCTATCCGGCAGAGGACTACCACCAGAAATATCACCTGAAACGGCACGGGGAACTTGCCGGCTCGTACGAGGCCATCTACCCGGATCCGGAAGATTTCGTCCGGTCCACCGCCGTGGCCCGGGTCAACGGTTATGCCGGGGGATACGGCCTCGCCTCGCAGCTCAAGGAAGAAATCGACCTTCTCGGCCTGTCGGAAAAGGGACGGGCCGTCCTACTGAAACTTGTTCGGTAACCGCCGTCGACGGCAAATGAGAAAACCGGGTTCCATCCCCCGTTCGAATCCGTCCCGGTCGGCCTGGAAAAGGGGAAATTGGAGATCCGGCGACCGCTGAATTATGGGCCGCCTGGTTAATTCGATGTCCCGTTTTCAAAAGCGCTTTTTGAAGATCGCCCTTTAGAAAAGCCCCCTGTTGGACGAGAAAGTCGGCGATGGCCGCCGCCATTCGGGCATACCCTTTCCCGTTGGGGTGAATGTAATCGGCCTTGAGATCCCCCGATGACAGGATTTCCGTCAGCGTGTCCGCCAGGTAAGGGGTCTTCGTCTCTTCCGCCACGGTTTTGTACACGGGCGACGTCCGAAGCCCGAGGCCCAAAGCGGGCACCCCGATGAGGACGACCTGGGCTCCCCCGTTCCGGATGATGGCGATCATGGTTTTCAGGTTCTCCGCCGTCCGCCGGAGATCCCGCCTTCGGAGCAAATCGTTCCCGCCATGACAGAGAATAACCAGGTCGGGCCTCACGGCGTCGAGAACCGACGGAAGCCGCTTCAGCCCGGCTTCCGTCTCCTCCCCGGGCACCCCGGACCGGACTACACGCCGGCCCGTTATTCTCTCCAGCACCTCGGGGTAGCTCTGCCCCGCCGCCGCCCCGGTGCCGTAAGTGAGGCTGTCACCGAAAGCGAGGATCACGCCGTTTTCCGGGAGAAAATTCAGCGGCCCCTTTTCTCCCCCGCATCCTCCGGGAAGAATCAGGGCGAAGACAATGAGTGCCAATAGCATCTTTTTCATCGATTCCCCCTGCCTGTCGAGCGGAACCGGTTGGCGGCACGGGGCGGTGCGCCTCCGACCCGCCCTTCCAAGCGATTTCGGCGGATTTATCTCAATCTCAGAAACGTCATAATCCTTTTGATTTTTCATGTCCCCTTGTTTATTATCCTCCGTAACTATTTTTTTCAAGGCGCAGGAGGTACGTCCTTGATGAAAGGAGACCCTTCCCTCAACCCCGCGGGAGGGGAAAGAAAGCGTCGACCCTGAAGGAAGAAGCGCTCAGGATTGTTTTTAACCGAGTATGAACAGGTGTTCCCATGGGAGGAAACCATGAACCGTCTTCTCAAAAAAGTTTTTTTGCCTTTTGCCGCCATCCTGCTCCTCATCCCGGGATGCTCCAGCAATGACGATTCATCCGCCGGCAGCCCGTCCGCCGCCGTCGAGGCCTATGTCCAGAAAATTACCGATGACCTGACTTCCCGGGGATTCGATGTCATGAGAGGCTATTTCAAGCTTTACACGCAGGATGACTGTTCCTACTCCTATGAAAAGATGAAAAGCTGCTTCGGCAACAATCCCGCCGCACCTTACGTTCTCCCGATCGTACCGCTGTGGCCGGACGAATTCGCCGATCCGGCGACCCACTGGGTCTTCGGCCCGACGAAGGACGGGCACGAAGCCACCTACCGGTTCGATCCGAGGGAAGCGGTCGTCATCGTCGGTTTTCTCCCTCCCCCGGCGGCTTACATGGGACTGCAGACCTACCTGTTCACCCGGGAAGGCACCTTCGACACGGAAAGTGCCACCTATCAGTTCATCGCAAATAATTTCCCGGGCTTTCTCGATTTCCTCTTCTCCAAGGTCCCCGAAAACCCGGATCGCCTTCTCATGCTTGCGAGCCTGAGCAACAGCAACAACAACGTCGTCATCGAGAGGCAGTCGGGCGGTGCTTTCGGCCGGCTGCGGTTCTTTATCATCACGCCCGACCAGGTCATGGATGACGCGGTGAGAAACAGCCTGACGAGGATATCCGTGGACAGCGAAGACGTTTTCACGGAACCCATTCCCTTGACGATGCGGACGGGTCTCGATGAACAAGCCGATGATTTCGTGACGGTCATGCGCTATGCCATGCCTGAAAACGACGTCGACGCCGAGTCGTGGAGAAAGGACCTGCCCCTAGTCGCCCTTCGCGTCAGGGATGCCCGGAGCGACCGCGCCGCCGTTTCTTATCCCCCTGTCGTCATCGATACCAGAACGGCGAAACCCGAGGCCGGGCTGGAAAAGGACCTCACCGACCTGGTCGTCGAAATCAACAGGACCTGGGGCCAGCCCTGCTCGGAGAGCGACTGCTCCGACCGCTCCTTCACCTTCATCGACATGCAGCGGCCTCCCGTCAATCTCGTGGGGCCCGCCTGCACGGAAATCGGAATGAACTGCCTCGGCGACACCCAGGACACGACCTACCAGGCGACGTTCAACCTGGGCCTCGACGCCGGAGAGATCTACGCCGTCGCCGGCACGCTCGGCACGGAAACGGGAAACGCCGTCTATGTGGGCCTTTCCGTCAACGAAAGCGCCATGCTGGAAGGGATCGAGAACATTGAAAACGGTATTCTCAAAAATACCGCGAGCCGGTATGCCGGCACGGTGAACAACACGGACAAGCTCTACGTGTATTACCTGACCCGGGACTGCTCAGGCCTCGACGACCTCACCGACGGGAACTGTTTTTCCGTTTCCGAAGACGTCATCCCCGTGTCCGATTTCTTCAAGCTCATTCAACGCCTTTACATACACAGGGGAACCCAGCGCGGCCCCGACTCAACGCTCACCCTTCCGCCCCGGCTCATCATGCTGAAGAGGAATTGACAGCCGGGGGAGTGACAGCGGAAACACTATCAAGGTGCGGTCCCGGCCCGGTGTGAAAAGCGGGTCCGGGACCGCATCTTCGAAAAGGGTTCTTCCCGCAGTCCAGACCGGTGAAAACAAAAGGCGCCGGTGCCGTCAGGTTCCGGCCACCCCGTACTGATCCTCGGCAAAAGGAAGCAGCCCCAGGTGCTCCAGGCGGTCCAAAGGAACCCGGAACGTGACCTGGACAACCCCGGGATGGCGGCCGATTTCGATGGCCCCCGTTACGGTGGCCCGGTTCAGGACCTCGGGAAGGGGCATTTTGAAAAGCTTCGCCGCCCGGGCCAGGCCGTTGTCGGTCGCGGCATTCAGATTTGCCCCCGTGCCGATGACGGAAACGGGAACCGTCTCTTCCAGGACATCCAGTCCCCACATCCGGGCCAGGCGCTCCGCCTCTTTCCTCTCCTTCCCGGACAGGGGCCGTGCCAGGAAGGGCAGATCCTCGAGGATCGGGAAAAGAACGGGGCCCTCCAGTTTCAACCCCTTGACCAGGTGGACCTGCACCGTGATCGTGCCGGCAACATCGACGGTGTGACCGGCGATTTCACCGTCTCCCTGAAGGGCGTGCATGTCGCCCATGTAGACGCCGCCTCCCGGCACTTTCACCGGGCAGACCAGGATGGCGCCGGCCCGGACGGCATCGATATCCATGTGACCGTCCGTGCGTTTTTCCAGCTCCTCGGCGGTGAGGCCGTAATCATGGGGGGCATTGATCAGGAAAGACCCGAAATCCCCCGCATTGTGGGAGTCCGGGATGGGAACGGCAGGGGTGGTCCCCAGCTGTCCCATGAAGGGCCGAAGACGGGCGACAATCCCCACCAGGTCGTGGGGAGCGAACGTGAGGATCGGGTGCTGTACGGAATGTTCGGGAAGCGATGAAAAGTGGCCGGCCTGACGGGCGATTTTTTCCGCCCCCTTGCGGTCCAGGGTCAGGCCGAGGGTGTAATTGCCGTCAAAAACCATCGTGTAGCCGCTGGTGAAGGTGAACGGGGAAATTTCCTCCCCGCAGGCGGCGCAGCGGACCGCTTTCCGTCCGATGCCCTTGACGATCGTTTTGGGATGCATGGTGTCACAGTGAGGACAGCGGCGGGCCACGTAGGGGTCCCCGACGAAACGGTCCGCCGAGACGACGGTGTCGTTGCCGGAAGCGGCGGCCAGGGACGTCACCGTTATGTTTTTGATCCGGATGACGACGGCGTCCCCCGGCTCCGCGCCCTCCACGGCCACAGGCCTTGTCACCTCGTGTCCTCCCTTGATTTCCGGCGTGATCATCGGTCCCCAGCAGCCCGGCACCGTGTTCGCCACGATATGGCCGCCGTCCCGGACAGGCCCCAGCATGGGTTTTCCGGGATCGAGAATCCCGTCGGTAAACTGGTTCACAAACACCGTCGCCGGGCATTTCGACGCCCGCTTTTTAACCGAACGCCTCGCGGTTTTCATCGCCCTTTCTCCTTTCTCCATTAAACGTCCGTTTCTTTCCACCTGCCCCGAGAGGGGAACACTTCCACGGTAACCCCTTGCTTTTACAAGATGAGTATAATGGCGGGCTTTTTCCGTGTCAACACGAAACCGGGGAGAAGACCGGCGCAACCGACGGGAATCGCGGCAAAGCCATACAACCGGACCGGGTTGTCCGGCGGGCGGTGAGGCGTGGAAATATCTTTTTCCCTTTTCATAAGAACGTTTCAATCGGGCGGTTAAAGTGCCCGGCGGATTGACGGACCGATAAAAAACACATATCTATTGAAACAGCAGGCATGCAAATGGCGCAGGAAGCAAAGCGGTAATCGCAGGAATATTTCAAAAAGCCCGTCTGAATCAAAGGCATTACGGCGGGACGCAGGGGAACCGGGAAATGAAACGAACGCTCCCGGCCTTGGAAGGAATCCGATTCGACGGAAAGAACCGGGCCTGCAAGGAACGTTATGTCACCTTCAGAAAAACCTGATACGGGAAGGGAGGGGATCGCCTTGAAAACAGAACTCAGCCCGGAAACAAGAAAAAAAATTTTGGCGGCACAGCGAAACGAGCTGACGGAACACTTTTTTTACCTGAAACTGTCCAATGCGGTGAAAAACCCCGAAAGCCGGGATGTCCTGAAAAAGCTGGCCCAGGACGAACTGGCCCACTACCGGTTCTGGAAGGGAATCACGGGAACGGATGTGAAGGCGTCCGGGTTCAAGCTCTGGTTCTTTTACATCATCTCCCTTGTCTTCGGGATCACCTTCGGAATCAAGCTCATGGAAAAGGGGGAAGACAGGGCACAAAACAACTACCATGACCTGGCATCCATCATCCCGGAGGCGAGCAGAATCGCCGAGGAAGAAGGCGACCACGAAAAAATGCTTGTTGAACTCATCGACGAAGAACGACTCCGGTACGTCGGTTCCATCGTCCTCGGGCTGAATGACGCCCTCGTCGAGCTGACCGGGGCGCTCGCGGGATTCACCCTGGCACTCCAGAACACCCGGTTGACAGCCATGATGGGTCTCATAACCGGAATCGCCGCATCCCTGTCCATGGCCGCCTCGGAATACCTGTCGACCAAATCGGAAGGAAACGGCCGTCATCCCGTGAAGGCCAGTTTCTACACGGGCGCCGCCTACATGGCGACGGTCTTCCTCCTCGTTCTCCCTTTTTTCATCCTCAGCCATTACATGGCCGCCCTGGGCCTGACGCTCCTCAGCGGGCTCCTCGTCATTGTCGTCTTTTCCTATTACACGTCCGTCGCGAAAGACCTGCCCTTCTGGAGCCGTTTTTTCGAGATGGCGGCCATCAGCCTCGGCGTGGCGGCGCTCAGTTTCGGCATCGGGTATCTCGTCAGGCATTTCATGGGAATCGAAATATAGAGGAACGGGCAGCCCTTTCCAAATTGTTTTTTTCATCCTTTTGTGAGAAGAGTTCAAAGGGGAATTCGAATACCCGCTTCGGGAGATGGCAACATGAAACGCTTTTTTGTCCTTGTCCTGGCCGCAGGATTCCAAAAAAATGATCCCGGTCGGTTTGATTTTGACGGAACGGGGCATTATATTGCAGGTGGCGCTCACAAGGCGATAAACTCAAAAAGAGAGGCGCAGGAATCCCATGGAGAAACACCATAAATTTTCCATCTGGTACATCCTTCTGGCTTTCTGGCTCGTCCTCATCATCCAGAACTACATCGCCACCATGATGGCCGTGCAAACGATCCCTTACAGCCAGTTTCTCAAGCTGGTGAAGGACGGCAAGGTCACGGAGGTGGCCATCACGGAAAACCAGATCCAGGGCACCATGACGACGGAGAAGGGGGAACAGGAATTCCGGACCGTCCGGGTGGACCCCGATCTCTCCGATCTCCTGGAACAGTACCACATCACCTTCAAGGGACAGATCCAGTCGACCTTTATCCGGGACATCCTCTCCTGGGTCTTGCCCATCCTCATTTTCGTCGCCATCTGGTACTTCATGATGAAGCGGCTGACGGGACAGCAGGCGGGATTCATGACCCTGGGCAAGAACAAGGCGAAAATCTACATGGAAGACGAGCTGAACGTCACCTTCAGGGATGTGGCCGGTGTTGACGAAGCCAAACAGGAACTGGTGGAAGTGGTCGCATTCCTGAAGGAGCCCGGTAAATTCACCGAGCTGGGGGGAAAGATCCCGAAAGGCATTCTCCTCGTCGGTCCTCCAGGAACGGGGAAGACCCTCCTCGCCAGGGCCGTCGCCGGAGAGAGCGGCGTCCCTTTTTTCAGCCTGAGCGGGTCCGAATTCGTCGAAATGTTCGTCGGCCTCGGGGCGGCCCGGGTGCGGGATCTTTTTGTTCAGGCCAAGGAGAAGGCCCCCTGCATCATTTTCATCGATGAACTGGATGCCCTGGGAAAAGCCAGGGGTTTCAGCGGCATGGGAGGCCACGATGAACGGGAGCAGACCCTGAACCAGCTTCTCGTGGAGATGGACGGATTTGACCCCAAGGCGGGCGTCATTCTCATGGCGGCGACAAACCGCCCCGAAATTCTCGATCCGGCCCTTCTGAGACCGGGGAGGTTCGACCGCCACGTCCTCGTGGACCGCCCGGACAAGCAGGGCCGCCTTGAAATCCTCAAGGTCCATCTACGCAACATCAAAGCCGATCCTGACCTGACGGTGGAAAAAATCGCCGACATGACCCCGGGCATGGTGGGCGCCGACCTGGCCAACCTGGTCAACGAGGCGGCCCTCCTGGCCGTCCGGCGGGGCCGGAAAACCGTTGGCATGGCCGATTTCGAAGAAGCGGTGGAACGGCTCATCGCCGGGCTGGAAAAGAAAAACCGCCTGATCAACAAGCGTGAAAGGGAAACAGTCGCCCATCACGAGGTGGGTCACGCTCTCGTCGCCCTTTCCCTGCCGGGGACGGACCCGGTTCACAAGATTTCCATCATCCCCCGGGGCATCGCCGCCCTGGGATACACCATGCAGGTCCCCACGGAAGACCGGTTTCTCATGAGCCGGACGGAGCTTCTCAACCGGATCGCCACGCTTCTCGGCGGCCGCGCGGCCGAAGAAATCGTCTTCGGGGACGTCTCCACGGGCGCCCACAACGATCTGGCCCGGGCCACGGACATCGCCCGGAGCATGGTGAAGGAATACGGGATGAGCACCCGCCTGGGCCAGGTCTACTTCTCCGAGGAAAAGAAACAGGCCTTCCTGCCTTCGAGTTTCCTCGAAAAACAGGAATACAGCGACGCCACCGCTGAAATTATCGATGCCGAAATTCAGGCGATCATATCGGGGGAATTCGAACGGGCCCGGGAAATACTGAAGGAGAAAAAAGACATCCTGGTGCGGGGCGCCGCGATGCTCCTGGAACGGGAAAAAATCGAGGGCGCGGAACTGGCGGCTCTCATGAATGAAACACCCGGAAAAGTCCCGGCGTGATATTTCCCGTTGACAGGACCGGGAGTTTCTCCCTATAGTTCAGCCTGTCCCCCCGAACGGTAAGGAGGGCGTCGTCCCCGGGATATCGGCCCGTTTACACGAAAACCCGGGGAAACGGGGTTTAAAGACGTAACGGATAACGCATTCATGAGAGACCTGACACTTGAACGGGTAGCCATCGTCGGACCGGGGCGCCTGGGAACGGCCCTGTCCTATAAATTCGCCCGGGACGGCAAGGAGGTGGCCCTGTATTACCACAATGCGGATTTCTGTCGCGAACTCAACGAGACCCGCCTCAACCCCCGTCATCTCACGAAAGACCTGGCCAGGCTTTCGGGGACCCTTGAAAAGGTCCCCAGGCTCCCGAATAACGTTCAGGCGACGAACGACCTGGAAAAGATCGTGGAGGAAAACGACACGGTCGTCCTCTCCGTCACCATGCAGCGACTGCCCGATGTGCTCACCTATCTGAAGCCGCTCATGGCACAGAAAAAAAAACCGACCCTCCTCATCTCCCCCATCAAGGGCCTCGCCTCCGATGAAAAGACAAAGTCCCTCGTCACCCCGTCCCAGGTCATTCAGAACCACCTGTTCGACATTCCGCACAAATATGAGCTTCTGTGCATCGGGGGACCTTTTTTCGATGTCGACATCGCCCTGGGGAAACCCGTCTGTGTCACCATCGCGGGAAACAAGAAGACGGCCCGGACCGTGAAAAAAGAGCTGATCGAACTGAACCGGAGGGAACTGGCCGCTTTTTACAATTTCGACATGATCGGCGTGGAAGCCTGCGGGGCCCTGAAAAATATCGTGGCCAATCTCAAGGGCGTTTTTCAGGGCATCCACCTGGGCAATTCCATTCCTGGAACGCTCTTCGCAAGGTCCGGCGTGGAAATCCGGTCGCTCTCCAAAATTCTCGGGGGCAGTTTCCAGTCTTTTTACAGCCAGGCGGGCGTCGGGGATATGTATGTCACCCTGTCGTCGGACGCCAGCAAGAATTACCGGTACGGCGTCCTGTATTACGAGAACTACACGGGGAACCCCGTGGAAACCCACATGAAGGTGCTGGAAAAAATCGACGGCACGCCGGAAGGGCCGAACACCATCCGAAACGTTCACCTCTACCTGGAACGAAAAAACATGTACAGTCCCCTCTTCCACTGCGCTTTCAAGATATTCAACGAAATCCGGAAAAAAGATGAGATCGAGGAGCGGATCATCCAGGCCTGTCAGTTCGACCAGAGGGAAAAGGAATACATCGGAATCTTCTCGCGAGTCCTGTACCGCCTGTTCCCGGCCCTGTGGTATCGCCGCCACAAGGGAATCCTGTCCAGGTTTCAGATCTGACGGGATCTTTTGAAGGAGTGCCCTGTTCCCCCCGAAAACTTTGGAAAGCACGGGCCAGCCGCTGAAAAGCTGGGGGGCGGGGAAGTGAAAAGCCCTTGACCGGTCGAACGACCGTTTTCAGCTTCGTCTCGATTTGTGTGTTTCCTCTATTTTCTTCAATGTTCCCAGATACCGGTCACGATATTCCAGGCCCTTCTGGTTGGAGATGTCGTCCATGAGGAGGGCCGCCTGGGGAAGGATGTCGATTCCGTATCGATTCAGTCCTTTCCTGTCGGCCTCGTCGAGAATCAGAATGGAATAATACTTGACGAGGATTCGCGTCCGGGAATCCCGGCGGGCCAGGTAGGCCTTCCCACCGAGGGTTTCGAGAAAAAAAGAGGAATAGATGTAAAGATCCTTGAGGGACGTTCGGATTTCAGGGTTTCTCTCCTGAACGCCCGCCATGATCCATTCGTATAAAAGCTCGAAGAGGGGCTCCGTGGCCTCCTTTTCCTCGTTCAGAACAGCCTTGGCGAGGGCGATTCTCTTTCCCTTCAATTCCCGGTAAAAGTGGGCAGTGTTCTTCATCAGGATGTACACATCCCTCGTCTCCCCGGATATGACGGGCGGATTCCGGGAAAGCAGGGTGATCGCCCAGAGAAGGGTATCGTAAACGCCGCCTTCCAGACGATAGGATTCCACGTAGGGCTGGTGATCCAGATAGTCGCAGAAAAGAATGACTTCCTTTTGAAGGGCCCCGTATAAATCGCCGTCCCGGGGGGCGCCCGCCCCCTGAGGGCCTTTCCCTCTGAAGGCACCGTTTTCTTTCAACAGCCCTTCGCTGATCTTTTTTCTAAAGACACCGTCGTGGGTCGTCCCTTCCCTTTCCCCGGAATCTTTTTCCTGGAGCAGGGAAAGAGGGTTGCCCGTTTCGATGAAACGATGTCCCCTCTCCTGGACTTCATTCCAGTTGACGGCCAGAAACCCGCCCCCCACTACCAGGAGAAAGATGACGACCATCCACAGGGTCCCCTTCCCGCCAGACATGTCGCCCCTCGTTTCTTTTTCCATGTCTCACCTGAGTGACGAATCTTTGAACAGCCCCATAGGAAACGGATGTATGTGGGTTTCCAGGGGGCCTTTATCAGCGTTTCCACGGCTGAACAAAAGGCCCCAGGAAGGCATGCGTCGGCTGTGACAACCAATTATTTTTCATCATTATGAAAAAAGCCCGATGCTGTCAAGGTGAAACAGGGAAGGACTCGGTGCCTTTAATATTTCGTTGACATCATTTTCCGGGAAAGATAAGAGACATGCGAAAAAAACAGCCACAGAAGAGAGCGAATCATGAAGATAAAGAACCTTTTGGTAACGGGCGGATGCGGTTTTATCGGCAGCAATTTCATCCGGTACCTCCTGGATAGGCCCGATTGCCCGGACAGGATCATCAATGTGGACAGGCTGACCTATGCGGGAAACCCGGAAAACCTGATCGACATTCCCGCCAGGTATCCCGACCGCTACGTTTTTGAACGGGCGGACATCTGCGACTTCGAGGGCTTGAAAGAGATCTTTGAAAAATACGAGGCCGACGGTGTCTGTCATTTTGCCGCCGAATCCCACGTGGATCGATCCATCAAGCGGCCGGGAGCCTTTGTTCACACCAATATCATCGGTACTTACAACCTGCTGGAAATCGCCCGGGCCGTCCCGGACCGTTTTGTCCTCTTCCACCACGTCAGCACCGACGAGGTTTACGGGAGCCTGGGGAAACGGGGCTATTTCCGGGAAAGCACACCCTACCGCCCCAGCAGCCCCTACTCGGCCTCCAAGGCTTCCTCGGACCACCTGGTCCGGGCCTATTACAGGACATTCGGGGTTCCCGTGACGATCTCGAACTGTTCCAACAATTACGGTCCCTACCAGTTTCCGGAAAAGCTCATCCCTCTCATGATTCTCTACGCCCTCCGGGGCAAGGCTCTCCCCGTTTACGGTGACGGCAAAAACGTCAGGGACTGGCTCTACGTGGAGGACCACTGCGACGCCGTCTGGAGGATCATGCAATCGGGCAAAAAAGGGCAGACCTACAACATCGGGGGAAACATGGAGATGGAAAACATCGCCATCGTCGAGATGATCTGCGATATCCTCGATGATCGGGTCGGCCTCCTGAATGGGGGCCCCCGCCGGCGTCTCATCTCTTTTGTCAAGGACCGGCCGGGCCATGACAGGCGGTACGCCATCGACGCCACGAAGATCCAGAAGAATCTCGGCTGGACACCCCGGGAGTCTTTCCTCACGGGGCTGGGAAAAACCATCCAGTGGTATCTCGATCATCCCCGTTGGGTCGAGAGAATCCAAACGGGTGAATACCAGTCATGGATCAAAGAACAGTATGACCCATGAAAGCCGGGCTTCGCAACAGCCTCCATAGGTCCTCGAGAGCGTTTTTCTCGGCTTTATGAAAAGCGGCGGAACCCTGGCCGCAATACCGCCGGGCAAGGTTACAAGCTCACCAGCCGCAAGGGTTTCACATCGATTTCCCGCCACACGCCGCCGGTTACGTATGGGTCGGCCCTGAGCCAATCTTCCAGATCCTGCCGGGACGGGAAATCCATGAAAATGACCGATCCGATCATTCCCCCTTCATCATCGAGAATGGCTCCCCCGTGAAGGAAGTGACCAAGCTCCCTCATCCTTTTCACATTCTCCAGGTGAGCCGGCCGGGCTTTCGCTCTCCGTTCCGCCGCCCCTTCGTCCCTGCCATCATAAGCCGTGACCAGAAACTGCATAAGCCCTCTCTCTTTAGCTCCAGCGCTCTATTGGCCCTCGAACCGGGGTTTTCTCTTCTCGAAGAAAGCCGCCGAACCCTCCCGGTAGTCCCGGGTTTTCCCTGCCTGCACCATGCCGGCCCGTTCCCTCTCGAGCTGCCTCTCCAGAAGATCCATCATGGAGTGATTCAGGTTGTCCTTGGCAATGGCGAAAGCCTTCGTCGGCCCTGCGGCCAGCCGTTCGGCCAGCTTTTTCGTCTCCGCCTCGAGAAGCTCGTCGGCTACCACGAGGTTCACGAAACCCCAGTCCAGGGCCTCTCGAGCGTCAAAAACGGGGTCCAGGAAAATCAGCTCGGACGCCTTGCCGAAACCGACGAGAAGAGGGAGGAGGAGTCCCCAGGCCCCGTCGGGAACGAGAGCCACGCTGGTGTATGCCTGGCGGAACTTGGCGGAAGAGGCGCAGATCCTGAGGTCGCAGGAAGCGGCGAGACTGAGCCCCCCGCCTCCCGTGGCGCCGTTGATGGCGGCGATCACCGGCTTCGGCATGTTCCGGATGTTGATGATCGCGACATTCAGAAGCTTGATGACCTGCCGCAGGGGATCGGCGGGATCCCGATCCATGGATTCCCGGAAGGCCGCAAGGTCCCCGCCGGAACAGAAAGCCCTGCCCGATCCGGTGATCACGACGGCGCGCGTTTCATCATCGTCGGCCGCCATCTCAAGAGCGTGAACCAGCTCGGCGAGATGTTCCGAATCCAGGGCATTGAGAGATTTGGGGCGATTCAGCGTGATCGTCGTGACATTTTCCTCTTTTTGAAAAAGCAGATTTTGAAACATATTTCCCCTCACTTTTCTGCAGACGGCCTCGGAAATGGGAGCACCGTGGGATCATCCCTGGATGAAAATGGTTCCCTCTTTCAGCCTCTCGATGAAATGGAAAGAACTTTCGACAACTTTCGGAAAGCCATTTTAGATAAAGATCCCCGGCCTGTCAACCCGCTCTCCCCTTCCAGGGGCAACGGAAATTGTCTTGACAGAGCCGTCAAAGATGAATAGCGTTTTACTGGCCGTCGCGAAGAGCAACGCTCAGCAAACATCCAGACCCCTTTACGCAGGAACGCTTAACCCGCGCCTTGGAAGAGTCAAAAAGGTGCACCCCCTCTTTTTTTAAAATCGGCTCGATACAGGGACGGCTGGAGGACAAGAAACGGCGAACCATGAAAGTCATCATGCAGCCTGTCGGTTTCGTCCGGACGGAGGCCCGGCAGATCCCGAAACATTTCTCCATTTCCCAGGTCGAAGGGGAACTGGTCATTGACGAAGCCTACCGGGACGGCCTGGAGGGGATCTCGCCGGGTGATCGAATCGTCGTCCTTTTCTGGTTCCACAAGAGTGAAAAGTTTTCCCCGGCCTACCTGAAGCAGTATCCCCGGGGGGACCGGCAACGCAAGAAACGGGGTGTTTTCAATTTGTGCTCTCCCATTCGCCCGAATGCCATCGGCCTTTCCATCGTTCATGTCCTCGAAAAAAAAGGAACAACCCTGCGCGTCCGTGGCATCGACATGCTGGACGGGACACCGATCCTTGACCTGAAGCCCTGCACGGAAATCGAAGGGGATGGAAAGCCGTAAAAACCATGGACATGGGGACCAACATCTTTTATAGTACGGTCCATCGGAAAAGGCCAAAGACCCCGGCATGGGCCCCTTGCCGGATAAGGAAGCGGCCGTTTAACGACCATGTCAACGGTGATACGGGACAGGAGGCAACATGGAAAAAAGTAGAACGGGCCTGATCTTCATTCTCATGCTGGCGGCCTGGCTGTCCGGCTGTGCCGCTCTGGGCGCTGGTGCCGCCGCTGTCACGGCGGGGACGGGAACCTACCTGTATGTGAACGGAGAGATGAAGACCGATTACCCCTATTCCTTCGAACGGGTCTGGAAGGCCACTGAAAAGGTAATCGCCGCCATGAAGGGCACCGACGTGGTGCCTTCGAGAGAGATCAGCGAAGGAACCATCGAAGCCACCATTGACGGGGAGAGAGTCCGGTTTTTCGTGAAATACAAAGCCGTCAACGCCACCACCGTGGCGATCCGTGTGGGTGTTCTCGGAAGCGAGCAATCCTCCCAGTTTCTTCACGACAAGATTTCCCGTTTTCTGGCGGACGGTTCTTAAAAGCCGCTTTTCCTGACATGTGGAAAAAACTCCTTCCGGGAATCCTCCTTGGCATTGTCTTCGGGTTTTTCGCATTGAAGGACGTCCATTACGGGGAGGTTCTGGAAGGCGTGAAAAACGCGAAAAGAGGGTTCCTCTTCCTGTCCGCCGGTCTCCTTCTCGTCATGCAGGTCTTGAGATCCTACCGGTGGGGCGTCATCCTGAAACCCCTGACGCCGGTGGCTTCCCTGACGCTCTTTTCTGTCACCAGCGTCGGGTTCCTGGCCATCGCCGCCGTTCCCGCCCGGATCGGCGAGCTGGCCAGACCTTATCTGATCAGCCGCAGAACGAATCTTCCCTTGTCGTCGGGCATCGGATCGATCATCGTCGAGAGAGTGCTCGACGTTCTTTCCATTCTTCTCGTTCTTTCCATCGCCGTTTTTTTCTTCCCCATACCTTCCTGGATGATCCGGGGAAGCGCCCTTTTCTTCACCGCCATGGCTCTTTCCGTCGTCGTTTTCCTCGCCGTTCTGAAAGCGAAGGCTCCCCGCCGGGTCCTGCTTGGCTGGATAAACAGGCTTCCGGAAAAACAGGCCGGGAAGCTTCGAACATGGACGGGACAGCTCGTGGACGGTTTGACCGCCTTCCGGAAAAAAGGGCTTATTTTCTATCTCGCCATCCTGTCTCTGGTCATCTGGTCGGTGAACGCCCTGGCCCTCTATGCTCTTTTTCTGGCCCTGGACATAGCCCTGCCCCTGTCGGCCGCTTATGCCCTTCTGGCCATGATCATCGTCGGTATCACACTCCCCGCTGCGCCCGGGTTCGTCGGAAACTGGCATTTTTTCTGTGTTCTCGGCCTGACGCTTTTCGGCATTTCGAGAACGGAAGCCCTGACCTATGCCGTTCTGAATCATTTCATCAGCATGGCCGTCATTTTCTCACTGGGTCTTCTCTTTCTTCCCTCGAACATGGACATGTTCTCCCTGGAGAGAAAATCATGACCTTCACGGCCTATCCGCCGGCATCTTCCTTTTTGACGTCAATCCCGTAACTGCGGATTTTACGGTGCAGGTTGCTCCGCTCCAGTCCGAGAGTCTTCGCCGTTCTCGAGATGTTCCAGTCGTTTTCCTCGAGCTTTCGAAGGATGTACGTTTTTTCAAAATCGGCCTTCGCTTCCCTCAAGGACCCGGAGGGGTTCGACGCACTCTCGGCGGACGGCAGGTGTTTCTCTCCCAGGGGGGGGATGTCATCCTCCGTTATCAGATCGGCGGGTGTCATGATGACCAGTCGCTCGACGATGTTTTTCAGTTCCCGGACGTTTCCCGGCCAGTCATGTTTCTTGAAAAGCTCGATGGCTCCTTCGGTCATGTATTTTTCGGGAATACCCTCCTTTGCGGAAAACTCCTTCAGGAATCGTTGAACCAGGGGCGCGATATCCTCTTTCCGCGTTCTCAAAGCAGGGATATAAAGGGGTATGACGTGGAGACGGTAATAGAGATCCTGGCGGAACCGGCCTTCCTCCATTTCTTTTTCCAGGTCCTTGTTTGTCGCCGCCAGGACGCGAACATCCACGTCTATGTAACGGGCCCCGCCGACCCTCTCCAGCTTTTTCTCCTGGAGTATCCGGAGAATTTTCGCCTGGGCCTTGAGGCTCATGTCAGCCACTTCGTCGAGAAACATGGTCCCGCCGTCGGCCATTTCGAACTTCCCCCGTTTTTTCCCCGTCGCACCGGTAAAAGACCCTTTTTCGTGTCCGAAAAGTTCGCTTTCGATCAATTCCTCCGGGATGGCGGCGCAGTTGACCTCCACGAAGGGGGCGTCGGCCCTCCGGCTCTTCCTGTGAATGGACCGGGCCACAAGCTCCTTCCCCGTGCCGTTCTCACCCATGATGAGAACCCAGGCATTCGTCGGGGCAATAATCTGTATCATTTCACGGAGTTCATCGATCTCCCGGCTGCTCCCCGTCAGTTCATAATCATGCTGGATCTTTCTTTTCAGGAGCCTGTTTTCCTCCTCCAGGCGGGCCATTTCCAGGGCGTGACCGACAATGAGAACAATCTTCTCGAGAGACAGGGGTTTTTCCACAAAATCGAAGGCGCCCAGCTTTGTCGACTTCACCGCCGATTCAATGGTTCCATGACCGGACATCATGATGACCTGGATCTGGGGATACCGGGATTTGACGACTTTCAGGACATCGACGCCGTCCATGCCGGGAAGCCAGATGTCCAGCAGAATCAGGTCGGGCAGTTCGTCCTCGATGATCTGGAGACATTCCTCTCCGCTCCCGGCGGTCATGACATCATAGCCCTCGTCGGCAAGAATTCCCTTCAGGGAAAGACAGATGCTCTCTTCGTCGTCAACGACAAGAATGGACTTGTGTCTCATGCCTCAGCTCTTGCGATCTTTTCGGGGATGGGAAGTTTGAAGGCGATGGTCATTCCTTTCAAGGGATTGTCCCGGACAGTCACCGTTCCCCCGTGATCCCGGATGATGGAATCCACGATGGCGAGCCCCAGGCCGGTCCCTGATTTTTTTGTGGAAAAATAAGGTTCGAACATGCGGAGCCTGTCCGTGGGGGATATCCCGGGGCCGTCATCGGACACCTCCACCAGGACCTTGTCTTCTCCCGCCAGCTGGGACGTCTTCACAGCCACCGTTCCCTCCCGCCGGGAGGACTGGATCGCTTCAACGGCATTGTCCAGGAGATTGACCATGATCCTCCGGATCTGCTCCCCGTCGAAGCTGAAAACGGGCAGAGATTCATCCTCGTGGAAGCGAAAAGCCACTCCCTTGTGGGAGTCCTGATAGAGCGCAAGGGTTTCACGGATAACGCCGTTGAGATCATTGGGCTCGGGATGCGTAACGGGCATCCGGGCGAACCGCGAAAATTCATTGACCAGGTTCTTCAAGGCCGCTACCTGGTTGATGATGGTTTTCGTGCACTCACTGAAAACGTCCCGATCAGCCTCGGCCACCGACTCTCCGTAACGTCTCTGAAGCCTTTCAGCACAAAGCTGGATGGGTGTCAAAGGATTTTTAATCTCGTGGGCCATTCTACGGGCGATTTCCCGCCAGGCGGCCGCCCGCTCCGCCTTCTGCAGTTCCGTCAGGTCCTCGAAAACAACCACGAGACCCACATAATTGAGATCGTCGTCCCTGAGAACCGTCATGGCCACGAGAACCGTCATGATCCGATCCTTGACGGTGATCTGAAGCTGTTTCTCCAGGCTGTCCAGGCCGCCGTCATTCAGTTCTTTCAAAAAGGGCAGGGCCATTTCCAGGTATTCCCCTTTGAGAACTTCCTCGTACTTTCGAAAGAGGACCTTGTCCGTCTTGATCCCGAGCATCCGTTCCGCCGCCCGGTTGATCGTCGTGATAGCGCCGTTGCGGTCTATGGAAACGACCCCTGCGGAAACGTTCCGAAGAATCGTTTCCATGTACTTTCGGCGCTGATCCAGGTCCAGGTTGGCCGCCCTGAGGCTCGCGCTGCTCGTTGAAAGATCCCTGGTCATACGGTTGAACGAATCGACAAGAATCCCGATTTCATCATCGGCGAGGACATCGATGTGATGGTTCAGGTTTCCCCGGGCAACCTCCTTCGTCGCCTCGGCAAGGTCCTGGATAGGCATGGTGATCCCCCGGGCCAGGTAAATGCCGAACCAGGTGGCGGAAAAGATAATGAGGAGCGTTACGATGAAAAGGATGACCGTGTAGCTGATTTTGATGGGATTCTTCAGCAGGGCGAATTGTTTGTATTCTTCCGAGGTCCTGGCGATGATGGTCATCTTGTCCACAAGATCCTTGGGGATGAAGTAACTCACAATGACGGCCCCGATAATTTCACTGGGGTTGAACGCGGAAAAGACGGGGGCAAAACCGCTGATGAGGTCCCCTGAACCCATCGATTCGACCATGGAAAAGTCTTTTCCCTTGTAAACATCGCCGAGAGCCTTGGGCTTCGATTTGAGTATTGATATCTCGGGATAGCCCGGTGTTCGAAAAATAAGTTCCCGCTTTCCCGGCTCAAAATAGATTTCCACACAATCAATGGGATTCAGGGACTGGCGGTTTTTCACCAGGGCGTCCAGGTACGAACGACGGTCTTCTTCATAGAGACGGTTCGTCGTAATCTCGGAGCCGAACTGCCGCGCGTATCCCCTGGCGGTGTCTGAAACGTCCTGGTAATAGTCCTGGGCGATTTCCAGGGAACTGCTCAAGGCACCGGCGATTTTGACGTTGAACCACCGGTCGATGCTGTAGGACAGGAACTTTATGGCCACGAGAAACAGAACGATGGTCGGAATGAGGGACAGGCTTACGAAGGCAAGAACCAGCTTGGTGCTGAGCCGCGAGCCGAGAATCCCCTTCCGCCTGTCGAAAACGACTTTGACGATGTTTCGGACGATGAGAAAGATGAGAAGGAGTATGAGAATGAAATTGATGTTGATGAGGCCGAAAATGAGAACTTCGTTTGAAAAGGGAACGATTTTCTCCACCCTGGCCAGGTGGCTTTCCGTATAGGTGAGAAGAAGAATGACCGCGATGACGACAACGGCAATGATCCCTTCCCGTCTCCTGCGCCTTCTTTCGCGGTCTTCCTGTGTTGTGTTCCGGGCGCCCGTTTCCATGTGTCAGTATGTGAAATCCTCTCGCAGCCAGGGGGTTTCGAAATCCCAGAGGGATACGAAGAAAAAAACATATTCCATGTGAAGAGGGAGACGGAAGCGGTCCATCCGCGATTTGACGCGGACATAGTAACGGGCGCCCCTTTCCATCACCCCCAGGGAAGCGAGGACGATCCCGTTGACATCGGACATGGCATCCCTGGCCTCCGAGAAGCTTGTCAGCTGGTGCACTTCCTCTTCATTTCCGTCTTTCTGAAAGGTTACGAAAAATAGTTTCTTCACGGCATCGTACTTGATCGTGTGCTTCACTTCCACGGACGCTATTTCCTTGTCGAACCAGAAGCCCCTGACCCGCTTGAGTTCGACATAGGATGTGAAGGTAGTGGGAATGCCGGCGAGAATGGCTTCCTCCATCTTCTTCGTGAAACAGCCTTTCAGGCGGAAATACACAAGGAGGTGTTCCGGCGTGTTCGTCAGAAGAAGGTCCGATATGACAGCCTTGTCACCGAAGGCGCGACCGGGAGAGAGACTGGCTGCAAGGACCGCGACGAGAATAAAAAAAACGGAAAAACGTCTCAAATCGTTTCTTCCCTGAACAGGGCTCGGGGTCTTTCCGGGACCCCCGACGGATCACTGTCTCATGAGGCCAGGACCCGATCCGTTCATCAATCTCTAATTTGCCGATATCCTAAGAGAAGGAGGGACAAAAAGCAAGGGCAATCTTGACGGGAGCAGGCGGACTTCACCGTTATTCTCGTTTTTTCAGTCTGCCTGAAAAGGGAAAGATGGGGAGAACACCTGTGTTCTTCTCAGAGAGGGGACCCGATCTCGAGAAAGGTCCCGGGAAATGCCTCATGGCCCCCCTGTCTGCCGTCGGTAACCATCCCGTTCTCCAGGATTTTCCAGGAGTCCCGGGAGGCCAGGAGTTTTTCCAAAAGCATGTTGTTCAGCTTGTGCCCCGATTTTTTCGCCACGAAATGGCCGAGGATGGGCATACCCAGGAGAAACAGGTCGCCAACGGCATCCAGGATCTTGTGGCGGACGAATTCGTCGGGAAAGCGGAGGCCTTCCTTGTTGATGACTTTCTCATCATCCAGAACGACGGCCGTCTTCAGGGAGCCGCCGAGGGCAAGCCCCTTGGCCTGAAGATACTCCACGTCTTTCAGGAAGCCGAATGTTCTGGCGGGAGAGATTGATTTCTCATAGGCCTCGGGCGAAAAAACCATGGTGTAGGTCTGCTTTTTAACCAGGGGGTGGTTGAACTCAATGGTATAGGTGATCCTGAACTCCGGGGCGGGCAAAAAAGAGGCTTCGCCTTCCCCGTCGGTCACAGAAACGGGTTTCTCTATCACCATCCATTTCCGGGGCCTGTCCTGCCCGCGAAGCCCCGCGTTTTTAAGCAGACTGATGAACGGCCGGGAACTCCCGTCCATGATGGGAATTTCACAGCAGTCGATTTCAACGACGGCGTTGTCCACGCCGGCGCCGCGGAACGCCGAGAGAAGGTGTTCCACCGTGGAAATTCTTGTGCCGTTGGAGCCGATGGTCGTCGCCAGGGTCGTGTCGCACACGTGTTCAAGCCGCGCTTCAACGACGGGGTTCCTCGAAATGTCCCTGCGATGGAAAACCACGCCCGAATCGGCCTCGCCGGGCCGGATGGTCATGTTAATCTTTCTTCCCGTGTGAAGACCCACCCCGTGGCACCGGATGGCAGTGGCCACCGTCTTCTGATACTCCATGTAAGCCTTCTCCCCGGTTTTTATTGTAATAAGTTAAAGCAGAGCAACTTTCGTACCACCGTGGTCCCCGCCGACCCGTTTTTGAGGAGGTTATTTATCAGCAATATAATCAATTATATAGGAACTTTTTTTCTCAACACGCGTTCCCCGATCCCGATCCGGCGGACGCAACTGTATCAAACAGGACACAGGGACGTGAAAGAAAGGAATGAACCCCCTATTCGAATTCATGCCACCCCTTCTTCATGAATCGCTCCTTCTCGCTGTAAACACAGCCGCAGTAAGGCTGCCGGTACATGTCCAGATCCCGGGAGGCGGCTACCCCCTCGTTCCATCCTTTTCGAAAGTCCTCATAATAAAATGGAACCTCCCACTCCCGTGACAGGATTTCCCCCGTCTCCCGGACGAGATCGTGCTTCTGAAAGCGGCTGTAAAGGATGGTCGTGGAAAAGGCGTCATACCCTCCCTCCCGGGCTATCCTGGCCGTCTCGGCCAATCTCATGGCGTAGCAGGTTCGGCATCTGTCCCCGGCACCGTCGGCGGTCGCACGGAGGAATGCTTCCAGGGGATAGTCCCCTGAAAAGATCAATGCCAGGTCCTTTTGTCGGGCGTAAGTGACCAGTGTTTCAAGGCGTTTCCGGTATTCCCGGAAAGGGTGTATGTTGGGGTTGTAGTAAAGGCCTGTCACGTCGACCCCCTCTTCCCGGAGTCTTTTGAGGGGATAGATGACGCAGGGACCACAGCAGATATGGAGAAGAAGCTTCATTTTTCCTTTTCGTCCGGTTCCCCAGGAAAGGAATCCCCGGCGGCGGTCGCCTCCGGAAACAGAATCCCCTGGCTTCCCCGCCGCGATCGTCCGAAGTGACGGAAGCACAACTCCGTGGCCACCCGACCCCGGGCCGTTCTTTGAATGTATCCTTCCTGAACGAGGTACGGCTCGTAGACATCCTCCAGGGTTGTCTTTTCTTCCCCGATAGCCGCCGCCAGCGTGTCGATCCCCACGGGGCCGCCGTCGAATTTGTCCATGATGGCAAGCAGGATCGTCCGGTCCATGGCGTCGAACCCCCGGGAATCCACGTCAAGCATGGCCAGGGCCTCCGTGACCACGGACCGGTCCACCGCATCCCGGCCCCAGACCTGGGCAAAATCCCGGATTCTCCGAAGGAGCCGGTTCGCGATCCGCGGGGTCCCACGGGAACGCCGGGCCATTTCCGCCGCCCCTTCCCGGGTTATGGACACATCGAGGATGTTCGCAGACCGCTCGACGATCACCGAAAGCTCTTCCACATCGTAAAAATTGAGGCGGAAACTCATGCCGAAGCGATCCCGAAGCGGGGAGGTGAGAAGACCGGCCCGGGTGGTGGCCCCGATAAGGGTGAACCGGGGTATGGATAGCTTCATGGATCGGGCCGACGGACCCTGACCGATCATGATGTCGATGTGAAAGTCTTCCATGGCGGGATAGAGGATTTCCTCGACGACATGGGGGAGCCGGTGAATCTCGTCGATGAAGAGGATGTCGTGATCGTGAAGGTTGGTGAGTATGGCCGCCAGGTCACCGGGCCTTTCAATGACGGGACCGGAGGTCACCTTGATGTCCACGCCCATCTCCCGGGCGGTGATGTAGGCCAGGGTCGTTTTCCCGAGGCCCGGGGGTCCGTACAGAAGGACGTGATCGATCGGTTCATCTCTCTTTTTGGCCGCCTCGATGAAAACGGACAGATTGTTCCGGATCTTCTCCTGGCCGACGTACTCGGAAAGGGTCCGGGGACGGAGCGACCGCTCTACCCCCCCTTCCCCTTCGATGATGCAGGAGGAAATGAGAGGGTCCCGCGACATTTTTTTTTCATCGGTTGCTTTTACCATCGCCAAGCCCCCTTAACCCGCCAGTATCCGGAGCGTTTTTTTAAGGAGAAGGTCCAGGGAAACGGCGGAATCGCTGTCCTGGCAGGCCTTGTCAATGGCCTTTTCCGCCACGGCGGCCCGGTAACCCAGGTTCACCAGGGCCGACAGGGCTTCGCGGCGGATGACTTCTCCGGCCTCTTCCTCCCTCCGTAGACCGTCGACGCCGTCGCCGAAAGAAATCTTCCCTATTTTTTCCTTCATCTCGAAGATGAGTCTTTCCGCCATTTTTCGGCCCACACCGGGAACATTGAGGAGTTTTTTGACGTCGCCTTCCCGAATGGCCACGCAGAGGTTTTCCGACGAGATGCCCGAGAGAACACCCAGGGCGAGGCGGGGACCGAAACCGGACACGGAAATCACGATACGGAAAAGGTCGCGGTCCTTTTCCCTGAGGAAGCCGAAGAGGGCCATGTCGTCCTGGCGGACGTGGGTGTGGGTATACAGCACGACCGTTTCCCCCTCGCCGGGAAGTTCGTAGAAAGTCGTCAGGGGAATGTGGATGGAATAACCGACGCCGCCCACATCGATGACGGCACGGGCCGCATCCTTGGAGACAAGAACCCCCGTGATCCGGGCAATCACGGCCTGGAACCTCTCAGGGTATTGAGATGGCAGATTCCGACGGCCAGGGCATCGGAT
>JAXGPA010000001.1:207500-1025758 GCA_040767195.1 Syntrophales bacterium
CTTAGAAAGGAGGTGATCCAGCCACAGGTTCCCCTACGGCTACCTTGTTACGACTTCACCCCAATTACCAACCACACCGTCGGCGCCTGCCTCCCTTTCGCAAGCTCCAGGGTTAGCTCAACGACTTCTGGTGCAATCAACTTTCAGGGTGTGACGGGCGGTGTGTACAAGGCCCGGGAACGTATTCACCGCGGCGTGCTGATCCGCGATTACTAGCGATTCCAACTTCATGCAGTCGAGTTGCAGACTGCAATCCGAACTGAGAACGGTTTTTTGAGATTTGCTTCCCCTCGCGGAGTCGCTGCTCTTTGTGCCGCCCATTGTAGCACGTGTGTAGCCCTGGGCATAAAGGCCATGAGGACTTGACGTCATCCCCACCTTCCTCCGGTTTGACACCGGCAGTTTCTTTAAAGTGCCCAACTGAATGCTGGCAATTAAAGATAAGGGTTGCGCTCGTTGCGGGACTTAACCCAACATCTCACGACACGAGCTGACGACAGCCATGCAGCACCTGTCTCCGAGTTCCCCGAAGGGCACCCCCGACTTTCATCAGGGTTCTCGGGATGTCAAGCCCAGGTAAGGTTCTGCGCGTTGCATCGAATTAAACCACATGCTCCACCGCTTGTGCGGGCCCCCGTCAATTCCTTTGAGTTTTAATCTTGCGACCGTACTCCCCAGGCGGTTCACTTAATGCGTTAGCTACGGCACTGAAGGGGTCAATACCCCCAACACCTAGTGAACATCGTTTACAGCGTGGACTACCAGGGTATCTAATCCTGTTTGCTCCCCACGCTTTCGCGTCTCAGCGTCAGTGAAGGGCCAGAAAGCCGCCTTCGCCACCGGTGTTCCTCCTGATATCTACGAATTTCACCTCTACACCAGGAATTCCACTTTCCTCTCCCTCACTCTAGCAGGACAGTTTCAAATGCACTTCCTGGGTTGAGCCCAGGGCTTTCACATCTGACTTATCCTACCGCCTACACGCGCTTTACGCCCAATAATTCCGAACAACGCTTGCACCCTCCGTATTACCGCGGCTGCTGGCACGGAGTTGGCCGGTGCTTCCTCTGATGGTACCGTCAAGGATAAGCGGTATTAGCGCTCAACCATTTCTTCCCATCTGACAGAGCTTTACGACCCGAAGGCCTTCCTCACTCACGCGGCGTCGCTGCGTCAGGGTTTCCCCCATTGCGCAATATTCCTCACTGCTGCCTCCCGTAGGAGTCTGGACCGTGTCTCAGTTCCAGTGTGGCTGGTCATCCTCTCAGACCAGCTAACCATCACAGCCTTGGTAGGCCATTACCCTACCAACAAGCTAATGGTACGCGGACCCATCCAGAAGCGACAGCTTGCAAGCAGAGGCCATCTTTGACCGATCCACCGGAATGGACCGGTATTATCAGGTATTAGCCAACCTTTCGGTAGGTTATTCCTGACTTAAGGGTAGGTTATCCACGTGTTACTCACCCGTGCGCCACTTTACTCATCGGCCGAAGCCGACTTTCTCGTACGACTTGCATGTGTTAGGCACGCCGCCAGCGTTAGTTCTGAGCCAGGATCAAACTCTCCAGTTGAATTGTGAAGGGCTTTCACCCTCTCAACCATGAGATAGGACCCACAAAACATGCGCTCGGCTATTCAATTTTGAAAGAACGACTAATTCGGGATTATATCTTAATCAAAGGCTTCCCGTTTGTCAAGAACCAATTTTGCCGCCTTTTGACGACAGGCTGCGGAATATACCCCAAGGGACCGAGCCTGTCAAGGCCTATTTTTATCTTTTTTTGAAGCTCCTTTTTAAAAGATCGAAACAGGAAAAACGTGTGCCGTTCTATATGTTCCTCCCGCCTGTGTCAAGCATTATTTCCATTTTCCAGGCTTTTTTTCAAGCTGCCGGATCTCTTGAAGATATTGCCATCAGGTCTCGATCAGAACGCGGACAAACCGCTTTTTTCCTTTCCGGAGCCGGATCTCTCCCGAACCTTCGGCGTCTTTCAGCGTGATCCTCTCATCGAAACGCGTAACGGCTTTCCCGTTGACGTAGCCTCCCCCCTGGTCAAGAAGACGGCGGGCTTCCCCCTTGGAGGTGCAGAGGCCCGCTTCGAAGAAAAGCTCGAATGCGGGAATCCCTCCATCGAAACGCCGGAAGGGAACGATGACCGATGGGATGGCTGTAACGGTGCTCTCTCCGGAAACCCGGGGAATGGTACTCGACGGAAACAGGCCCTGGTCCACGGGATTCAGGCTGAAGGCCTCGGCAGAGGCCTGCCAGGCCCGTTCCGCCTCGTTCTGTCCATGGGTGATTTTCGTCGCCTCGAAGGCAAGGACGGTCTTGGCCATGTTCAGACGGGCATCTTTCAGCTTCCGGGCCTCCCCTATCTCCTCCAGGGGCAGAAAAGTGAAGAGGCAGAGGAATCGATGGACATCGGCGTCTTCCGTGTTCATCCAGTACTGAAAGTATTCATAGGGGGATGTGAGCCCGCCGTCCAGCCAGACCGTGCCCCGCTCCGTTTTCCCCATCTTGTGCCCCTGGGATGTGGTCAGGAGGGGAAAAGTGACCCCGTAGACGGTCTTTCCCTCGAGCCGCCGGGTCAGGTCGATTCCGGCGACGATGTTGCCCCACTGATCGTTTCCACCCATCTGGAGGGTGCATCCATGATGCTTTCTCAGGTAATAAAAATCATAGGCCTGGAGAAGCATGTAATTAAACTCGATGAAGTTCAGCCCCTTCTCGAGGCGCATGCGGTAGCTCTCGGCGGCCAGCATGCGGTTGACGCTGAAATGCCGACCGACATCCCGGAGAAACTCGATGTAATTGAGGGCCGTGAGCCACGCCGCGTTGTTCAGCATGAGCGCCCGATCCTCTCTGAAATCAAGATACTGGGATAACTGATCTTTCAGCGCCGAGGCGTTTTCCTCCACTTTTTCCAGGGAGAGAATCTGGCGCATCTCCGACTTTCCGCTGGGATCGCCGATGAGAGCCGTCCCCCCCCCGATGAGAACGATGGGCCGGTGTCCGTGACGCTGCATGTGGGCCAGCGCCATGATGGGAACCAGGCTTCCGATGTGGAGGCTCGAAGCCGTCGGATCGAAACCGATGTAGCAGGTCACGGCCTCCCGGCCCAGGAGATCGCGGACATCTTTCTCATCGGTCACCTGTTCGACGAACCCTCTTTCGGCAAGCACATCAAACGCGTTCATGAATTTGTCCCTCGCTCATATTCACAGATTTCCGCCTCGGGTTCCTCCGGAAGGGTCGAGAGGCTCGCTGACCCGGCGAATGGCCGTGCCTTTACCGCTTTTTTCATCCACTGAAATCAGCACGCCCTGCAGGAAAACACCCCCCTTCGCCGGATCGAACCGGGCGGGCAGACCGGTCAGGAACTTCTCGATGACGATTTCCTTCCTGACCCCGATGACCGAGTCATGGGGCCCCGTCATCCCCGCGTCGCTGATGTAGGCGGTTCCCCCGGGCAGAATCCTCTCGTCGGCGGTCTGCACGTGGGTATGGGTCCCGATGACCGCCGTCACATCACCGTCCAGGAACCAGCCCATGGCCAGCTTTTCCGACGTCGCCTCACCGTGAAAATCGACGATGATGATACGCGTTTTTTCCTTCAGGATCTCGATTTCCCGCCGGGCCGCCCTGAACGGGCACTCGATGGGCCTCATGAAGACCCGCCCTTCGAGATTCAGGACACCGACAGTCCTTCCGTCGGCGGTCTTCGCAACGGCGGAACCGATGCCGGGGGCCCCCTCGGGGTAGTTCGCCGGCCGAAGCAGGTTGTCGAAGGCATCGATGAACTCGTAAACCTCTTTTTTGTCCCAGATGTGGTTGCCCGATGTCAGGACGTCGATTTTCCTGTCGAAAAGCTCCGCCACCACCTCCCGGGTCACCCCGAAGCCGCCGGCGGCGTTCTCGCAGTTGGCAATGACGAAGTCGACGCCATGACCGGCGACGATCCGGGGAAGAAGCTCCCTCACCGCCCTTCGCCCCGGTTTCCCGACAATGTCGCCGATGAAGAGGATGTTCATGGGCCTCTCATTTCGCGAAATCGGACACCCGCATTTCCCGGATGACCGTCACCTTGATCTGGCCGGGATAGGCCAGTTCCGCTTCGATCTTTTTCACGATATCCCGGCAGAGCATGACCGCGTCGGTATCGGAAATTTTTTCGTTTTCCACGAGAATCCGTACTTCCCGGCCCGCCTGGATGGCGAAACACTTGTCCACGCCGTTGAAGGAATTGGCGATACTTTCCAGTTCGCTCAACCGGCGCACGTAGCTTTCGAGCATTTCCTTCCGGGCCCCGGGCCGGGCTGCGGAGAGCGTATCGGCGGCCTGAACGAGAACCCCGAGAATGGAATTGGTCCTCCCATCATCGTGATGGGTGGCGATGGCCTGAACGATCCGGTCCGATTCCCCGTATTTCTTGGCGAGGTCGGCACCGATGGCGGCATGGGTTCCCTCCACCTCGTGATCCACCGCCTTGCCGATGTCATGGAGAAGCCCGGCCCGCTTGGCCTCTTTGACGTTGAGACGAAGTTCCGCCGCCATGATACCCGCCAGGTGGGCCACTTCGACGGAGTGCTGAAGGACGTTCTGGGAAAAACTCGTCCTGTATTTCAGTTTGCCCAGAAGGTTGATGATTTCCGGGTGGACATCGTGGACTCCCGAATCGAAAGAAACCCTTTCCCCCGTTTCACGGACGATGTTTTCCACCTCCGTCGTCACTTTTTTCACCACGTCCTCGATACGACCGGGATGAATCCGGCCGTCACTGATGAGCCGTTCCAGGGAAAGGCGGGCGATTTCTCTCCGGATGGGATTGAAACTCGACAGAACCACTGCCTCCGGCGTGTCGTCGATGATCAGATCCGTTCCCGTAGCGGCCTCGATGGCCCGGATGTTCCGACCTTCCCTTCCGATGATCCTTCCCTTCATCTCCTCGCTGGGCAGGGTTACCACGGAAACGCTGTTTTCCGCAACGAAATCGCCGGCATAGCGTTGAACGGCGTGGGCCAGTATCTCCGAAGCCTTCTTTTCCGCCGTCCTGCGGGCCTCCTCCTCGATGTTCCGGACAAGAATTCCGGCGTCCCGGCGGGCGTCTTCCTGAATGGACTGAACCAGGGCCGTCTTGGCTTCTTCCGCCGTGATGCCTGCTATTTTTTCCAGTTTTGTGTTCTGTTCCCGGAGCACCCTGTCCAGTTCGCCCCGCTTTTCCTCGATATGCGACTCCTTTCCCATGAGGCTTTTCTCGCGCTTTTCCAGGTTCGATTCCTTCTGAACCATGAGATCCATTCGTTTTTCCAGGTTTTCCTCTTTCTGGCGGATCCTTTTTTCGAGAGAATCCAGCTCATCCTTTTTTTCCCTGGTCTCCTTCTCGAGATCGGACTTGACTTTCAGAAGATTGTCCTTGGCCTGAAGAACGGCCTCCTTTTTTATGGTTTCCGCTTCTTTTTTCGCTTCCGCTATGATTCTCGTCGAAAGGGTCTCGGAAGATTCCAGCATTTTCCTGGACATTCTCTGGCGGACGAAATACCCCAGGGCGACCCCCGCCATGACAAACCCGAACATCTCAATCCAGAATATACCACTTCCCATCGGTCAGATTTACCTCCTCACATGCCAATATATATAGAGATGGACAACATCCATTGCATGATTCCGATCCGCGGCGCCCCGGCGCAGGCGGCCCGGAAGGCCGTCACGGCAGGACCGCGCCGGGAACCGGTTCGTGTGTCACAACTTTTTTCGCGGGGTGACAGGGATAGAAACGGGCGGGCGGGATAAGCGCCGTGCCGGCGACAAGGAAGCTCCCCCGCAGATGCCGTGTTAACGCTCCTTTTGAACCTGACCACTCAGGTGGGTGCCCTATTGACCGCTTCAGGCTTTCCGCACCGACCCGGAAGGGCCGCGGACATGCTCACCACGATCAAGAAAAGGCTCCCGGTTCAAAGGTGTTCGGTTAAAAAATGATGTTAATCACGAACACCGCAGGGGATTGGGTTCATACCTTGGGAACCTGATCCTCAATGAAAAGAATCAACTCTCTGAATTTTTCCTCCAGCTCCTTCTCGGCGGCCGCCCGTTCCTTTCTCAAAAGAAACAACTCGTCCGCCATATTCAAAGCCAGCAATATGGCAACACTCAATTTCGGTATTTCCCTTGAAGCTTCTCCTATCTTGTCCGCCCTTTCATTAATATAATCAACCACCCCTTTTACATATTCATCCCCTCGCTCGCTTGTAACGGATACCTTTTGCCCCAGTATTTCAATATCAAACCGTTTCTTCAAACGCCTTCCACCAAAGATCAGGACGGAACATCCTGGAGGAGAAGAAGCAGCGAATCGACTTTTTGACGGACTGCCTCCTTCTCTTCCATCATTTCCTGAAATCTGCCTTTGGATTCAACCAGTTCGTCCTCTTTTTGCCTCAACGCCGACTCAAGGTCGAGATTCTGTTTTTTCAGCACCTGGTACGCGTCAATCAACTCCTTGACTTTCTTCTCCAGTTCGACGAATTTCGCATTTTCCACGATAAGATTTGACCTCTCTGCCTTCTTGCAAATCTTCGAAAGACTTTGGAAATCAGTATGCCAACTTGACCGTTGAAAGTCAAGAATCGTTATCCGAAATGATCCCGGTCTCTTATCAGGCGTTTACGGTGAAAGCCGGCCTTTCGCCGCCGGGCCTTGCCGCGCCCCCCGACAGCCGTCTCGAGACCGGTCCTTTGAGACGGCGTTGCTCGTCGTCGTCAAATCCGGGGTTTTTTAGCTTGGAATTTTTGAACCCGATTGTGTATGATACCGCCAAAAGACCCCGGGGGAAACAGCCATGAACGAACAAAAATTCTCAGCCCTGGCGAAGCTCGGCTTCATCGCCTTCTTTCTTTTCTTCACCGCACTTCCCGCATACGCCCTTTTCGGGGGAAAAATCGAACGTTTTTCCGCGGAACAGGTGGCCATCGAGCCCGGGGGGAAACCCTCGGTCATTGGAAAAATTTACGCCATGCCGGGAATGTATCGGTCCGAAACGACGGTTGAAAAAGGCGGAAAAACCCTTGTCAGCATCTTTCGCAAGGACAGAAACCTGAGCTACCTGATCAACCCTGAAGACAGGACCTACCTGGAAATGGCGTTCGACGAAAAGAAAATGGAGGAGGCCCTTGGCCAGTACGCCGAGGCGAAAAAGGAAGAGATCCTTGGAACGGAAACGGTGAACGGCTACAAATGCACGAAAAAGAGAATCGAAACAACGGTCAGCTTCTTTGGTTTCGAAAAAACCGTTGAAACGATCCTCTGGGTGTCCGACCGTTTCGACATGCCACTGAGGACGCAAAACAGCGACGGGACTGTCGCCGAAATGCGAAATATCCGGGAAGGTAAGCAGGCGGCTGAACTTTTCGAACCGCCGACGGGGTATCGAAAGGTCGCCAGCATGATGGAACTCTTCGGCGCTCCACAGGTCCGTTCCGAAGACGGGAAAGCCTCCGGAAAAGAAACGGAAAAGGCGGAAGGGGGGTTCTCCTTTCCAAAGTCCGTCATGGACAAGCTGCCTAAGGACTTCAAGCTTCCCTTCGGAGACAAGAACTAAGGGGGAGAGCCCTTCGGCCGGTCCTCACGAAAGAAACGGTCCGTGACGGGCCAGGGTGAAGGAGAGAACAGGGGGGCCGGATGTCTGCGGACGTCCCCCGGCCCGGTCCCTCACAGGGCGATAACGGCGTTTTCCGAGTCCCCGAAGGGCGTAGGGGAGAATTTGTCGGCGTTCTCAGCGTTCTTCCAGTGAACCCCGTCAACGAGATACCGAAAAGCGTATTCTCTACCCGTTTCCAGATCCACCGTCACGGAAAACGACCCCTTTTTCGTCTTTTTCATCGGTGTGGCCGTTTTGTTCCAGTCGTTGAACTCCCCGACAAGATGAACCGTCTCCGCCGGTCCGGCCTCTTCCGCGGAAAGGCCGAAGGTCACCTTGCAGACCGGTTTTGTCTTGAGATACTGCTTCCTGAGAATCATTCTTCCCTCCTAAAATGTTTGCTGACTCGCCCCTGCAAAACCACCGACATTCCGAAACCGCCCGGGACCGGGCCGTTCCTTTTTCACGGTACACAAAAAGAAGCCGCGCCGTCAACTCTTCATTTCGAATTCGGGACGGCGCCTGTACGAGCATTCCGAGGACTTGGCGGGGGCGGTCCCGCCCTGTTGCCTCATAAATAGATGTTACCGCAGGGCGGGGGGAGGCGGACCCGTTTTTTCCTTTGACATCGCGAAGTGAATCGGATACTTTTTTAAACACTATTTGTCGCATGATTTCTCCTCACAACATTGCCGCGAATCCATGTTAAGACTCTGAAAGGAGTGTGTTATGGAGGCCAGGCGGTTTTTTCCCTTCCTTTTTACAGCCGTTTTTCTCTTCCTTCTGCTTTGCCCTTCAGGCCGCGCATCAAGCGCCGTGAAGGTCCACAGGGATGTGTGGATGAAAAACGAATTCGGTGAAAGGATCACGCCGAAGGACAATTTCGAGGATCCATACAGTCCCAGAAACACGTGCGGGAGCTGCCACCCATACTCGACCATCACCTCGGGGTTCCACTTCCAGCAGGGGTTCGACGAAATGAGCGACACCTATGATCCCCGGAAACCCTGGATTCTATCCCCGGGAATGTACGGAAAGTGGTGACCGCCGGCCAATCGGTCCGGCCGTGCAGCCGCCAAAAAAAACAGCGACCCGAAACAGATCGACCTCACCGCCTATGACTGGATCGGCGGGTTCGGAAAATTGAACCCCGCCAAAAAGATCAAGAGCCCGGCCTGCGGGTGGTGCCACCCCGGCGGCGGTTCCATGGAATACGGACGCAGGCCTGACGGGACGCCGGACTTCTCCATGAACCTGATCCAGGCGGAGAGACGGAACACGAACAGCCTGGACGGGGATTTCATGTCCCTCATTTCACCGGACGGCAAAAGCCATTTCAAGGAAAGCGGGGTCGTGGAGGGGGACTGCCTCATCTGTCACACCGGAAGATACCAGTTCGGCAAGCGTAACCAGCAGATCAATCACATGAACTACCGGTGGGCCGCCACGGCCGGCGCCGACATCGCAAAGATCGAGGGGTCCATCTTCAAATTCGACAATCCCGATGCCCCCCCGGGTGCCAAGGGTTTCATGGACGGCACCTGGAATTTCTCGGAAAGACCGAAAGTGACCTACCGATGGGACGACCGGAATCTTTTCAGCCGGGAAGGGCAGCTGAAAGGCACACTGATCTCAAAAACCGTGGAGGTTAAAAACTGCCTCCAGTGCCACCAGGGACCGGACGCCAAGAAGGTGGGGTGGGTTCACAAACCGGAATTCGACGCCCATTACAAGGCGGGATTCCGATGCACCGACTGCCACGGTCTGGTGGGAAACACCCGCTACGGCCGCATGGAACACCAGATCGCCAAGGGCTGGCATCCCCTGGGCAGTGTCCGGGACGACCTGGACGGCGTGGACATGATGACGTGCCAGGCCTGCCACATCGCGGGCCGGTATCGGCCCAGCCGGCCCGGCCTGCCGGAAAAAGCAAAAGACCCGACGAAAAAGCACGCGGAGAAATTCCCCGACGTGGCTTTTCACTTCAACCGGATCAGCTGTGCCAACTGTCACTCCACGGGGCAGCCCGGAATGTCCGGATACCTTCTCGACATGGGACCGGGGGGTCAGATCTGGTACACCGCGGCCACGCTGGAAACCATAACCTGGTCCGATGATTTCGGGAAACTCGCCCCGAAACCCTGGAAACCCTGGAGCACCCTCTTCGACGCCCGGAACGGCCTTGGAGAGCAGTACATCCCCCAGGTTCCCAAGGTGTCCCAGTGGTTCGGTGAGAAGATGGACAACCTGGAAGTTCGGCCGATCTCTCTCAGGTACGTCAAGAAAGCTTTCGGGACCCTGAATTCCCGAACCGTCGTGGACGTCCGGAACACCGACGGCCAGGCGGTTAAAAAACCCACCGTGGCCAGGGAAGAGGAAATCCGGGCCATGATCGAGGCCCTGACAGGAATGGGGTTCACCAACGTGGTGTTTGTCTCCGACAGGGTTTACGAGCTGAGAGACGGGCAGGTAACCGCCTATGAAGACCCGCTGACGGCCCACCCCCACACCTTCCCTGTCCATCACAACATCGTCCCTCTGGACCGCGGGACGACTTACGGGCAGAAAGGGAAACCGGAGGGCTGCCGGGACTGCCACTGGAAAGACTCGGAATTCTTCACCAAGATGCTCATTCGAAATCCCGGCCGGTTCCTACTGGAGGACTACCCGGTACCCCGGGAGCCGAACGCGGAACCCCAGATGATCCCCTGGGGCTTTGACGAGGTCCCTGTTCCCCCGGAACTGAAGGCGAAAAAGGAACCCTGAAGATGAAGCGGACCCTGGCCCTGATCGTTCTTGCCTTCCTCGTGGCGGCCATCCCGGAGAAAAGTTTTTCCCAGGAAGAGGCAACGGTCCCGGAGGTCACCCCGGCGGAGGTCTACCGGAAAATGGCGGAGGGGACACCCCCCCTGCTCATCAATACCATGAGTCTCATTGAATGCCGGGACCACCGGATTCCGGGATCCCAGTGCGTCCCCGGGCCGGATGTGGCCGAGCGATGGAAAGGCCCCGAAGACAAGAGCAGTGAAATCATTTTTTACTGTGAAAGCCCGTGGTGCCTCAGAAGCCACCGGGCCGCCGAAACAGCGCTGAAACGGGGATTCCAGAAGGTGTCCGTCATGACCGGCGGCCTTCCCGCCTGGAAGGAAGCAGGGTACGACGTCTTTTCAGAGAAACGGATTCCCCGGGTCGGGATCGTTTCCATCAAACCGGCCTTTCTCTCCCAGTGGCTCTCGGGAGGAAACGGCCCCCTCCTTCTTGACATCCGAACCCCCGGTGAGTTCGAGGCGGACCACATGGCGGATTCGGTCAACGTTCCCTTTGAGATTCTCCACCAGGTGTGGCGGGACCTTCCCATGGACCGCTCCATCGTCGTTATCGACGACCGGGGACATCGCTCCTTTCTCGCCGCCTGTTACCTCTTTGAGAGAGGTTTCGTAGACATCCGTCGTCTTTTCGGAGGCATGTCGAACTGGAAGGCCTATCAATCCAAAGGAAACCAAAATCATGGCATCGAGAAGACAGCTGAGAATTGAAACAGGCCTGGTCATCCCGCTCTTCCTTTCGGTCCTTTTCTTTCTGGGAAACCTTCCGCCCGCTCACGGGTCGGCGGATCCGGGCCAACCGGTCCTTAACGAGGGCCCCGTAAACTGTCTCGATTGCCATGATCACTTCCTTTACAGGACGGCCTTTCCCAAATCGGTCCACGGGCCTCTCGGTTGCCTGAGCTGCCACGGCGCGATCGAAGACCGGGAAAAGCACATGACGGGCCTGAAAAAGCCGGAACTTCTCTCGTGCGCCCGCTGTCACGAGGAAATCGCCGCCTCCTATGTTAAAAACTACCACTACCTCTACCAGGACTTTCGATGCACCGACTGCCACCGGGACATCCACGCCGTCAAGCCCCCCGAGGGTTCTCAAAAGCAGGCCGTCCTGAAGCAATGCACCGAGTGCCACGGCAATGACGAATACGCCGTTTCCGGCCACGGCCTGGCCGTCCTCGAGGGAAACGAGGACGCCGCCACCTGCTCGGACTGTCACGGCCTCCACAACACCCGGGTCTATCACACCGCCCAGGACCTGTACCCCGCCGAGGCCCGGGAGTTCTACAGCCGGACCTGCATTCACTGTCACGGCGACCGGGACATGATGAAGAGAAACAATCTTTCCCCGGACGTTGTCCGTTTCTATGAACTGACCTATCACGGCAAGGTCCAGGGCGTGGGCGATCCCAGCCGCGTGGCGGGATGCGCCGACTGTCACACGTCCCACAACATCCTGCCCAAGGACAACCCGGCTTCCACCATCCACCCGGACAACCTGGCGGCCAACTGCGGCAAATGCCACACGGGGTTCCATCCCCGTTTCGTGGAATACAAGGCTCACCCGGACTTCACGAACCGCCGGGAATACCCGTCCCTTTTCTGGACCAACATCTTCATGGAAGCCCTCCTCGTCGTGACATTCCTTTTCTTCTGGATTCACACGGCCCTCTGGTGGCGAAAGACTTACTGGGACAAGCACGATCTTGAAAGAAGAGGCGTCATTCCCGGCCCGCCTGTCGCCGGGTCCGAGGGCATTCAGTCCATAAGGCGTTTTTCCCGCCTGGAAGTCTCCCTTCATGTCATTCTCGTGCTTTCTTTCTTCACCCTCGTCCTCACGGGATTTCCCCTGAAATACTACGACGCCGGCTGGGCGAAACCCATCGTCCACTTCTGGGGTGGCGCCCACAAGGCCGGACTGTGGCACCGCGCCGCCGCCATCGTCCTCATCGTTCTTTTCCTCTATGTCCTGGTCCGCTCTCTCCGATACCTCTTCCCGAAAGGCGGGGGAACCCGAGGCTGGAAAGATCGCCTCTTCGGCCCCGACTCCCTTTTCCCGAACTGGAAGGACTGGGAGGATCTCAAGGCCATGCTCCGCTGGTTCTTCAACCGGGGTGACCGGCCCCGATTCGACCGCTGGTCCTACTGGGAAAAATTCGATTTTCTCGCCGTCTTCTGGGGAATGACCATCATCGGGGGATCGGGTATTTTCCTCATGGTCCCCGAGTGGACATCCTACCTCTTCCCCGGGTGGGTCCTCAACATCGCGGCCCTCCTCCACTCCGAGGAAGCCCTGCTGGCGGCCCTCTTTATTTTCACGGTCCACTTTTTCAACACACACCTCATCCCGACCAAATTTCCCATGGACAGGACCATTTTTACAGGCCGATACTACCTGAAGGAAATGGCGGAGGAACGTCCTCTTGAATACGAGCGGATGAAGAAAGAGGACAGGATTGAGTCGCTGAAGCAGAGGCACCCTTCGATCTGGGCGAAGCTCCTGGCCGCCTCGTTCGGTTACACGGGACTCCTTCTGGGGCTTTTCCTCGCCGCCATGATCCTGTGGACCATCGTCAGGACATGAAAATCGCTTTGTGTACCGGGGGCACCCATGGTATCATGCGTGCACTGATGAAAAGGCCGGATTCTGACTCTTGAGCGATCATTCCCCGGAAACCGCGGCAGGCGGCATTAAGAAACGGACCCTTCCGGACAGGCTGTTGTCTTCACCAAGGCTTACCGTCGGCCTTCTCCTCGTCCTGTCAGTGGCATCGATCGTGGGAACCGTTTTCCCCCAGGGGGAACAGGCCCGTCACTTCCTCTCCCGTCTCGGCCCCGCCGCCCTTTCCTTCGTCGGCTTTCTTCAGCTTGACGACTTGTTCCATGCCACCTGGTACATGTTCCTCGGAGGGCTTCTCGCCCTCAATCTCCTGTTCTGCCTTTACCGCAGGTGGCCGTCCCTGAAAAAAACCCTTCCCCCGAGGGCTGTCTTCACGAGAGGGCTTTACCGTTTCGTCGTCCACGGGGGCGTCCTGATCATCCTCGCGGGAGCCGCCTTGAGCCATCTTTTCGGCATCGAGGCCTACATGGAAATCCCCGTGGGTGAAACGGTCGAACAGGCTTTTCTGCGGAAAGACGACCGCCCCCTGGATTTGGGCTTCCAGGTTCGCTGCGACGCCTTCCATTTTGAACGCTATGAATCGGGCATGCCGAAGGAGTACCGGTCGGAGCTCACTTTTTTCAAGGATTCGTCACCGGAGCGGAATGCCCCTGTCCGGGTGAACCAGCCGGTTTCGTTCAAGGGCATCACCTTCTACCAGTCGGACTTCCGAAAAATTCTCAAAGCGCGCCTGGCTGTACGAAACGAAGGCGAGACATGGGAGGTGGAAAGACTCGAAGGCCAGGCTTTCGATCTGACGGGAAAGGGGATGAACCTTTCCGTCCTCGTCGTTTCCATCATGGAAAACGTCATGACCATGGGGCCCGCCGTTAAACTTCTGGTCCGGTCACCGGAGGGATGCCGGGATCTGTACGTCTTCAGGGACATCGACCGGTTTCTCGAGAAGATTCCCGATCTTTACGAGCGATACCCCCCTTTCGATCCGGGAAACATCGCACCCTGGCGATTTGAACTGGCCGGGCTGGAGGAAACCTACGTGACGGGCCTCATGGTGAACAGGGATCCCGGGGCGCCCGTTGCCGCCGGGGGCGCCGCCGTGCTCATGGCCGGGATGCTTCTCACCTATTTCAACCGCAAGAGGGAAGATAACGACAGGCGCGGCCCCGCGAAGAAGAACAGGCCAACCCGGGGAGGCGGCCCGTGAACACAACCCTTCTTGCCGGCACCCCCTTCGTTTACCTCGGCGCTTTCCTCATCGACCTGACGGGAAGGGTTACCGGTAAAACCGCCTTGTCACGAACGGCGAAAACAGTGGCAGCGGCAGGCTTCTGCCTCCACACGGCGGGATTGGCCCTGAGATGGGTGGAATCGTATCACCTCGGCTTCGGTCATGCCCCTCTTTCCAATTTTTATGAATCCCTCATTTTTTTCTCCTGGGCGATCCTCCTGGCCTACCTTATTCTCGAGTTCTGGAAAAAACCGGGGATTCTCAGTCCCTTCGCCCTCCCCGCCGCTTTTCTTCTCATCGCCTACGCATCTTACTCGCCGGACGTGGACAGCCGGATTCGACCCCTCATCCCGGCCCTGCAGAGCAACTGGCTCGTCACCCATGTCATCACCTGCTTTCTCGGATACGGCGCCTTCGTCATCTCCTCCATTTTCGGCCTCCTCTGTCTCATCAAGGGAAACGATCCCCTTTCGACCCGGGACGACATTCCGGAAAGGGATTCGCTCAGCCTTTATCTCTACCGAAGCGTCGCCGTGGGCTACGTGTTCTTCACCCTGGGCATCATAACGGGGTCCGTCTGGGCCCATTCGGCCTGGGGGTCCTGGTGGAGCTGGGACCCCAAGGAAACGTGGGCGCTCATCACCTGGATGATATACACGGCCCTGCTCCATCACCGCCTCGGGGGAAAGGACCGGGCGAAAGGCATGGCTATCCTGTCCCTGGTGGGTCTCGCCAGTGTTTTTTTCACCTATCTCGGGGTGAATTATCTTCCCGGCCTTCACAGCTACCTGTGACGGGTCATTGTCCCCTTTTTCCGTATCGGCACCGATGGTGCCTCGGGAACACCTGATGACGACCGGCGGCTCATACGATGAACTGGAAATGCGATGCCGGGAGATTTCCGGCCTGCTTCGCCACGGCGACGCCTACAGCCCTTCCTTCCTGGCCTGGAGAAAGGACGTGGAACGCCTCCTTCAGGCCCTCTTCGGCACCGATTCGGAGCCCTTGGAGCGATTTCGCTCCATCTACTATACCCCCCTTTTTCTTTCCTGCCGAATCGACCTGGATGTGTTCCCGGAGGCTTTCCGGGACGGCCTGGGGGAGGCCCGGCGACTTCTCCAAGAACTCCTTGACAGGAGACCGTCCCATTGGACATAAGAAAAGCATGACGGCTTCGTAAAAGTCCATAGGCTGTGTTGCCCTTCATCCCCCGTCATTGCGACGTACCAATAGGTACGTCTCATTCCTCGGGACTCGGGCGCCTTGCCTCTGGATCTTTATACAAAGCCGTCGGTAACGGAACATTTTTCGAGTTTTTACGAGTTCATCAAGCATGACGTCCATGAAAAAGGGGGAAACAGGATGACCGTATTCCGAAAAGGGTCTGTCCGCGTGGAGAGTTATCTGCGCCAGTCGGTCCTGAATGACGTGGTGGAGCTGGAAAAGCGGGTCTGGAACCGGGAGGGATACCGGGAAGTGAACGCCCCGATGCTTTATTTCGAACTGGCCTACCTGACCAACGGTCTCATTCTGACCGCTTTTGACGAAGGACTTTTCCCGCCCGAGGAAAAAGAGAAAATGGCCAAGGAGGATTCCTGGTACGAAGGGGAGCATCCTATTGGCTTTGCGGCTCTTTTCGCCGATTTCGACGAGCGCGGCCCTTTCTGGTACGGCGCCCGGATGGGTGTCGACAGGCTTTACCGGGACAAGAACATCGGCGAGGCCATTCTCGACGCCCTTTATCGAAGCGCCAGAGAACGGGGAATCATGCGGGTGCGCTGGACTTATGACCCCCTGCAGTCAAGAAACGGGTATATCTACATCCACAAGATGGGCGCCCAGGTCCATGAAATCGGTTTCAATTACTACAGCGCCGTCTTCACCAACGACGAGTTCAACAGGGACATATCGACGGACCGCTTCATCGTGGAGTGGTTCATCAACACCGAGCGGGTCCGGAATCGCATGGAAAAAGGGGATTTTCCCGTCCATGACCCTTCCACCATCACCCCCGAAAACACGGTCAACGAAATCGTCATCGACGAGGAAGGGTTGGAACAGGGGGGTGAAAAGCAGCGGTTTGACGCCGAGGAAACGACGCTTTATCTTGAAATTCCCTACAACCAGGACCGGATCCTGAAAACGGACAGAAAAAAGGCCCAGGCCCTGAGAAATCAGTGCCGGGCCCTCTTCATGCACTACCTTGCGGCGGGATACGCCATTCGGGAGTTTGTGGTCAAAAAGGAGCCTTCCGGCCGGATTCGACCCTATTACCGGCTGGACCTGGATCCCCGGTATCAGGATCTGACCCGTCTCACCCTTTGACGATTTCTTCCAGCCGGGCCAAGGCCTCGGGAAGTCCCTCCGGCTTCGCGCCGCCCGCCTGGGCCATATCGGGCCGCCCGCCTCCCGTTCCCCCGACGAGAGGGGCCACCGTCTTCACGATGTTCCCCGCGTTGAAGCGCCCGGTGAGGTCCCTGGTGACCATGCACAGGAGCATGGCCTTTTCCCCGGCGCGGCTTCCCAGAAGAAGAACCCCGGACTTGAGCTTGTCCCGGAGCTTGTCCCCCAGGTCCCGAAGGGCCTTGACGTCCTCCACGGCCACTTCCGCCGCCAGGGTCTTCACGCCGTCCACCACTTTCACCTGGTCCAGGAGCCCGGAAGATTCCCGGGCCGCCAGCCGGCCCTTCAGGGCCTCCATTTCCCTTTCCATTTCCCGTTGTGCCTTGAGAAGGCGTTCCACCCTTTCGGGAACTTCCATGGGAGACGTTTTGAGCATGGCCGCCGTCCTGCGGAGCTCCCCGTCCACTTTCCGGAAATATTTTACGGCTTCCTCGCCCGTCACCGCCTCGATCCTCCGAACCCCCGCCGCCACGGACGATTCACCGAGGATCTTGAGAAAACCCACATCACCCGTTCTCAAGACGTGGGTGCCTCCGCAGAGTTCCCGGCTGAAATCCCCCATCTGGACAAGCCGGACCTCGTCCCCGTATTTTTCGTCGAACACCGCCGTCGCCCCGGTCTTGAAGGCCTCTTCCTTGGGCAGGACCTTGGTGACCACCGGCGCGTTCGCCCGGATATAGGCGTTGGCGATGAGTTCCACCTTCTCCATTTCATCCTCTTCGATTTTCGAGAAGTGGGTGAAATCGAACCGCATCCGTTCCGGGTTCACCAGCGAGCCGGACTGCTTGATGTGATCGCCCAGAACCTGCTTCAGGGCCGCCTGGAGGATGTGGGTCCCCGAATGGTGGGCTTCCGTGGCCCGGCGGGCCCGGACATCCACCTTCATGGCCACCGTGTCTCCGACCCGAAGTTGTCCCTTTTTCATTTTTCCAATATGGGTAAAGAGCGTTTCCAGGGGTTTCTGGGTGTCCCAGACATCGAAAAGCCCCTGGGCGCCCTCGATGGTTCCCACGTCCCCGACCTGTCCGCCCACCTCGCCGTAGAAGGGGGTCGTGTCGACGAAAATTTCTCCGTTTTCCCCCTCGTAGAGGGCGGAAACCTCTTCATCGTTCTTCAAAATGGCCGTCACACGGGCCACGGCCTCGGTCACGCCCTCATAGCCGACGAAGGCGTTGGAGAACCCCTTGGACGAAAGGCGGTGGTAAACGTCCGATATGGCTTCCTCCCCGCTTCCCTTCCAGGATTCCCGGGCTTTTTCCCTCTGCCGCTCCATGGACCGCTCGAAACCCTCCATGTCCGTCCCGAAACCCGCCGCCCTGGCGGCGTCCGCCGTCAGGTCCGTGGGGAACCCGAAGGTGTCGTAGAGCTTGAAGACCACCTCGCCGGGAATCGTGTCCCCCCCGACTTTTCGAAGCCGCTCGATTTCCTCGTTCAAAATCCGAAGCCCCCCGTCGAGGGTTTCCATGAACCGCTGTTCCTCGTTGAAAACCACTTTCCGGATGTACGACTCCTTGTCGGGAAGGTCGCTGTAAGGATCCTTCATCTTCTCGATGACCACCGAAGCCAGCTCATGGAGGAAGGGACGATCCATCCCCAAAAGCTTCCCGTGGCGGGCCGCCCGCCTGAGGATCCGCCGGAGAACATACCCCCGCCCCTCGTTGCTCGGCAGGACGCCGTCGCCGATGAGAAAGGTCACCGACCGGCAGTGATCGGCGATCACCCGAATGGAGACGTCGCTGTCACCATTCTCCCCGTATGTCTTCCCCGAAAGTCTCCCGATGCCCTCGATGATCTCCCGGAAAAGATCGCAGTCATAGTTGCTCTTGACCCCCTGCATGACCGCCGCGAGGCGTTCCAGCCCCATGCCCGTGTCGATGTTCGGGCTGGGCAGCGGATGCAGGCCGCCCGAGGCATCCCGGTCGAACTGGGTGAAGACGAGGTTCCACAGCTCGAGATACCGGTCGCAGTCGCACTCGACGCCGCAATCGGGCTTCCCGCAGCCCAGCTCCTCCCCCTGGTCGAAGATGATTTCCGAACAGGGGCCGCAGGGACCGGTTTCACCCATCATCCAGAAGTTGTCCTTCTCGCCGAGCCGGAAAATCCGTTCCGCCGGAATCCCCATTTTTTCGTTCCAGATTTGGAAAGCCTCGTCGTCGTCCCGGAAAATCGTAATGAGCATCTTTTCACGGGGAAGCCCCATGACATCCGTCAGAAACTCCCAGGCCCACTCTATGGCTTCGTTCTTGAAGTAGTCACCGAAAGAGAAATTGCCCAGCATTTCGAAAAAGGTGTGGTGCCGGGCCGTGTAGCCCACGTTCTCCAGGTCGTTGTGCTTTCCGCCAGCCCGGACGGACTTCTGGGAAGAGGCAGCCCGCCTGTATCCCCGGTCCTCCTTGCCCAGGAAAAGATTCTTGAACTGGACCATCCCCGAATTGGTAAAAAGAAGGGTCGGGTCATCCTTGGGGACGAGGGACGAACTCGATATAACGGCATGCCCCCTGTCCTTGAAGAACTGCAGGAATTTTTCCCGGATCTCACTGCCCGTCATGAATCTTTTCCTCCTTCGGCATTCTTATGGTTTGCATGATCAGCTCCCGGGGAAAGCCCCGTCTCGAAAGACTTTGAAACAGTCGACGCCGTTCCCCGAGGGTAAATTCTTTTAAATTTATCCTGGATTCGCCTGTTTTTCCATATTTTTTTTCAAGATATTTGGCGATCGCCTCCTCCTCGCCCAGTTCCTGGCGGGCCGCCTGGAGGGCCTCCTCGACAAGACCGGGGGAGATCCCTTTCTCCCGCAGGTGAAGTCGAATCCTGAAATTTCCCCAGAGGCGGTTCACGGCCAGCGTCCGGGCGACGTTTTCAGCGTAGGCCCGGTCATCCAGGTACTTCCTTTCCTTAAGCCAATGGACGACACGGTCGATCGTTTCCGGGGAGACTTCTTTTTCCCGGAGCTTTTCTCGAAGCTCCGCGGTGCTCCGGGGGCGAAAGAGAAGAAGCCGCAAGGCCTTATTCTTTCCCGCTTCGAAGAGCTTCTCCGCCGATGTCACGTCAATCCCCTTTTTTCTCCTTCTTTTCCGCTTTTTCCGGGCTTTTTTCCGCCGTCTTCAAACCGAACTTCTCCCGTATTTCCTTTTCCACCTGGGCGCAGAATTCGGGATGTTCCTTCAGGTAGGCCCGCACGTTGTCCCGACCCTGGCCGAGGCGTTCCCCCCTGTATGAATACCAGGCGCCGCTCTTTTCGATGATCCCGTTTTCCGAGGCGATGTCGATCACCTCGTTTTCCTTCGAGATACCCTCGCCGAAAAGGATGTCGAATTCCGCTTCCTTGAACGGCGGGGCCACCTTGTTTTTCACCACCTTCACCCGGACGTGGTTGCCCGTCGCCTCCTGGCCCTGCTTGATGGTGTTCACCTTGCGGATGTCAAGGCGCTGGGAGGCGTAGAACTTGAGGGCGTTCCCCCCCGTCGTGGTTTCGGGGTTCCCGAAAAAAGTCCCGATCTTCATGCGGATCTGGTTGATGAAGATGACCGTGGTCTTGGACTTGCTGATGCTTCCCGTGAGTTTCCGGAGGGCCTGGGACATGAGCCTGGCCTGGAGCCCCATCTGGGCGTCCCCCATGTCCCCCTCCAACTCGGAACGGGGAACCAGGGCGGCCACGGAATCCACCACGAGAACGTCCAGGGCGCCGCTCCGAACGAGGACCTCGGCAATTTCCAGGGCCTGCTCCCCCGTGTCGGGCTGGGCGATGAGAAGCTCGTCGGTGTTGACGCCGATCTTCCTGGCATAAGTGATGTCCAGGGCATGCTCGGCATCGACGAACCCGGCAAGGCCGCCCTTTTTCTGGGCCTCCGCCACGGCATGAAGGGCCAGGGTCGTCTTGCCCCCCGATTCGGGGCCGAAGATTTCCACGACCCGCCCCCGGGGAAGCCCTCCCACGCCCAGGGCGATATCGAGGCCCAGGGATCCCGTGGAAATGGCGGGAATGTCGATGACGGCATCGGCCCCCCCCAGTTTCATGATGGCGCCCTTGCCGAATTGCTTTTCGATCTGCGTTATGGCCAGTTCCATCGCCTTTTGACGATCCGCATCAGAACCCATGTCAAGCCCCCTTGCATGCCAGGATGATAGTCCTGTCTTTTTTATGTTTCCGCCCCTCATCGCGAAGATCCGCGAAAGGGGAATTCAGCCATCTTCGTGTAAACCGCCCCGCCCGGGGCGAGTTCGCTCCTGAAAAGAAAGAGGGAGGACGCCTCGAAGGTACCGGCCTCGTAACGATCCCCTTTCCGCAACGCCTCCTCGACCCCGGAAATCCTGTCGCCCCGGGCCCGGCCCAGGGTGAGATGGGGTTTGAAGGCCCGCCTTTCCCGGGGAAACCCGGCCCCTTCCAGGGCGTCCTCAACCTCCCGCTTAAGGCGGCCCAGGTCCTCGAGATCCCCTTCCAGCCCGACCCAGAGGACCCGTGCCCGGTCCGGCCGGGGAAAGGCCCCCAGTCCCCCGGCCCGGAACCTCATGGGAGTGGCGTCGGCGGCTTTCCGGCGAACCGCCCCGTCGATGGACGGGAAATCCCTCTCGTAGATATCGCCAAAAAACTTGACCGTCAAGTGAATCCCTTCGGGACGAACCCACCGGACGCCCTTCAGGATCGTTTTGAGTTTCTCCTGAATCCCCCCGATCCGTTCCCGGACCGCGGGGGACAGATCAATGGCCAGAAAACTCCGGATGGGTTCGGGCGTCTCCACGCTATCCTCCAGCAAGGTATCTTCTGAGCATTTCCAGGGCCCACTGGGCAGAAATTTCCTTGACCCGCCTGCGGCCCCAGGGGAAGTGAAACTCACGGCACACCGTCCCCTTCTCCCCGGCCAGGGCAGCGAAGACCGTTCCCACGGGCTTCCGGTCCGTCCCTCCCGAAGGGCCGGCAATCCCCGTGGTGGAAAGCCCCAAGTCTGTCCCCGCCCGGGCCCGGGCCCCTTCGGCCATGAGACGGGCCGTCTCTTCGCTCACCGCGCCATGCAACCGTAAAACCGCCGGGGGAACGCCCAGGAGGTCTTCCTTGGACGGGTTGCTGTAAACGACGAACCCTCTTTCGAAGTACCGGGAACTCCCGGGCACATCGGTCAGCCGGTCGGCCACGAGGCCGCCCGTGCAGGACTCGGCCACGGCAAGCGTTTTTCCCTGTTCTGTCAGGAGGGACGCCACGATTCCCTCCAGGGTGTCCTCGTCATAAGCGAAAATATATTTCTCCAGGCGTTCCCGGACCTGGGCCACCGCCCGGGCGAGATTGTCCTCCGCCACGAACCGGTCATCGTGCCGGGCCGTCAGGACCAGGTGGTTCTCCGGAAACCGGGGGTAAAAACCCAGGGAAACGCCAAGAGAGGCGAAATCCACCTCGGAGAGGGTTTCGTCGATCCGGGCCTCGGCAATGCCGAACATCTTGACGATCCGCTTGGGAGGACTCTCCCCCGACCCGGTCAACCTCCGCCGCAGACGGGGAAGAATCCCTTCGGGAAACAGGCGCCTGACTTCCGAGGGAACACCGGGAAGAACGGCCACGATTTTCCCCTCTTCTTCCAGGACATACCCCCAGGCCGTCCCCACGGGATTTTCGACGGGTTCGGCCCCCTCGGGAAAAACGGCCTGCTTGGCGTTGTTCTCCGTCCAGGGAATCCCCAGGAAGGTGAACCGCTCCCGGATATGACGGAGCGCCCTCTCGTCGATGTAACATCCCCGGCCGAGGGTCCGGGCCAGAAATTCGGTGGTCCGGTCATCTGCGGTGGGACCGAGGCCGCCCGTCACCACCACCGCCCGGGACCGGGCAAGAAGGAACCGAAAAGCCGCGGCGATGTCATCGCCACCATCCCCTGAAAGGGTCGAAAAGGAAACCTCCCACCCCTCTTCCTGAATGGCCCGGGCGAGGTAGGCCGTGTTCCTGTCGCCGATCATCCCCCGGGTCAGTTCGTCCCCCACCACAAGAATTCCGATCCTCACAGTCACCACCGTCAGAAAGCGCTCAGATAGATGAGCAGATTGAGCGACAGGTTTCCGTAAAGACCCGCCACCAGGTCGTCACCGACGATGCCGTACCCCCCCGGAAGGCGCTCCCAGCGGCGGGCGGGGAAAGGCTTCACCACGTCGAAAAACCGGAAGAGGACGAAACCGGCGGCGACGTGAGCGAGAGAGGGGGTCACGAGAAACAGGGCCACCTGGAGCCCGACGATTTCGTCGATCACCACGGCGGACGGGTCTTTTTCCCCGAACATTCGCTCCGCCGCACCGGAGACATGGACGGCGAGGAACCCGAGGGCCACCACGGAAAGAAGGATAACGGGCCAGGGAAAGGTGGAAAAAAGGAGATACACGGGAATCCCCACGACGGTGCCGGCCGTGCCGGGGGCAACGGGGGAATAACCGCTTCCCAGTCCCGTGGCGAGTATCCTGATGAACCGGTCCGTCAGAAATCACCTCGAAACCGTCAATTGCGTCCCCGACCCGGGAAAGGAGGCCGTCACCATCCACCGCCGGGCCGAGGAACGGATCGACGTTCCCCCGAAGGTCGAAGAACGATCCCCGAAACAAGAGGGACACACAGGGGTTTCATAGTACAATTCCCGAAAATTGTAAAGGCGCTCGAAAGCCGGCGGCGGATTCAAAGTTTTTCTTGACAATAGAACGATCGTTCTATTACGCTGGAAGAGCAGGCGGCCGTGAAAGCCTCAAAGGCCCGGCGCCTTCCTCCCGGGAAAGGGGGCGTCCCCGGCGGCATACCACCGTTGCGGGAGGAAAGAGGCAACGCACTCTGTGAACTTTTTTGCGAACCCTTGGAAAGAGAAGGGTCGACAGACATGACAGGAGTGAACCATGAAAACCCAGCGGACGACGGAAACGGTGGAACGGGACCTGGGAAAGTTCTTCCGGGAAAAGGGAAGGATGCCCACCTACTCGGAAATGATGAAACTTTTCGGGGTCCGTTCGAAGAGCGCCGTTCACTTCTGGATTCGAAAGCTTCTTGACAGCGGTCGCCTGAAAAAGGATGACCGGGGGTTCCTCCGCCCCGTGAACCGTTCCTTTTTCTTCCCCCTGGTCGGCGAGGTGCCCGCGGGATTTCCCTCCCCGGCGGAAGAGGAACTTCGGGACATCCTTTCCTTCGACGAGTATCTTGTCGACCGCCCGGAGGCCTCCTTTGTCCTTCGCGTCCGGGGGGATTCCATGACCGGCGAGGGGATCAAGGCGGGAGACCTGGTCATCGTGGAAAGGGGGCGGGAACCCCGGAACGGCGATGTCATCGTGGCGGAGGTGGACGGGGAATGGACCATGAAATATTTCCGGAAAAAAGGGACCGACGTGACCCTGGAGGCGGCGAACCCCGCCTATCCCCCCGTGAGGCCCCGGGAGGAACTCCGGATCGCCGGGGTGGTCACGGCGGTAATCCGGAAGTACCACCGGTGAGGATCCCGCCATGACGGATCTCATCTTCAGCCTTCGTTCCTGGCCCCGGGCCATTCTTCACCTGGACGGCGACGCCTTCTTCACCTCCTGCGAGGAGGCCATCCACCCCGAACTCCGGGGAAGGCCCCTCATCACCGGGGGAGAGCGGGGAATCGTGGCCTGCGCCAGTTACGCCGCCAAGAAGCTCGGTGTGAAGCGGGGGGTTCCCCTCCACGAGGCGAAAAAGATCTGTCCCGGCCTGATCGTTCTCCCGTCGGACTACGAAACCTACAGCCTCTTCTCCCGGCGGATGTTCCAGATCATGAGGCGGTACACCCCCCAGGTGGAAGAGTATTCCATCGATGAGGCCTTCGCCGATCTCACGGGCCTCCGGAGAGCCTCCCGGGCCTCCTATGAAAAAATCGCCGCCGCCATGAGGGAGACGATCCGCAAAGAGCTGGGAATCACCGTCACCGCCGGTCTCAGCGTCACCAAGGTGCTCGCCAAGATCGCCTCGAAACACCGGAAGCCCGACGGCTTCACCGCTATCCCCGGCCGGGACATCCCCCGGTATCTCGCCGGCCTTCCCCTGGAGGCCGTGTGGGGCATCGGCCCCGCCACGGCGAATCACCTCTTAAAGCTCGGGGCCCGGACGGCCCTGGATTTCGCCCGGTTTTCCGAGTACCGGGTCAGGAAGAACTTCACCAAGCCGGGCGTCGAAATCTGGCGGGAACTCCGGGGGGAATCAGTCTATCCCGTCGTTTCGGAAGCCAAAAGCACCTATGCCTCCATCAGCAAGACGAAAACCTTCGCCCCCTCCTCGGGAGACGGGGAATACCTTTTCGCCCAGCTCCTCCGGAATGTCGAGTCGGCATGCATCAAGGCCCGGCGGTACAACCTGGCCCCCCGAAGGATCGCCCTCTTCCTGAAAACAGACACTTTCGCCGTGGCGGGCCTCGAGGCCCGTCTCATCCGGCCTTCCTCCCGTCCCCTGGAGCTGGCCGGGATATCCCGGGAAATCTTCGGCGCCCTTTACCGGCCGGGGCAACGGTACCGCGCCACGGGGGTGATCCTCCTGGAACTCATGGAAAACCGGAACGTCCAGCTCTCCCTCTTTGAAGACCCCCTGCGGATCGAAAAGGTGGAACGGCTCTACGAAGCGGCGGACCGGCTCTCGGAAAAATACGGGAAACACGCCCTTCACCTGGGGGGGTCCCACCTGATCGACCGGCGGGGAAAGGGGAAACGGGGGGAGCCGACGGTCCGCGAATCCACCCGTCTTTTCGGGGAAACGGAAAGAAAACACCTGGGACTTCCCATTCTCCACGTGGATGTGTAAGGATACCGTCACGATTTCAGAGGCTCCGCTGCAGACGGGGTCTCTAAAATACCTGTCCTTTCCCCGTGATTTCTGGTACAAAAAGTTTTTTTATTCCCCGGCAGGAGTGATGAACTCGTAAAAACTCGAAAACTGTTCAGTTACCGACGGCTTTGTAGAAAGATCCAGAGGCAAGGCGCCCGAATCCCGAGGAATGAGACGTACGTATTGGTACGTCGCAATGACGAGGGATGAAGGGCAACACAGCCTATGGACTTTTTACGAAGTCGTCAGGAGTGATCGTCCCAGCCCATGACGGAACCTGACGTCTTTCCATTCATTCCCGTGCGTGTCCCTCCCGTCCAGGTCTGGAAACGCCTGGGATACCGGAAGGAAACGACTTTTCCCGGGGGGGAGCAGGCCGTCAGCCTCCGGGAAACCCTCACGGAGGCCTTCTCTCTCATGGAAATTCAGGGGGCCGGCCTTCCCGCCTCCTTCCATTCGCCCCGTCCCGGGGATATCCGTCTTGCCGGAAAAGCGGTTTTCCGAAGCGGCGATCTCGCCCGTTTCCTCCGGGGATGCGATGATCTTCTCCTCATGGGCGCCACGGCGGGACAGGCGATCATGACGGCTATCGAGGAGGCTTCCAGGGCCGGCCGGATGACCCGGGCCGCCGTCCTGGACGCCGCGGCGAGCGAGGCCGTCGACGGGGCCCTGGACTGGATCACGGGATATTACCGCCGAAAGCTCCTTCGGAAACTGAAGACCGTCACGGGACGCCGTTTCTCCGCCGGCTACGGCGATTTTTCCCTGGAGAACCAGAAGATCATTTACGAACTCCTCAGGCTCGGGGATCTTTCCGTTACATTGACGGACACCTTCATGCTCATCCCTGAGAAGTCCGTCACCGCCGTGGCGGGCATCATGAATATCGACAACCGGGAGGCCCTTACCGATGAAGCGGAAAAAAACCCTTCTTGAACGGTGGAAGAAACGAATCGTCGTCCTAGACGGGGCCATGGGAACGGAGCTCCAGAAAAGGGGGCTTCCCGCCGGCGCATGCCCGGAGGTCTGGTGTCTCGAACACCCCGAAGTCATCGGGGAGGTACACCGGAATTACCGTGATGCCGGTTCCGACGTGGTCTACACAGGAACGTTCGGGGCCAACCGGCTGAAACTCGCCGAGTACGGCGTCACGAACGTATTTGACATCAACAGGAAGCTTGCCCTCACTGCGCGGACGGCCGTCGGTCCCGACGGCCTTGTGGCCGGGGACATCGGTCCCACGGGCCGGTTTGTCGAACCCTTCGGCGATCTCCCTTTCGAGGACGCCGTTTCCCTCTTCAAGGAGCAGATCGGCGGCCTCGTGGCGGGAAAGGTGGATCTTCTCGTCATCGAGACGATCCTGGACATCCAGGAGGCCCGGGCGGCTCTCATCGCCGCCCGGGAGCTGACGGACGGTTTTGTCATGGTGACCATGACCTTCGAGGAGGACGGGAAAACCCTGAACGGAACGGACCCGGTCACGGCCCTGGTCACTCTCCAGGGCCTGGGAGCCGACGCCGTGGGCTGCAACTGTTCCGCCGGCCCCGTTGAAATGATCCACTGGATCGCCGCCATGAAGCCTTACGCCACCGTTCCCCTGGTGGCCAAACCGAACGCCGGAATGCCCGAACTGAGGGACGGACGGACGGTCTTTCCCATGGGTCCCAGTGAATTCGCCCGTCATGGAAAAGAATTCGCTTCCCTGGGCATCGGGTTCATCGGCGGCTGCTGCGGCTCCGCGCCGGAACACATCCGGGCCCTGGCCGGGGAAATCAATCCCCTGGAGCGGGTCGAACCGGCCCGCCTGTCGCTCGGCGCCGTCACATCCGCCCGGAAGACGGTGATTTTCGAGGAAACGGAGGGCCTTGTCGTCATCGGAGAGCGCCTGAACCCCACGGGCAAAAAGACCCTCCAGGAGGAACTCCGGGCGGGAAAATGGGGTTTTGTCCGGTCCGCGGCCCTGGAACAGGAAGAGAAAGGAGCCCGCCTTCTCGATGTGAACGCCGCCGTGCCGGGGGAGGACGAGGTAGAACTTCTCAGCGGCCTGGTGTCCTTTCTTTCCCGGACAAGCGACCTCCCCCTGGTCATCGATTCGGCCCACCCCGGGGCCGTCGAAAAGGCTCTTCGCCTGTATCCCGGCCGGGCCCTTCTCAATTCCATCTCGGGAGAAAAGGCGAAGATAGGGGAGATCCTTCCCGTGGCGGCCCGTTACGGGACCCCCTTCATTCTCCTTCCCGTTGACGACAAGGGGGTGCCGGAAACCTGGCAAGAAAGGCGCGAGGTGATCCGGCGGGTCTGGAAGACCGCCCGAAGCCGGGGGTTCAGCCGGGATGACCTGATCGTTGACGGCCTCGTTATGACCGTTTCTTCCAACCCCGGGGCTCCCCGGGAAACCCTTGAAACGATCCGCTGGTCCACGGACACCTTCCGGTGCCGGACCCTGGTCGGGCTTTCCAACGTGTCTTTCGGCCTGCCCGAAAGAAAATGGCTCAACGGCGCCTTCCTGGCCATGGCGGCTTCCCGGGGAGCCCGGTTCGTCATCGCCAACCCGGCAGAGCAGGAGGTAATGGCCCTGATCGCCGCCGCCGACATGCTCCTGGGAGAGGACCGCCAGGCCCGGCGCTACGTTTCCCGTTTCGCCGGGACGAAGAGCGCCGAAAAAGCGCCCCGGGACAGGGAGGAGAAAGCGCCCGGAGAGGCGGTCTTCGATGTCGTCGTCGAGGGCCGGGTGGAGGACATGGAGGAGAGCCTTCTTCGAGCCCTGGGGAAAGGGCTTCCTCCGGGGCGGATCGTCCAGGCGTTCATGATCCCCGCCATCACCCGGGTAGGAGAGCTTTACGAGGAGCGGCGATACTTCCTCCCCCAGCTTCTGTCGAGCGCCGAGGCCATGAAGAAGGGGCTTCGCTTTTTGGAGCCGGAGCTGAGGGCCCGCGGCGAAAGGAGGAAATCCCGGGGAAGAATCGTCCTCGCCACCGTCCAGGGGGACATCCACGACATCGGCAAGAACATCGTGTCTCTGCTTCTGGAGAACCAGGGATTTGAGATCATCGATCTCGGGAAGGACGTCTCCGCCGAGAGAATCGTCGCCGAAATCAGGCGGACCCGGCCCTTTCTTACGGGGCTTTCCGCCCTCATGACGACAACGATGACCCGGATGGATGAGGTCATTCGAAAGGCGAGAGCGGAAGGGATCGACTGTCCCTTCCTCGTCGGCGGGGCCGTTTTGACCCCCTCCTATGCCCGTTCCATCGGGGCCCGTTACGCCCGGGATGGCGTCGAGGCCGTCCGGGCGGCCGAGGAAATCCTCGGCGAGAGGTCATAAAAACAGGGTTACGGGGTCTTCGTCGATTCGATGTATTCGACGATCTTCGCCGCGATGGTCTGCACCGTTTCCTCGAACTTCCCTTCATCCTTTTCCAGGAGAGTGATCCGGAAACCGGGCATGTGGGTGAAAAACGACGTGAGCGGAACGACACAGATTCCCGTGGCGCCCAGGAGATAGTAGACGAAACGCTTGTCGTTCTCGATCTTGCAGTCCACGATTTTTTCCACGTTTTCGCGGATGGCGGGATTTTCGATGTGGAGCTTCTGCCGCTCGTTGATGGCCGCCTCGTTGAAGACAACGGTCATGTAAAAGGCCCCGTTCGTCCGATTCACGACGATATAAGGCACATCCCGGAAAATGCTGTAGGCTATATTGGACAGTTTCTCGTAGTGAACGATTCTCTTGTCCAGATATTTCCTGTACTCCGGATGGCTCATGAGCCGCGGGATGGCCAGCTGGGGAAGGGTGGTCGAGCAGACCTCGGCCATTTTCTGGGTCAGGATGGCATTGACATACCGCTCGAAGGCAGGGTCCTTGTCGGCGTTGTAGACCTCGATCCAGCCGCATCGGGCCCCGGGCCAGGGAAACTCCTTTGAAATCCCCCTCATGCTGAAACCGGGGACATCGCCGATAATGTTGCTCAGGGGAATGGATTTCTTCCCGTTGTAAACGATGTTGCTGTAAATCTCGTCAAAAACGACGAAAAGATCGTTCTCCCGGGCGATCCGGATGATATTGTTCAGGGTTTCTTCGGGGTAGACGAAGCCCGTGGGGTTGTCCGGGTTGATGACCAGGATGCCGACGATGGTCCGGTGGCTCTTCACCTTCCGCTCCAGTTCCGCCAGGTCGGGATGCCAGTTCCGGTAAGGGTTCATCCGGTAGGTGTTCGCCGGGAAGGAGGCGTGGTGGACTTCCGCGAGGAAGTGGGTCGAATAGGTCGGCTCGGGCATGATGATCCGGGCGTCCACCCGGATGGCGCTGTAGGCCCGCGCGATGGCGTCCCCGAGCCCGTTGAAGAAGATGATGTCGTCTTTCGTGATCCTGGCCTTGCCCCGCCTGTTCACTTCCTCGGCAAGAAACTCCCGGGTGGCGTCCACGCCCTTGGTGGGGGAATAGGCATAGGAACTGTCTTCCCGGATAATTTCAATGAGGGTTTCTTTCATCCAGTCCGGAATTTTTTCACCCTTGTGAACGGGGTCCCCGATATTCTTCCAGACGACGTTGACACCGCACTTCTCCAGCCGGTTGGCCACGCCGACGATATTCCGGATTTCATAAGTCAGACTGTTGCCGCTTTTCGCGATGTCGAATCTCATGAATATACAACCATCCTGTTTAAAATTATTAAATTAATTTTCCTAGTATAAAAAAAGAAAAATTTCTACTATTATTTTTTCAGCGTTTTCGTCCCGTGCCCATTTTATTTTTCCTCCCGATCCAGGCCGGGACGGCGGCATCGACGGGAGATCCAGCCTTGACAGGGCCCGGCCCTTTATCTATATATTAGCGACAATTTACTTTTTTCAAGGAGCTTTAGATTTTTTATGAAGAGTCAGGAAAAAGACGAACCGGGAAGTCGCAGGAAAAAACCGGAAATCAGCATACGGGAAATGGACATCGATGACATCGCCCACGTTTTTCACCTCGGGGAAAAGCTTTTCAAGGCCCAGGAGGTTCCCAACCTGTACCGGACCTGGGACGAGTTTGAAGTCATCCAGCTCTACCAGAGCGATTCCGACCTCTGTTTCATCGCCGAGGAGGAGGACACGGAAAAAATAATCGGGTTCGTTCTCGGCACGACGGTCACAAAAAGCCACTCCGCGTGGAAATACGGCCTCATGGTCTGGATGGGCGTCGATCCCGCCTACCGGCGGTACGCCGTCGCCACGAGGCTTTTCAACGAGCTCACCGAGGCCATGCTCGAGGAAGGGGTGCGGATGCTCCTCGTGGACACGGAAGCGGACAACCTGGAAGCTCTCCATTTCTTCCGGAAAATGGGGTTCGGGAACCCCCAGGAACACCTGTACCTCACCCTCAACCTGGCGGCCAAGCTGAAACAGTGGAAAGAAAAAGCGAACGGGAAACCGAAACCCAATGACCGTTGACCCGGCCCCCCCAATTCAGCCGCCCCGGCTGCGGAGACTGCTGCGCCGTCTCGTCGACATCTACAGCCCTTCGGGCAAGGAAGAGGAAATACTGGGCTATCTCTCTGGATACCTGAAGCGGAGCGATCTGCCTGTCACCCGCCAGGACGTGGACGACAGCCGCTACAATCTCCTGGTCATGCCGCCGGAGATGAACATCCGTCTCGCCTTCGTGGGGCATGTGGACACCGTTTCCGCGTACGACCTGGACAGCTACGAGTACGAGGAGGAAAATGACGAGATCTTCGGTCTCGGGGCAGCGGACATGAAGGGTGGCTGCGCCGCCATGATCGAGGCGTACCGGACCGCCTACGAGAAATTCAGGGGCCGCCTCCCGGCGGCCCTGGTTCTCGTCGTCGGGGAGGAGGAGGAAGGGGACGGGGCCCAGGAACTGGTCCGGGAGTATCATTTTCCCTGGGCCGTCATCGCCGAGCCGACAAACCTTCTGCCCTGCCTGGGGGAGTTCGGCTATATAGAAACCCAGGTCGTGACAGGCGGAAAACGCCGCCACGCGTCGCTTGCCAGCCCTGGCCAGGGCCCCGTGGAGGCCCTGCTCAGGATCCTCATCGAACTGTCGCGGTATCACGAGGAAAAACGGCCCGAACTCATCTACAACATCCGCAACCTCTTCAGTTCCCCGGAGGGTTTCGTCGTTCCGGACCGGTGCGAGGCCTGGATCGATTCCCACCTGCCGCCGGACGCCCCCATCGGGGACATCACGCTGGAGATCGAGGAAATCGTGGAAAGGTACCGCGAAAAAAACCCCCAGCCGGACATGGCGCTCCGCTTCACCACCCTCCACGGCGGGTTCGCCCTCCCGGAAAGAGGACCCGTCGTGGAAAGCCTCAAGAAGGTTTTTGCGAACCGTTCCCTTCCCTGGAACCCGGAGGTTTTCCGGAGCCACTCGGATGCGAACATCCTCTGGGAGGCGGGGGTCAAGCCGATCATCCTCGGACCGGGGCAGCTCGAAAAGGCCCACGCGCCGGAGGAATCCATCTCCTTTAACCAGGTCTGCCGGGCGGCGGAAGTTTACCACGACATGATGATCGCCCTCGCTTCACCGGATTAGACAATCACCGCGGGGAAAAGCCCTTCCACCCCTGATTTCAGCGAAACCCCGTCACCCTTCGCCGGGGTGCCAAATCCGGAAGCCCCGACAAGAGAGACCGGGAGCGTCATAAGACTCTTTTTTCTTGACAGGAAAGGTCCCTTTTCCTATGACGTTCCACCAGGTGGAACCCTTAAAATCGACAAGGCGGGTGGAAAATGGCAAAAATCAGGATCGGCATTATCGGGTACGGAAACATCGGCAGGGCCGCGGAATGGGCCGTCGAGCAGAACGGGGACATGGACCTCGGGGTCATCCTGACCCGGCGGGATCCCGGAAAAATAAAGCCCCGGAAAACCGGCGTGGCCGTCGACAGCCTGGACCGGGCTGGGGCATACGCGGACCGGATCGATGTGGCCATCCTCTGCGGGGGATCGGCGACGGACCTTCCCGAGCAGGGACCCGTCCTGGCGGCCCTCTTCAACACGGTGGACAGCTACGACACCCACGCCAAAATCCCCGACTATTTCCGGGAAGTGAACCGGGCGGCGCTGAAAGCCGGAAAAACGGCCGTCATCTCCACCGGGTGGGATCCCGGCCTCTTCTCGCTTCTTCGGGTGATCGAAGAATCCGTTCTTCCTTCTGGAAAAGCCTACACCTTCTGGGGACCCGGCGTGAGCCAGGGTCATTCCGATGCCATAAGGCGGGTCCCCGGCGTCCGGGACGGCCGCCAGTACACGATTCCCATAGAGAAGGCCGTCGAACGGGTCCGGTCCGGCGAGGGACCGGAACTGGCCACCCGGGAAAAGCACCTCCGGGACTGCTACGTCGTCGCCGAAGAAGGCGCCGACCTGGAACGGATCCGCCGGGACATCCAGACGATGCCCCACTATTTCTCCGATTATGACACCCGGGTCACGTTCGTCTCCCGGGAGGAAATGGACGAGAAGCACGGCCACATGCCCCACGGCGGCTTTGTCATGCGGACAGGCCAAACGGCGGACGGGACCGGCCATGCCGTCGAATTCAGCCTCCGGCTCGAAAGCAACCCGGCCTTCACGGCCAGCGTCCTTCTCGCCTATGCCCGGGCCGCCTTCCGGCTGAACGGCGAGGGCGTCACGGGCGCGAAAACGGTCTTCGACATCGCCCCGGCGTACCTGTCCCCCCGTTCGGCAGAGGAATTGCGGAAGGAGATGCTCTGATTCCAAACCTTCCATTGAAATCCTTTGCAAAAGCGGCGGCCGATCCTGTAGAATGGGGCCATCGTTTTCGAAACCGGCGGGACGTGAGGGAGGAATCAGGCCCATGAAAAGGAGCTTGGGGAAAAGATTCCGGCTCATCCTGGGAAAGCCCTGGATCCTCAAGCTTCGGTCACGGGCCAAGTACCGGTACCTGGACATGCTTCTTTCCGTCCTGGCCGCCGCCTTCGAGGTGACAGCCGCCCGGATCCCCGAACTTCGGGAGGAGATCGCCCGGTGGGACGACGGAAGAACCTTCGCCCTCGGGATCCTTCCCAGCGGCCCCGGAATCACCCTCATCAAGGAAGAGGACCGGGTCCGTTACCTGGGAAAGGGCCTCCGGTCTCCCCGGGTGTCTTTTCTCTTCAAGAACCTTGACGCCGCGCTGCCCGTTTTTTCCGGCCTCACGGGATCCCACCACGCCCTGGCGGAGTGTCGAATCCTCGTAAACGGCAGCATTTCAGACGCCATGGAACTGAACCGGGCCCTGATAGTGGTGCAGACCTACCTGTTCCCGGGCTTCATGCTCAAGCGGATCCTCAAGAGGCCCCCGAAGCTGGGGTTTCGGCAGATGATCCGCAAGGGCCGGGTTTACGGCGCCCTCCTCCCCGCCCTGTTCCGGCCGGGTTCCGGCGGATAAAACGACATCGAACCGGGAGAAGGACATGCTTCCCACATACTATCAATTCTACTGTCCCGTCAAAATCCTGTCCGGGGAAAAAGCCCTCGGCAACGTCCCCTTTGAAATGTCCCTGCTCGGCGTCAACAACGCCATGGTCGTCACCGACCGAGGCGTCGTCGAGGCGGGTCTCGTCACCCCCATCGAATCGGCCTTCGCCGACTCGGACCGCCGGATCGGCTTCATCTTTGACGAGGTCCCCCCCGACTCGAGCAACCGGGTCGTGAACAAGCTCGCCGCCCTCTTCCGGGAAAAGGGCTGCGACTGCTTTGTCGCCGTCGGCGGCGGGAGCGCCATGGACACGGCCAAGGGGGCCAACATCGTCGTCTCCCAGGGATCGAGGGACCTTCTCGAACTCCAGGGGGCGGACCGGATCACGGCGGACCTGAAACCCCTGATCGTGGTCCCCACGACGGCGGGCACGGGCTCCGAGGTCACCCGGGTGGCGGTGATCTTCAACGAGGAAAAAAATGTCAAGATGTCTTTCGTTTCCGACAAGCTCTATCCCCAGGTGGCCGTCATCGACCCGGCCATGACGGAGACCATGCCTCCCCGGATCACCGCGGCGACGGGGATGGACGCCCTGACCCACGCCGTGGAAGCCTTCATCTCCATCCAGAAGAACCCCCTGTCGGACATCTTCGCCTGCCGGGCCGTCGATTTCATCCGCCGGTACCTCCTCCGGGCCGTGGAAAACGGCAAAGACCGGGAAGCCCGCCTCGCCATGGCCAACGCCGCCCTTTTCGCGGGAATCGCCTTTTCCAATTCCATGGTCGGGGTGGTCCACGCCCTGGCCCATGCCGCCGGGGGCGTGGGACGGGTCCCCCACGGCGCCGCGAACGCCCTTCTCCTCCCCTGGGGCCTGGAATACAATCTCGACGTCTCGGAGAAGCCCCTGGCGGAACTCTCCTTTTATCTCGGCGGCGCCCCGGGGTTTCTCGACCGGCGTGCCCAGGCGGAACAGACCATATCTCTCATCCGTAACCTTCTCGACCGGCTGAACCGGATCTCGGGACTGCCCGTCCGGCTCCGCGATGCGGGCGTCCGGGAGGACCAGCTCCCGGACATCGCCCGGACGGCGATAAACGACGGAGCCCTTCTTTACAATCCCAGGGAAGTTTCTTACGAGGACGCCTTGAGCATTCTCCGCAAAGCGTTCTGATCTTCCGGCAAAAGACCGTCATGAGGTGATCCATGTCCCAAAAGAACAGCCTGCCCGGAGGGTACCTGGGACGGATTCTCGTCGTTCACCTGGACACCGGGAAAATCGAAGAGGAAACGCCTCCCGGCAGCCTCTACGAAAGCCACCTCTCCGGCCTGGGGCTGGCCGGCCGCCTGCTGTACGACCGCATCCCCGCCGGGGCCGACCCGCTCGGCCCCGAGAACGTCCTGGCCTTCGTTCCCGGTCTCCTGACGGGAACGGGTAGCCTCTTCACCGGCCGCTGGACCGTGGCGGGAAAATCCCCCCTCACCGGGGGGTGGGGCGACGCCAACTGCGGGGGCAATTTCTCCCCGGCCATCAAGCAGTGCGGTTATGACGGGATCTTTTTCCACGGTCGAAGCGATCATCCCGTCTACCTTTCCGTGCAAGACGGAAAGGCGGAGCTTCGCGACGCCCGGGACCTGTGGGGCAAGGACACGGCGGAAACGGAGGAACACCTGGCCGGCTCCGGGAAAGGGAAAAAGCCCGTCATCGCCGCCATCGGACCGGCAGGGGAAAAACGGTCCCTCATTTCCGGCATCGCCAATGACGGCGGCCGGATGGCCGCCCGGTCGGGACTGGGGGCCGTCATGGGGGCCAAGAACCTGAAGGCCGTCGTTCTCTCCGGAAAGAGCCGCATCCCCGTCTTCGACCGGGATGCCGTGAGAAAACTGAGCAAAGCCTGCAACCGCTGGGTCCAGCTTCAGCCGCCCCTCTTTCCCGGGTCCGTCATGGCCCTCGTGGGCACCCTCTTCCGTCTCCTCCCCGGCCAGATGGCCCAGGACGGCCTGCTCTACAAGAGCCTCCTCATGAAATGGGGCACGGTGAGCATGAACCAGGCCTCCGTCGAAATGGGCGACACGCCGGTGAAGAACTGGGCCGGGAACAGCACGGACTATCCCCTGTCGTCCTCCCGGTGGATCGACCCCGATCTCTTCCGGCGGACGGAAATCCGGAAATACCACTGTTATTCCTGTCCCCTGGGATGCGGTGCCGTGTGCACCCTCACGGGAAAATTCAACCGGACCCACCGGCCGGAGTACGAAACCGTGGCCGCCTTCGGCCCACTCTGCCTGAACACGGACACGGACAGCATCTTGTACATCAACGAACTGCTCAACCGGGCCGGCATGGACACCATTTCCGCCGGCGCGACGGTCGCCTTCGCCATGGAGTGTTACGAAAAAGGACTTCTCAAGAAATCGGACATGGACGGGATCGATCTCACCTGGGGAAACGCCGATGGCATCATCGCCCTTCTCTACAGGATGATACGGCGGGAAGGGATCGGCGACGTGCTGGCCGACGGCGTCCGAAAAGCCGCCGAAAGAATCGGCGGCGGCGCCGGGGAACTGGCCATGCACGCCGGCGGCCAGGAACTCCCCATGCATGACGGCAGAAACGATCCCGGCTTCGCCCTTCACTACGCCGCCGATCCCGCCCCGGGCCGCCACACCGTCGGCTCTTACCTGTATTACGAGATGTTCCAGCTGTGGCGGAAACTCCCCTCCCTCCCCAGGCCGGCGAAAATGTATTCGAAAAACCTGAAATACGCCGCCGGCGAGGAAAAAGCGGTCATGGCGGCGGCCTGCGCCCGGCTCATGAACGTGGCCAACAGCGCGGGCATGTGCCTCTTCGGCCTTTTTCTCGGGGTCCACCGGGTTCCCCTTTTCGAGTGGCTCAACGCCGCGACGGGCTGGGAAAAAACGGCGGCGGACTACATGGAAGCAGGGACCCGGATTCAGACAGTAAAACAGCTCTTCAATATCCGCCAGGGCATAGACCCCCGGTCCGTCACCGCTCCCGATCGGACACTGGGCCGTCCGCCCCAGGAAAGAGGAGCCAACCGGAACCGTGAAATCGATGAAAAGACCCTGAAAAGAGAATACTGGAAGGCTTTCGGGTGGAACCCGGAAACGGGAATTCCTGAAAAGAAACCCCTTTAAATATCCAGCCATGACTTCTAACCGGACAGGCTGAAAAAAAGCCTCTACCATGGGCCGCGGCTATATGCCGCCAAGGGCGCAGCCGTTTTTCCCTATTATTTTGTGAAAACCCTTGCTTACGGAATATTTCCATGTTATAGATTATTACAAGCTTTTATTTGTCCGGAAATATCACAGAGCCTCACCCGATCATCGGGGCCGGTTTTCCATCTTTTATTCCGGTGACTTGTCGATCTTTCCGGGGAGTCCGGGCTGAAAAAATAAACTGGTTACCCTGAAAAGAAACCCACGGGGGAAGTGCCATGACGCGAGAAAAAAGAAAAACGTTCCCGATGCTTCCGGCGGTTCACTGGTGGTCTCTGCGGAAAAAATTTCAGCGGGAGATCCCCAACGCCGTGACGGATCTATACCTTTCAAAACTGCTGAAGACAAAACCGGAATCGGTGAAGGTGAATGTCCTTCCCTATCTGAAGGCCATCGGTTTCATCGACGAGCAGGGACTTGTGCAGGACCGGGTGCAGGCCTGGATCGACAACGACCGCTACGGGGAAGTCTGCACCGTTATCATGGAAGACCTGTACCCCGAAGACTTGAGGAACGCCGTTGCCGACCCGCGGGGAAACAGGGCGGCCATCGAGGCCTGGTTCAGGGAAAAAACCGGGGCGGGCTCGAGCGCGGTGAAAAGAATGGCTTCTTTTTACTCCCTTCTGGCGGAAGCCGATCCCTCCAAGGGTAAGAAAGGACGTACCGGCAAGGCCGGTGCCTCTCGAAAGACCAGGCCGCCCCGTCCGAAACCCGTTAAAAAGGAAAAAGCCGCCAAACCGAAAAAGGCCCCCCGGCCCCCCTCACCGGAACTGGTTCCCGTCAATGTAAACATCCAGGTTCACATACCGTCCAACGCGTCGAAGGAACAGATCCAGGAAATCTTCAGGAATATGAACAAATATTTCCATGGAAAATTAAAGCCCTAAAAAACCAACCCGGCGGTGCCGGGAACGACGGGAAGACCCCGGTTCTCCTGCCAAAGAAAACGGCGATGGTGACACCATCGCCGTTTTTCGTCAATTAAACAGGTTGACCGGTCACAGGGAAACGGCCCGGCAGGGCCGGTGGTGACGGCGACAAGGCGTATGCGAGGAATTCCGTCACGGCCCACCGGGGGATTTCTTCGAAATCAGGAGGATCTCTCCGAGATCGAGAATGTGGAACCTCTTTTTGTCCAGGTTTCTCTCCGAAAGAACCCTTTGAAGTTCCAGGGCGGAAAACCCGGGCGGTTCGTCGCCGAGCCGGAATGTCCCCCACTGGGTCGGTATGAAATGGTCGGCCTTCAGATCGGAGAAGGCGTCGAGGGCCTCCTCGACATTGACGTGGGCATAGTGCATGAACCAGCGGGGATGATAGGCCGTCGTCGGCAGAAGGGCGTAGTCGATACCGGGAAATCGTTTCCCGATTTCCCGGTATCCCATGAAATAACCGCTGTCGGCCCCGTAATAGATCGTCACATCCGGTGTGACGATGAGAAAACTCGCCCACAGGGTCCGGTTCGTGCCCTCGGTGACCCGGCGAGACCAGTGCTGGGCGGGAAGACAGATGACGGTGGTGCCGTTTCCGCCGTCCAGGGACTGCCACCAGTCCATTTCATGAACCACCGGTTTGTTTCCCAGATCCCCGATGGACGCTCCGAGGCCCCGGGAAACGTAATACCGCGTCCCTGCGGGCATGGCCTCGAGGCTCTTCATGTCCATGTGGTCGTAGTGGTTGTGGGAAAGGATCACGTTCACCCTGGGGACCTTTTCCCTGAATTCCTCCAGGGTCATCGCCGGCGGCGTGAACCGTTTCGGAAGAAGGGCCCGCTCGGAGAACATGGGGTCGGTAATCCAGTATTCTCCGCCGAGACGGATCAGAAAGGTCCCGTGGCCGATCCAGACGATGAAATCGGTGTCGCCGGGGAGGCTCCCGATCCGTGCCGGGAGATCGGGGATCACCGGGGGAAGATGCCCTTCCTCCGCCGGCGTGTAGGAGCTCTTTTCCGTGAGGCGCCATCTCAGCAAGGTCAGAAGGCTCTTTTCTTCCATGGGCATCCAGGGGTTGAAATAGCGGCCGTCCCGGAAGTGGGGGGCATAGAGGAGAGCGGGGTCGGTCCTGTGCACCTTTTCCCGCCAAAGGTCATCGTCGAAGGGAGGGGGTTTCCACAGGCACGAATACAAAAAAAGAGCCGAAAGGAGAGCAAAGCCGATCCGCATCTTCTTCATTCAATGATGTCCTTGTCTTTCTCGTTTTTTTTCCGGCTTTCCTGTCCTTTCCGGACCCCGTGACCCCTGCCGGTTCATGGCCTTTTCTTATCAGTATAAACATGAAAAAGGAAAGGTAAAGGACACCCGGCGGCTGTCGCCCCGGCATTCCCGTATTGACGGATTTTGAAAGGTATGCCAGATAGAGAACGTCGACGGTTGGAAAAACCGGGTTGCGTGGCGGAAGACCATGGGCCGAAACGAGAAAACCGGACCCCGCCGTATCGACAGAAACGGGCTGAAACCCTTTCATGACCTTCAAAGAACCGGGGAGCTCCGTGAAGTTTTATCCGGCTGTTCTCAGCACTTTCCTCAGCATCGCCAACACAAAGCGCAACCTCCGGCTCATCTTCAGGTTTGTCGCCGCCCTCGTCGTCATTGTTTTCCTGTACAGCACCCTGTTTCATTTTCTCATGGCCCTGGAAGGCCAGGACCACTCCTGGCTCACAGGGTTTTACTGGACCCTCACGGTGATGACCACCCTGGGTTTCGGCGACATCACCTTTCAGTCAGACCTGGGCCGCGCCTTTTCCATCGTCGTGATGCTCACGGGGGTGATTTTTCTCCTGACCCTTCTGCCCTTCATCATCATCCGCTTTTTCTATGCCTCCTGGGTCGAGGCCGACGCGAGACACCGGGCGCCCAGGGAACTGCCTCCGGAAACGAAAGACCACGTCATCATCACGCACAACGACCCGGTCACCCTGGCACTCATCGAAAAACTGAAGGATTACGGACAGGAATACGTCCTGATCGTGGAGGACATACGGCAGGCGCTGGAACTCCATGACGGGGGCCTTCGCGTCGCTGTGGGGAGCATCGACGACCCGGAAACCTACCGGAAGATGCGGGTCGAGGGGGCGTCCCTCGTGGTGGCCACCAACGGCGACGAAATCAACACCAACATCGCCTTCACCGTTCGGGAGCTGACGGGGACCGTGCCGATCCTGACCACCGCCGATTCCCCCTTTTCCGAGGATATCCTGCAGATGGCCGGGAGCAGCAGGGTCCTTCAGATCTATGATGTCCTGGGAAGTTCCCTGGCGACGTGGACCGTCGGAGGGGACTGCCGCGCCAATATCATCATCCGATTCGACGAACTCATCATCGCCGAGTTCCCCGCCATGGGAACGCCGCTGGTGGGGCAGACGCTCTCCGAAAGCCGCCTGCGGGAAAATATCGGCGTGACTGTCGTCGGTATCTGGCAACGGGGCCGTTTCGAAAGCCCTACAGCCGACAGCCGGATCGATCATAACACGGTCCTGGTGCTGGCCGGCTCGGAGGACAACATGGCCGCCTTCAACGAGGTGTATTCCTTTTACCATATCTGCCAGCTCACGGCGAACCCGGTCCTCATCATCGGCGCAGGAAGGGTGGGACACACCATCGCCGAGCGTTTCCGGGAACGGGAGATGCCCTATCTCATCATCGACAAGAACCCCCGGCGGATCCAGGAAGACGAGAAGCATTACATCGTCGGGGACGCCGCGGACATCCGCACCCTCCAGAGGGCCTGGATAGAAAAAGCCCCGGCGGCACTCGTCACCACCCACAGCGACGACACCAACATCTACCTGACCAAGTATCTTCGAAGCCTGCGTCCGGACCTTCAGATCTTGAGCCGGGCCAACCTGGACCGCAACGTTTCGACCCTTCACCGGGCCGGCGCGGATTTCGTCATGTCCTACGCCACGCTGGGGGCGAACGCCATCTTGAATTTTCTCAGGAAAGAAGGGACCCTCATGATTGCCGAGGGTCTCAACATCTTTCACCTTCAGGCCCCGGAGGCCCTGGTCGGCAAGACGCTGGCCCAGTCCAGGATCCGGGAAGAGACCGGCTGTTCCGTCGTCGCCATCCGGAGATCGGGACAACTGGGCATCACGCCGGACCCGCAGGTTCCCATACGGAAAGATGACGAACTGATTCTCATCGGCTCCGTGGAGGGCGAAAAGAACTTCCTGCACTGGGGTAGGAAATGACCTTCCCGGGGCTTGCCGGACCCTGAAAAAAACCGGGGGGTACGGCGAAAAGTCTCTCCCGGGGGCCCAGACCGTCGAAGAAATCAAAAAAGGGGTCACGGCATTACCCGTAACCCCTTGATTTTCATGGTAGGCGGTACTGGATTTGAACCAGTGACTTCTACCGTGTGAAGGTAGCACTCTCCCGCTGAGTTAACCGCCCGTTGCGTGGTAGATGTTTATACCGTAAAGAACCCCCTTTTTCAAGCCAAAAAAACAATGGGGAGAAACGAAAGAAGCGGCCCTTCATTTTTCCTTTTCTTTTTGATATCTTTAAATAAGAATGTGCTTTCTGGAACCTGACGCCGCGCCGTTCCGGCGGCGAACTCACTGTGGTCCGCCGGTGGAATCGGTCCGGACGATGGCGGCGTTCCCGGGAAACGGAACAACCAGGCGAACGGCGGCTGTCGCCGACACGAAAAGATTATCTTCCATTCAGGAGGTGGGCCGATGAAAAAGTTCGAATACGAGATCACCCTTCATCCCCTGGAACAGTTCAAGAAAGTCGCTTTTTTCTGCACCCAGGAGGGGGCGTGCAGTCTCGAGGAACTGCCGTCCGATCAGATCAGCCTTCTGAAAGAACTCCTCAACCGGCGGGGAGAGGAGAGCTGGGAACTTGTCGACATGGCCTTCGGCAAGGACGGTCTTTTGGCTTTCTGGAAAAAGGAAAAGTTATGAGAAAAAGAGGAACGGCGCCATGAGAAAAACAATCCGCATCCGGGGCATGTCCTGCCGTCACTGCGTCATGGCCGTTACCGAAGCCCTGGAGGATATGGAGGGCGTGGAAAACGTCACGGTGAACCTCGAAAAGGGGGAAGCTTCCTTCGACGAAACCCGCCCCGTGGACCGGGATATCCTCCGGCAGCGCATCGAGGACGCGGGATACGAGCTTGATTAAAAAAACCTTTCACATCCAGGGCATGACCTGCGCCGCCTGTGTCTCCCGGATTGAACGGGCTCTGGCGGCGATGGAAGGTGTCCAGAAGGTTTCCGTGAACCTGGCCTCGCACAGGGGAACGATCACCTACGACGAGAAAAAAATTGATTTTCCCGCCATCCGGGAGATGGTCCGGAAAACAGGTTACGAAGCCGTCGAAACAGCACCGGGCTCCCGCGGACAATCCGGAAAAACCCTGATTTCCATCGGCGGCATGACCTGCGCCGCCTGTGTCCGCCGGGTGGAAAAGGCCCTGAAAGCCCTGCCCGGCGTTGATGACGCCCTGGTGAACCTGGCAACGGCCCGGGCCACCCTGCTCCACGGGGCGGATCCCCCCGATCCCGGTCTCGTGGAAAAAACGGTCCGGGACGCGGGGTATGACTACCTGGGCGTCGTCCACGGAAAGAGGGAAGACCCCGTCGAGACGCTTCGCCAGGAAGAGCTCCGGGACTTGAAACGAAAAGTCGCCGCCGGGGCCCTTCTCAGCGTCCTCATCTTCATGGGCTCCATGCAGCACTGGTTCCCCTTTCTCGCCGCCGTGCCCCGCCCGTCCATGCTGGTTCTCCTCCTCGTTCTTTCCACGCCGGCCGTCTTCTGGGTGGGAAGCCGGTTCTATTCCGGCGCCCTCAGGGCCCTGGCCGGAAAGACGTCGGACATGAACACCCTTGTCGCCCTGGGGTCCTTTTCCGCATACCTGTACTCCGCCGCCGCCACCCTGAACCCCGGGTTCTTCGAAAAGGCAGGGATCACGCCCCACGTATACTACGACGGGGCCGCCATGATCGTGACCCTGGTCCTTCTCGGCCGTCTTCTCGAAGCCGGCGCCCGGGGAAAAACGTCCCAGGCCGTGCGGAAACTCGTGAACCTTCGCCCCCTGTCGGCCCGCGTGATCCGGGATGGGGTGGAACGGGACATCCCGGTGGAAGCGGTGTCTCCCGGGGATGTCATCCGGGTACGCCCGGGGGAGAAAATCCCCACCGATGGAACGGTCCTCGAGGGGGTGTCCTATGTGGACGAATCCATGCTCACCGGCGAAAGCGTCCCCGTGACGAAAAAAAAGGAAGACCCCCTCTTTGCCGGGACGGTGAACGGAAACGGCAGCCTTCTTTTTCGCGCGGACCGGGTGGGCGCCGACACGACCCTCGCCCGGATCATCGGGATGGTGGAAGAAGCCCAGGGTTCCAAGGCCCCGATCCAGCGATTCGCCGACCGGGTTGCGGCGGTCTTTGTCCCCGCCGTTCTGACGGCGGCGGTTTTCACTTTCATCGTCTGGAATTTTCTCGTTCCCCACCCCGATTTCACCCGGGCCCTGCTCAATTTCGTCTCCGTCCTCATCATCGCCTGCCCCTGCGCCATGGGCCTGGCCACGCCCACCGCCGTGATGGTCGGAATCGGACTCGGGGCTGAAAGGGGCATCCTCATCAAGGGAGGCGAGGTCCTGGAAAAGGCCCGCAAACTCGACACGGTTCTCTTCGACAAGACGGGCACGCTGACGGAAGGGGCCCTCACGGTGACGGACGTCGTTCCGGCCCCTGGCATCGAACGCCTTTCCCTTCTCGAGAGCGCCGTCTCCCTGGAGGCCCTGTCGGAACACCCCATCGCCCAGGCCGTCGTCCGGGAAGGGGCTTCCCTGGGCGTCAAGCCGGGGAAAGTGGCTGAATTCGAAGCCGACCCGGGTCTCGGCGCCCGCGGGAAGCTGGGAAGCGGGACCGTCCTTGCGGGAAACGGGGCCTACATGGCCGCCCGGGGAGTTATCCTGGAGACGATTGAAAAACAGGCGAAACCACATGTTCGGGAAGGTAAAACGGTCATCTTCATCGCACGGAACGGAAAACCGGAAGGGCTCATCGCCCTTGCGGACCTGGCCCGGGACTCGGCCCGGCCCGCCCTCGGGCGGCTCCGAAAAATGGGACTCGCCCTTGTCATGATAACCGGCGACAGCCGGCAAACAGCGGGGGCCGTCGGCGAAAACCTGGGCATGGACCGCGTCCTCGCCGAGGTCCTCCCCCGGAACAAGGCCGACGAGGTCCTGCGCTTGCAGAAAGAAGGAAGGACCGTGGCCATGGTGGGGGACGGCATCAACGACGCCCCCGCCCTGGCGGCAGCCGACCTCGGGATCGCCGTCGGGTCGGGCACCGATGTGGCCATCGAGACGGGGGACGTGGTCCTCATGCGAAGCGACCTGACCCTGGTCCCTGACGCGATCACCCTTTCCGCCCTCACCCTCCGGGTCATCAGGCAAAATCTCTTCTGGGCCTTTTTTTACAACACCCTGGGCATTCCCGTCGCCGCCGGGGCCCTTTACCCTTTTTTCGGCCTTTTTCTCAACCCCATGTTCGCCGCCGGGGCCATGGCCCTGAGTTCCGTTTCCGTGGTGGGAAATTCGCTCCGTCTCCGGAGACTCTGGCGGCGAAGCCTTCAGTCTTTTCCAGGAGAGAAAGGGGTCCCATGACTTTTGAATCCCGGCGTGATTCCCGGCACGGCCTGAAGAAACGCCTGTCAGGCTCTCCGGACCGGCTTTGAAACGGCGACGGCAGGCGTTACTCACCCGCTCCGACAGCACCGCGATCATCCCCGCAATCAACAATCTCCGCGATCACCGCGATCACCGATTGACAGGATGAGGAGAGGAAATTATAATAAAAGCGAAAGAGTCGCCACAGGAATCGGAACGGGTGTTCCTGCAGGGGGAACGCCGGTGGCGGCTTCGGGACCCTTACCGGGCAGGAGGCGGCAAGGGTCTGCGAAGGGTGAATCCACTCCAGGGAAAGGAGGGAAAGACCATGAAAGCGGGTGTTGTTTTTACCGGAACCGGTCCCATTCTCATCCTCACGTCCTACGATTCACTGACCGACGCGGCATTCGTCGAGAAGATGGCCATGAAGGGAATCAAGAAGTTCATTGCCTACGAGATTCCCGTGGAAAAGGTCAAGGGCAGGTACAGGGCTCAGTTCGACATCATTCTCGGCGACCTCAACCAGACGGACGACCTTCGGGTCCTTGACTACAACGGTCACAACATCTTCTATAATTTCAACTTTTCGGAACTGGGAGAGCCCATTCTCTATGAGCCCTGACGGGCGGGAGGTTCGTCGAACCCCTTGTGACAGCGGATTTTAAAGCCCTGAGAAAAAAAGGCCCGTGCCGTCGGCACGGGCCTTTTTTTCTCAGTAGTCGGGACGGACCCACTCGGGGAAAAACGCCGGTCTCATGGGATCCCACCGCCCCACGAGACGGTCGAAAGAGGGATGGGGCAGGGTTTCCTTGAAGATCCTGTAGTAGTAAAGTTCCTCCACCGACGCGAGCCGGGGGTTTCCCTCCAGGGCGTTGAAACGTTTCAGTTCATCCTCCGATATGGCTTTTTCCGCCTGCCGGCGCATGATGTAGGCGACCCCGGACCCCTGGGCGAAGAAGCGCTTCGTCTGGTAGATGATGTGGTCCGGAAGGACGCCTTCGAATGCTCCGCGAAGAATCCATTTGCCCGTCTGTTCATGGCCGTGTATCTTGCTTTCCAGGGGAATTTTCAGGGCAAAGTCCATGACCTTTCCGTCCAGGAAAGGCGTCCGGCTTTCATAGGAATTGGCGGCGTTCAACCGGTCCAGTCTCTGCAGGGCCGTGTTGTGGGCGACCTGGATGAGATACTCGATGATGCCGGCCCGCTCCTCGGGATTGCGGGCCTCCTTGTACTGGCCGTCATACCCTCCGAAAAATTCGTCCGCACCCTCGCCGGTGAGGACGCACTTCGCCTTGCCTTTGATGAAACGCCCGGCCAGGAAATTGGCGATCGCCCCGTGAACGCAGCTTTCTTCATACATTTCCTGGTGGCGGATGGCCTGAGGCAGGATCTCTTCGATTTCCCTCTCACCGAACATGAGAATCTCGTGTTTCAAACCCAGACAGGCGGCCACGTCTTTCGCCAGGGGAAGATCCTGCCCTTCCTCCATGCTTACGGTGAAGCAGGCGATGTCGGGCTTTATCTCCCGGGCCATCCAGGCGATGAGGCTGCTGTCCAGGCCGCCGCTGAGAAGGACCCCCGTGACGGCCTGGTCCCGCATGCGTTTTTCCGTCGCTTCCACGAGGAGGTCCCTGACGACTTTCCGCGCCTGTTCTTCACTCTCGTATTCCGGCGTTTCGACCGCTTCGTTTTTATACCGGCGAAAACCCGTCTCCCGGGAATAAACGTAGCCCGGGGGGAAGTGCCGGATGTTGAAGCTGATGTCAACCAGGGCTTTCGCTTCCGAAGCGAAACACAGGTTTCCGTCACCGTCGTTCCCGTAATAGAGGGGCTTGATGCCTGCCCCATCCCGGGCGAGAATAAGGCGGTTCCCATCGGCTACGGCGCACGCGAAGTCACCGTCCACCCGGGCCGCGAAGCCGTCGCCGTATCTGTCGTAAAGGTCGAGAATCACCGCGGCGTCGCTTTCGCTTTTTCCCGCTCCGTTGTACACCCGGCCGTCCAGGGCGACGGCCCGGGCCCCTCTCGACGCCCAGTGGGAAAGGCCCGGGCGGGTGCCCCCCACCTTCAGTTCGTTGCATCCTATGTGGACGGTACCATTTCCATGCTTGCACGTTTCATCGGGACCCCGATACCGGATTTTCTCAAGCATCCGGTCCAGGGTTCCCCCGTCCTTTCCTAAAACACCTGCGATTCCCGCCATAAGAAATCAACATCCTCCCTTGTTTTTTTCCGGCCGCTCCAACGGCTCCGCAAAATACCCCGGACAAACATTCAAGGCCCCGTCCCCCGAGTCTCTCACGAAGCCGACCGGTAGGAATCGAGGATGCGCACCGCGTCGAAGCCGTCGGCGCAGTAAGCGTCGGCGCCGATCTCGCGGGCGAAGTCCTCCGACACCGCGGCGCCGCCGATGAGCACCTTGACCGATTCCCGGAGGCCGGCCGCTTTCAGGGCTTCCACGATGTCACCCATGACGAGCATGGTCGTCGTCAGGAGCGCCGATAAACCGAGAAAATCCGGCTTGTTTTCCCGGACATACGAGACAATCTTGTCCGTGGCAACGTCGATGCCGAGATCGACCACCTCGTAGCCCGCGCCTTTCAGGAGAATGGCCACGATATTTTTCCCGATGTCGTGAATGTCTCCCTTGACGGTGACGATGGCGAATTTCCCCTTCATGGCGACGTCGGACGCCTCGAGATGGGGTTTCAGAATGTCCATGGCCTCGCTCACGGCCTCGGCCGAGGCCAGCATGTCCGGGACGTAATATTCCCCGGCGTTGAATTTTTCACCCACCACCTCCATGCCGGCGGTGAGTCCGTCGGCGATGATTTTCTTTGCTGGGACTTTATTTTCCAGCGCCGCCCGGGTCAGTTCCACCACACCGGGTCCGGTGAGGGTGTCGTCGATGCCCTCGTCCTCTTCGGTCATCCGGCCTTGAATGACGTTTTCCTTCAGTCTTTCTATGATTTCGTTGTTCATTATCCTCTCCCTTCTTTGTAGATGTTCAGCCGTGGCAGCAGGCCTGGTATTTCACTGAATATGCGTGATGTCTTTTCGCGGTCGATGGGCTCGACGGGTTTCGCCAGGAGGGCTTTCATCCGCTCATGGGCCAGGTGAAAAACCCGGTCGCTGCGCCTGTCTCCCTCGAAGGCATAGAGAGGGGACAGGAGACCGCTTCGCATGACTTTCCGGACGTAACCGATGAAAAGCTTCTGCGGCGTCGGCAGTACCTTTCGGATCTGCCCGAGGATTTCCTCGATCTCCCCGTCGTCGATCCGGGGAGGCCTGAGAAAATGCCTGATCATGGCGAAATGGGCGTCATCGAGCACCGCCTGGAGAGGGGAAAAGACAGCATTGCAGTCCAGGAGACCGTAGGCGCAGTGGAGAAACTGGGGCCCGCTCATGGTGACGGTGATATTGGAGAAAAGGCGCTCGACGGATGACTGCTGACCGGGAACCATGGCATCGCTGATCCCCGAGGTCGAATAATTCGGGATCCCATAGAACCGGGCCATCTGGGTGCAGTCGATGGTGTACTGGCTCGTTTCCACGGCGCCGTATGAATCGGCGAGCGTGTCCATCCGTGTTTTTGTGGGGACCGTTCCATACAGGATGGGCGTTCCCCCGTTGACAAGCTGCCCCAGGGTGATCCCCGCGAGAACTTCCGCGTTGATCTGGGCCAGGATGCCCGCTTCCTTGATGGGGGCGGTGCTCCCCGCCTGGGGCGCCGAGGAAACCACCACGGGAAGCCCCCGGGCACAGATCTCCATGAAGGCGTCCGTCGTGTCGTCCACAAACTGGAGGGGACTCTTGACGAGACAGCAGATGAGCGAGATTATCGGGTTTCTTTTCAGTGCCTCTTCACCGCCGGCAATGATTTCCGCCATTCTGACGACGTTATCGAGCTGGCCGAGACTGGTGAGACCGGCCTGAACGTGCTTGGTCGTGTTGTTCAGGGAGGCGAAAAACTTGTTCACGTCCTTGTTGTCCTCGGTGATGTCCCTGTCCTGGATGTTGACGTTCCGGATGAACCCGTCGAGGGTGTCCAGGTGTTCCGAAAGATGGGCGGACAGGCACAGATCGTCGACGGTTCCCCGCCGGGGGACGAACTCGGGGACCCCGATCTCCACGGACGGATCGGATTTTTTCGTATAGGGCTGAAATACCGTGTCGAGCCAGACGTTCGTTTCCGAACCAGTGATGAAGTAAACCCTCGGCTCGTCACCCTTCATGACAAGGGTGTTGTCGGGGTTGCGGGCACCCAGTGTCACCGTCTTCGGCGCCTTTTCGAGGCCGTCCTCAACCAGCCGTTCCGGAAGTTTGACGGTCCAGTGCGGCGGGTCGCTCTTTGTGACGGGCGAGACATGGGCGCCCGCGGCGGCCAGAAGGTCCGCCGCTTTCTCGTTGAAGGAGATGAGGCCCGGGTCCCGCAGAATCTCAAGGGATGCCCGGTGTATTTTTTTCACCTGCTCTCCTGTCAGCCGTTCATAGGGTTTTTCTATGACAATACCTTCTCGAGGCACTTCTTCGACCTCCTCTTTTCATGTGGGGTTTTCAGTCGCTGATCAGCCCTTTCCGATGGGCCCTGATGAACCCCTTGCACATGGGGTCCCGGTTGGAGAGCATGTCGGCGACCCGGACGAGACTCATCAGCCTCCTGTCCAGCGGGTTCAGGATGGCCGCGTCGAGGCCGGCCGCCGCGGCCATGAGGAAAAACGACCGGTTGACGATCCCCCGGTTGGGCAGACCGTACGATATGTTGCTGAGCCCCATGATCGTTTTCGCCGACGGATACCGTTCCTTGATTTTTTCGATGGTTCTGAGCGTGACGAGAGCCTGGGTCGTGTCGACGGAAATGGGAAGAACGAGGGGGTCGAAATAGACCTGTTCTTCACGGACCCCCGATTTTTCAAGATGCGCCATGATGGTGCCGGCCGCCTCGAGCCGTTCTTCCACGGTCCGGGGGATTCCCCCCTCCCGCATGACGAGAGCCACGAGAAGGGCTCCCCTGTCCGCCGCCAGGGGCCCGACGGCATTCAGTCGCGCCGGTTCGGCGTCCACCGAATTGATCATCACCGTCTTGCCGTCATACCGTTCCAGGGCGGTTTTCAGGACGGCCGGGTCATCGCTGTCGATACACAGGGGCTTGTCCACGGCCTTTCTGACATGATCCACGAGCCAGGCCATGGCGGCGGCCCCGCTTTCCCAGGCCCCCCCGCCGACGCCGGCGTTGACATCGATGAAGTCGGCACCGGCCTCGGCCTGCTCCTTCGCCAGGTTCATGAGAAAGGTTTCGTCCCTGTCCTCGATGGCCCGGCCCACGGATTTTATGGATGCGTTGATTTTTTCACCGACAATAAGCATGAAGTCTTCTCCTCACTCAAGTAAAAGTCCCGGTATGCCCATGCGGAGCGTTTCCCTGAGAGTCTCCGGAATGTAGGACACGGGTTCACGATCGAGAACGGCCCGGACCTTTTCAGCGGCCCTGGTCTTCGTCTCCCTGGCGCCGGCCGCCTCCCACCGGGGCCGGTCCTCCTTGTCGCTCAACTCCGGGAAAAACTGCTCCGTCCGCATGTGATGGCGGGTATGGCGGGACGAAATATAGTGTCCTCCCGGCCCGGCTTTCCTGATCAGGTCGTAGGCCAGGGTGTCGTCGTTGACGGTGATCCCCTCCACGGCCCGCATGACCATGCCGCAGATCTCGTTGTCGATGACCAGCTTGTCGTAGGAGGCGGTCATGCAGAACTCGAGAAACCCGGCGGCATCGTGGATGAAGTTCCCGCCGGCGAGAGCGACGAGCACATTGGTGACGGCCGATTCATAACCCGCCTGGGCATCGTTCACCTTGGAATCGGACATGCCGGCCGTCGCGTAATACGGAAGCCGGTAAAACTGGGCCATCTGGGCCGCCCCGGCGTTCAGAAGTCCCATTTCGACGGATCCGGAAAGATATTTCAGGGTCCGGAGTTCGGCAACGGAAGCGACGGAACCGAAAATGGCGGGCGTCCCGGGGTTCACGAGCTGGGTCAGCATGACCCCGGCCAGCGTGTCGGCGGTGAGGACGACGAGGTTGCCCGCCAGGGTCACCGGCGAGGTGGCCCCGCAGAGGGGTTCAGCCGGCACTACCACGGGGATGCCCCTCCGGGCCGTTTCGATGGTGAGCTGCGAGTAGTGTTCATCGAGCCTGAGCGGACTGACCACGCAGGTCACCACGGAGATGAAGGGCCGTTCCCGGAGATTCCCGGCACCCCCGGCGATTTGCTCGGCCATTTTGATGACGTTCCTCACCCCTTCCCGGGTGTAGACGCCGCCCATGACATGTTTTCTCGTGTAGTTAAGCGCCGTTCCGAACCGGTTGACGTCGACGGTTTCCCCGGGAAGCTCGTTGGGATACACGTTGAGCATGTAAAAATGAACGTTGTCGAGGACATCCACCAGCCGGGCCATGTTCCTGATGTCGCCAAGAGAGGCCGGGCGCGTGGTGTCCGAACCCGGGTCCTGGACGTTCAGGGCGGTGCCTCCCGTGCCCATGTAGACCCGCGTCCCCCCGATGTGGCAGTCCAGATCGCCCTTCTCGTCACGCCCGCAGAGGGTCACGGTGTCGGGGGCCTTCGAAATCAGGTCCTGGGCAAGCCCTGCGGGAATCCTGACGACGCATCTCTCCTCGTCGACGGCCGCCCCGGCGCTTCGAAAAAGATCACGCGCCTCGTCGAGCCGGACCTCGATTCCCACGTCCTCAAGGACCTTGAAAACCGTCTCGTGTATCTTTCCGATATCTTCCGCGGTGAGGGGCTTATAGCGCCCCCCGGTCAATCCTTTTCTCACTTTCACTTTCATAAGGGGCCTTCCTGTCCATGTTAAGCTGGTTAACGATCTGGGTTACGTGATCGCTTCGGTTCATGCTGTAAAAATGGAGTCCCGGTATGCCGTTTTCGAGAAGACCCTCGCTCTGGCGAATGGCGTGTTCCATGCCGTACCGGGCGACCTCGTCGGCCCTGTCACTGACAGCCTCCAGTTGGGCGAAGAGAGGTTCGGGAATCGCCGCGCCGCAGAGAGACGCGATTTTCGCAATCTGCTTGAAATTGAAAACGGGAAAGATGCCCGGAATGATGGGAACCGCGATGCCCCGGGAAACGGCCTTGTCCCGGAACCGGTAGAAATCGTCGTTGTCGAAGAAAAGCTGGGTGATAATGAAGTCGGCGCCAGCGTCCACTTTCTTCTTCAGGTTTTCCAGGTCCGTCTCGAGGTCGGGCGCCTCCACGTGACATTCCGGATACCCGGCGACGGCAACGGAAAAATCGCCGTGCCTGTTTATGAACGTGACCAGCTCGTTGGCGTATTCGAACCCGCCGTCGCTTTTCCTGAAGGATGTTTCGCCGTTCGGCGGATCTCCCCTGAGCGCAAGAATGTTCCTGATGTTTTCCCGCTCCAGATGGCCGAGGATTTCCAGGATGTCTTTTTCCGAGGCTTCCACGCAGGTCAGATGGGTCAACACCTCCGTGCCCACGTGGTTTTTGATCCGGGAGGCGATCTCGAACGTCATTTCCTGCGTGCTGCCGCCGGCCCCGTAGGTGACGGAGATGAAATCGGGATCGATCGTCACAAGGGCGTCGATGGTGGCGAACAGTTCCCTGGTGCTTCTCTCCCGGGCGGGTGGAAAGATTTCAAATGACAACACAAGCCTGTCCTTCTGAAAGAACTCTTTTATCTTCATTCGATACCCCGTCTGTATGGTCTTATGAAGGGAAACGCGGCAGGGCCCGGTCAGGCGTCACCGTGCCGGCGCGCGTTGCAGGTTCTGTTGTCGCAGTGCGCGCACGGGTTGTAAAGACGCGGCTTGCCTTCGGCGTTCCGGCGATAGAGCCCGAAGATCCCCGAAACGGTCTTACGGGGGTGCATCAGGCAGGAAGCCGTCATCGTCACGCCGATCGAATCGGTGTCCACGAGATGAAACAGCTTCTTCTGTTCCGTGATCGGCCAGTCGCAGTACCCGGGGCTGAAACGGAGGGTGAGCCCGAATCCTTTCTTCCCGTAGTGACGTTTCATGTGGTTGTAGAACGTGTTGACCGTGTATTCCGCTGTCAGCGACCCGAGCCGGTCCAGGATGTACGCCTCGGTCAGCTTGCCGTCATCGTTGAGCCGCGCAACCTCCTCTTCGACGGCGCTTCCGATGGTAACCACGAAGAAGACCGCCTCGTCGCAAGGCGCAAGAACTTTCGCGAGAATCGGGCTGGTGAAGGGAACCCCTTGACCGATGCGAACGGTGTCTTTTTCCATGTTTTGTATTCTTTCGACCGTGTAGGAAAGGGCCGGTGACGCGAGCTCCTGAAGGACTTCGTTGAGGTCGCCCCTTCCCCTGAACCGGAGGTCGGAGAACCGGCCGAATTCCCGCCTTTCCAGGAGGTGACCGAGTTTCTCATGATCAAAGGATATGGTAATCTGTGGTTGAGACATAGGTTACCCCTTTTTCTTCGTTCAAAAAACCTGACGCCTGCCGATCGTGATCGTGATTATGTGCGGAAGAATTATTGCTGCTATAATTATTTCAACTGGAAATATTTCTACAAAAAAACGCGCCGTCTGTCAAGAAATTAAATTAACATCCCTTTATTGTTTGATAAAACTTCTGAAGGCCTGGTGCGGGGGCCACCTGTCAGATGGGGAGATGGGGGTCCTCGTGATGCTCTTCTTCGAGGGGCCCCACATCGAGCATGTGGGTGAGAATTCCCATATTGTGAATGATATCGTGAAGCTGGCGGGACGACAACCGCTTGAGACCATCGACGATCTTCTGCTGGATGGGAGGGGGGGCATTCCGGGCGAGAACTCTCCCCGCTTCGGTCAGTTCAATGGTGATCACCCGCCGGTCCTGTGAGCTCCGGGTGCGCTTGACCAGGCCCTTGACCTCGAGACGATCGATGACACCCGTCAGGGTGCTCGATTTCAGCATGATCTGCCGGGCGATCCGGGAAGGCGGAAGAGGCCCCTTCTCGTACAGGGACAGGAGGCAGTTGAGCTGCGGGGCGCTCACCTGGTAGTTTTTGTTCAATTCCTTCGTGTACTGGTAACCGGCCTGCATGAGGCGGCGGATTTGATAGATGATCCGGCGGATCTGTTCCTGCTGGCGTTCCGGCCCGTCAGGTATCCCGCCGTTCTGAGTGTCTTCTTCCATGATCCCTGCTTTTCGTTAAAAATTGATCCGTGCGGCCGAGGCTTTCTGCGCTGAAACCAGTGTCCCTTCCGTGCTCCCGGAATCCACCGGACCCGCCCGAGTTCCATTCCAGACCGAATTGGTAGCACAAAGGGCCGATAAAAGTCAAAACGGAAGGCGACAACCGTTCCACCAACCCGGTACGGGCGCTAAAAAAACGGCGTATCCCCCTCTCCGGGGAAGCGTTTTCGAGATAACCGCCGGCGGCGACAGCAGGAACGGGAGGCGAAATTTGAGGGGCTCGCGAAATCCCATGAGGGTGAGCGGGGATCCGGAAGAGGTCTCGTGATAACCAAGAAAAAAAGGGGCCAAGAAAAATTCTTAAACCCCCGTTTCGTTTACTGGTGGTCCCACGGAGAATCGAACTCCGGTTTCAGGCGTGAGAGGCCCGCGTCCTAACCGCTAGACGATGGGACCATGGCTGGGGGACCAGGATTCGAACCTGGGTAGCAGAATCCAGAGTCCTGAGTCCTACCGCTAGACGATCCCCCAGCAATTTTAAGAATCCCCCGATTAAAGGATCCGCGGAAAAATGTCAAGAACTAAATTCGATGAACTCGTAAAAGTAACCACGACGACGACTTCGTTAAAAAGTTCGAGATCAAGGATTGCGAATCCCGAGGAATGAACAATCAAAGGGGACAGATTTAAATCTGTCCGCCGATTGTTCGTGACGAGAGGATGAAGCGTAACGCAGAGATCGGACTTTTTCCGAAGTCGTCAAATTTTTCCCTCCCCGCGAATGTACCGAAGAGCCTCCTCGATTCGTTTCATCACGCGGTCCTTCCCCAGGGTCACCATGACCTCGTCGAGACCGGGGCTCACCGTCTTTCCCGTGAGGGCCACCCGAAGGGGCTGGGCGATGACTTTCAGTTTCACCTGAAGGTCGTCGGCCGTTTTCCGAAGAAGGGTTTCGATACCCGCCTTCGTGTAATTGCTTGAGGCCGAAATCGTCCGGGCGACGGCTTCCAGAGGCTCGGCGACGTCGTCCTTGAGAAACTTCCCCGCCGCGTCGCTGTCGTAGGACAGGGGGTCCTGGAAGTAGAAGGTGCCGCTTTCGGCGAGGTCGACCAGGGTTTTCGACCGGGGTTTCAGGTCGCCCACGACCTGCTTCAGGTATTCCCCGTCCGTCGTTTCCACGCCGGTCCTTCGAAAGAAAGGGGCCGCTTCTTCCGCGATCCGCCCCGAATCGGCTTCCCGGAGATAGTGCTGGTTGAGCCAGAGCAGTTTTTCCGGGTTGAAGACGGCGGCTGACTTGCCCACGGAATCGAGGGTGAAGAAACGGATCATCTCCTCCAGGGAAAATATCTCCTGGTCCCCGTATGACCACCCGAGGCGGACCAGGTAGTTCACCAGGGCCTCGGGAAGATACCCCATCTCGCAATAAGCCATGACGGACGTCGCCCCGTGGCGCTTGCTGAGCCGTGTCCTGTCCGAACCGAGGATCATGGGCACGTGGGCGAACCGGGGGACGGCATATCCCAGGGCCTCGTAGATCACGATCTGCCGCGGTGTGTTGTTCAGGTGATCGTCCCCCCGGATGACGTGGGTGATCCCCATTTCGGCGTCGTCCACCACGACGGCGAAATTGTAGGTGGGGTAACGGTCTCCCCGCTGGATGATGAGGTCATCGAGTTCCTCGTTGTCAAAGCGGACCGTTCCCTTGATGAGATCGTCCACCACGGTGACCCCCAGGGGGGGCGTCCTGAAGCGGACGACGGCACCCTCCGTCTCCTTCAGTCCCTTCTCCCGGCATGTCCCGTCGTACTTGGGCTTTCGTCCCTCGGCAAGGGCCTTTTTCCTCTTTTCCTCCAGGAGATCCTGGGAACAAGTGCAGTAGTACGCCTTTCCTTCCTTGAGAAGATCCTGGACTTTCTGTCTGTGCAGATCCACCCGTTCCGCCTGGTAATAGGGTCCTTCGTCCCAGTCGAGCCCCAGCCAGGTCATGGCGTCCAGGATGGCCCGGGTGGAGGCCTCGGTGGACCGCTGCTGGTCCGTGTCCTCGATCCGGAGAACGAATCGGCCGCCCGTGTGCCTCGCATAGAGCCAGTTGAAAAGGGCGGTTCTCGCGCCGCCGATATGAAGATACCCTGTGGGAGACGGGGCGAATCTTGTCTTCACCGTCTTTTCATTCATCGTCTGTTTCCACGGCCTCCTTGTCTTGACGTTTAAAACCGCTATATACTTCTTTTACGGAAATTTTAAAATAGAGGGGCCATCGAAATGGGGAAAATTTACCGACGGCGGTCTTCTTGATGTTCCTTGAAAGGTAAAGCGATAAATTCTTCTTGACAATTTCACGGATTTGTAATTAGTTTTCCCACTTTGTAATTTTTCAGCAGGGGTCTCCCGGTGAAGATCCAGGTTTTGAACATACCCCCGGAGGGAATCCGCCTGACCTTCGAGAAAACGGCGGACTGGTTCTCGGAAAAAATGAAGGACGCCGGACCGGGGGATTTTTCCGTTCATGGGATCCTGGCCCGGTTCACCGTGACGAAAAGAGGCCGGGTCGTCTTTGTCGAGGGCCGGCTGGAAGCTGGGATCGAACTCCCCTGCAGCCGGTGCATGAAACCTCTCACGAGAGACCTTGACGCCGATTTCCGCTATACCTACCTGCCGGCCGACAAAATGCCCCGGGAGGCGGAAACGGAAATCGCGGAAGAGGACGTGGGGGTGGCTTATTACGAGGACACCGTCGATCTCGGCGAGATCGTGCTGGAACAGATCGTCCTGGGAATCCCCATGAAGCCCCTGTGCGCAGAGACCTGCAAAGGGCTCTGCCCCTATTGCGGAAACGATTTAAATGTGGCAGATTGCGGCCATGAACAGAAGGCCATGGCGAGCCCTTTTTCCGTTCTGAAGGACTATGCCGTTAAAAAAAACAAGAGGTAAGACCCATGCCGAATCCGGTAAAAAGACACTCCAAATCGAGAAGAAACATGCGGCGGTCCCACGATTCCCTCACACCGCCCGCGACATCCATATGCCCTCAGTGTAACGAGCCGAAAATGCCTCACCGGGCCTGTCCGAACTGCGGGACTTACAAAGGCAGGGAAGTCATCGAAACGAAGAAGTCTTCCTGAAACGGATACTGACTGATTCATGGACGGGACCGGCGTCGTTTTCCCCGGCCAGGGTTCCCAGTATCCGGGAATGGGTCGTGACTTCTTCCTTCATTTCAGGGAAGGCCGCGACACCTTTGAAGAAGCCGGCGACACCCTGGGATGCGACATGGCCTCCCTGTGCCTGGAAGGCCCCAAGGAAAAGCTTGACCTCACGGTTAATACGCAAACGACGATTCTTACCGTCGACATCGCCGCATACCGGGTCTTTCGCAGCCGGACGGGTATTACCCCGGAGGTTTTCGCCGGACACAGCCTGGGCGAATACAGCGCCCTGTGCGCCGCCGGGGCGATTCGATTCTCCGACGCCCTGCGGCTCGTTCAAATCCGCGGAAGGCTCCAGCAGGAAGCGCTTTCCCCCGGCGCCGGCGCCATGGCGGCCGTCATGGGCCTCTCACGGGAAGAAACGGAAACGGCCTGCCGCACCCTGTTATGGGAAACTGAAGAGGTTTTGGAAGTGACGGGCTACAACGCACCAGGCCAGTACGTCGTTTCCGGCCACGCGGGGGCGGTGGAGGGCATGATCGGGAAACTGAAGCAGCGTAGAGGCACCGTGGCGATCCGCCTCCCCATCAGCGTGCCCTGCCATTCCAGCCTTCTACGGGAAGCCGCGGAGCGCTTCCGGGAAACCCTGCTGGGCGTGCCCATTGATTCTTGCCGTATTCCCGTCATTCCCAATTGCGACCCTCACAGGCTGCACGATCGCGACAGCACGGTCGAACTTCTGGTCCGGCAGATCCACTCACCGGTGCGGTGGCAGGAGACCATCGAAAGAATGGCGGCCATGGGGGTCCGTGCCGTCGTCGAGGCGGGCCCGAAAAAAGTTCTTTCCGGGCTTGTCAGACGGATCGACGGAAATCTCCGGATCATGAACGTGGAAGACCGGGCGAGCCTCGAAAAAACGGCGGCCCTCCTGGGAAGGGCCTAGGCGGTCATGGAAGGGAAAAGGACAAACGCGCTGGTCACGGGGGGGTCCCGGGGAATCGGCCGGGCCGTCGCCCGGGAACTGGCCCGGCGAGGCCACTTTGTCTGGATAAACTACCTCAAAAACGAAGCGGCGGCGATGGAGACACTCCGGGTCCTCCGGGAAGAAGGCGGAGACGGGGCCCTGGCGCCCTTCGACGTGGCCGATTACAACCTGACCCAGGCAGCCGTCGGAAAACTGATCGAGGCCCGGGGCTCCGTCGGTATTCTCGTCAACAACGCCGGCCGCTCCCGGGACGGGCTGATCGCGCGGGCCGGTGAAGCGGACTGGGAAGAAACGATAGGCCCCAACCTGAAGGGCGTTTTCAACTGCTGCCGGGCCGTTGTCCGGGACATGATGAAAAACCGATGGGGCCGGATTGTGAACATGACGTCCGTCGTGGCTGAATCGGGAAATCCCGGGCAATCCCTCTACGGCGCCTCCAAGGCGGGCGTGGTCGGTTTCACCCGGTCCCTGGCCCGGGAACTGGGCCCGAGAAATATCACGGTGAATGCCGTCAGTCCCGGCTTCATCGCCACGGAGATGACGGCGTCCCTCCCTCGTGCCGCCGTGGAAAAAATTATCGACATGCTTCCCCTGGGAAGGCCCGGGACGCCGGAAGACGTGGCGGCGGCCGTCGCCTTTCTCACCACCGGGGAGGCCGGTTACATCACCGGGCAGGTGATCCACGTCAACGGCGGGCTTTACATGTAGAAAGCCCCGCGGCAAAAGACTGGATAACATAACAGGAGGCATTTCATGACCGTTGAAGAACAGGTAAGAAAACTCATCGTGGAGCAACTCAATGTCACGGAGGAGGAGTGTGTACTCGAAGCCTCCTTCGTCGACGACCTCGGCGCCGATTCCCTGGATCTCGTGGAACTTGTCATGGCCATGGAAGACCACTTCGGCATCGAAATTTCCGACGAGGAACTCATGAAGATCCGGACCATCCAGGACGCCGTGGACTACATCAGGAAGCGTCTCTCCCAGTAAGATCGATGAACCGGAGCCGTAAAAGAGTCGTCGTCACCGGGATGGGCACCGTCAACCCCCTGGGAAATTCCGTACGGGATGCCTGGGAGGCCGCCTGCTCGGGCCGGTCGGGCATCGGACCCATCACCCGCTTCGACCCGTCGGAATTTCGCACCCGGATCGCCGGAGAAATAAAAAATTTCGATCCTTCAGCCCTCTTCGGCGCCAAGGCGGTCAGGAGAACAGACCCGTTTGTTCTCTACGCCCTGGCTTCCGCGGAAATGGCCTTCCTCGACGCCGGTTTCAAGGAAGGGGAAACCCTGGGCGACCGGGCGGGCGTCGTCATCGGCTCCGGCATCGGGGGGCTTTCGACAACGGAGAAAGAGAAGGAGACCCTGATGAAGCAGGGCCCCCGGAAGATCTCGCCCTTCACGATCCCCGCCGTCCTGCCCAACCTGGCCGCCGGCCAGGTCTCCATCCGGTACGGCGCCCGGGGACCGATCAGCTGCACCGTTACCGCCTGTGCCTCGGGAAGCAACGCCGTGGCGGACGCTTTCCAGGCCATCGCGGGGGGACGGGCGGACCTCATGATCACCGGGGGCGTGGAAGCCGCCGTGTGCCCCATGACCGTGGCGGGTTTCAACGCCATGAGGGCTCTTTCCACGAAAAACGAAACGCCCGAAAAGGCCAGCCGGCCCTTTGACCGGGACAGGGACGGCTTCATCATTTCCGAAGGGGCGGGCATTCTCATCCTGGAGGAGCTTTCCCACGCCCTGAACCGGGGGGCGAAGATTTTCGCCGAGGTGGCGGGATACGCCGTGACGAGCGACGCTTTTCATGTGGCCGCCCCCCCGCCGGGGCACCCGGGGGCGGTGCGGGCCATGGAACTCGCCCTGAAGGATGCCGGTCTCAAGCCATCCGACATCGATTACATCAACGCCCACGGCACCTCGACCCCGCTGAACGACCTTTTCGAGGTGGAGGCGATTCTGCAGGTCTTCGGAGACCGGGATGACCTTTCCGTGAGTTCCACCAAGTCCATGACGGGGCATCTCCTCGGCGCGGCGGGAGGCCTGGAATCGATTTTCACCGTTCTCGCCCTGGCCGAGGGAATCCTGCCGCCCACCGTCAACCTGGACAACCCGGAAAAGAAATGCCGCCTGGACTTCGTCCCCCATGTCTCCCGGAAAAGAAAAGTCCGGGCCGCCCTGTCCAACAGTTTCGGGTTCGGCGGCGTCAACGCCGTCCTCGCTTTCCGCAAATACGAGGAGTAGAGCCTGCCATGCGTATCATGATCGCTTCTGACCACGCGGGATTTCCCCTGAAGCGGGACATCGCCGCCTTCCTGGCCAGGAAGGGACACCAGGTCCTCGACGCCGGTACGGACGGCGAAACGTCGGTGGATTACCCCGATTACGCCGAGCCTGTGGCCCGTTCCGTTGCCTCGGGCGCCCAGGACCGGGGTATCCTCATCTGCGGTTCCGGCATCGGAATGGCCATCACGGCGAACAAGGTCCCGGGAATCCGGGCCGTCGTGGCCCTGAATGTCGAAACGGCCCGACTGAGCCGGGCCCACAACGACACGAATGTCCTCGCCCTGGCGGGCCGGATGACGGGCGTCGAAGAGGCCCGGCAAATCGTCGAGACGTGGCTGGAAACGGCTTTCGAAGGAGGCCGTCACAACCAAAGGCTTGACAAAATTCGAAAAATGGAAAGAAAATGAAATGTTGTGCCCTTTCAAGGGCGGAGGTAAGCCGACTTTTTTCAAACCCCATTCAAGAAATCGATTTTCAAAGCGGTCATCGAGCGGCGTCGCCGCGCCCGTCCGACCCGAGGGAATCCGCACAGAGGAGGAAATGACATGTCGCATCTTTGGAAAACCGATCCTGAAATCGCCCGGGCCATTCTTCTGGAGGCGAAACGGCAGGCCGGCAAACTCGAAATGATCGCTTCGGAAAACTTTGTCAGCGAAGCCGTCCTGGAAGCCCAGGGCTCCATCATGACGAACAAGTACGCCGAAGGATACCCGGACAAGCGGTACTACGGGGGGTGCGAATTCGTGGACATCGCCGAGACGCTGGCCCGGGAACGGGCCGTAAAGCTCTTCGGCTGCGACCATGTGAACGTCCAGCCCCATTCGGGGACCCAGGCCAACATGGCCGTCTACTTCGCCGCCCTCCAGCCGGGAGACACCATACTGGGCATGAACCTGTCCCACGGGGGGCACCTTTCCCACGGAAGCCCGGCCAATTTTTCCGGCCGCCTTTACAAGGTCGTATCCTACGGCGTGGACCGGAAAACGGAGCGCATCGACTTCGATGAAGTAGCGTCGCAGGCCCGGGAACACAAGCCCAAGATGATCGTCGTCGGGGCCAGCGCCTACCCGAGAACCATCGATTTCCAGGCCTTTCGGGACATCGCCGACCGGACGGGGGCGATCATCATGGCCGACATCGCCCACATCGCCGGGCTGGTGGCCACGGGAATCCACCCCACGCCCGTTCCCGTCTGTGAATTCGTCACCACGACGACCCACAAGACCCTGCGCGGCCCCCGGGGCGGGATGATCATGTGCAAGGAAGCCTTTGCCAAGACCCTGGACAGCCGGGTTTTCCCGGGGAGCCAGGGGGGTCCCCTCATGCACGTCATCGCCGCCAAGGCGGTAGCCTTTCAGGAGGCTCTCGGCCCCGATTTCCGGACATACCAGGAGCAGATCGTCCTGAACGCCCGGGCCCTGGCGGGGGAACTGACACGCCACGGGTTCCGCCTCGTATCGGGGGGAACGGACAACCACCTCATGCTGGTGGACCTGACGGAAAAAGGCATCACCGGCAAGGATGCCCAGGAGGCGCTGGACCGGGCGGGCATTACCGTGAACAAGAACGGGATTCCCTTCGACACCCGGGGCCCCCAGGTCACGAGCGGCGTCCGGATCGGCACACCGGCCCTGACATCGCGGGGCATGAAGGAAAAGGAAATGGCGATCATCGGCCAATGGATCGCCGACGTGGTTCACCACATCGAAAACGAGAAGAAAATCGAAGAGATCAGGAACGACGTGGCGGCGCTGTGCGAGCGGTTCCCTCTTTACGGGGACCTGATCGCCGACCAGGAAAGCTTTTCCCGGAAATTCTGAAAACAAGGCGTTGCCCGGCGTCCTGTCCCGTCCCTTCGGGGCCGGCGGAAAAACCGAAAAAGACCGGTGATCCCGAACGCTGTCCACCTGATCGAAAGGATGTGTGTCTTGGAAAGAAACACGCCCCTTCCCTCCGCCGAGAGACCGAGCTGGGAACAGTATTTCATGGACATCGTGGAAATCGTTTCCCGGCGTTCCACCTGCCTTCGAAGAAAGGTGGGGGCCATCCTCGTCCGGGACAAGCGCATCCTGGCCACGGGATACAACGGGGCGCCGACGGGACTCCGACACTGCCTCGAGAGGGGGTGTCTGAGGGACGAGCTGCAGATCCCATCGGGAGAACGGCACGAGCTTTGCCGGGGGCTTCACGCGGAGCAGAACGCCATCATACAGGCGGCCCTCCACGGGGTGAGCGTCAGGGGAGCGGTCCTTTACTGTACCAACCACCCCTGCATCATCTGCTCGAAGATGATCGTCAACTCGGGAATCACGGGCATTGTTTTCCGGGAGGGATACAGCGACCGTCTTTCCGAGGAAATTTTGAGAGAAGCGGCGATTCCGGTGCGGAAATTATGAAATGCCCTTTCTGCGGCAACGGGGAAAACAAGGTCATCGATTCCCGGATCAGCAAGGAAGGAAACGCCATCCGGAGGCGGCGGGAGTGCCTGTCCTGCGGAAAACGCTTCACCACTTATGAATACGTGGAGGAAGTCCTCCCCGTGGTGGTGAAAAAGGACGGCCGGCGGGAACCCTTCGAGCGGGAGAAGATCCGTTCAGGCATCAAGAAGGCCTGCGAGAAAAGGGCCATCAGCATGGACAGGATCGACGGGGTGGTGGACCGGGTCGAGCAGGCCTGCCAGGAATCCCAGCAGAAGGAAATCTCCTCCGCCGAAATCGGTGAAAAGGTCATGGAAGAACTTCATCGCCTCGACGGGGTGGCCTACGTCCGTTTCGCTTCCGTTTACCGCCGGTTCAAGGACGCCGGCGATTTTCTCGATGAGCTGACGGCCTTCATCAGGAGCCAGGGAGAAGGGGAAAAATAATGTTTACGGGAATCATCGAGGCCCTTGGAACCGTGAAGGGGCTGAAAAGACAGGGTCTCGACGGGATCCTGGAAATCGAGACGGCCATGGGGCTGGATGATGTGGCCCTGGGGGACAGCATCGCCGTTTCCGGCGTCTGCCTCACCGTCACCGGGAAGAACGTCCGGGGGTTCAGGGCCGACGTGTCCGGGGAAACCCTCTCGAGAACGACCCTGGACGACATGGCCGCCGGCAACCTGGTGAACCTGGAAAAGGCGCTCCGCCTCAATTCGTTCCTGGGGGGGCATTTCGTCCTCGGTCACGTGGACGGGACGGCCCGGATCCGGGAAAAAACAGCCCGCTCCAACTCCATCCTTTTCGGCTTCGAAACGGCGCCGGGTCTTTCCAGGTACATCGTGGAAAAAGGCTCCATCACGGTGGACGGCATCAGCCTCACCGTAAACAGGTGTGAAAAAACCCTTTTTTATGTTAATATCGTCCCCCACACGGCGGAGAGAACCACCCTCCGATACCGGAAAATCGGGGACCGGGTCAACATCGAGACGGATATCCTGGGAAAGTACATCGAAAAATTCCTCCAGCCGGGAACGGGTCTCGACGAGGACTTTCTGAAGAAGCACGGATTCATGGGATCATGACCTTTCAGGGGAATGGCGACGGCCGCCCCGAATAAAATAAAAAGAGGAAGAAAACATGCCCGTATGCACCGTTGAAGAAGCCATCGACGATATACGAAATGGCCGGATGATCATTCTTGTGGATGACGAGGACCGGGAGAACGAAGGGGACCTGTGCATGGCCGCCCAGTTCATCACCCCGGAAAGCATTAACTTCATGGCCAAGCACGGCCGCGGACTGATCTGCCTCACCCTGGCCGACGAGATGGCGGACCGCCTGGAGCTTCCCCTCATGGTTCGCCGGAACGAGTCCCGCTTCGGAACGGCTTTCACGGTCTCCGTGGAAGCGAAAAAAGGGGTCACCACGGGCATCTCCGCCGCCGACCGGGCCACGACCATCCAGGTGGCCGTGGCTGACGGCGCCACAGCGGACGACCTGGTCAGCCCGGGACACGTGTTCCCCATCCGTGCCCGCAGGGGCGGCGTTCTCGTCCGGACGGGCCAGACGGAAGGGTCGGTGGACCTGGCCCGGCTGGCGGGGCTCAAGCACGCCGGGGTAATCTGCGAAATCATGAAAGACGACGGGACCATGGCCCGCATGCCCGATCTGGAAGTCTTCGCCGGGGAGCACAACCTCAAGATCTGCACCATAGCGGACATCATCCAGTTCCGCATGCGCAACGAGATGTTGGTCCGGCGGGCGGCGGAAGCGACGCTCCCCACCCGGTACGGCGGAACCTTCAGGATCATTGTCTACGAAAACGACGTAGACCGGATGAAACACGTGGCCCTGGTCAAGGGGGATATCCATCCCGACGACGAGGTTCTCGTCCGGGTTCACTCGGAGTGTCTCACCGGCGACGTTTTCGGGTCGGACCGCTGCGACTGCGGCGAACAGCTCCACACGGCCATGAAGATGGTGGACAAAGAAGGAAAGGGCGTTATCGTCTACATGCACCAGGAAGGGCGCGGAATCGGTCTCGCCAACAAGATAAAGGCCTACAATCTCCAGGAACATGGCCGGGACACCGTGGAAGCGAACATCGAGCTGGGATTCAAGGAGGACCTCCGGGACTATGGCATCGGCGCCCAGATCCTTGTCGACACGGGCGTCCGGAAGATGCGGCTTCTGACGAACAACCCGAAGAAAATCGTCGGTCTCGAAGGGTACGGCGTCACCGTGGTGGACCGGGTGCCCATCGAGATCCCCCCGACCCGGGAAAGTGTGCACTACCTGACGACCAAAAAGGAAAAAATGGGGCACCTCCTGAACATTTGAGGGCATTTCCGCCCTCCGGGACGCTTTTTCGATAAACGCCGCACGATTAGAAAGACACCGCAGGAGAAAGGAAGGGGATCATGGCAAAACTGACGGAAGGGAAGATCGTCGCCAAAGGGCTCAAGTTCGGGATCGTGGCGAGCCGTTTCAACGATTTCATCTGCGGCCGGCTTGTCGAAGGCGCCCTGGACGCCCTGAAGCGGGCCGGGGCCGACGATCAGGATATCGAGATATTCAAGGTTCCCGGGGCCTTCGAAATCCCCATGGCGGCAAGGAAGATCGTCAGGAGCGGCCGTTTCGATGCCGTCATCTGTCTCGGGGCCGTTATCCGGGGATCGACCCCCCACTTCGAGTACATCAGTGCCGAAGTGACCAAGGGGATCGCCGCCGTATCCCTGGAAACGGAGGTTCCCATAGCCTTCGGCGTACTCACGACGGACACCATCGAGCAGGCCATCGAGCGGGCGGGAACGAAGGCGGGAAACAAGGGGTGGGACGCCGCCCTGTCGGCCATTGAAATGGCCAATCTTTTCAAGCTCCTGTAACACGCGGAGAAGCAATGGGACGAAGAAGGAAGGCACGGGAAATCGCCCTTCAGGTTCTTTACCAGATCGATGTCACGGGACTTCCCCCGGGAGAGGCCATGGATCTCTTCTGGGAACACTTCGACGCCCCCGACTACGCGCGCCCTTTCTGCGCCCGGTTGATCGAGGGGACGCGGGAACACCGGGACGCCATCGACGAACGCATTCGGGGGGTTTCCTCGAACTGGTCCATGGAACGGATGGCCATCGTGGACCGGAACATCCTCAGAATGGCCGTCTTTGAACTCCTCTACTGCCGGGACATCCCGCCGAAGGTGGCCATCAACGAGGCGATCGACCTGGGAAAGGAATACGGAACGGAAAACTCCGGTTCCTTCATCAACGGTATCCTCGATGCCCTTTTCGGCAACCTGCAGGAGAACCATGGACATCAGGATATCATCGGCGCCCGTTGAAGAGCTGGAACACGAGGGGCTCGCCGTTACCTTCTATTCCGACGAGAGACCCCCGAGGGGCTTCTGCGGAAACGTGGACTGGCGGATGAACGGCCTCATCTCCCGGTACATGTCGGGCGGCGTGATCACGGGAAAATTCCTGGAACGGGTCCTTTTCACCCCCTACCGGATCGGCTGCGGAAAACTCTTCCTCTTCGGCATGGGAAACCGGGAAGACCTGACGGAGGAGCGGATGCGCTCCCTGGGACGGGACATGGGCGCCGCCCTCTCGGCCGCCGGCATCTGCCGCGTCGCCTGCCACATGACGGGAACCTTCCCCGTGCCCCTGCCCCCATCCGAAATGACCGCCTGCGCCCTGTCAGGCCTGATCGAGAGCTATGCCGGGGTCGACCGTCAAACTCCCGTGGACATCACCTGTATCGCCCACCCGGCGGATCTCCGGGATGAAATCCTGGTCGGGTTGAACCGGCTGAAAGGAGCGGCGGAGAGGGCGTCCGCCATCCGCATTCATCAGTGACGACGAGGGATCGGTCATGAGAATTATCGTCATCGGCGCCGGGGAAGTGGGATACAACATATCGGACATCCTGTCCCGGGAGGGCAACGACGTCGTCATCATCGACAGGAACGAGGAGCGCCTCAAGGAGGTGGCGGAGAACATCGATGTCCAGACCCTCCAGGGCAGCGGCAGCAGCCCCGACATCCTGAAAAAAGCGCGCCTTGACCAGTCGGACATGATCGTCGCCGTCACGGACAGCGACGAAACGAACATCGTCGCCTGCCTTCTCGCCGCCGTCCAGTCCCGGGCGATCCTGAAAATCGCCCGTATCCGGAATCCCGATCTCAACAGAGACACGAAGATTTTCGACAGGAACCACCTGGGCATCGATCTTTGCATCAACCCGGAGCGGGAAGCGGTGACGAGCATCATCAGCCTCATGGAATTTCCGGGCGCGTCGGAAATCATCGATTTCGCCGAGGGAAGGATCAAGCTCGCCGCCTTTTACGTCAACGGAAAGTGCGAAGCCCTGGGAAAGGAGCTCCGGGACGTGAAGAACAGCTGGGGCGCCCAGGATTTCCTGGTGGCTTCCATCACCCGGAACGGGGAACCCATCGTTCCCACGGGAAAGACGGTTCTCCAGGAAAACGATTACCTTTTCGTCCTGTCCGAATCCCAGAACGTAAGAAATATCCTGCGTTTTTTCGGTAAGGACATGGCCCCGCCCCAGAGAGTTTTCATCATGGGCGGGGGCAACACGGCTCTCATGCTGTCGGAAGCCCTTGAAAAAAAGGGACTTCTTCTCAAAATCGTGGAAAAGCGGCAGGACCGCTGCGACTATCTCGCCTCGGTCCTGGACAAGGCGGTGATCCTTCACGGCGACGGCACGAGCCAGGACCTCCTGAAGGAGGAAAACATCCAGGACGCCGACTATTTCATCGCCGTGACCAATGACGAGGAGGCCAACATCCTGGGAGCCCTCCTGGCCAAGCAGCTGGGCGCCCGGAAAGCCATCGCTCTCATCAACCGGGTCGATTACACCCACCTGGTGCCCTTCGTGGGCATTGACGCCGTCATGAACCCCCGGCAGGCCACGATCAGCAAGATCCTGCACTTCATCCGGAAGGGAAAGATCATTTCGGCCACCCCGCTGCGGGACGAAAAAGCGGAAGCGGTGGAATTCATCGCCCTCGAGACGTCGGAAATCACCAAAAAACCCCTCAAGAACATCAAGTTTCCCAAGGGGGCCATCGTCGGCGCCATCCTGCGGAACGACAAAGTCAGGATTCCCTGGGGGGATTCGGTCATCGAGCCCGGCGACCGGGTCATTCTCTTCACCCTTCGGTCCGTCATCCCCCAGATGGAAAAGTTTTTGACCGTCAAGCTCGATTACTTCGCATGAAGCCAGCCAAGATCCTCTTCATCCTCGGGGCTTTCCTTTTCTTCCTGGGACTCATGATGCTCCTGCCCCTCGCCTGGTCTCTCGCTTACGGGGACCCGGACGTGGAGGCTTTCGCCGTTTCCATGTTCATCACCTGTTCTTCCGGCGGGTTTCTCTATTTCATCAGCCGTTCCCCGGGAGAAACCACGCTGAACCATCGGGAAGGCTTTTTCATCGTGGCGGCGGGATGGCTTCTCGCCGGAATTGTCGGCAGCCTCCCCTACCTCATTCACGGGGTCATTCCGGGATTCACCGACGCCTTCTTCGAGTCCGTCTCGGGATTCACCACCACCGGCGCCACCATTCTCACGGGCATCGACGGCCTCCCCCACGGGATTCTTCTGTGGCGTTCCATGACCCAGTGGCTCGGCGGAATGGGCATCATCATTCTTTCCATCGCCATTCTTCCTCTTCTCGGTGTCGGCGGCATGCAGCTCTACAAGGCGGAAATGCCGAGCCCCGTCAAGGACAAGCTCACCCCGCGGATCACCGAAACGGCCCGGACCCTCTGGAGCGTCTATGTCATTCTGTCCACGGCCGAATTCGTTCTTCTTCTCTTCGGGGGTCTCGATCCCTTCGAAGCCCTCTGTCACACCTTCTGCACCATGGCCACCGGCGGCTTCTCCACCCACGACGCCAGCATAGCCTACTTCCACAGCCCCTATGTGGACGGCGTCATCACCCTTTTCATGATCATCGCCGGGGTCAATTTCACCCTTCACCACGCCCTCCTGCTCGGGGATTTCCGTTCCGTTTTCAAAAACGGCGAGCTTCGATTCTATCTGGTCCTTCTTCTCGCGGGAACGCTTCTGGTGACCTTCGACCTCTGGAAGGCGGTCTTCGACGGCCTCGTGGAAAGCTTCCGTTACGCCCTCTTCCAGGTGGTTTCCATCATGACGACCACGGGATTCGTCACGGACAATTACGCGAACTGGCCCGGCCTTTCCCGGTTCATCCTCATCCTGCTCATGTTCGTCGGCGGTTCGGCGGGATCCACGGGGGGAAGCATCAAGTGCCTCCGGATTCTTCTCATATTCAAGCACAGTTCCATGGAACTCTACCGCCTCGTTCATCCCCACGCCGTCTCCGCCGTCAAGCTCGGAAAGCGGATCGTCTACCCCGAGACCATGGCCAGCATCTGGGGTTTCTTCATTCTCTATCTTTCCATGACCGTCACCGCCACGATCCTCCTTCTCCTTTTCGGGCTGGACCCCCTGACGGCCTTTTCCTCCGTCGCCGCCACCATGGGTAACGTGGGACCCGGTTTCGGTCTCGTCAACCCGTCGTCCACCTACGCGGACCTTCCCGGTCCCGTCAAGGGGATCCTGTCTTTCTGCATGATCGCCGGAAGGCTCGAAATATACACGATTCTCGTTCTTCTCACCCCCGAATTCTGGAAAAAATAGGATTGAAAGAAGGGGGATTAAATGATAATCCCAAGCGGTGGGAGAAAAGACCCCGGGACAGCGGTCTAAACGCCCGGAAACCCAGACCGAGCCGCCCCTTCCTGAAAAAATTGCCCGACGGCTCCGTGAAAAAAAGCCAGAGTGAAAAAGAGGGAAACCGCCATGGAGAGGAAATACACGCCCCACGCCATCGAGGAAAACTGGCAGAAAACATGGGAGGATCGGAAAACATTCAAAGTCAGTGAAGATCCGGGGAAGAAAAAGTATTACCTCCTGGAAATGTTCCCATACCCGTCGGGAAAAATCCACATGGGCCATGTCCGGAACTACACCATCGGGGACGTGGTGGCCCGATACAAGAAAATGCGGGGGTTCAACGTCCTTCATCCCATGGGGTGGGACGCCTTCGGCATGCCCGCTGAAAACGCCGCCATTGAGCGGGGCATTCATCCCGCCACGTGGACCAGCGACAACATCGAGGCCATGAAGAAACAGCTGAAACGGATGGGTTTCAGCTACGACTGGGACAGGGAACTGGCCACCTGCGACCCCGGCTATTACCGGTGGGAGCAGCTTTTCTTCCTGTGGATGTTCGAGAAGGGGCTCGCCTACAAGAGGGCATCCGTCGTCAACTGGTGTTCCCAGTGCAAGACCGTCCTGGCCAACGAGCAGGTGGAAAGCGGCGCCTGCTGGCGCTGCGGGACGGAGGTTATCCAGGAACACCTGGAGCAGTGGTTCTTCCGGATCACCGCCTACGTGGACGAACTTCTCGAATACTGCGATCGGCTGCCCGGCTGGCCCGAACGGGTCCTCACCATGCAGAGGAACTGGATCGGCAAAAGCCTCGGCTGTGAAATCGACTTCCCCATGGCGGACGGCCCGGATAAAGCCATCAAGGTCTTTACCACCCGGCAGGACACGATTTTCGGGGCCACCTTCATGCTCGTCGCGGCAGAACATCCCCTGGTCATGGAACTCGCCCGGGGGAAAGGGGTGGAGCGGGAGGTCCGCGAGTTCGTGGACCGGGTGAACCGCCAGGACAGGCTCATGCGGACCTCCGATTATTACGAAAAGGAAGGGGTCTTTCTCGACGCCTGGTGCCTCAACCCCGTGACGGGCTGGAAAATGCCCATTTACGCGGCCAATTTCGTCCTCGCCGAGTACGGGACGGGCTGCGTCATGGCCGTGCCTACCCATGACCAGAGGGATTTCGAGTTTGCCAGGAAATACGGCCTGGATCTCGTCGTGGTCATCGATAACCCCGAGAACCCCCTCGACGCCGGCACCATGACGGAAGCCTACGTGGACGAAGGCATCCTCGTGAATTCCGGTCCTTTCGACGGCCTTCCGAACATGGAGGCCCTCGACGTGATCGCCGACCATCTCGAATCCCTGGGCCGGGGACGCCGGACCGTTCAGTACCGGCTCCGGGACTGGGGCATTTCAAGGCAGCGGTACTGGGGCGCCCCCATTCCCGTTGTCTATTGTGAAAAGTGCGGCACCGTCCCCGTTCCCGAGTCGGACCTGCCCGTTCTTCTGCCCATGGAGGTGGAACTCACCGGCGAGGGCGGCTCCCCGCTGGCCCGGAACGAGGCCTTCGTGAAGGCCGCCTGCCCCGGCTGTGGCGGCCCCGCCAGGCGGGAAACGGACACCATGGACACCTTCGTCGAGTCCTCCTGGTACTTCGACCGCTTCTGCTGCGCCGACTTCGACGAAAAGCCCGGGCTCGACAGGGAAAAGGTTTCTTACTGGATGCCCGTGGACCAGTACATCGGCGGCATCGAACATGCCATCCTTCATCTCCTCTATTCCCGGTTTTACACGAAAATGCTCCGGGACTTCGGTGTCCTCGACTTCGACGAGCCCTTTCTGAACCTTCTCACCCAGGGCATGGTGTGCAAGGAAACCATGCGTTGCAAAAAGCACGGCTATCTTTACCCGGACCAGGTGAAAAACGACCGGTGCACCCTCTGCGACGGCCCCGTTCAGATCGGGAAAACGGAAAAAATGTCCAAATCCCTGAAGAACGTCGTCGATCCCGATTATCTGATCGGGGAATACGGTGCCGACACGGCCCGTCTTTTCTGCCTCTTTGCCTCTCCCCCGGAGAAGGACCTGGAATGGAGTGACCAGGGCGTGGAAGGGGCCTTTCGTTTTCTGGGAAGAGTCTGGCGGCTGGTCATGGATTATGTCGATGAGATCCGGGAGCTGCCTCCTTCGACGGCGTGGGGCGATCTCCCCGAGGATCTGAAAAGCCTTCGAAGAAAAACACACCAGACGATCCGGAAAGTCACGGAGGACATCGAGCAGCGATTCCACTTCAATACGGCCATCAGCGCTGTCATGGAACTCGTGAACGCCCTTTACCAGTTCCCCCGCCCTTCCAACGACGACACCCGGGCCCTGGCCCTCGTCGGGGAAGCTGTCCGCACGGTGATCATCCTTCTGAATCCCTTCGTTCCCCACATGACGGAAGAGCTGTGGCGGATTCTCGGCGGCACCGCGGCGCTTTCCGAATCCCCCTGGCCTTCCTTCGATGCCGACGCCGCCCAGGACGAGGAAATCACCATCGTCATTCAGATCAATGGAAAACTCCGAAGCCGGCTCGTGGTTCCCGCCGACGAAAGGGATGAGGCCATCAAGGAACGGGCCCTTCAGGACGAAGCGGCGAAAAGGTTCATCGAGGGAAAAACGGTGCGGAAAGTGATTTACGTTCCCAAGAAGCTGGTCAACATCGTCGTAGCGTGATGGTTCCCGCCGCCAGGCTCCTTCCGTTGAAAGGTCCCCGTCGTGGCGCCCGCCCCGGGACGTTCCGTAAAGCCATGAAGAAAAAGGCCGAAAAAGCGCTCATACGCACGGCCGCTTTTTTTTTCATCCTGTGCCTGTCCGTTTCCGGAGGCTGCGGATACCGTTTCGCTCCCGAAGAAACCGGGATCGACCCATCCTTCAGGTCCGTTTTCGTTTCACCCTTTCCCAATCGAACGGACGAGCCCGCCCTGGGAAACATCCTTCGGGAGGCCATGATCCTCGAGTTGCGCAGGGGAAACCGTTTTCAGCTTGCCGCCGGGAGGACGGAAGCGGACCTGCTGCTGCGGTGTCGCATCAGGTCGTACGAAACCTATCCCGTTTCTTACGGTGAAGGGAACTTTGCCCGGGAAAACCGCATCAGGCTGTCGGTGGATCTGGTCCTCGAAAAACGCCGGGACGGCGCCGTCCTGTGGTCCGGAGAAAACCAGTCGGGAACGGAAACCTATGTTGTCAACCGCGACACCCGCCGGACGGAACAAAACCGCCGGGCGGCCCTGAAGGAACTGGCCGAAAACCTGGCGGAACGGGCCTGCCGGCTGATGGCCTCAGGATTCTGAGGTTTCGGTGAGGGCGTTCACGCGCCGCGTCAGGCGGGAAATCTTTCGAGCGGCGTTATTTTTGTGAAGAACGCCTTTCGACGAGGCTTTGCCGATAAGTGAAATCGCCGTCTTGAGGGACGCAACGGACTCGGAACGGTCTTTATCCTCGACGGCCTTGAGAACGGCCTTGACCCGCGTTTTAACCTGAGACTTCACCGAGGCGTTGCGGGCCCGTTTCTTTTCCGACTGGCGATTCCGTTTGATCGCTGATTTGTGGTTAGCCAAGAACATCCTCCTTCATTCGTCGTCATCCGGAATTTCATGAGAGCGAAAACATCTATATCACTTTCCCGGTCCTGTCAAGATTAAAACGGATGGAAACAAGGGCAGGCAAACGCCCGGCAGGAAAAAAATCCCGAAGGCACGTTGCAATTCCACCGATTCAATCGTATAAGGGGGCCATGGTTCGGAATATCACAGAAGCCCTGCTTCGTAACGGGAGAATCCCATGATCGTCCGCTGCTGGGGAGCCCGCGGTTCCATCCCCGTATCGGGAAGCGCCTATCTCCGGTATGGCGGGGACACGACGGCCCTGGAAATCCGAAGCCGGGACAACGACATCATCCTCGTCGACGCCGGCTCGGGCCTGCGCCGCCTCGGGAATCAGCTCATGACGGAGACGTCTTCCCGTTATGTCATGATTTTCACCCATGCCCACTGGGATCATCTCATGGGGTTTCCTTTCTTCAAGCCCCTTTACCTGTCCCGGACGGAGGTCGACGTTTACGGCTGCTCCTACACCGGCGATTCCCTTGGCCGGATGATCTCACGGGTCATGGAGGCCCCCTATTTCCCCGTAGCGTTCCGTGACATCAAGGGGCGGATCGCCTTTCACGAGATCTGCCGTCATCCCTTCTCCATCGGACCGGTCACGGTCACCCCAATCCCCCTCAGCCACCCGAACCAGGGACTGGGTTTCCGTTTCGAGGAAGGGGGCAGGCGATTCGTTTTCCTGACGGACAATGAACTTTCCCACAGTCACCCGGGAGCCCTTTCCTTCGAGGCCTACAGGGACTTCTCACGGGGGGCGGACCTTCTCATCCACGACGCCGAGTTCACCGAAGAGGAATATGAGAAAACGAGGACCTGGGGACACTCCACGTACCAAGACGCCCTTCGCCTCGCCCTGGCCGCCGGCGTCAGGAACCTCGGGCTCTTCCACCACAATCAGGACAGAACGGACAACGCCCTGGACGGAATCATCACGAACTGCCGGAGGATCATCGAGGAAAAGAACGGGGCACTGGACTGTTTCGCCCTCTCCCAGACAACGGAGATCCATCTTTGAGCGTTTTTTTACGAATCGTTCCTCCCTTCGTCCTGGCCTTCCTGTTCCTTTTTCCCCTGTCCCGGGACGGGGCGGAGAATGCAGCTTTTCCCTCACCTCGGGGCGCGGTCAACGATTTTGCCGGAATTATCCCCGCTCCCTACCGGGAGGCCATGGAGCGGCTGGCCGGGGAACTGCTTTCAAAAACGGGAGCCGCCGTTGTGGTCGCCACGGTTCCCTCCACGAAAGGGGAAAATCCCGACGAATACGCCAACAAGCTCTATGAAGCCTGGGGCATCGGCAGAAAAGGAGACGACCGGGGCGTCCTCGTTTTCCTGGCCCTGGAAGAAAGAAGAATACGGATCGAGACGGGTTACGGCCTGGAAGGTCTCCTCCCGGACGGTCTCGTGGGCTCCCTGATCGACACGGCGATTCTCCCCGACCTGAAAAAAGGCGCCTATGGTCCGGGGCTTTTCAAGGGCATGGAAGCCCTAGCGGACGTCATCGCCCGCGACGCCGGGATCTCCCTGTCATCGGAACCGCCGCCGGCGGCCGTCCCATCCCCCCGGACGGGGGAAAGAGGAGACGGCCTCTCTCCTTTCCTCCTGCTTTTTCTTTTCTTTCTCCTTCTCGGAACGAGGCGGGGAAGAGGCATGCTCCCCTACATTCTTCTTTTCACTTTGGGTGGTGGTGGCCGGGGACCCGCTTCCGGCGGGTTCGGCGGGTTCGGCGGCGGGTTCGGCGGGTTCGGCGGCGGCCTGAGCGGGGGCGGGGGCGCCGGCAGGAGTTTCTGACCCCGAAACACCGCTGATCCTCGGAGGATGACGGAATAATGACAAAAACAAAGACACCGGAATCCCTCTTTCCGGAAATAACGGCGCAGATGAAAAACCTCTTCGGCGACGGACTGCTGTCCCTCACCCTTTACGGCAGCGCGGCGACTCCCGACTACCGCCCCGGAAAGTCGGACATCAATTTCCTCGCCGTTCTTTCCGACGAGGCGAAAAAAGCACTGGCCCGCGTGGTGCCCTTGGTCAGGCCGTGGAAGAAAAAAGGCATGGCCGTCCCTCTTTTCATGACGGAAAGGGAGATCCGGGCCTCCCTTGACGTGTTTCCCCTGGAATTTCTCACGATGCAGAAACATCACGTACCCGTCTTCGGAAACGACCTCCTGGGAAGCCTCGACTTCCGCAAGGACCACGTCCGGCTTCAGTGCGAACGGGATCTTCGGGGCAAACTCCTCCTTCTTCGGAGCGGTTTCCTCGATTCGCTGGGAAAGGCAGGGGACCTGCGACGGCTCATCGGCGCCTCCATGACCGCTTTCGTTTCCATCTTTCAAGGGATCCTCTTCCTCAGGGACCGGCCCATCCCGGACACGCGGCGGGAAATCATCGCGGAAACGGCCCGGGACCTGTCCCTGGACGGGTCCATCTTTTTCAAGTGCCTGGAAATCCGGGAAGGGACACTTCGCCTTTCCGAAAATGAGACGACGGAAATTTTCACACGGTATCTCGGGGCCGTCGAGGCCCTCGCCGAGAGGATGGATCGTAACGGCGGGCTCTGAAGGCCCGCCGGGGGTGAATGAACGACTGACCCGTTTCAAGGAGGTTCGACCATGAGCAGAGGAATGAAATCCTTTCTCGTTTTTGCGGCTGTCATCGCCCTGTTGGCGCTTCTTTCCTATTCCTTCGTCAAGAATACCTACAACGACTTCGTCTCCCTGGACGAGGCCGTCCGGGCCGCCTGGGCCCAGGTGGACAATCAGCTTCAGCGCCGGTATGACCTGATCCCGAACCTGGTCGAAACGGTCAAGGGGTTCGCCAGTCAGGAGCAGCAGGTCTTCATCGAGGTGACGAAGGCCCGTTCCCAGGTGGGGAGCGCCGGCACCGTCCCGGAAAAGATCGCGGCGAACAACGAGCTCACTTCGGCCCTCAGCCGGCTTCTTCTCGTCGTGGAGCGTTACCCTGACCTCAAGTCGAACGAGAATTTCATGAAACTTCAGGACGAACTTGCGGGAACGGAAAACCGGATCGCCGTGGAAAGAAGACGGTACAACGAAGCCGTCAGAACCTACAACGTCCGGATACGCAGTTTTCCCGCCAATCTCCTGGCGGGGTTTTTCGGCTTCGACAAGCAGCCTTTTTACGAGGTCCCCGAGGCCGCCCGGGCGGTTCCCGAAGTCCGGTTCTGAAAGGCCCCCCGGTGTAACCGGGACCCCCCCCTGGTGACGCAGGAGAACGACCGATGCCGTCTCATGGGACTTTTTGACGCCCCCGGGGTTGATTCACCGGGATGCGTGATTATATTGCCAGGGTAAGATAAGAAAGGAAGAATAAACATCCCCATGGGACAGGTTTTGATCAGCCGATTTCCCCAGGCCGTGACCCGGTGCCGCTCCTGCGGCAAACGGGAAGGTGAAGACGGGGACAGGTTCATCCACACCTTCGACGAACTCAAGGATATGACGCCGGAAGAGAAAAAGGCCCTGGAGTGGTTTTCTCTCAGGATCGAGTTGGAAGAGACGACGAAAACGGTTCTCGTTCCCGATGTCAATTCCCGTGAGGATATGATTCATCTGTTTGTTTTCGAGAATCTTCTGGAGAGGCTTCTTCGGAACAAGCCGATCTGCCAGACCTGCTATGACCGGAAAAGGGCCCTGCCTCTTCCCATGTAAAGGGGACGCCGGGCCAGGCGGCCCGTCAGGCAAGCGGTCTGCCGGGCACGGAAAAGACACCGTCTTCGTACACCAGGATCTCCCGTCCCGTTTCCAGGCGGGCGGTGACCGTCTTCGGCTCCGTGTTCACCAGGTCCCAGTGAAGCGCCGAGTCGTTGAACCCCAGAGATCGCTTCATGCTCTTCGTCAGGCGGGACGGGTCACCGGCGTAGGTGTCGCTGTAAGATGATCCCAGGGCCACATGGCAGTTGCCGTGAGACCCGCCGAAGTTCTCGTCGAAAAGGGTATCGGCCATGAAACGGTCGATCCGGGAAAAACGCCGGTCCGTCAGGGAAAACTCGCCGATCCGGCAGGCCCCCCGGTCCATGTCCACCTGCTTTTTGACAAACGCCTCCCCTTTTGCGGCGGACACCTCCACCACCCGGCCTTCCCGAAAGACGAGCCGCACCCCTTCCACGTAATTTCCGCTCCGATAGGAAGGCTGATCGGCGAAATAGGTCCCTTCCGTTCCCCGCCAGTCCGGTGACAGGAAGATTTCAAAGCTGGGGATATTGTGTCCCGAGATGCCGATCCACCGTCGCATCTTTCCCGGTGTGATGGTCAGGTCCGTCGACGCCGACCGGACCCGGAAAGAGGCGACGTCGAGACCGTTCAACCATTTCTTGATCCTGGAAACCTTCCCGTAGACGGCTTTCCACTCCGCCACGGGTTCGTCCCGGTCAAGGTAGCAGGCCTTCACAATCTGCTCCCGGTACGCCCCGATGCTCATCCCGGCGTGTTCAGCCAGTTTTTCCGTTGGAAAGGTGCACAGGGTCCACCCGAATACCCCCTGTTCCTCCCGTTTTTCGAGAATTTCCCGCAGGGGTTTCCGGGCCACCAGGGCCTTCCCGATCCGTTTCGGGTCCACATGGCTCAGGTGGGTCAGGGAGTCGGGACTGTGGAGATAAACGCTCCCGTTCAGGTTCTCGAAGAGTTCCCTGTCCCCGGGAGGGACGAAGACGAGCTGCCGGGACCCGGCGCTGTCGAAGAAACTCTTCTCCATTTTCGGCGTCAGGCCCATGCGGACGAGGACATTCAGGCCCCGCTTCAGGAGTTTCTCGTGGAGAATCTCCGCGAGCGCCAGGGCCGGGCGGTCGAAGCGGACGAGGACCGTTTCGTTTTTCCGGAATTTTTGATCCCGCGCCGTTGAAAGACCCCACAGGAGGACATCGGCATATCTTTCCAGGTGTTTTTCCGTCAGTTCCATGGCTCGTGGCTTCGCCGTCATGGTTTTCTCCCTAAAAACGCAAAGGTTTGCAGAGCACTTCCCGGACCCTCAAGTCGAAAAACCGGCAGCTGTTGGCGGGCCTCAGGACCAGGGCCGTGTCCACCCCCTCCTCGGTACCCCCCATGGAGACGCAGTCCTCGTCGGTCCGGAGAAGGCCCGCGTCGGCGGCCATGAGGGCGATCTCGACGGCCACCTTCGTTCCCTGTCCGAATATTCGAAGGGTACTGGCCATGATCTCGTCCACCTGGTAGGTGGCCAGCTTGTTCCGGATCCCCCGCCCGACACCTCCGAAGGCGTGCTGCCCCGTGAAAACGGAAACCCCCTTTTCTTCCAGGGCCTTCCGGGTTTCCGCCGGCATTTCCTGGACGTTGGGCTTGGAAAATCCCGCCATGTGGGTGACAACGACGAGACGGGGCGGACCGGGACCGAGAACGTCCAGGGCTTCCAGGGCCGTGCCGCCGCCGCAGGAGGGGACGACGACCGCGGCGATATGCCCCTCGCGGACCCGCTCGGAAACCCGTTGCAGAACCGCCCGGGTGTTTTCGGGGCCGGGCTTTTCAAAATACCGGCAGGACCGTTCCATGGGATCCCTCCGTTCACCATCGATCACCCCGCATCTACCACAGGACGGCCATGGGGAAAACCTTTTTTTATTCCGCCCGCACCGGTTTGCCCGTGGGAATGTAGAGAACGCCGAAAAAAAGCCCCACCAGGGTCAGCCCGGCGCAAAAGAGAAACATGATGTAAAACCCGGCGTGGTCGGCCATCACCCCCCCGACGGTCGGTCCGATGATCCAGCCGAGATTCCAGGTCATGTTGTAAAAGCCGATGGCTTTCCCCCGGTGGCTTTCCGTCACCAGGTCGGCGACGAGAGCGGTGGCGGCCACGCCCATGGCCGCCCAGGCGATACCTTCGCCAGCCTGCACGACGAAAAGGACGACATAATTTGTCGTCAGGGCATACCCGAAGAAAACAAGGGCGAAAAGGCCCATGGACGACAGGAGCACCCGCTTCCGGCCGAACCGGTCCGCCAGGACCCCCATGTAAGGGGCGATGACAGCCCCCGCAACGGCCCCCCCGGTAAAGAGAAAACCGATCTGGCTCCGGGTGAGGCCGATCGTCCCCAGGTAAAGGGAAAGGACGGAATAGACGATGCCCGTGCAGATCATGAAGGGAAAAGTCGTGACGCAGACAAGATAAAGATCCTTGCGGTTCATAAGCCACACCTCCCGGGATTCAGTCCCGCTCATGACGCCTGTCTTCCATTTAAAAAAACAGTCCCGCCCCGCTTGCGGGTCACCCTTTCATCGTATATGATTCCTCCGGTATTTTGAAATCATTATTACACTTACGGCATGGAAGAGGAAAAATATGACCCTTGTGTACCGGAACAACGAGAGAATAACCCCCCGTAAAGGACAGGCCGCGGATGAAACGGGAAGAACCGGCGGATACACCCGCAGGAGCGGGAAAGGCCTGTCAGCGCCGCTGCACCTCCTCCTTGTATTTCTTCTGACACTCGGCCTTCTCTGCGGCTGCGGCGACGACAACGGCGGGTCCGCCGCCGGGCCGGAACAGCCCGGCGACTGGGGCGGGGAAGACTGCACGGCCCTGTCCTACGCCCGCTACGGCGACTACCTGTCCACCCAGATGGTGACAAACCGGACCTTCGGGTACGGCCTGTACGTCTGCGAGTTTCAGGCGGCCGACGGCCCCACGTGCTCCACCTTCTGGCTTTACGCCGACGAACCTTCCGTGAGAAACCTCCCCGACACCGCCCAGAACTGGCGGTGGAATGAAATCGATTTCGAGTTCGTCCCCTTCACGGAAGCGACCCAGTCCCAGTATTACACCTTTGCCGGCGGCCTTCCGAGACCCGCCGTCGAGGCCTTCGGGACAACGCTCAACTTCGGCGACCCCCGGTCCCAGCGCCTGGAGGACGACGCCGTTTCCTGGACCCGTGACAAGATTCAGACCGATGAAACGATCGCCCGGGACATGTGGCTTTACTACAACACCTGGATGACCACCGAAAACGGGGGCCCGCCCACGGGGGGTCATTTCATCCTCAGGGACGCCCTTTCCAATTCAGAAACGCCGTCCCTCAACCTGGACATCACGGAGGAAAACCTGAAAAAAGCCCTTGACGACCTGAACGGGGGCCAGGGACTCTTCGGCGACAAGGGCCACTATACCGTCGCCAAAACGGCCTCAAGCGGCAAAGGGGACATCCGGGAGGGAAGCCTGAACATGATCCGCAACCTGGACGCGGGTCTCGTTCCCCAGCTTTCGCCCGGAGCGGTGGTCCATGCCGTGGAAGACACGTCCGTCATCGAAAAGGGGACCACCATTCTCGCCACGGACACCGCCGCCCGCACGGTGACCCTGAGCCGCCCGGCCACGAAAGCCGTCACGGGGCAGACGTTCCAGTTCGTCTCCGTGGGGTCGTGGTCCATCACCTTCACGGGAGATCCTCCCGACCCGTCGGAGGCCCTCGTCGTCGACCCGTCCGGCCTGGAACCTCCGGGAACCCTCGGAAAAGTCGTCGTTGGGGTGAAACCGGATGGAGAAATCCAGGCCCTTTCCGTTTCCGTGTTCCAGCCCTCCATGAAACCGTTGCCGGGAGGGACCTGGTGGGACCTGCTGAAGAACGAGACGGGCGACGGCAAGACCTGGATCAACGCCCAGGACTGGAAGTATCCCCTGGTCCACGTCAAGACGCCGGACGCCCTTGACATGAAGAAGATGGTCACCCTGAATTTCTGGAGAAGCCCCCAGGGGAACGAATCGGCGGACATCTCCTTCGGAGACTGGGGAACGGTGACCCACAGGGGAATATTACGGGAACGGCCGATCCCCGGAACCGGGGGCCGCCCCGCGTCCTTCACCAGCGCCGTTCTGAACAACGAAGCCTACGTCTTCGACAGCACCGGGTCCTACGACCCCACCGGGTCCCTTCACACCTACACCATCGTGTGGACCCCCACCCGCATGGCCCAGTACATCGACGCCCCCGACCGGGGCCGGGACATCGCCAACGCCATTCCTGTCACCGAATACCGGATCAAAGACTTCCCGTCCCTGGACCACTCCGGTCCCCAGGCCGAAGGCGCCGACGTTCCCTGGATCGGCACGGAACTGAACCAGCCTATCGGGAACGTGACCATGAACGTGGCCAACTACGTGGCTTTCCGTGCCGCCTCGGCGGGAACCAACGCCGGTCGGATCACGGGAGACCCGGTGGCCGGCAGCGCCACCGTTCAGAACGTGGCCTTCCAGGACCTGTCCGACGACATGGTTCTCGTCGGGAAAGGGGTCACCGGCCGGGGAATCCCCCCGGGCACGGCGGTCCTTTCCGTCGACAGGACGGGGAAAACGCTCACCATGAACAAGGCCGCCTCGGTTTCCGTGACAGGAAGCTGTCTCACCGTGGGGCAGGAGATCCTCAAGCTGAACATAAATGAGGGGGACGCCATCCTCCGCGGTTTCGATCTGAAGAAAGACGAGACCGTTTCCGACAAGGTGGCCGTCGGCCAGATCGTTCTGGGAGACGGCATTCCCGACGGAGCCACGGTGAAAAGCATCGACGTCGTCGGCAAAACCGCCACGATGACCCTCGGGGCCCAAAAGACACAGACGGGAGCGGACCTCGTTTTCCAGACCGCTCCCTCCGGCTCCGGGTGGTCCGGACCACCCCCCGGGACGGATTTTACCGCCGCCGATGCCTATGTCCGGTCCCTGGGATTCTTTCCCCTCACCTCCCGGGCCGAGGTCGGCACGGCCGTTTCTGATTTCCTGACCGACCCGGGCGATCCCGATGTCTTCTGGCTCGACTTCTCCGACGGGACCTGGACGGCGGAAAATTTCAACAGCCGGATCACGAAGTATTTCGGGATCCTTTACGCCCAGGACTACACCCGTGCCGGGGCCATTCCCGGGAAAAGCCCTCTCCGGGACGCCAAAAGCCCCGAAAACGTGACCTATGAAACCCTTTCGGACGGCCACGGGGCCATGCGCCTGCGGTGCTCCCTGTCCCAGGAAAAGCCGGCAAGGAATTTCTTCGTCCTCCAGCCCAAGCAGGCAAAGGACGACATCATCGGCCCGGGCAACCCCCTGGTCCGGGCGGAGATTTCATCGAAGGAGGACGCCGCCCGCCATTATGCCGCGAGCAGCTCCGTCACGACCCCGAGCGCCTTTTACGGGCCGCCCCCGGGCGAGAGCGTCACCGTCCTGGTGAAGGTGTGGGTTTCCGAAAAGGGCTTCTACGATCCCGACGCCCAGGGGAACCCGATAGACCCCGCTTCCGACTACGAGGCTGAAATTCTTCTGAAAGCCGACGAAGACGGGACCCTGTCCTGGGAGGCCACCGAGGACACCCACGGGGTCATCGAGGCGTTTCAGTCGAAGAACCCTCACCTCATCACGGTGAAGGCCCCGTAGGGAGCATGCCGAACCGGTCCATGAGCCAGTGGAGGACCCGCTCGTTGGAGAGGGCGGCGGCGCCGGCCTGGCAGTGAAGGCCCGCCCCCTCGCCGGCGGTGAAGGGCATCCAGGTTTTGGGGCCGGCGAGCCGGTCGAAGAGGATCTTCGACTGGCCGGGCATGAGGGTGTCGCAGGCCCCGTCCACCACCAGGACGGGACACCGGATGTCGTCCACGCAGTCCTTGAGGGTGTAGGAACGAAGGGCCTTCAGCCAGTCCACCGGGGTGGCGGCGCCGAACTTCCACATGCCGTCGTTGAAGGACCACCGGGCCATGGGATCGCTTTTCATGTTTTCAAGGATCTCCCGGTTTATGTCCCGGCTCGCCGCCGGGTCGTCCAGGAGCTCGGCGAACCCCGGGGGAGCATGATGGTGGAGGACGGCGGCGAAGAAATCGTAGACCCCGCCGTTGGCGATGCAGGCCCCGATACGCTTCTCGTAGGCGGCCGCCCGGGGGGCCAGGTAGCCGCCCATGCTGATCCCCATGAGGGCGATCCGTTCCGGGTCGATCCCCTTCTGCCGGATAGCGAAGTCCACCGCCGGCGTCACCACCTTTTCCCAGTCCGGCCGGAAGAGAATTTTCTGCTCCCGGAGGACCCGGCCCTGCCCGGGCCCCTCGAAAACCAGGCAGTGGAACCCCCGGGCCACCGCCGCCCGGGCGACGCTGAAATAGAGTTCCTCCGCCGTCCCGTCAAAACCCGTGTTGACCATGAGGAGGGGCCGCTTCACCGCCGAGTCGTCGACGAGACAGAGATACCCGGGCAGGGTGGTGTTCTCGTAGGGAATCTCCACCGGCCTTATGATGTCGTTCGACAGGGCCGCCCCCTTGAGGAAGGATTCCCGGCTTTTCCCCCAGGTTTCGAGGATCCGGGGATCCCGGGGATCGGCGTGGAGAAAGAACTCGGCGGAACGGTAATACCCGGAGGCGCGGAAGTAACACTCCCGGGCGCTCACCGGATCCCGTCCCTTCACGAAGGCGTCCGCCTCTCTTTCCAGCCGCTCCGCCGTTTCCCGCCACGCCCGGTACCAGCTCTCATCGTCCCCTTCCCGGACTCCGTGAATGGCGACCAGGCATTCCCCGATGTCGGCGCCTCCGTAGTAAGCCCCGCCCAGGGCCCGAACGGCCTCGAAGGCGTACGTATCACCTTTAAAAAATGGGTGAAGGGCCGCACAGGCATGGGCGGACGCCTGCGGTGAAACGGGGCTTTTCCGGATACCCCCGCAGGCGGTGAGCCCCAGTAACGACACGACCAGGATGAACAGGACAACACGACGCTTCATGAGATTCTCCTATAATGTTTGTTGACTCCCTGCTAACGCCGGACACGAACCACCCGGCCCCCGCTGGCCCGGACCAGTTCATCGCTTTCCACCCGAACGAGGGCGCTTTCCGACCCCCCGCCCGTGTAGACCCGTTCCTTTTCCAGGACCCTGGGATCCACCAGGAACGACGCCGTAAAGCCGAAGGACGGTGTTCCTCCGCAGGGAAAACCCGTCCGTTCCAGGATTTCCTCCGGTGTGGCCATGCGGACCGATTTCACGTTCAGGGCCCCGGCGACCCGGGAGGCGCTGACCCGGTCTTCCCCTTTGACAACGGCGACGACGATCCTCCCGTCTTCCGTGATCATGCAGATATTTTTCACCAGGTCCTCCGGGGAGGCCGAAGCGGCGGCGGCCGCTTCGGCCACGGTGTGGCACGGCCGGTCAAAGGACAGGTGCTCCGCTGAAATCCCCTTTTCCCTGATGAATGTTTTCAGCTGCTCCTCGTGCGGATCCGCCATGGTTCCTCCATCGTGCCGCTTATTCCCGCCCGGTGAGACCGGGGTCTGTGATGACCCGGGAGGGGCCGCCCCTTCCCGGTCCTTTTTTTCCACAACCCGGATCGCGTTCCGGGGACACTCGAGGACGGCTTTCCCGATCTTGTTCCTGTGGGGGGTATCGTCGGGAACCTCGAAGGAAGACCGCAGATACATGCCCCAGAGGTGAAAAACCTCGAAGCATGTGCTGACGCACTTCTCGCAGCCGTTGCAAAGATCGCCGCGGATGATTATCTTCATGGGAGAAGTCCTTGAGAGTGATTCGGATCACCACAAAGCGGCCCAAGATATCATGGAAAAGAACCTGCGACAAGAGGCCGGCACCATCGAGGCCATGATTCGTCTCTACTGCCGGGAGCGCCACCAGGGGGGAAACGATCTCTGCCCGGCCTGCGGCGACCTTCTCCGGTACGCCCGCGACCGTCTCGACCGGTGCCTCTACGGTAAAGACAAGCCGACCTGCAGCCGCTGCCCCGTCCACTGTTACCGGCCCGACTTCCGGGAACGCATCCGGGACGTGATGCGCTACGCCGGACCCCGGATGTGGCGCCGCCACCCCCTCCTGGCCCTCCGCCACGGCCTGAGGAAGCGCCGCAAACTGGAAGCACCCCCGGTAAAAAAGAAACAAGGGTGAGGGTTTCCCCCTCACTTCCCGAATTGCCCTGGGAGGGGCCGTCCTTTCGAAGGGACGCCCGTTTTCTCCATTTCCGCCGCTTCCGTCATGATGACCCCGAACCGGTGTTTCAGCTCGTAGAAGCCGTGCCACCAGGCATCGTCGGGAGCCATTCGCTGCTTAACAAGAAGGTAACAGGTTCCGTTGCAGAGATGGACAACGGCATCGAGATTTTCGAAATGACCGGCTGTCCAGGTGCCGTCCCCGCCCCGAGGGCCACGAGGATCAGAATGACGGGCAGAAGGAAAAACCGTCGCAGGAAGGCCGGGAGAAGACGGAAACGCCGTCTATCCTCCCGCCGTCTGCGGGAAGGCGGCATTGGCATAGAGGTACTCCACCTTTTCCTTGTGCTTCATCTCCTGGCTCGCCATCATGAGAAGCATGTCCCGGACCGGACCCTCGGGATGGGCCTTGGCCAGGGCCGTGTAAAAATCGTGGGCCCGACGTTCCCGGTGGGCCGCTATGAGGAAAAGGCTCTTGAGATCTCCCGGGTCTTCGGGGGATGGCTCCGCCTCGTGTTCCGCCACCCGGTAGTCCACCGTGTCGGCGAACGTCATGGTGCCCGACGGCAGTTCCCCGTTCTTGTAACGGACGAGGAATTCCCTGTGTTTCTGCTCTTCCCGGGCCAGAAAGTCCAGGGTGTCCCGGGCCGTTTCGTCGGTCATACGCTCCCGGAGATCCTGGTAGAAGGCACAGGCCTCCTCTTCCCGGGCAATGGCGAGATCCAGCAGGCTGGAAATTTTCTTCTCCACCGATACACCTCCTCAGGTCCGTCTTTTCTTCCACACCAGCGTCACGGTCCCCCGTTCAAAAAAACCGCCGATGGTCCCCACCGGCTCCCCTGCCGCGACATTATAAACTTACCAGGCCGTTAGAGAACACACTACCGGCGTTGAAAGAAAAAAATTCTTCGAGGACCGTCCCCGACGGCGGCTTCCTGAAACCGCTTCCGTGGAAATTATAAGGGATAAACGTGCCCTTTTCAATGGATTATCTGTCGGCGAATGGCCTCGAGCGAAAGATGTTACCCAAGGCGGGGTGACCTGTGATGGACGGCAAAATGCGGGTTTCACTTTTGACGGCTTCGTAAAAAGATCCATATGCTGCGTTGCTCTTCATCCATCGTCATTGCGACGTACCGATACGTACGTCTCATTCCTCGGGACTTGGGCGCCTTGCCTCTGGATCTTTTTACAAAGCCGCCGGTAACTGAACTTTTTTCGAGTTTTTACGGGTTCACCACTTTTTACAGGGGGAAAAAAGTGATATGTAAGGGGCAACAAATTCACGGGCGCAGGGTCTCATGGCATCTTTCCTCAAAATGATTCCCGACACCTTTCGGGCCACCATTACGCTTCGTTTTTTCGGCTTGTTGAAAATCCCCCTTCTCTTCTTCATCCGCCCATCCGTTGTTGAGATGGACCGCCGCCGGATCGTCGTGAAGATTCCCTTGAGGCGTCGGACGAAAAACCACCTGGGGGCCATGTACTTCGGCGTCCTGGCCGCCGGTGCGGACTGCGCCGGCGGACTGCTGGCCATGCGCTTCATCATGGAAAGCGGCCGAAAGATCTCGCTGGTCTTCAAAAGCTTTACAGCCGAGTTTCTCAAGCGGGCGGAAGGGGACGTTTTTTTCACCTGCGAGGACGGCGAGGCCATCACCGGTCTCGTGGAAAGGGCCATCGCGGTCCCGGAGCGGGTGGAAGCCCCCGTTCACGTGGTGGCGACGGTCCCGGACAAGCTTGGAACGGAACCGGTGGCCCGTTTCACCCTCATCCTGTCCCTCAAAGAAAGATAAAAGAAAAAGCACGCATCATGGTCGCATAATCGCGACACTTAACCGGCGCACAGAGGTTCTCTTCCCTCACCTTTTCTGTATCTCCTTGTTTTTAATTCATATTCCAAGTCAATAACCCACGGCACGATAATTGTATGATACAAAAATGGGAGGTTACCATGAAATTCGCCATACCCGTCTGGGGCGAGTTCCTATCGACAGTGTGCGACTTCTGCGACACCTGGGTGATCGTCGAACCGCACGCCCGGGAACCCTATCGGTGCGAATACATGGATTTTAAAAGTGTCGGTTTTATCGGGCGGATTGAAATACTGAAGAGCAAGGACGTCACGGTTCTTCTCTGTGGCGCCATCTCGAAAGCGCTGGAACACTGGGTCCGGGCGGCCGGCATAGAAGTGATCCCCTATCTCCGCGGGAAGACGGAAGACATCGTGGACGCCTACCTGCAGGACCGTCTTTATGAGGCCCGTTATTTTCTCCCCGGTTGCCGGCGGCATGCTTCGAGTGCAAGACCCAAACGGCGTTCCCCCGCCCACGGCGTCTCCCGGAAAGGAAAGGAAAAGAGCAGATGAAAGTAGCCGTGACATCCTACGGAGAGGACAGGAAAAGCAAGGTCGATTACAGTTTCGGCAGATGCAAGTATTTTGTCGTCATGGAGACGGAAACGGCATCGCTTTCCGCTTACAAAAACGATCAGAACATCCAGGCGGCCCAGGGAGCGGGAATCCAGGCGGCTCGAAATCTCGCCAATGCGGGTGTTTCAGAGGTGATCACGGGAAACGTTGGGCCCAACGCCTTCAAGACCCTGAAAGCGGCGGGTATCAAAATACACCTTCTCCCCCCGGGGACACAAACCGTCGAAGAAGCCCTTCTGTTGTGGGAACGGGGTGAAACGACCAAGGCTACGGAGGCTACCGTGGAGGGACACTGGATATGAGAAGGAGTGACGCTTTCGGGCAATAAGTTGCATAATTGCAACCCAAAAAGCCCTTTCGGGATCAACGAAAGATCCGTCGGCGGGGTATACGGCACAAAAGACATGTGTGAAGAATTGAAATGAAGATGGGCGTTCGATGAAGCACGCCCCGCTCCGTCAAAAGGGCGGCGCGGCAGAAAGCAGAAAGGATACAGAAATATGAAACTGGCTTTTTCATCAATGGGAAAGGACCTGCAGGCGGAGGTGGACCCCCGGTTCGGCAGGGCCGCTTATTTTATTATCGTTGACAAGGATACCCTGGACTTCGAGGCGATTCCGAACCCCCATACCCAGGCCGGCGGCGCCGCCGGGATTCAGGCGGCCCGACTCGTCGTGGACCAGGGCGTGACGGCCGTCGTGACGGGAAACTGCGGGCCGAATGCCTTCCAGGTTCTCCAGGCAGCGGGCGTCCAGGTGATTACCGGCGTGAGCGGCTCCATTAAAGACGCTCTTCCCTCGGTCAAGGCTGGCCTCTTTGAAAAGGCGGAAAAGCCCAATGTGGGGGATCATTTCGGCATGGCCCCGGCCGCCGGCGGCCTTGGAAAAGGGTCAGGCGCGGGACGGGGCAGAGGAATGGGCCGAGGCGGCGGACGAGGTGGCGGACAAGGCCAGGGCGGCGGACGAGGCCAGGGCGGTGTTTTCCGTAAAGGGAAAAACTGAGCTTCCAGAAATATAAACCATTCAACAGCAAGGTTTACCATGAAGGGATACAGGATAACCATAGCCAGCGGCAAGGGGGGAACAGGCAAAACGACCTTTGCCACGAACCTCGCCGCGGTCATTGCGAAAGACGAGCCGGTCACCCTGCTCGACGGTGACGTGGAAGAGCCCAACTGCCATCTGTTTCTCAACCCTTCCATCATTTCAACGGAAGAGGTGACGGTACCCATCCCGGAGGTTGTGCCTGAAAAGTGCACCGCCTGCGGGATCTGCGCCGACGTCTGCGAGTTCAGCGCCATCATCGTCATCAAGGACCAGGTTCTGGTTTTCCCGGAACTCTGTCACGGTTGCGGGGCCTGCTGGCGTTTCTGTCCCGAGGACGCCCTTGTTGAAAAGAAAAAGCCCGTCGGGCGGATCGAGCGGGGAACCGCTTCGGGAATCCGTTTTGTCCACGGTTTTCTCAACATAGGCGAAATTATGACGCCCGCCGTGATCAGTTGCGTCAAGGAAGAGAGAAAGAACGGGGACATCTGCATCCTTGACGCCCCACCGGGAACGTCCTGCCCCGTCATCGAGGCGGTGAAAGGTTCCGATTTCGTTCTCCTCGTGACGGAACCGACGCCTTTCGGCCTTTATGACCTCAGGCTCGCCGTGGACATGGTCCGACAGATGGGGATTCCCTGCGCCGTGGCCGTGAACCGCAGCACCATCGGGGACGACCGGGTCAACGCCTACTGCCGTGAAGAAAACATCCCCATCCTCGTGGAAGTCCCCGATGACCGCAGGATCGCAGAGGCCTACTCCCGGGGCCGGCTCATCTCGGAAATGGATGAGGCGTACGAAAAACTGTTCCGGGATCTGTGGACTTCCATCAAGGAGCTGGCGGAAAAAAACAAAACGGACGGATCAATTTCGGAAAGACGGCAAGCACCATGAAAGAACTCGTTATCATCAGCGGCAAGGGGGGTACGGGCAAGACGAGCCTTGTCGCGTCCTTCGCCGCTCTCGCGAAAGAAAAGGTTCTCGTCGACTGCGACGTCGACGCGGCGGATCTCCATCTCGTTCTGAACCCGTCCGTGGAAGAGGACGGTGACTTTTCCGGAGGGAAAAAGGCCCGGGTCCTCGAGGAAGACTGCGTCGCCTGCGGTGCGTGCCTGGAAGCCTGCCGTTTCGATGCCCTGATCGTTCCCGAGGAGGCCTCCGAATCGGGGATCCCGGTGGTCAACCCCATCTTCTGCGAAGGATGCGGTGTCTGTTTCCGGGTTTGTCCCGCCGACGCCATTGCCTTCGAACCTGTTGTCAACGGCCGGTGGTTCCTGTCGCAGACCCGTTACGGTCCCCTGGTCCACGCGAAACTGGGCATCGCCGAGGGGAATTCGGGCAAGCTCGTGTCTCTTCTTCGTGAAAAGGCCCGGGCCATGGCCGAGGAAAAAAGGATTCCCCTCATTCTTATCGACGGTTCTCCCGGCATCGGCTGCCCCGTGATCGCTTCCATTACGGGAAGCAACCACATCCTCGTGGTCACCGAGCCCACCCTTTCGGGTCGTCACGACCTGTTCCGGGTTCTTGAACTGGCGTCACATTTCCGCATTCCCGTTTCCCTGTGCGTCAACAAGTGGGATCTAAACCCGGAAATGACCGAACGTATCGAAGAGGACGCGCGGAAGCGATCGATTCCCCTGGCCGGGAGGGTTTCTTACGATCCCGCCGTTACGAAGGCCCAGATCGCGGGAACGACGGTCGTTGAGTTCACCGACGGCCCGGTCTCGGGAGAAATACGCGCCCTCTGGAAAAAAACGGAACAAAACCTTGGTTCCTGATGGGCAAAGATAAAAAGCGCTTTCACCATGTTTACGGTCCCGTCCCGTCGAGACGGCTGGGGAGATCCCTCGGTGTCGATCTCGTTCCCTTCAAGGTCTGCACGTACGACTGCATTTACTGCCAGCTGGGAAAAACAACGGAAAAAACGGCCTTGAGACGACCTTACGTACCGGTCGAACCCCTCATGGATGAATTAAAGGGCGCCCTTGACAGGGAAGCACGGCCTGATTATATCACTCTTTCAGGTTCGGGAGAGCCGACCCTTCACAGCGAGCTGGGAAGGATCATGACGGCGGTCCGGAAAATGACGGACATTTCCCTGGCGGTCATTACCAATGGTTCCCTGCTGTGGGACGAAGACGTGAGGATGTCTCTTCGAAAGGCCGACCTTCTCGTCCCTTCCCTGGACGGGGGTAACGGGACCCTGTTCCGGAGAATCAACCGCCCCTGCCGTGAAATCACTTTCCCGAAGATGATCGACGGCCTTTTCCGGATGCGGGATGAATACCCCGGGCCATTCTGGCTCGAGGTTTTCCTCGTCTCCGGGTTGAACGACGACGAAGAGGCCCTCGGGAACCTGAAAAGCCTGATCGACCGGATGGGGCCGGACCGGGTCCAGCTGAACACCAACGTCAGAAGCCCGGCCAGAAAGGCGGCCCCTCCCGTGGACGCCGAAAAAATGAAGGCCATCGCCCGGTCCTTCGGAGACCCGTGGGAGGTCGTGACGGCACTGGAAGCTTCCAGCGGCGTGGAACCCTCCCTGTCCCGGGAGCGGGAGGCCGCCATCCTGGAAATGATCGAACGGAGGCCTTCGACAGCCGAGGATGTCGCCTCGGGACTCGGCCTGGCCGTCAATGAAGTCATCAAGCTCCTCGACGGAACCGCCTTGCGGGGCAGCGTCGAAACCTTCCAGTCGGGAGAAGAAATCTATTACACCCGGAAACGCCGACACCAGTAAAGGAGGTTGTCTCAATGAGCCACGATAACGACCGTGATCACCGCAGTTCGGGTGATCGCGCAGACAAGGGCAATGCCGCTTCCGAAAAAAAAGGGCCGGACAAGGACGCCATCGAGAAGCGGATGTCCCGGATCCGCCATAAAATCATGGTCCTTTCCGGCAAGGGCGGGGTCGGTAAAAGCACCGTCGCCGCCAACCTGGCCATAGCGCTCGCCATGGAGGGAAAGCAGGTGGGCCTTCTGGACGTGGATTTTCACGGTCCAAGCATCCCCACCCTGCTCCATCTGCAGGGCCGCCAGCTTTCTTATGACGGCGAAGCCATCGCACCGGTGAAATTTTCCGAAAACCTGAAGGTGTTCTCCCTGGGGTTCCTGCTCAAGAACGAGGACGACGCCGTCATCTGGCGGGGCCCCATGAAAATCAACGTGATCAAGCAGATCCTCTCGGAAACCGACTGGGGGGACCTGGACTACCTGATCATGGACTTCCCCCCGGGGACCGGCGATGAACCCCTTTCCATCGCCCAGATGCTTCCGTCAAGCGACGGGGCGGTCATCGTCACGACCCCCCAGAACCTTTCCATCATAGACGTGCGGAAGTCCATCAATTTCTGCCGCCAGGTCCATGTGCCTCTCCTGGGGGTCGTGGAAAACATGAGCGGTTTCGTCTGTCCGAACTGCCATGAACTGGTGAATCTTTTCAAAGCCGGCGGCGGTGAGACCATGGCGAAGGAAATGGGTGTCCCCTTCCTGGGCCGGATTCCCATCGATCCGGCCGTTGCCGAAGCCTCCGACGAGGGCAGGCCTTTCGTTTATTTCCATGGAAAAACGGAGGCCGGTAAAGCGTTTACCGCCATCGCCGCGGCCATCATGGCTAAAGAAGAAGGCCTCTCGAAAAACACCGAGAACGAGAGCGGGAAGAAAACCCATGAGGGGCCTGTCGTGAAGGTGGCCGTTCCGGTCACGGAAAATCGCCTGAGCGCCCATTTCGGCCACTGTGACGTCTTTTCCGTTTTTGACGTGGACACGGTGAAAAAAAGCGTTCTTTCCCGCCAGGACCTGCCGGCCCCGCCCCACGAACCGGGGCTTCTTCCCCGGTGGCTCCACGAACGGGGTGTCCAGTTGATTCTCGCCGGCGGCATGGGTCAGCGGGCCCAGGACCTCTTTTCCCAGAAAGGGATCCGGGTCATGGTAGGGGCCCCCTCGGAATCTCCCGAAGCGGTCGTGGCCGCCTGGCTGGACGGCTCCCTCCGGCTCGGGTCGAATCTCTGCGACCACTGATTAAACGGAGGAAAACGGAGAGGTCGTGGAAACGGAAGAAAAGATCCTTGCCGAGATGATGGGCCTTCTGGAGGAAAAAGGGATCGGCCGGTTTTCAGAAGCCCTCAAGCGTCACGGCATGCACCCGGAACATTACGGAAAATTGGACCGGCCGGATGGGTTCGGTGAACTCACCGGGTCCTGCGGAGACACGGTGGAGATGTCCCTCCGTGTCCGAAACGGCCGGGTCTCGGAAAGCCGGTTCACCACCGACGGGTGTTTTTTCACCGTCGCCGCCTGCGACGCGGCGGCTGCCATGGCCGAGGGGAAGTCCCTGGCCGACTGTCTCAGAATCAACAGGAGCGCCATCCTGGAATACCTGGAAAACATGCCCGGGGATCACCACCACTGCGCCGATCTCGCGGCCCGTGTATTTCACAAGGCGCTTCGGGATTTTGTCATAAAAAAGAAAAGACCATAAAACCCAAAAAACTTCAGGAGTAAGGAGGCTTTCATGTTTTACGAGGAACGGTGCGATTTTTGCGGTGAATGCCTGGAGAGATGCCACTACCTTGATTTCGACAAGGAAAGCGGGGCGGAAGCCTTTCGAAAACTTGTGGCGGGAGAAAAATCCGACTGGCTTTACGACTGCATCACCTGTATCGCCTGCAACGAGTACTGCCCGAAAGACGCGCGGCCTTTCGACCTCATCATCCAGCGGATGGAGGAGGCGGGAGACTTCACCGATCCGGCGCTCCGGGCCAAGATGGCCTCCCGCTTCGCCGCCGAGGGAGAGCCCAAGGCCATGGAACCGGCGGACCGGGCCATTTCGCTGTGCGTCATGGAAGGCAGCATGCCCTGGGCCATTCACGGGAAGCTCTTCGAAGGGCTTCCCGCCATGAAGGGACGCCACTTTTTCTGCAACGTCCTGTTCGCCCACATGGGGGACGAATCGATCATGCGGGACCGCCTCCAGGGTCTCGTGGACAACCTGGCCAAATCGGGAGCGAAGGAAATCGTCTTCATCCACGACGACTGCTACGCCCTTCTCAAGGGACTGGCCCCGGAATACGGAATAGAGCTTCCCTTCCGGCCCGTTCCCATTTTCGAGCACATTCTCGATTACCTGAAGGCCCACCCGGAGGACGTCCGTAAGCTCGGCATGAAAGTCGCCTACCAGAGACCCTGCGCCTCGCGGTACACGCCCGAGAAAGACCCCCTTCTCGATGAGATATTCGACCTCATCGGCGTGGAACGGGTAAAGCGGGAATATGACGGCATCAATCAGCTGTGCTGCGGCGTGGAACTGGCGGGACCGAACCTGAAGCTTTTCCCCCGGGGAAAGAATTACGAGCCCTTCCGGGAAATGAATGTGAAGGACGCCCGTGAGGCCGGCGCCGAGGCCATGATCTACCTGTGCCCCATGTGCTACAAGACCCTGGGGCAGAAGGTCCTGGACTACGGGATGAAAAACTACATGATCAGCGACCTCTGCCGGCTGGCCCTGGGAGAAACGCTGCCCGAGGACAAGCCTCTCTGAAGGCTGGAAAAACCGCTTAAAGGACAAGGGACCGCCACCGCCGGACGGCCCCATGAAGCCCGATAAGAACTCAATTTGAAAGGCATTTTAGAAATCCGGGGGCCCCTTTCCCATGGGGAGGGGCCCCCGGTGTTTCTATGCCGTTTTCCGGGCGCTCGCGGCGGCTGTTTCCTCCCCCTCAAACTCCGCCCGAAGGCCCCCTGTGAAACGGGGAGGAGGGCGGAAGCCCCGGGACCTGCCCCGGGATTTTCAGGATGTTTTTCAGCCCCCGTCGAGCCCCGTTCTTTCCTTGTCCCGGAACCAGCCCGCGGGGTTTGTCATGAGCTCCTCCGTGTCCTTCAGGGAAACGTAGTGCTCATGCTCCATGTCCGCGAGAAGGTTGAAAAAAGCCTTTTCCTTCGGGTCCGTCACCTTGTCCCTCAGGTCGGCGTAGTAAACGGCCCCCGCCGCCTCGAAGTCGATGGCCTTCCGCACCGCCGCCAGGTCGTCCTCGTTTCCCGGAGGCATCTTGGCCTCCTTTTCCACGAAGCCCTTCAGGACATCCCGGACACGGGTGTTTTCCACCTTCAGAGGCAGGGATTCGGGCCACTTCTGATCCTTGTCCCACCTGCCGTGAAGCTCTTTAAGCCTTTCATAATGCTCCAGTTCCTCGTCGGCGATCTGCTGGAACATGGCCTTTCCGACGGGATTTTTCGTCCGTTTCGCGTTTTGAAGATAGAACTCCCGCTCCCGGGTCTCGTTCTCGAGGGCCACTTCCAGGGCGTCAAGCCGTTCCCTGTCTTTCATCTTTTCTCTCCTTCCCCATGGTTTCTCTGTCACGTCAGCGAAGACAACCGGCTTTCAGGATAAACAAAAGGACTCAGGCGGTCAAGGCTCATTTCCCCTCCGGCCCCGAGAGAACGAGGTCTTTGAACCACGCCCGAACACCCTCGTTGGTGTCCTCCGTGTCGGACAGGAGAACGACAGCCGCCACACCGGGAGGGTCCTTGCCGAAACAGCGCCGGAAATCGTCCACCAGGTTTCGATTCTCCCGAACCCACCGGCCGGCTTTCTCGTTTCCGCGCTCCAGGATGATCATCTTTCTTCGGGAGGAACGGGGATCGCTCAACAGGGCTCCCTCGGGAGGGCTGTTTCCCCAGAGATAATCGATGGCGAGGCCCGCCGGTTCGAGAGGCGGCAGGGTGATGCCCGTGTATTCGAGGAGTCCCCTGACAAGGGGGTGCCTGTCCGGAGACATCGCCGTTTTCCCGAAAATCACCCGGAGCCGGGCGGCGGCGTCGCTTCGGTCCCGGGTGTCTTCCCTCGCCATTCCCACGGTCCGGTTCACCTTCCAGGACCAGGACAGGCGGGGACACGACAGGGAAGGCAGGCCGTCAAGGGGCTTCATGGCCCCAGATATGCTGTTCAGGCTTTTGATGTGAAGAACCGGGGTGTTCCCCTCCTTTTCCAGGGAAATGACGTTTTCTCTCTTCCCCAGGTAGGAGACCGGTTCCCATCCCCCGGGGAGACCGTTTTCCTCCTCCGGCCTTTCAAAGTCGAGGGCGGGGCATGGGCCGGCGGGGTAAACGGCGGGGATAAAAAAGACAACGACAATCCCCGTCAGAAGGATTCCGAAAAAAATCGTCCGTGCCATGGATCGGCCCCTGTTTTCCCACTCTGCTTCGAAGGCCCGTCAGGAGAAAGACTCGCCGGGGGTGAAACGAAACCCCCGGAGAAAGTCTTTCACCGGCATACGCTTCTTGCCTTCCAGCTGCACGTCCCGGAGATACACCAGGCCGTCCCGGGCAACCACGGGCAGGCCTTTGTCCGACGCCGCCAGGACCGTTCCCGGCCCGGCCTCCGGCCCGGAGCGTTCCCAGGATGCCCCGTAAATCTTTATTTTTTTCCCCCGGAGAAAGGTGTAGGCTCCCGGATGGGCAGACAAGCCGCGGATGAGGTTCACGATCTTCCTTCCTTCCCGGTCCCAGTTGATGAGCCCCATGTCCGGGGGAAGCTTCGGGGCGAAAGTGGCCCTTTTCCCCTCCTGGGGTATCCGCGGCGCCGTACCGTTTTCGATTTTTCCGATGGCCTCGACGAGAAGGCGGGCACCCTTCTCCGCCAGCCGCTCATGGAGGGAATCATAGGTGTCTTCGGGCCCGATGGGAACCTCTTCCTGGAGGATCATGTCCCCGGCGTCCACTTCCTCGCTCATGAAAAGGACGGTCACCCCCGTTTTTTCCTCCCCCCGGATGAGGGCCCAGTTGATGGGTGCCGCGCCGCGGTACCGGGGCAGGAGGGACGGATGGACGTTGACGCATCCCCAGGGGGGGCTCTCGAGGATCTCCCGGGGGAGGATCTGCCCGAAGGCGACCAGAACGACCAGCTCGGGATTCAATTCCCTGAAAAGGGACAGGAAGGATTCATCACGAACCTTCTCGGGCTGGTAGATCATGAGACCGAGTTCTTCGGCCAGCGTTTTCACCGGAGGGGGTTCGTGCTTTTTCCCTCTTCCCCGGGGACGGTCCGGCTGGGTGACCACCCCGATGACGGGATACCCGGCTTTGACAAGACCCTCCAGGGAGGGGACGGAAAATTCCGGTGTGCCCATGAACAGAGTCTTCGGCTTCATGATCGTCCTTCCTTTGGAACGGCCCTTCCATCGGCCGTTTCACCGAATTTTCCATACCAGGATTCATCCCGGCCTGTCAATTTTACCTCCCTCGCCGCCGTCTCCCTTCTTGACGGCGGGTGACGTTCGCAGTAAGAATGGCGGCAAACGTCATAGCGAAATCCACGGAAAGGGGATATGCCATGCCCTCCGTCAGCCTCCGTCTCCGGTATTTCACCGAATCGGTCATACGAAGCATGACCCGGCTCGCCAACGAACACGGCGCCGTTAATCTTTCCCAGGGGTTCCCAGACTTCGACCCCCCGGCGGAACTCCTCGAGGCGGCGGTCCGGGCCGCCCGCTCGGGACCCCATCAGTATGCCGTGACCTGGGGCGCCCCGAACTTCCGTAAGGCTCTGGCCCGCAAGCAGAGCCGGTTCATGGGCATCCCCGTCGACCCGGAACGGAATATCGTCGTCACCTGCGGCAGCACGGAGGCCATGATGACGGCCATGATGACGGTGACCAACCCCGGCGAGGAGGTGATCATTTTCTCCCCCTTCTACGAAAACTACGGGGCCGACACCATTCTTTCAGGCGCCAAGCCGGTCTATGTTCCCCTTCATCCCCCGGATTACCGGTTCGACCGGGACGAACTCCGGAAAGCCTTCGAAAGAAGACCCAAGGCGCTTGTCCTGTGCAATCCCTCCAACCCCTCGGGTCGGGCGTTCTCCCTCGACGAGCTGGAATGCATCGCCGGCCTTGCCCTGGAATTCGACGCCTTCGTCATCACCGACGAGGTGTATGAACATATTGTCTACGAGCCCCGCGAACACACGTACATGGCCTCCCTGCCCGGCATGTTCGAGCGGACCCTTTCCTGCAGTTCCCTTTCCAAGACCTATGCCATCACGGGCTGGCGCCTCGGCTACGTCATCGCGCCGCCGGACCTGACCGACGGCGCCCGGAAAGTCCACGATTTCCTCACCGTGGGCGCGCCGGCTCCCCTGCAGGAAGCGGCCGTGACGGCCCTGGCGTTCCCCGACGACTACTATGACGCCCTCCGGGAAGACTATCAGGGCCGGCGGGATTTCTTCCTCCGTTACCTGGATCGGGCGGGACTGTCCTACACGACGCCGGAAGGGGCTTACTACGTCATGGTGGACATCGCCCCCTTCGGCTGGCGGGACGACACCGCTTTCTGCGAATGGCTCACCCGTGAGATCGGCGTTGCCGCTGTGCCGGGATCAAGCTTCTTCGCCGAACCGGTCAACCGTTATATCCGTTTCCATTTTGCCAAGAAGAAGGAAACCCTCGCAGAGGCGGGGGAACGCCTTCTGCGCCTCCGGGAGAAAGGCTGATGGACACCGCCTGGGTTTCCGTCCCGCTCATCGTCCTTGGTTTGGCCATCAATCTCGCGGGGCTCATCGGCTGCGTCGTTCCCGCTTTGCCCGGACCGGTCCTGAGTTACCTGTCCCTTCTTCTTCTCGCCTCCGTCCTGGAAGAGGCCGTTTTCAGCGGCCGGTTCCTCGTGGTCATGACCGTGTCCGTTCTCGCCGTATCCCTGGCCGATTATTTTCTGCCTCTCAGGGGCGCCCGGAAATACGGCGCCTCCCGGTGGGGTGTCACGGGATCTCTCCTGGGCATGCTCATCGGGGTTTTCCTGTTCCCGCCTTTCGGCCTTTTTCTCGGCGCCTTTCTCGGGGCCTTCGGTGGCGAAATCCTGTCGAGAAAGGCTGAAAAAGATGCTCTCCGGGCAGCCTGGGGCGCCTTCACGGGAACCATCCTGGGAACGGTGGTCAAGCTGGCCTACTCGGGAGCGGCTCTCTTCTTCTATGTGAGGGCCCTCGTCCCATGACTTCCCCATGGCCGCCGGAAAGGCCCCCGCAGGAGGTTTCCCGAAACCGTTTCATTCTCCAGATGGCCGCTGCCGTGGCCTGCCGCTTCCTCATCAACACGGCCCGGCGTTTTCCCTATCCTTTCGCCCCCGAACTGGCAAGAGGCCTCGGAGTCTCTCTGCCCGCCGTGAGCGCCCTTGTCGCGGCCAACCCCGCCACAGGGCTTTTGAGCCCCTTTTTCGGCTCCCTGGGGGACCAGATGGGACACCGCCTGGTCATCGTCGGCGGTATGGCCCTTCTCGCCCTGGCCATGACCGGGGCGGCCTTCTTTCCCTCGTACGGCGTCCTCTTTGCCGCCTTTCTTCTTGCCGGGCTGAGCAAGGCCGCCTGCGACCCCGCCATCCTGTCCTATGTGGCGGAGCGCATCCCCTACCACCGCCGGGGAAGGGCCATCGGCATCGTCGAAATGGGATGGGCGGGAAGCACCCTTCTGGGCATACCCGCCGTCGGGTTCCTGATCCACCGTTTCGGCTGGCAATCGCCCTTTTTCTTCATCGGCGTCGCCGCCCTGACCGGTGCCGTCGTTCTTCTTTTCCTCCTGTCCGGAAACGGCGCCCCGGCAAACCGGCGGCCTGGACCGGGATCCTTTCTTCTCCTCTGGCGGAAAGTCGCCCGGAGCAAGCCTGCTCTCGGCATCCTGGGTTTCGCATTTTTCGTCGGCGCGGCGAACGATCTTTTTTTTATCGTTTTCGGGATCTGGATGGAGGAATCCTTTCACCTGTCCATCGTCGCCCTGGGCGGGTCGGCGTTTCTCGTGGGGTCCGCCGAGTTCCTGGGGGAAATCGCCGTGGCGTCCCTTTCAGACCGGCTGGGCCTTTTTCGGGCCGTGGTGATCGGGACGGTTCTTTCCGGCGCGGCTTACGGGCTCATCCCCATCCTCGGCGGGTCGACCGCCGGGGCCCTGGCCGTCCTTTTCCTCATCTTCCTGTTCGTGGAATTCTCGATCGTCACCCTTCTTTCCAGGGCATCGGAAATTCTCCCGGAAATGCGGGGGACCGTGCTGTCGGGCTTCATCGCGGCGTCGAGCGCGGGACGCGTGACCGGCGCCCTTCTCGGGGGTCCTGTCTGGCTTTTCGGCAGAATGCCCTGGATCACCGCCGGGTCCGTCGTCCTGACTTTCCTGGCGCTCGTCTGCCTCTGGATCGGATTCCGGGAACAGGCGTGACGGCACCCTCGGAAAGCCTGCCCGGAGAGAACCCATAAGGCGGTCCGTTTTTTACGAAACCGTCTTGAAAAACCTGATGTCCCTGAATTTACCGTTCCGGCATAAGGGTGCGCAGGACGTCCTCCTTGCCGATAACCCCCACCAGCTTTCCCTCCTCCAGGACCGGAAGGGTGTGAATGTTCTTCCGCACCATGATCGTGGCGATGTCTTCTATCGCTGTTTCCGGGTCCACGGTCCGGGGATTCGGGGTCATGGCCTCGGACACTTTCATGGCCACCATCTTTTCCACTTCCTTTTCCATCTGCTTTCCCGAAAAAAGCGGGATCATGCCGTCGAGAAGGGTAAAAACGGAAGGCAGGGGAACCTGCTTCTGCTGAACGATGAGGTCGTCCTGGCAGAGGATCCCCAGGAGCTTACCTTCGTCATCCACCACGGGAAGACCGTTGAAGTGATTTTCCAGGAGGCGTTTCGCCGCCTGGAGAATGTCCGTGTCCGGGGTCACCGTAACGACATCTCTCGTCATGATGTCCTTGGCCTTGATCATCAGTCTTTCTCCTTCCTTTCTTCCCTGGGGAATTCACCGGCTCTTTCAGATATCGTGGAGCTTTTCACCCCTGATTAACGATTCGACGGTTTTGACCCCCGGCACCGAACGGATGGCGTCAAGGAGGCGCTCTTTCGATTCCAGGGGGTTTATCTCACCGGACACCCGGACCACCCCTGGCTCGGGAACGGCCACGTGAAATCCCTCGGGCTTGAGGCTGGTCTTTCGGATCACCGCCTTCACCCGGCTTTTCAGGCTCAACCGGTCCAGGGCTTCAAGGGACTTGAGACCGCATGCCCGCACGCCGGCGGTGTTTGCCCCGTGAACGACGATTTCCACGGCCGCTTCCTCCCCCATCTGGTCCCGGTTGATGACCAGGTCGTAAAGGGAGAGGTCATCCCAGTCGCGATGAAAGGCGTATGCCACGAATCCCTTTCTGTCCCCGTCGGATCTTTCCACGGCCGCCTTCGCCCCCTCGTAGCCAAGGCCGCTTTCCCCCATGATCCGCCGGATCCTCTCGGACGGCTTCGAATAAATCCTGAGCTGAAGGGCGCAGTCAAAGTCCTGGAGGAGGAACGTCGCTCCGTGACCGAGGAAGACCCCTTCCCCGTCGCTGGCGGCATCGAGGACGACCGATTCGAGGAATTCCGTGTAGAACCGGGGTTTCAAATCAAGGAGACGGCTCCAGAAACCGGGCACCCGGCTGTCGGCGACCTCGATCTCCCGGACGTCTATTCCCATTGTCCGGGCTCTTTCACGGAGCCTCATGTCGTCGAAAAGGGGAATCCCCAGCCGACGGGAAACGTCGGCGGCTATGGACGACGCCCCACACCCGATTCCAGAAGTTACCGTAATAAGAGGCATATTCGACTCCCCCTTTCTCCCCGTTTCAGGGCCTCTCGGGCTCTACGAACCCGGAAGCTCCGGATGCGTCGAAGGCGGCAAGGGCCTTTAGGGCCGTTTCCTCACCCCACTCGGGGACAAAATGGCCGGCCTCGGATTGAACAAAAGGCTCGGGACAGTTCCGAATATGGTTGCGCAGACGCTCCATTACCGGCGGCCCGAGCACCGGGTCCCTCACCCCGACGGCCATGAATATCGGCCCCTTCCAATGGCTGCCGAGCCAGGCCCGGGCTCTCCTCGACAAGGCCGCGCCGGGCGCGTCTGTTCCATCGGGAACCAGTTCGGGAAAGCGACGCACACCGGCCTTGTAGTGGAAATCGGGAAAAGGGGCGTCATAGGCGAACCTTTCGGCCTCCGTCAGATGCGGGCAGGCCCGCTGGAGCAGTTTCCCCGGGGAAAAACCGGGGTTGTCCCTCACCCAGCCGCGCCAATTGAGAAACCCCTGGGAAAGTGGAACGTCCCCGGTGCCGAGGGTCGTGTTCATAACGAGCAGGCGGGAAAACCTCTCGGTCATGTCCACGGGCAGGGTGAGTCCCAGGATTCCGCCCCAGTCCTGGCAGACCAGGGTAATGTTCCTGAGATCCAGGTGTTCGATGAATCCGATCAGGGTGTTCCGATGGAAATCAAACGTATAGAGGGCTTCCTCCGCGGGTTTGTCCGAACGTCCGAAACCGAAAAAGTCCGGAGCGACCACCCGATGACCCGCCGCCGTGAAAACCGGGATCATTTTCCGGTAAAGATAACTCCATGTCGGCTCTCCGTGGAGACACAGGAAAACGTGGTCCGCCTTCCGTGGACCTGTATCCACGTAGTGCAGTCGCAACCCTTCAAAGCCGTTCAGGTCTTCCGTGTAGGACGGACTGTAAACAAAACCGGGCAGACGGGCAAACCGTTCTTCCGGCGTTCTCAAAACTTTTTCCATGTCGACGGCCCTCACAGATGTTTGGCTTTCACCGTTTCCTCTTATTAAATTTACCATGAAAACCGGCAGGGGGAAAAGACTTAATCGGTACTTCCCACGAGAAAACCCTTATTATGTTTAGAATAACATGTTTTGGGGTTGACAGGATCCCTTCGGCTTCGCTATGGTTACGCGAGTCTGTTACGGGGCCTATCCCGCATTTCCTTTCCCAGCCATCCGAAAAATCACAAGGGAGGTTCATCATGAAATCCAGAAAACGCTTCATTCTTTGCTGTTGTCTTTTACTCGTGGCCGCCGCGGCCTTTTTCCCCGTCCAGAAAGACGCCCGGGCGGAAATCAAGGGCACCGTGACCATGTTTCACGCCGGCAGCCTTTCCGTGCCTTTCGAAGCCATGGAAAAGGAATTCGAGGCCCTTCACCCCGGCGTGGACCTGCAGCGGGAGGCGAGCGGCAGCCAGAAGGCGGCCCGGAAAATCTCTGACCTGCAGAAGCCCTGCGACATCATGGCCTCGGCGGACTACCTGGTGATCGACAAACTGCTCATCCCCCGGTACGCCGACTGGAATGTCCGCTTCGCCACGAACCAGCTCGTGCTCTGTTACACGGAAAAGAGCCGTTACGCCGACCTGGTGAATGCCGACAACTGGTACCGGATTCTCATGAAGCCCGGCGTGGTCTGGGGACACTCGGACCCCAATCTCGACCCCTGCGGTTACCGTTCCCTCATGGTTCTCCAGCTCGCGGAAAAGCACTACGTCATCCCGGGGCTTTATCAAAAACTGATCGACGGCCGGCCCCAGGAGAACATCCGGCCCAAATCGGTGGAGCTGGTTTCCCTTCTGCAGACGGGACACATGGACTACGCCTGGGAGTACCTCTCCGTGGCGGTACAGCACGGCCTGAAATACATCGCCCTGCCCGACCAGATCAACCTGGGAAATTACCAGTATGACGACTTCTACGCCCAGGCCGTTGTGCAGGTTACGGGAAAGAAGCCCGGGGAATTCATGGAGATGCGGGGGAACTCGGTGACCTACGGCGTGACCCTGGTTAAAGACGCCCCGAACAGGGAAGCGGCCGTCGCGTTCCTGTCCTACATGCTCAGCCCCACGGGGGGACTTAAAATACTGAAGGATATGGGTCAGCCTCCTTTCATCCCCTGCCGGGTGCCCTCGGAAAAGATGAAAGGAATGTTACCGGCCCCCCTGGAGAAACGCGTGGAAGTGAAGAACTGAACCGCCGGTAGGTTTCATGTCACGGAAGGAACCCCTGTTCTGGATCTCGCTGTCCTGCGGCGCTGTCGTTCTCGCCTTCATCATCATGCCGCTTTTCGAGATGCTGACGGCTCCTTCCCCGGAGATGCTCCGGGAAACCCTGGAAGACAGGAATGTGGTGCGGTCGATCTGGCTCAGTATTTACACCGCCGCGTCGGCCGCCGGCATTTCCTTCCTCCTGGGAACCCCCCTGGCCTATCTTCTCGCCCGGCGCAACTTCAGGGGGAAACGGCTTGTCGAGAGCATCATCGACCTGCCCATCGTCATTCCCCACCCCGTCGTGGGGATCGCCATCTTGAGCGTGGCCGGCCGAAATCACTGGTTCGGGCAGATCCTTTCGGAACTCGGGATCCGGGTCATGGGAAGCGTCACCGGGATCATCGTGGTCCTCACCTTCGTGGGCATGCCCTTTTACATCAACGCCGTCAAGGACGGCTTCGAGGGCATCTCCCCCAGGCTGGAAAACGTGGCCAGAAGTCTCGGGGCCTCCCTGGGCGGCGCCTTCTTCCGGATCACCTTTCCCCTGGCCTGGCGAAGCATGCTCGTGGGACTCATCATGTGCTGCGCCAGGGCCATCAGCGAATTCGGGGCCGTCGTCATCGTGGCCTATCACCCCATGATCGCCCCGGTCATGATATACGAACGTTTCGAGGGATACGGCCTCAAGTACTCCCAGCCCGTGGCGGTCTGGCTCATCCTGGTCTGCCTCGCCCTTTTCCTGGTCTTGAGGATTCTGGCCCTTCCAAGGAAGAAAGAGGCATGATCCGAGTCGAAAGTCTCCAAGTCCATCTCGGCGAATTTCACCTGAGGGACATCCGTCTCACGATCCCGCCCAACGGCTTTTTCGTCCTCATGGGTCCCACCGGGGCGGGAAAGACGGTCCTCCTGGAAGCCATCGCGGGACTCATCCCCGTCGCCGGGGGGACGGTGCACATCAACGGAAAGGACGTAACGGCGGCGACACCGGAAAAAAGAGGGGTCGGCATCATGTATCAGGACTACGCCCTCTTCCCTCACCTGACGGTCCGACAGAACGCCTTTTTCGGCGTCCGCTATCACGGCGTCGACCGCCGGACCTCCTCGGAAAGGTTCAAAAGGCTCACGGAGGAGTTGAACATCGGTCATCTTCTGGCCCGTTTTCCCGGCACCTTGAGCGGCGGGGAACTCCAGCGGGTCGCCCTCGCCCGGGCCCTCATGGTGGAACCGGCGGTCATTCTCCTCGACGAACCCCTTTCCGCCCTGGATCCCGTCTTCCGGGAAGAGATCCGGCTCCTCCTCAAAAATCTTCACAACTCCACGAATACGACCTTTTTCATGGTCACCCACGATTTTGCGGAAGCCCTGTCGCTGGCCACCCAGGCGGCCATCATCAACAACGGGGTGATCGAGCAGACGGGATGCATCCTGGATATTTTCCAGAGACCCTGCTCGGCCTTCGTCGCCGATTTCGTGGGAATGAAAAACATTTTTCCAGCCGAATTCAACGGTTCCCTGTCACGGGTGGGAGACATCACCCTGAAGCTGTCCCGGCCTCCTCTCAACGCCCCGCGGTTTATCGCCATCCGGCCCGAGGACATCATCATCAGCAACGTCCCCCCTGAACACGCATTACCCAATGTTTTCCGGGGAGCCGTGACGGCCGTCATCGATCAGGGCTTTTCCTACGAAATACAACTCGAGCTGAAAAAAATGACTTTCAGGGCCATGATTCCCAAGGGCGGTCTCATCGGCCTGGGCCTCGAAATGGGAAAACCGGTCCATTTTCACCTCCGGGAAGAGGCCATCCACACGTTCTGAATGTCAGGGCCGAAGACATTCCGGCAGGGCGTTTCAACGGACGGGCATAAAATAATGCCGTCATTCGAGGCAGGGTTACCCCGGCTCGGGATGTCCGGGGCAAAACAGAAACCGAAACGGGGGCCGCATCACAAAAACGGCCCCCGTCCCGGTTTTGAAGAAGCGTCCTTTAATACCGGGGTCGCCTGGCGGGACGCTTTCCTTTCGGCTCCGACTGGTTCACCTTGAGATCGCGGCCCTTGAGGGGCATCTTGTTCAAGGCCTTGATGGCCTTGTCCGCTTCGGCGTTGTTCGGCATTTCGACAAACCCGAAACCCTTGGACTGACCGGAAAAATGGTCCGTGATGATCTTGACGCTTTCAACCTCGCCGAACTCGGCGAAAGCCTGCCTCAACTCATCCTCCGTGACGTTGTAAGAGAGATTGCCCACGTAGATGTTCATAAGCGCTCCTTTCCTTTGCGGGTTGACCGATAATCTGCTATCCAATAACCAATCCCGCAAATTACTCGATAGCGCTTCACTCCAAAATCCCGAATTTTATACCAGCTCCCCGGGAATGGTTCAATCTTAATTTTAGGGTATCGCCGCCCGGCATCAGGGAGATTTCCCATGATTTCCTTGACAGGCCTCCCTGTTTTCGGTTACTTTGTGGGCCACTGCGGGGAATCTTCGTGATGAACACCGGGACTGTCCCGGGGGTGGAGATCCCGGCCCCTCGAGATAGGTTTTCGGGCCGTGTGAACCCGCGTGAGGGAGCACCTGATGAACCGTCCCGAAGAAGGGCTTTACTCGAGAAAAATCATTGTCCGATACACCGCCGAGATCGTGGACAAGCCCATCGTCTACCGGCTTGTGAAGGACTTCGACCTCGCCTTCAACATTCTCAAGGCGCGCATCTTCCCGAGACGGGAGGGTCTTCTCGTCCTCAGTCTCGAGGGTACGAAGGAAAATTTCGACCGGGGCATTCAATATCTCAAGGAATCGGGCGTTGTCGTCGAACCTCTGTCCAAGAGGGTCTCCCGGAACATGGATCGATGCGTTCAATGCGGCGCCTGCATCGCTTTCTGCTCCACCGAGGCCCTTTCCCTGGACAGGGACACCATGGAGGTCCGTTTCGACCCGGAAAAGTGCAGCGGCTGCGAAATCTGCGTGACCGCCTGTCCGGCCCGGGCGATGGAAATCAATCTTCTGTAAGCTTATTTTTCCGGATTCTTTTCACTGCCGGCCTCGACGGCCTTTTCAAGGTCACCGGCCATCGCTTTTCCCTTTTCCACGACTTCCCGGCCCTTTTCGACGAGCGTTTCCGTGTGCTCTCTCACCGTCGTCACGGCCTCCTTCACCGTCTCGGGGAATTCCTCCGGGGCCTTGTAATAATAATACCCCGCCACGGCGATGAGGATGAGCCCGAAAAGCAGGACAAGCTTCAGGGCCTGCCGGATGACGAAATAAACGACCAGCAGAAGAAGAACCGCCAGGACAAGGGCCGCGATGGGGTGCGCCGTGAGATACTGCATGAAACTGTCCATTCCATCACCTCGCCGGATATGGTTTTTATTTGACTAACACAGGGGAAAGATAAAATCCATTCTCACTTTTTCACTTGACAGCCCCTGTTCAATTCAATATACCTTTTCCAGTATCGGACAATGCGGGCACAAAGCGTCTTGGGGGCACCATTCACCATTCCATCCGTTCCATCATGATGCGTTCTGTTTCGGACACGTTTCTTTTCTGTAATGGCGTGGTTTCAGCGCCATACACATTTTGCCGTTCTTTCGAAAGGTCTTTCGAGGATCCCCCCCTTTTTCAGTTGTCCTGTCAAAAAGGAAGCGATCTCTCACGATGACTGGGTAACCGGAATCGTTCCGGTCAGAAATTCTTCCGGAAAGGAGGTGAGGGTTTTTCTGTTTCTTGAAGCACTCAGTATTTTGCGCAAGTGACGACTCGAAGTAAATTCCTGAAAGGAGGGAAATATGCGCAAACTTCGGGAGAAAACAAAAAAAGCAGAGGTTTTGACTCTGGAACAGGCGATCAAAAAACACGTCAAGGACGGCATGGTCGTCGCTTTCAGCGGGTTTACCGGTTTCAACCGGAACCCGGTGGCCCTGACCTGGGAAATGATCCGCCAGGGCAAGAAGGATTTCCACGTCATCGACCGTCACGGCAGCTGTTGCACCTGGATGCTGAACGCCGTCGGCGCCATGAAAATCTACGAGACGGACTGGATGGGCTGGGGCGAAATGGCCGGCAAGCTCGACGTCAACCTGGAAAGGCAGTACAAGCGGGGCAAACTTATCCTGGAAGACTATTCCCACGGGGCCATGGCCATGCGGTTCCTCGCCGGGGCCATCGGCGCCCCCTTCATCCCCTACCATGCCCCCCTGGGCTCGGACCTCTACAACGACAAGTACGACGCCATGGGGAAAGCGGGACTTCGGGACGGCAGTAATCCCAAAATCCCCCTGAAGAAATACATCCCCATGGATGACCCCTTCTGGAAGGACGGGCTGGTTTACCTCCTGCCCGCCGCCCGGCCGGACGTCGCCTTCATTCACGTCACCCAGGCCGGCGAGAAGGGGACGGCCCGCTGGCGGGGCATCGGGACCATCGACAAGGAACTCTGCTTCGCCGCGGACAAGGTCATCCTCACCTGCGAGGAGCTCGTTCCCGAGTCTGAACTCCGGAAGAACCCCGAGCAGAACCAGATCCCCTACTTCACCGTGGACGCCATCGTTCCCTGCCCCTTCGGCGGGTACCCGAGCGCCGTGCCGTTCTTCTACGACTACGACGCCCCCTTCATGCGGGGCATGGACGCCGCCTCCCGGAACGAGGAAGACCTGAAGAAGTGGCTCGACGACTGGGTCTACGGGCCAAAGACCTGGGAAGACCTCATTGTGAAGGTCGGCGCCAAACGCCTCATGGAACTCAAGGCGGACAGCGTTACCGGTTACAGCACCCGGATCCTGCGGGGCAAGAAACCGGCACCGAGGATGACCATGCCCTTGTCGGTCATCCGAAGTGGCTACTAAGAAAGGGGGGAAGAACCATGACAAAATCCATCGATGAATTGATTGCTTTGATCGACGTCATTCCCGACGTTCCCGCCAAGCCGGGCGAGTACATCCTGCCGGAACTCATGGCCATCGCCATCGCCAACGAGGTCCGTAACGACGACATCGTTTTCGCCGGGACGGGGCTTCCCATGGTGGGGATCATGACCGCCAACTTCACGAACGCCCCGAACGCCCTTCTCATTTACGAGGCGGGGATCTGTGACGGCAAGACCATGCACGTCCCCATGTCCGTCTGCGACCAGCGGGCGGCCAACATGAGCTCCTCTCTCGGCGGGCTCGTGGACACCTTCGGTTATTACCTCCAGCAGGGGTTCGTCACCCTGGGGTTCCTGGGCGGCGCCTCCATCGACAAGTACGGCGGCGTCAACGTCACGTGCATCGGTGATTACTACACGCCGACCCACCGGTTCACCGGCAGCGGCGGTAACTCCGACATCGGGACCATGTCCCACCGGACGGCCTTCATCATCCTCCAGGAAAAGAGACGGTTCCTGGAACGGAACGAATACACCACCACGCCGGGGCACTGGTGCTGGGACTTTAAGACAGGCGAGTGGAAACCCCGGAAAGAAGTCTGGAAAGGCACGCCCTTCGAGAACTGCGGACCCGTTGCCGTCGTGACCAACATGGGCGTCTACCGTTTCGACAACAAGGGCGAGATCTTCCTCGAAACCTATCATCCCGGCGTTACGGTTGAAAAAGTTAAGGAAAACTGCGGCTTTGACCTGAATGTGTCGAATGTGAAAGGGGAAACGAAGCACCCCACCTACCGGGAACTTTTCGTTCTCCGCGAGTTTGTTGATGCCGAGCTGATCTTCCTTCCCCAGAAGGTGGATTATCCCCCGGATATCCAGAAAATCATCGACGGCTGATACGGAACGGCCACACGGCCGGGGAGGGAATCCCCTCCCCGGCTTTTTTAACTGGGAAAGCAACGGCCATCCCGGGACCCCGGCGATGGCGTCAAAACATATGAAGGGCAAGGAGGCACAATGAACTTTGAATTGACTGAAATCCAGAGGATGATCCAGGAAACGGCCCGGAACTTCGCCAGAAACGAGCTGGAGCCGGTAGCCGCCAAGCTGGACGAGACGGACGACCGGGAGACCTTTCTGAAAAACCTGAAGAAACTCGCCGACCTCGGTCTCATGGGTATCAACGTGAAGGCCGATTACGGCGGGTCGGAGGCGGGGGTCGTCTCTTTCAGCCTCGCCATGACGGAAATCGGCCGGGCCTGCGCGTCCACGGGCGTCACCATGTCGGTGAACAACATGGTGGCCGAGGTGATCCAGTCCGTGGGTTCGGAGGAACAGAAGCAGAAATACTGCTCGAAAATCTGTTCCGGCGAATATCCCGCTGGCGGATTCGGCCTCACGGAAACCACCGCCGGTTCCGACCCGGCGGGCATGCGGACCACGGCGATCCTCGACGGGGACACCTGGGTTCTGAACGGCAACAAGATCTTCATCACCAGCGCCGAGTACGCCGGCGTCTTCGTGTGCTGGGCCGTGTCGGACAAGACGGCGCCGAAAGGCCGGGGCATCAGCTGTTTCCTCGTGGAACAGGGCGATCCCGGTTTCCAGGTGGGCCGGGCGGAGCACAAGATGGGACAGCACGCCTCGGTGACGAACGAACTCGTCTTCGACAACTGCCGGATCCCCAAGAACCGGCTCATGAGCAAACCCAACGACGGCTTCCGCATCGCCCTGGGCGAGCTTGCCGGCGGCCGGATCGGCATCGGCTCCCTGGGACTGGGCATCGGGCTTGCCGCCATCGAGTACGCCGTCAAGTACGCCAAGGAAAGAGTGCAGTTCGGCCAGCCCATCGCCAATTTCCAGGCCATTCAGTGGATGATCGCCGAATCCTTCACGGAACTCGAAGCGGCCCGGCTGCTCCTCATGAACGCCGCCTTCAAGAAGGAAAACGGCCAGCCTTTCGCCCGGGCGGCATCCATGGCCAAGTACTATGCCACGGAAGCGGCGGAGCGGGCCTGCTACAACGCCATCCAGATTCTTGGCGGTTACGGCTACACGCGGGAGTTCCCCGTGGAGCGGTTCTATCGGGACGTCCGGATCACCTCCATTTACGAGGGAACGAACCAGATCCAGCGCCTTGTCGTCGCACGGGACATCCTGGCCAGCCTGGGCTGATCGGAAAAGCGGAAACTTTCCCCTCCCGGAGGGGAGCAGCGGAAGCTTTGAAAAATCTCTCCTGAGGGGGCGCGGGCAAGCGAAAGGAATCAGGAAGTTTTTCAAAGCTTCTTTTTTTATCCTGATCATGAATTCCGGAATAACCCTCGGGGCGTTACCCCCGGGGGGACCGTAAGCGAAAGAAGGGAGGTGAAAGGAAAAACACACTGGGGAAGGCGTTCCAGGACATGCACGGGATTTAAAATTCAAGGAAGGAGGGAATTTTATGCCCGCAGTCTTCAAAGATTACGTGAAGAAGAAGTTCGCCAGGCCGGGACCCCTGAAAGGTCTCCGGGTTTTGGAAGTCTGTACCCTTCTCTTCGGTCCGTCGGGACCCTCGTTTCTCGGTGAAATGGGGGCGGAAGTGATCAAGATCGAACTCCCCCCCGCGGGAGACGTGACCCGGTCGCTGAATCCCTTCGGATGGCTCTACCGGGAGCAGGGTCCCATGTTCATGCACATCAACCCCAACAAGTATTACATGGCCCTGGATCTCCACATCGACATCGCCCAGCAGATATTCAAGGAGCTGTGCGCCAAGTCGGACATCGTCGAGTTCAATCTCCGGCCCGCCGTGACGAATCGGTGGAACATCGGGTACGAGGACATCCGGAAAGTCAATCCCAGCATCATCTACATCGAGAAAAACGGCTTCGGCCAGTGGGGCCGGTACGCCGAGGAGGACCGTCCCTCCAACGACGGCGCCGCCCAGGCCCTGTCCGGGTATGCCTGGATGTCAAGCTTCCCGAACCAGCCCCCCCTCAAGCAGTCCATCTGGATCTGTGACTATTACGGCGGACTGATGGGGGAGGTGGCCGTTCTCGCGGCCCTTCACCACCGGAAAAAAACGGGGAAAGGCCAGTACATCGAGATGTCCCAGAGCGAGAACATCATGCGCACCATGGGGTGGATCTGGCCCTACCAGCAGCTGACCGGGAAAGGGGCGGAACCGTCGGGCAACCGGGACCAGTGCATCTGTCCCGCCGATACCTTCCTGTGCAAGGACAACCGGTTCGTCGCCCTGGCGGCGCCGGCGCCGGCCGAGTTCAAGGCTCTCTGCCAGGCCATGGGCAAACCGGAACTCGCCGAGGATCCCCGGTTCAAGGATCACGAAACCCGGCTGAAAGACGAAAACGCCCTGGCCATCCTCAAAATTATCGCCGACTGGGCCAGGACCCTGACAGCCGACGACATCGAGGCCCTGGGCGTCCGTCACGGCTTTTCCGCCAGCCGCCTCCACAACGCCAAGGACATGAACGAAAACCCCCACCGGAAAGAACGGGACTTCGTAAAGCACATCGACGACCCCCTCTACGGCCGGTACGCCGAGCACTGCTTCCCCGTCATGATGTCCAAGACGCCCCCCAAGATCAAGTGGACGGTGAGGCCCGTCGGTTTCGACAACGAGTACATCATGATGGATATCCTCGGGAGGAGCCGCTCCCAGATCAGCGAACTTTACACCCACGGTGTCCTCGGAAAATGGAAGGACATGCAGGGTCGCCGCCCCCCGAAGGAGTGGGACGGGAAAACCGGGGCTATCCTGAGGGGTTGAGGAGGTGGAACCATGACAGACTACAAAAGAGCGAAATGGGCCCAGTGGGCCGATTACATCCGTTCCCTGGATGACCCGGCCAAAAATTTCGAAAAGCCCGAAGCCCTGGACGACCTGGTTGTCATCGACATCAGCTCGCGGAGCATGGCCGGCTGTTACTGTTCCTCCCTCCTGGCGGAACTCGGGGCGGAAACCATCCGCATCGAGCCCCCCGGCGGGGACCTGGTCCGGACTTACTCCCCCGGTGGAATCATGGAAAAAGGGACAGGCTTCGCCTACCTTCAGGAAGGGCGGAACAAGTACCACGTCACCCTCGACCTGGAAAAGGAGGAAGGGCGGGAAATCTTCAAACAGCTCATCGGTTCCGCCGATGTTCTCATCGAAACCTACCCGGCAGGGCAGATGGACGACTGGGGGCTCGGCTACGATGTCCTCAGCCAGTTGAACCCGAGACTTCTCTACGCCTCCATCACCCTTCACGGCCAGTTCGGTCCGGAAAGCGAATGGAGGCAGTACGATTACGACAACGTGTCCCAGGCCCGGTCGGGAATCCAGTACGGAACCGGCGAAGTTCTCCCCGAAGGGAAAACGGTCGACGACATGCCCTGGGCCGTCCCGACCAAGGCTGGACCCTGGATCGCCTGGTCCGTGTCGGGAACCTTTGCCGCCCTGGGAATCCTGGCGGCCCTTTATCACCGGGAATTGACCGGTGAGGGGCAGGCCATCGACGTCTCCACGCCGGAAGCTTACCAGAGGCTTCACGATTACGCCCTGCACTGGTATGCCGATCAGGGGGTCATCCAGGAACGGTTCAGCAACCTGGACACGGCGCTCTGGCTTTACGGCTTCTTCCCCACCAAGGACGGCGGCGTTTTTCTCGGGGGACTCCGGCTGGAAATGTGGAAGGCCTTCGTGGACATCCTGGGGAAGTGGGATGAGTGGAAGGCTGACGAGTGGACCACCCTGGCGCCCTTCATGAAAAAGGACTGGCAGCTCAAGTACCAGGCCATGATCAACCCCCTTACGGAACAATACACGAGCCGGGAGCTGACACAGAAATCGGTCGACTACGCCAAGAGCGGCCGCCTGGCCCCCATCACCCCCGTGGTGGCGGAAATCGTGTCCCCCTGGAAAACCATGCACGATGAAAACTGGATCGATCGGGGAATGTTCACACCCGTCCAGGACCCCCTGTACGGCTCGGTGATCTGCGCCCAGTCCCAGTGGAAAGGCACGGAAACGCCGCCGCGGACCAAGTGGGTCTGCCGGCCGGCGGGCTATGACAATGACTTCATTTACCTGAGATATCTGGGCCTTGGACCTGTCCGGTTAAGCGAGCTGCAGGAAAAAGGGATCCTGTAAAAAAGACAGGGGAAGGGGCGGCTCCGCCCCTTCCCCTGAAAAATTCGTGGCCCCGCAATTTTCGTCTTGCGTAACTGGTGGAAATTTTATAAGATCGCGAGAAATAGGAGATCAAAACGAGGCAGACCGGGATTTTGGTAAAAAAAGCACATTCAAAGGCTTGACAAATAAATGAAATTCATATTGTATTAATTTCTGCTTGAAAAATCGCACCGGGAACCGGGGCCCAGATGAAGACCGGAAAGGAAGGTAAGGCAAGATGACCCTGACAAAAGCGGAGCTCGTGAAAAACGTTCACACCTACACGGGGTTTTCCAAGGAGCGCTGCACCGAGCTTGTAGAAAGCGTCTTCGACCTGGTTAAACAGGAGCTCGAATCGGGAAACGACATCCTGATCTCCGGGTTCGGCAAGTGGTCCGTCAAGAGCAAGAACCCCCGGAAGGGGAGAAACCCGCAGACAGGCGAGGAACTGATCCTATCCTCCCGTAAAGTCGTGACATTTAAATGTTCAAGAAAATTGAAGGAAAGCATTAACGAATAGTTATTGTGATAAAATAGTTTGCAATGTCTTGAAAATACATGTAATAAAGCTAAAGGAGATTCCTCGATAGAAAGAGTTAGAAGCTGAAAGCCTTTTTAAAAGAGTCGTGGCGATGAATTACATGCTTCATAATTCTTAGCCTGCCTATTAAAGGATGGCGGTGGGCGTTGTTAATGGAGAAATTTGTATTACTCCAGGAAAGAAGCGGGCATGTAACCCACGTGGATGATTCAAGTCATCTATGCCCGCCACCATACGTTTTCAAACACAAGGACCTTATCGCCTCTTTGGATTCAGCCAAGAGGGTCGCATTACCAAAACTCATCAACACCATAAACTTCCTGCACTTTAGTGAATCAATCGTCTGGGTGTATCTGCTTCACACGGAATATGAAGAAGGCATCCTCTTGCGGGCTTCCCTCAAACCCTGCACAGGCGGTGAACTGACCTGCAACTGGGCTGAAAATGTCATCACAAAACTGAATCTACACGATTTTCACTTTCAATACATCATTCTTTCCGACGGTCAATCCATCATTTTCATACCCGGACGACTTTTACGAGTCGATCTCACGGGGCTCACCATTTCCCTGCCTGAAGTGAGCTATAACATCTCAAGAAGAAAACACAGGCGATACGACTGCTGCGACATCAGCATGGAGATTTTTCAAAACGGCATCTATTTGAAGGGCATCCTCGTCGACTTTACCGCCATTGCCTTCCGGGTCCGAATCTTTCCAAATTCCACATCGTCCTTCATTGGATTCAACGCGGAGGAAACGGCTACAGTCAATCTCAAAAAGCGGGACTACATATTCTTTTCCAGTAACTGCCAGTTGATCAGACAATCAAATGACATCTTCGGCAGAGAAATGGTTTTCGCCCCCACGGATAGTAAAATTTCGCGATTCAGGAAAGCAAAAATCAGGAGCCCCCGCTATCAACTGAGCCCTCCGCCGTCCATTATCTTCAATCATCCATTTTTTGGAGCAAGGCTTCAGCGGGAAATTCTTGACATCTCGAATTCCGGTTTTTCCGTTATCGAGCGAGACGAAGACAGTGTCCTGATGCCGGGGATGATCATTCCAAGATTGAAAATTGTTTTTTCCGGTTCCATCAGTGTCGAATGCAAGGTCCAGGTTATTTATCGGAAAACGCTTGATGACACAGAAAGGATACGATGTGGAATCGCGATATTGGATATGGATCTGGAAGATTTCAGTACTCTGAATCAGATTCTAAGCCAGTCAAGGGATCACTTTTCAAATGTCTCGTCCTCTGTCGATCTGAATGCCCTGTGGGAGTTCTTTTTCGATTCCAATTTCATATATCCGGACAAATACAAATTCATCCATAATAACAAACAAGAGTACAAGGAAACTTACAAGAAACTCTACCAGAGTAAGCCCGAGATCGCCAAACACTTTACATATGAGTCGGAAGGAAAAATTTACGGACATATCGCGATGGTCCGGGCTTACGAATATTCGTGGATGATACACCATTACGCATCAAGGGCAATGGATAGGCGACTGGTCGGTTTCGTAATTCTCAAGGAAATCCTGAAATACATCAATGGAGCCTACAGACTGGCTTCCGCTAATATGTGCTATCTCATGACCTATTTCAGGGCCAGCAACAAAATAATTGATCGCGTTTTTGGAGGGTACAGCAGAGAGCTAAACCTAAGTAAGGGGTGTTCGGTTGACGCATTTGCATACTATGTTCATCACAAGAGCGACGAAAACGCCTTTCTGCCTCCCGAATGGGAGCTGAGACGCTCGACTCAGGTTGATCTCTGGCACGTCGAGAAGTTTTACACCCATTCGTCAAACGGGCTTTATATCCAATCTTTAGGCTTGGGCAACGGAGAATCGAAATCGGGTTCCCTCGCCACAAAGTACAAGAACCATGGCTTCAAGAGAAATCTGTCCCTATTTTCTCTGACTTTCCGAAAGGAACCGGCGGCTCTCATCGCCATCGATCAATCCGACATCGGTTTCAATCTTTCAAATCTTCTGAATGGCTTTAAAATCATCATACTGGATACGGAAGCCGTGAAATGGGATATTCTGAAAATGGTCATGCAGAATTTATCACGGTTTTTCGATGTTTCGGACATTCCAGCGTTGATTTATCCGTACGATTATACCCTTACCCACAACTGCCCGATAGAAAAACAGTATAATTTATGGATACTCGATGTGGCCGGTTACGGAAACGACTTTCTGAGTTATATGGAGAAACATTTCAGGATCAGGCTGGACTGACACCAGGGGAAACCCAACCTTTTTTGTGCTTCGCAATTCCTGAGAAAATTTTTAATTGACAGAGATAGTCCCTGAAAGGGTATGGTATCGGACTGTCCCGAACATACTCCCGACATTTCACCGCAATCAGAGAAACGATGCCAGGAGTGGCCGTGATGACTGGGCGGTCATGTCAATAAATGTTTGCAATTTCGGGTAACGGGTTCATCGACATCCCCGGTTCATGCCGCCTTTTTCAGCAATCCTCGCTGTTCTTCTATAAGTGACTGTTTGATATAGCATTTACCGGTAGACCAATCTTCGCTGTACTCGATGAGATAGCAGGTAACAAGCCGAACATAAGCGTCCATGCCGGGGAAGATGCCGACGACCCTTGACCGTCTTCGAATCTCCCGGTTCAGGCGCTCAAGTATATTGGTGGAACTGATCTTCCGGTGATCGAAACAGGGGAATGCCAGGAACTGCAGGGCATCCTCCAGGCCCTCATCAAGGACTCCGATGGCCTGGGGAAAACGGTCCCGGTACTGATCCATCAGCATCCGGGCCGTCTGAAGAGCCGTTTCCTTTGTGGGCTGCAGCCAGATAGCCTTCAGCTTTGCGGCAAAGGATGCTTTCTCCTTGTGTGGCACATGGGCCAGGATGTTCCGCATAAAATGGACCTTGCACCTCTGCCAGCTGCATCCCAGAAAAGCCTTCTTAACGGCCTTCCGGAGCCCCTTGTGGGCATCGGAAACACAAAGCCAGACCCTCTCCAACCCCCGTTCCTTCAAGTTGTCAAAAAGGATGCGATACGTCTCTTCCGATTCGTTCATCATGGGCTCGCAGGCCAGGATCTCCCGGCGGCCTTCCAGGGTGACGCCGGCAACAACTAAAACGGCCATGCTGACTACCCGGCCATCAAAACGGATCTTCTCATAGAGGGCATCCACCCAGATGACAGGATATTCACTCTCCAGGGGACGGGTTCGAAACCGGGTGATCTGCTCATCGAGCTCCTTCGTCATCACCGAGACCTGGCCCGCCGAGATCCCCTCGATACCCAATGACCGGGCCAGGCGCTCCATCTTCCGGGTGGACACGCCGTTGATGAAGGCTTCCTGAACCACCTGGATCAGGGCCTGCTCCGACCGTTTCTTCTCTGTCACGAAAAAGGGGATGTATCCCCCTTGTCGAACCTTCGGAACCAGAAGATACAGAGTTCCCAGACGGGTGTCGAACCGCCGGACACGGGTCCCCGAAAAATGGGTCGTCCGATCCGATGTATGCTTCCCCTTGGCCGCTCCTACTTTCAGCTCCGCCTCAACCTCCATCATCCGTTCCGTCAGCCACTGGAGCATCGAATACAGCGGATCCGACTCCCCCATGAAATGAAGTAGCAATTTCTTGTATGCCGCAGTATCATAATTCCTGGCCATCGCTCTGTCTCCTTTCATTAGTGTTGGGCAAACACCATTTTAGGAGATATCGATGGCCTCCTACAATACCTCAAATTGCAAACATTCCCTTACACCACTGACTGGGCCCAGGAAAAAACATGTCTTTTTTTAGTTGTGGCATAAGAAGATAAGTCTGTGTTATTTTGTCACGGGGGATTTTACCTTTTACTTTTACGCTTACGGTTCATGACTAAACATTGTGGTAGAGATACTTTTAAGTAAAACTTCCGCCAGCAAAAGTATTGCGTTATTTCCGGACCCGAGTTTGATGAGTTGTTTTCTTTGAGATGATAGATTTCCCGCAGCCCCTGTCAGCCGGAGAAAGCATTCTGAAAGGCCATGGCTCATAACGCGTCAAATGGAGAAAAAGACAGACTGATCCAGCTCCTGTCCAATGCGTTGAACAAGTCGCTGGACCTGTCCCTTAACCGGGGAAAGAAGCTGCTTTACTTTTCCTTAGGTTTTCTCACAGGAATTGGCCTGGTCCTTCCTTTTCTGATATCGCTGAACGCCGAAAGGAGCAGGCTCTTAAGCTACCATTACAGCTACAACAACACCATTCAACAGATGAATGAGCTGAAAACGGAGATCCAGCAATTGTCGCTTCTCGCCGATGAGAAAAATACTGTCGATAGAGATTTGAATGATGCGGCTTTCGTCGCAGGGAACACTCCCACATTGGCGCCCCCGGAAAAACGGACCACCTTGGATCTTAAATTTGAGGTTTTCATTCATTATAAAAGAGACGATTACAAAGAATTGCTTGAAGAACTGTGGGAGCAACTGGGAGAAGCCGCAAATCTGAACGTTCACGGCATGGAACAGATCAGCCTGAATTTCAGGAAAAATGAGATCCGCTATTTCCGGGAAGCCGACAGAAGAGGCGCCAAAGAGGTTCTATCCTTGATTCATTCTTTCTTTCATGCCAGAAATAAAGAGGGAAACATCCCAATTTTTGATGTCAGATCCTTTGCCGAGGACTTCCCGAATGCAAGAAAGGGGCTTGTGGAGGTTTGGATCAGCTCGTTAGGGTCTCTGGCCGATCCTGTGAAATGAATATATTGAGTATTCGATGAACCAGCTGAGCTGAAATGAGGCGCGAAGACCTATAGTTTCCATGGACCTCTATTTTTTATTTTACCTTATAATTATGATAGTCACCGGGATATTCGGGGGAGTAGTCACCTTTTTAACGTTTCCAGGCCCCGGGAAAAAAATGTTACCCCATATCTCGTTAGGAATTCTTGGATCCTTCAGCGTTCCCCTCTTTTTGAACATGATATCCAGCCAGCTTCTCCAAGAAAGCAGGTCCGATTCCGTCAATCTTCTCTATTTGATAAGCATTTGTCTTATTTTCTCCCTTCTTTTCCTCGTCCTGAAGCAGATCATGGAATACCTGAACGGATTCCACAAGCTCCCCTCGGCCAACATGGATTACGTCATGGCCTATTTCCAGCCGAAAAACAAAATCGCCAACCGGATTTTCGGCGATTTCGCCCGATCCCTGAACAATCCCCAGGGATGCTCCCTGGACCGCTTCTGTTATTTCATGTGGAAAAAAGACGCCTCCCAGGAAGACCTTCCCAGTGAATGGACACTCCGGGAATCTACCCCCATGGATCTCTGGAAATTGAAGCTCTTTTACAAACACCGGTCCGACGGGCTTCTTCTGGACGCCCACAACATGGAAGGGGAGCCGAAAAGGAAAGGGAGCCTTTTCACGCTTTACGATCAGCTCGGTTTCCACCGGTCCTGGAACATCCACTCCCTCGTCCACCACGAGGATCCCGTAGCTTTCATCGTTAGGGAACGCTCCGATGTGGGAATCAACATGGCCCAGCTTCTCAACTGCTTCAAAATCATCGTGACGGAACCGGAGATACTCCCCTGGGACATTCTTATAAAATCCGTCTCCCCCCTGCTTCACGAAGAGACGGCCGCCGAAATTCCCCTCTTAATTTATCCGGAGGACTATGTTAAAAAAGAGGGCGTGCCGGTGACAAAGGTATACGATCACTGGATTCTGAACCTTCACGAAAAAGGAAATGAATACCTTCAGCACATGGCAAAAAATTTTCGTATCAGGTTCGACTAATTGAAAGGTCCGCCTTTATACAACAGCCGAATCGTCGAGACCTATCTCGAATATCTTCAAGTATATCATCCCCATGTCGACCAAAAGAAAATCCTGGAATCTTCGGGCATCACCAACTTTGAGATCGAGGACGCCGGTCACTGGTTTTCCCAGGAAGAGGTAGACCGGTTTTATGAGGCCGTCCTGAGAGAAACCGGCGACCCCTCCGTTGCCCGTGAGGCCGGTCGATACATCGCTTCCAACCAGGCGTCCGGTATCCTCCAGCAGTATGTCATCGGGTTTCTCACCCCCGGCATCGCTTACTGGATGATGGAAAAAGTAGCGGGAACCCTCAGCCGGGCCTATCATGTAAAAAGCCGGATCATCGGACCCAACCGTGTAAAAATAACCTTTCAGCCCAAGGAAGACGTCGAAGAAAAACCATACCAATGTGAAAACCGCACGGGCCTCCTGGAATCTCTGGCCAAGGTTTTCACAAACCGTTTCGCAACCATCGACCATCCTTCATGCATTCACCGCGGCGACAAGCACTGCGAATACGACGTCTCCTGGGAAATCAGCCCCTTCCTGATCTGGAAACGGGTCGGTTACTACACCGCCGCCTTCCTTTTCCTTCTGGCGGTGGGGCTGTTCTTCTGGCTTCCTCTATATCCCTGGTCTCTCCTTTCCCTGACCTTCGGGTTGATCGTCCTTGCCATATTCAACAACGCCAGCCGCCTGGAAAAGGACGATTACGTGAGAAACCTCAAGAGCCAGGGAAACGCGGCGGACGAACTCATCGACCAGATCAACCGTCATTACAACGAGGCCCTTCTGATCCAGGAGATCGGCCAGGCGGCGTCAAGCATTCTGGACTTTGACCAGCTTCTCCGGTTCATGATGGAAACGTTTCAGAAACGACTGGATTACGACCGGGGACTGGTCATGCTGGCCAACGACGACCGGACCCGGCTTCTCTACACCGCGGGTTACGGTTACAAGCCGGACCAGGAGTCGATTCTCAAGGAAACGGCGTTTCATCTCGACCGCAGCGAATCGACGGGCCAGTTCGTCCAGGCTTTCCGGGACCTGAAGCCTTTCCTCATCACGGACGTTTCGGAAGCGCAAAAAGACATGTCTCCCAGAAGCGTCCATTTTGCCAAGGCCCTTAACGTCAATTCCTTTCTCTGTGTCCCCATTCTCTACGAGGGGAAAGCGGAAGGTGTTCTCGCCGTCGACTCCCCCCGATCACAGCGTCCCCTGAACCAGAGCGATCTCAGCCTTCTCATGGGAATCGCCCCTCAAATCGGCATCAGCATCAACAACGCCCGGACCTACCAGAAGATTCGGGAAAGTGAAGGGCGTTTCCGGGCCTTGGGCGAAAATTCGCCGGACATTATTTTCACGCTCAACGAGAGGGGCGCCATCACCTATGTGAACCCGGCCTGGGAAAAGATTTTAGGCCATTCCAAGAAAGAGGCTCTCGCCAGAAAATTCACCGATTTCATCGTCCAGGACGACCAGGAAAGGCGGCAGTGGTCCCGGGCCTTCACGAGGGTTCAAAACAACCGGGAAACCGTCAAAGGTATCCGAACGATCATGCTCTCCCATGACGGTACCGAGAGAATCGTCAGCCTGAGCGGCTCGCCGAACATAGACGGCACAAACGGCAGAACAGGTCTCATCGGGATCATGAAGGACATCACGGCCCTTGAAAAAAACCTGGACATGCTCCAGTCAGCCCTGCAGAGCACCATTGATGCCATTTCCATCATCATCGAGGTCCGGGACCCCTACACGGCGGGACACCAGAGGCGGGTGGCCGAACTCGCCTGCGCCATCGCCGAGGAAATGAACCTGCCCGACACGACCATCCAGGGCATCCGAATGGGGGCCATGATCCACGATATCGGCAAGATATACATCCCGGCAGAAATACTTTCCAAACCGGGAAAACTGAATCCTCTCGAATTCGACATGATGAAGGCCCACCCTGAAGTGGGCCACAGCATTCTCAGTCGTGTCGAGTTCAACGCCCCCATTGCGGAAATGGTCCATCAGCACCATGAAAAGCTGGACGGGTCGGGGTACCCCCAGGGCCTGAAGGGCGAGGAGATCCTTCTGGAAGCACGGATCCTTTCGGTGGCTGACGTGGTCGAGGCCATGTCTTCCCATCGTCCGTACCGGCCGGCCCTGGGCATCGACAGGGCCCTCGAGGAAATCGTTTCCATGAGGGGCTCCGTTTTCGATGAAGAGGTCGTGGACACGTGCGTTACGTTGCTCAGGGAAAAGAACTTCCAGTTCAGCCAGGATGGAAAGGCCACGTCATCCTGACAGGGGGACTCTCCCCCGGCACAAGATGAGGGGGGTGTAGGTGAATCGCCGGGGATGGTAAAAAAACTTCTTGAAATCAGATAGAAAGACCGCGTAACCACCCTCGTAGTCATCGAAGATGTCCGGCACAAGGACGGAAGCCACTTCTATTTTCTTGAGCCAGTTGTAAGCGTCGCTGTCCCTGATCTCCCCATAGATGAGATGGTGGGCCATGAGGTCCATTTCCACGTTCGCGAAACCTTCATCGTAAAGATAGGCGTAAAGCTTGCGCCCAGCGTGGACATCGAAATCGAAGTCCCGCTCCATGCGGGCCATGATCCTGACAAGACAGTTCTCCAGGTCCGGTGGAATGTCATAATGATTGAGACAATTGGAATCCAGGTCGATAAGGCAGAGCCATCCGCCGGGCTTGATCAGAGCCTTCAGATTCTTCACAATTCGAAAAGCCTCTTTTCGGAAGTACTCGAGAACGAAACGAACCCAGATGAGATCGAAGGTTCCGAGTTCTTCGAGGGGTTCGCGAAAATCTTTGAGTTCGAAGCGGATTCCCGGAAGATTCCCATAGGTTTTTCTCGCGTGTTCAATTCTTGACGGGGAAAAATCGATACCCGTGGCGGATCCCCCAGGCATGACCATTTCCCGGAGGAAGGAGGTTGTCAGGCCGGGACCGCATCCGGCGTCGAGTACGCGCATCCCCGGGCGGACACCGCACCAGGCGGCCTGCCTGTAAAAAGCCCCGGGATCCGTCTTCCCTTCGAGGCGGATGATTTCATCCCGGTTCTCCATCAGATACCCCCCTTTTTCCGTCATCGATCCTCCTTTCATCGATCTCCTCTGAATACGAACTGGATTTCTCACCGTCTCAAAAAAAGCGCCGGAGACAGGACACCTGATCTTCCAAAGACGTTTGCCGCCGCGCGGTTCGTTGCGTCTGAACCGAAAACGGCGGAAAAAGGGCGAGGGGCTCTTGCAAAGCCGTCAGGCATAACTTCGCAGGTACTTTCGTATATAGGTCTCCACTTTCTCACGGCCGTGGAAGATGCCGAAATGCCCTTCGCAGAGGATGTCGGCTTTGAGTTCCAGAAGCTTCTCCATGGATGTCCGCCAGTCCTCGACAACGGAGGCAAAACTCGGGAGAAAGGGGCCATGGATATCCTGACCGAAGAGGATCCGCCGGCCCCCTCGATCCAGGTACAGGGACAGAGAACCGGGGGTGTGTCCCGGCGTGTGAAGAACATGGAGTTCTTCGTCACCAAAGGACAGAACCTCGTGGTCCGACGTGAAACGGCGGTCCACCGGTGTGGGCGGAAATTCCGTTTCATACCAGTTGGCCGCCGTACGGACGGGGTCTCCCGTCTCCACGGCGTCGGCGTCCAGATCGTGCATGGCCGTGGGAATGCCGTGAATCCCCCTGAAGTAAGGCGCCCCCCCGATGTGATCGATGTGACAGTGCGTGAGGACGAGAAGGGAAATATCCTCCGGCCTCAAACCGGCCTTGGCCATGTTTTTTTCCAGGATGCGGGCGCTTCTCCCCGCACCGGCGTCGATCATGACCAGGGTTTCGGGAAACCGGATCACGAAAGCCGTGGCGTCTTCCCCATAGGACACGCTGGGCCCGCCTACGAGATAGACACCTTCCACGATTTCTTCAACAGGGTTCATGACGCCTCCCCACCCGTTCGAAGACTTCCGATGATTTCCCCGATATCGGCGATTCCTTTCCGGTTCATATACTGTCGGATCCCGTCGAGAACGTCGAGGGTCGCCCGGGGATTGATGAAATTGGCCGTGCCGATCTGAACGGCCGAAGCGCCGACGATCAGAAATTCCAGGGCGTCCCGGGCTTCCGCGATCCCCCCGACACCGATGACGGGGATGGAAACGGCCCGCCGGACTTCCCAGACCATCCTCAAGGCCACCGGCCGGACAGCCGGTCCGGAAAGGCCGCCGGTCACCACGGCCAGGTGAGGAATTCGTTTTTCCACGTCCACCGACATGCCCCGAAGGGTGTTGATAAGGGACAGGGCATCGGCGCCCGCACCCTCAACCCGGCGGGCGACGGCACCGATGTCCGTCACGTTGGGGGTAAGCTTGACGATCACGGGAAGGCGGGTTGCTTTCTTAACCGACCGGGTTACCCGCGCGGCGGCGGCGGGATCAGTTCCGAAAGTGATGCCGCCGCGCTTGATGTTGGGACAGGAAACGTTTACTTCCAGCCCGTGAACGCCGTCCACACCGTCGAGAATTGACGCCAGCCGGGCATATTCCTCCACCGTCTCGCCGAAGATGTTGACAATGACGGGAACGTTGCAGGAACGAAGAAAAGGGAGCTTTTCCTCCACGAAAGCCTCGACGCCTATGTTCTGAAGACCCACGGCGTTGAGCATCCCCGAGGGCGTTTCCATGATCCGGGGAGGAGGGTTGCCCGCCCGTGGTTTAAGGGACAACCCCTTGACCACAACGGCCCCGAGAAGGCCCGGGTCCACAAAGGGACTGTATGCCTCACCATAACCAAAGGTCCCTGAAGCGGTCATGACGGGATTCTTCAACGTCAGCCCCCCGCCTATGGAAACACTGAGGTTCATCTCTTCATCCGTCACGACTTCAATCCTGACGACTTCGTAAAAAAGTCCATAGGCTGTGTTGCCCTTCGTCCCCGGTCATGGCGACGTACCAATAAGTACGTCTCACTCCTCGGGATTTGGGCGCCTTGCCTCTGGATCTTTTTACAAAGCCTTCGGTAACTTAACATTTTTCGAGTTTTTACAGGTTCGTCAATTCTGGAACTCATCGAAGGAAAACACCGGACCCTCCCGGCAGACCCGGACGTAGTTCCTCTCCCCTCCGGCCGTTTTCAGGGAAACGGCGCAGCCCAGGCAGGCCCCGACACCGCAGGCCATCCGCTCCTCCACCGACACCTGGCCCGTCACGCCATGCCTGATCCCGAAGGCGGTGAGACGGGACAGCATGGGCCGGGGTCCGCAACCGTAGATCACCGTCCCGGCGGGATCATAGCGGTGAAACTCCTTCTCCAGAAGGTCCATGACTGTCCCCTTGAACCCGGCGCTCCCGTCATCGGTGCTGACCCGCAATGCGGAACACAGGGACTTGAAACCCTTGAAAAGTGGGAAAAAACTCGAATTCCCGCAGCCCAGATAGGCGTGGAGGGAGACTTCTCCTCTCCTCAGGTGATCCGTCAAGGCCCTCGCCAGATAGTGAAGCGGAACCACCCCCATTCCCCCGCCCACAAGGAGGAGTGTCGGCTTTTCCGGGACTGCCGAAAACCCCCGGCCCAGGGGACCGATAAGGGAAAGCATCTCCCCCCGTTTCATGCGGCTGAAAATTTCCGTGCCCTTTCCGGCGACACGATACAAAAGGCCCACCCTTTCACGTCCTTTCGTGGCGTCCATGTCATAAACACTGAAGGGCCTCGGCAAAAACGGGGTGTCTTCGGCTCTCCTGCGGACCATGACAAACTGCCCCGGTGAAGGGATCACCTCCATCAATGGCGCGCAGGAGACAGTCATGCGAAAATGCCCCGGGAGAATCTCCTTGTGGGCGAGGATGGTGCCCGTCATGACCTGCCGTGCCGCCGTCATGTCACAACCCTCCCTTTTGCTTCCCCTCTGTCTTCGAGGAAAAGTCCGCCGTCATGATGACCGCATCCTCGCAGGTGTCGGCATAGTAGAGGGGTCGGATCCCTCTTTTTCTGAAGCCGAATTTTTCATAAAGGCGCAACGCGGACCTGTTCGATCGCCTGACTTCGAGAAAACCCAGAAAAGCTCCTTTTTCAATCCCATGCGCGATCATCGTCTTCATCAGGAAGCTGGCGACGCCATCCCGGCGGTACCCCGGTCGAACAGCCACGTTCCGCAGGTGAATCTCATCCACAATAATGGCGAAATGGATGGAGCCTGCGATGACTTCTCCCCTGAGGGCGACTAAACTGTGACAGAAGGGGGCTCGCAGTTCCTCCAGAAAAGACAGCTCCGACCACGGCGTTCTGAAAGAACTTCGCTCGATCTCGAGAACACTCTTCAGATCGGTCTCTTCCATTTGTCGTACCGTCAGGAGGGCCTGGTCCGGCAAATGTTCCTCTGTTCTATCGTGCGTGACGGCGCCCATGGACTTCCCTACGAACACAGCAGGGTGCCGAAGAGCACCGCCATGAAAAAGAATCCCGTGAAAAGAGGGGCAACCCCCTTTTGGCGGACCGTGTTCAGGACAGCGGCAATGCCGACGAGTGGCAGGGACCAGAAAATAATGAGAAGGGCTTTCATCGGGATTTTCCCCGAAAGAAGGGGATACGCCTTCAGGAGAACCACGGTGCCCAAGAAAAGAAAAACGAAGATGAACCCGACATAGATGACGAGCGTTCTTACCAGGTCCAGCCGGACACACCGGGCGATATCCTCGGGACGGCCTTCGACGGCGCCTGCCAGGGCCCTGTCCGCGAGGGTGCCGTGCGTGGCGATGATCCACTGATCCAGTTTTCGGGCAAGAAAGGCCAGAGGCATGAAGAGAAGGATGGAAAAAGCCATCATCTCCTTCGTAACGGACCCGGCGGCCTGCCCCGCCAGGATGGTGCTCCCGACGGCGACAGCGGACATGAGGGAGTCATTGGGAGGAATGTAAACGCCTATGGGCAGGTGGTCGACCCACAAAATCTCGATGAGAGCCCCCATGACAAGAGCTGTCGGCAAATCGCCGAGAACCGCCCCCAGAACAGCCGAGACAATGATGGGCCTGGAAATCATGACCTGGAAGAAGACGCGATCCAGGCATGCAATTCCCGCCAGGGCGGCCGCGAGAGCGGACTTTCCACCCGCAACGCCGTCAATCAAGAACACGAAAGGACCTTTGGTTCATCATCTCGGAGAAGTCAATCGATTTATCCCGGGGAACGCAACGGAGTTCCACGGTCACACCGGCATCGACGAGGGAAAGAATGGCGCTCACATCCTTGTCGTTGAGAAAAATAGTGGAGGAACATCGGATTTTTCCATCCTCATCGTAAACGTTCCCGATATTCAATTTTTCAAAGCGGTATCCATGATGAAAGGCCTCGACAACATCACCGATATTGTCAAAAAGAACGATGATGTTTTCCCGGTTCCTTCCTTTGGAACGCATGTTCCGGACAAAATCAACTATATCATACACATCAACTTTAACATCAATGGGAACAGCCATCCGAATGACCGATTCCCTGAAGGGATCCGAGGCCACGTCGTTGTTGACGACAATGATCCGCCCCGCCTGAATGTGAGGGACCCAGGCCTCGATGATCTGCCCGTGAACGAGCCTGTTGTCCACTCGGATGAAGATCCGACCCATCTAAAAGGCTCCTTCAGGAACGGGGAACCGGACCGGACACCGCGGTCAGTCCGAAGCCTTCCGGTTGAGGATTTCACTCGCCATATAAATATTTTTTATACCATAGTTGCGAACGGTTTCCGCAAAGCGATAGAGGTCCTTCTCCTCCTGGAGATCGGACAATTTGAGGAGCATCGGCAGGTTCACGCCGGTAACGACTTCGATCTTCTTGTCCTGCAGGAAAGAAAGGGAGATGTTGGAGGGCGTCCCTCCGAAAAGATCCGTGAGGATGAGAACACCCGCTCCCTGGTCCACTTTTTTGAGGGCCCCCGTAATCTCCTTTTTGATTTCGTTCAGCCCCTTCTTCGCGTCTACGGAAACAGCAAGGATTCCCTTTTGCTCACCCTTTATCATGACGGTCGCCCGTATGAGTTCGTCCGCCAGGTTTCCGTGAGTAATCACAAGTGTTCCGATCATAGTTGCTCCGCCTCGAGGATTAGTAACGTAGGCTAATGAAATGCCCGCAAATTGTCAAGCTTGAATGATCCCTGCCTAAATCCTGACCTTCGTTAACCTATATTTACAAGCCAGCGAGCAGGCCGGGCAACAAGGCGACTGTTGACAGATTCTTTGGGATAGGTTATTTTTCTTCATCCCTTATCCTGGAGACGCCTTTTGAACAAGACATTGAGCTGGGTTTCCTGTCCTTTTTGCGGAAAGCCTGTTTCTCTGTACAGAAACCCCGTCCCGACGGTGGATGTGATCATAGAAATAGATGGACAGGGGATTATCCTCATCAAAAGGAAAAACCCTCCCCCTGGATGGGCCCTGCCGGGCGGATTTGTCGATTACGGTGAAACCCTGGAGGACGCGGCCATACGGGAGGCCCTGGAGGAAACATCCCTGAACGTCACCCTCCAGGGACTTTCAGGGGTCTATTCGTCACCTGACCGCGATCCCAGACAGCATACCATATCCACGGTATTTATCGCCACGGCTTCGGGAACCCCCCGGGCTCGGGACGACGCGGCGGACATCGGGATCTTTTCAGAAGAGAACATTCCCAAAATCCTGGCCTTCGATCACGAAAAAATCCTCGCCGATTATTTCAGGAACCAGTCCTCCATGAGAGAAAAACCGGCAACGGCGAGACCCCTTTGAGAAATTCAGCGGGATCGACAAAAGTGTCGTTTTTGTCGTCTCCCCGGGAAATCTCTTTAATATATTATGATTATTTGCTTTCAGCGTAAGGGAGGAAATTCCGTCGACATTTTCTTCCCCTGTTCTTTTCCTTCAAAATCCTGTCAGGGCGTCGTTGCGTTCATGATTTCCAGTCATAAAAGGCACTCCTGGCAGATATGAGACGCTTGGCATGCATCATGCATATTATATAAATCGAGAATCGAATCTCCTCCGATTCTGGCTTAAACCTCTCAAAGGCCCCTTTTTCGGAAGGGGCCAAAACCCTCTCCCGGGGGAAGCGCATGCTTCCCCCGCCCTTTTTATACCTCCTCTTATCAATCCAGGTATAGAACCATCAGGAGCGTAAAGACTCCCCGGGTTCATCCGCCCTTCTTTGAAGCCATGAGAAGTTTGTTACGACATGGCCCTGCCTGACCCAGGCAGGGAGGATACTGAAAAGAATGTCAAGGAGAAAATGGGTCGGCCTGAAGACAGGCCTTTCAATGCGTTTTGAGGAAGCCCCTGCGGCCGGCACCCCCCCGGACGACCCGGGATATCTCGGAACCCAGGGCATCGAAGGTTTTCCTGTCGAAAAGACAGAACTTCGACCGAATGAGCGCCTTTTCCTCTTCCGGCGTGTTTTGAAGTCTAAAATAGAATTCGTGGCTGTCGACAAAATTCATGCAACCGAAAAAGCCGATCGCGTCACCGATCTTCCTCAACCTGCTCTGAACGGACTCGAGGTACCTGTCGGACATCCGTTCGGACTGGACAAGGTTTTCCAGAAAGAGGGGCAGGAGGGGTTTTCCCTTCGTCTCCAGGGTCGTTTCCTCTTTCAGCCACCGGATGACGCCCCCCCGGTTTTCCGCCGTGCCTCCGAACTGCTCCGTGAGATTCCCGTGCCGTTCCTTCACCATGACACCGCCCCCGTTTCGGATATGGACAAGGATGCGCCGGGGATTCACGAGGAGATCCCCGGCCGCGGAAAATTCGAAATTGTCAGCATAATTTCCCGCGCAGTAAAGGGCCAGCTCATTGAGCCGTGCATAGGTCAGCCAGTAAAGGGCCGGATTATCCTGTGGGAAACGCTCCAGTTCCTTCCGTCTTTGGTCCAGAAAGCCTTCGTTCAGCCTGACCAGGGAGGCGGTTTTCTCAAGAAAACCGTTATACCGAATCCAGGACCCCGTGTGCCGGTCCAACCGTCCCGCCGCCATAACCGATGACACTCGATGACACCTCCTGGAAATCCTTTTATGGTCTCTGTAATCACAGGCCAGGCCGCTGCACGGATGAACGCCTTCCGATCGTACGGCCGGTGGAATCGCCGTTTTCATACGCTATCCGGGACCCGTTGTCAAACGAAACGAACCCGGACCCGTTCGAGGTTTTTAATTAAAGATACTCGTTATTTCTTTAGCCAGGCTATAAATGTGCTTATTTATACATATTGACATACCCACAACAATTGAATATTTTTTAATTAATTGCTTCTGACGCCGGAAATTCCGCCTCCACCTCGCCATCAATTTCAGTTTGTTGTTTTCACCAATGCCATCCTCCTCCTACACCGCTTCTTCGACCGCCCTCTCCAAACAGTCCGGGAAAAGGGCATGAGGGAAACAGAGCCGTCGCTGTGCCGTTCATTGAGGGACTCCGTACGAGAAGGGTCTTGTTTCACGGAAAGGAGGTCAACATGGACAGGATATTGAGAATCAACATGGGAGCGAAGGGCGGTCCCGCGGTAAGGGAAGAGGCGCCCGGATCCTATGAAGGCCTCGGGGGCAGGGCCCTCACGTCGGCCATCGTCTCTGCCGAGGTTCCTCCCCTGTGTCATCCCCTGGGCGGGGACAACAAGCTGGTCATCGCGCCGGGGCTTTTGAGCGGCACCATCGCCGCCATGTCGGGGAGACTCTCCGTGGGATGCAAGAGCCCCCTCACCGGCGGGATCAAGGAAGCCAACGCGGGAGGACAAGCCGCCCAGGTCATGGGGCGCCTGGGTTACCGGGCCATCGTCCTGGAAGGAAAGCCGGAAGAGGATGTCCCTTACGAAATCTACATCAACAAGGATGGCGTGAGGATCGAAAAGGACGAAAGCCTGAGAATGCTCGGCAACTATGAACTCGTCGACAGGATGAAGGAAAGGCACGGCGACCGCATCGCCTGCATCTCCATCGGGCCGGCGGGCGAGATGAAAATGGCCGCCGCCTCGGTAGCCTGCACCGACATGGAACTCCGGCCCACCCGGCATGCCGGCCGGGGCGGCGTCGGGGCCGTCATGGGGGCCAAGGGGGTCAAGGTCATCGTCCTCGACGACACGGGGATGGGCATGCGTGAGCCGAAAGACCCGGAAAAATTCAAGGAGGCCAACAGGCGCTGGGTGGCGGGCCTCAGGCAGCACGCCGTCACCGGCGAGGCCCTCCCGGCCTACGGGACGAATGTCCTCGCCAACGTCATCAACGAGGCGGGAGCTTATCCCACGAAGAACTTCATGTGGGGCCGATTCGACGGCTGTCAAGCCATCAGCGGGGAAACCCAGGCGGCCCTCGAAGAATCCCGGGGAGGCCTGCCCACTCATGGATGCCACCGGGGCTGCGTCATCCGGTGCTCCGGTGTTTACATGGACAAGGACGGCCATTATCTGACCAAGCAGCCCGAGTACGAGACGGTGTGGGCTCACGGGGCGAACTGCGGCATCGACGATCTCGACGCCATCGCCATGCTGGACCGGCTCGATGACGATTACGGCCTCGATACCATCGAGATGGGCGCCACCGTCGCCGTGGCCATGGAGGCCGGCATTGCCGAATTCGGAGATGCCGAGGGCGCCATCCGGCTTATCCACGAAGTCGGCAAAGGCACCCCCCTGGGCCGGATCCTCGGAAACGGGGCCGCCGTGACGGGAAAGGCCTTCGGCGTGGAGAGGGTTCCCGTCGTCAAGGGGCAGGCCATGCCGGCTTACGACCCCCGGGGTATCCAGGGCATCGGCGTGACCTACGCCACGAGCACCATGGGGGCGGACCACACGGCGGGATACGCCGTGACGGCAAACATCCTGAAGGTGGGCGGGTATGTGGATCCCCTCAAGCCGGCGGGACAGATCGAACTGTCCCGGAATCTCCAGGTCGCGACGGCCGCCGTGGACTCGACGGGCATGTGCCTCTTTGTCGCTTTTGCGGTCCTGGACCAGCCGGAAACCTTTCAGGCCATGCTGGACCTTCTCAATGCCTTTTACGGCCTTTCCCTCACGGCGGACGACTTTTTCGCCATAGGGAGAAAGGTCCTCGCATCGGAAAGGGATTTCAACGCCCGCGCCGGATTCACGAAAGAACACGACCGGCTGCCCGAATACTTCAAGAAGGAGCTTCTGCCGCCCCACAACATCACATTCCAGGTGAAGGACGAAGAACTGGACCAGCTCTTCAACTGGTAGGGGGCAGACGGGTCCCGGAATGACTGACAGGAGGGAGGAACGGCGAAATCCTCCCTCCGTCTTTTGACCGACGTTACCCTTCCCGTTACCCGGCAAAAAGAGACAAACCGATGAAAGACGATGTGCGCCCCGGACAAGATTCGGTCAGGCTGATTCTCCCCGGAAAGTATATGACCCCCTTTCTTCCTCTTCTGCAGAAGGGGGTCGCCGTAAAGACCCGGGTGGGTGTGACCGTGGCGGACTTTCTTTGCGGGCACTTCGGGTTGTCCCCTGAATACGTCCGGAAAAGGATTCAGACGATCTTTCTGGACGGGGAACCGGTGGACGACGAAGACAGCGCCCGGATCCGGGATGGTGCCGTTCTCGCCCTTTCATCGGCCATGCCCGGGCTCCTCGGCGCCACGTTGCGGAAAGGGAGCCCCTTTCAAGCCATGCGCCGGGAAATTTCCCACCGGGAGAACCGTCCCGGGGGAGTGGAGGAAAACAGACAGGGAACGGTGACCGTCAAGCTCTTCAACTTCATGATCCCGGAAATGGCCGGAATCGTTCTCCGGCGGGGGGTCACACTGGAAAGAAGGGCATTCGGCAAGATCCTTGGAAAGATCCTCGAAGAAGCCGGGAATCATCCCGTGTCCGCCGAAAAAAATCATGAGAAAATCGGCCTGCGGGACTTGAGGGACAGGATGGAGAAAACCCCGGGAACCGTCTTCCTCCAGATCGAAAAACGATAGATCCGGTTTTGTCTATCCCCCGGCGACGGGAGGGAACACGCCGACCCGGTCCCCTTCCTTCGGGACCTCATCAACGGTCCCGTGAACACCGTTCAGAAAAACCATCTTGACCGAATCGAGGGGTACGCCCAGGCTTTTCAGGATTTCCCGGATGGTCACCCCCGGCTCCACCTCCAGAAACCTCGGCCCCCGGCCCTCGCCGGCCGGTGCATAGGGAGCCAGGGAAGCATAAAGATTGATTTCAATCCGCATCATTTTCCTTCAATTCCGAAATAACCTTTTGTATTATACAGTCTGCCCCCTCGTTTGAACAGTCCCGGTCATAAGGAAACCCAAGGAGGGCGGAAGGCGGCATGGAAGGACAGCGCCCATGGAAAAGGCCATCTTCTCCCTGTCTTTTAAGACCACCGATCAGGCGGGACGAAGTGTCCGGTGCCTGAAGGAAGAGCAGGCCCTGGAAATCGCCCGCCGTCACCACTGCACCCTCCGCGGCGTCTATCGTAAGGCCCTTAAAAACAATATTATCCCGTACCGTTACATCCGAAACCGAACCACTCTGTCCATAAAGGAGCAGCTCAAGCTCCTCGAATCGGACGTCGCCGTCGTCGGGGCAGGCGGTCTCGGCGGACTTGTCGTGGAGATTCTCGCCCGAACGGGCATCGGCGGGCTTATCCTCATCGACGACGACATCCTCGAGGAAACGAACCTGAACCGCCAGGTCCTCTCCTCGAAAGACACCCTGGGCCTGTCGAAGGCGCAGACGGGCGCTTCCAGGGTCAGGACCGTCAACCCCGCCGTGGACACGGTGCTGCATCGGAAAAAAATCAATGAGGACAACGGAAAGGAACTTCTCGCCGGTACCGCCGTGATCGTCGACGCTCTCGACACCATCGGCGACCGCCTGGCCCTGGAAAAAACGGCCCGGGCCCTGAACATCCCCCTGGTCCACGGCGCCGTGGCGGGCTTCGAGGGCCACGTCATGACCGTTTTTCCGGAAGATCAGGGGCTCGCCCTCCTGTACGGCGTAACGTCTCTTCCCGAGTCGGAGAAACAGAACGCCGAGGCCGTTCTCGGCGTGCCCGCCGCGACCCCCTTTGTCATCGCCGCCCTTCAAGCCATGGAAGTTGTAAAAATCATCCTCCAGCGAGGCGACCTTTTCCGGAACAGGATGCTGCACGCCGACCTGGAGACCGGCCGCTTCAGCGAATTCTCTTTTCCCGAAAGGACACGGAAATGACCGGCTCAAAAAAATCTGATAATCGTGCTGACGTTCTTCCTCACCAGTGTTCCTGTCATTCTTCTTTCAGTCCGCCTGTCCTTTCCCCACGATGAACTTGCCTTTGAAGTACTTTTTCCTGATGTTGCCAGCCTCTTCCTCGATCCAGCGGTCAAGGCCGACCTTCCTGATCCTGCAAAGGTTGTAGACTTTCATGTTGTGGGGATACCGGGCCGCCTGGTCTGCCGTCGGAGCCAGGAAAAGGCAGGGAAAGTCGGCACAGGCGAAACAATAATCCACACCCTTTTCCTTGACGCAGTCCAGGGTCGCGCATCCCGCCTGAGGCAGATGAAAATGCTTCCCGTCCTGCTGAAGGCATCCACCACAGGCGATCTCTTCCTTCGGGACACCCATCTTGACGTGAATCGCCTGGACCAGTTCGGGCGTGAGGTTGTCCTGAAAAAGCTCACAGTTGAAACAGTCCAATCCGCACGGGGCCGTCAGGGCTTTCTTGTCCATCACAAATCCTCCTTCATAATCGTTTTAAAAGGGACATGCCGTTTTTCATGCGATGTTACCCTGTACAATCACGCATTAACTCTTATACCAGTTAGTTGTGTACGAGATACAACCGCAAAAATTTTTATCCCGACTCCCTGACCTTGCTCAAGAGACTTCGCAAAGCGACTTCCTCGCTTACATTAAAGTCTTTTAAAAACGCCCTGTTCGCTTCTTCCATCAGCTCAGCGACTTTTTCTCCTGCTTCGCGGCCTTTCTCCGTCAGGTGTATCCGGATGGACCGCCGGTCATCGGGATTCTGCCTTCGTTGAACAAACCCTGCTCCTTCAAGTCGGTCAATGACGCCGGTCAGCGTTGCGCTGTCGAGGTCCGTTTTCTTGCCCAGTTCGCTCGACGTCTGGCGATCATTGTCATGGAGAAAGCGAATGACAACCCCCTGTACGGCGGTCAAGCCCAGCAAGGACACCCTTTTGAGCCAGAAACGGGTCCCCGCCTGGCTGGCCTTGGCAAGTTGAAAAAAAATGCATTCCTCGGCCTTCATGGATGCCTCTCTGTTTTACTTCTAAACATAATACTTGCGTACAAGCATATTGGCCTCGCAGGAATCTGTCAATATTATTTTTTTCCAATGAAAAACAGGCTTATGTTTCCTTTCCCGTTCTTTCTTATCTGGTCCATTAATTCACGTGAAGAAATGGAAGCAACTTGGTCTCGTGGGGTCACTCATATCCTCGGGTTACGGTGTTTTTGCAACATTCCTCGACAACGATCAAGGAAGACGCTTTTTGCCTGATGATGCCTTGAGAGCGTCCGGTAATAAAATGTCTTCCCTTTCGGGAAACCATGTAAAATCAAGCCCCTTTTTTATCGTCCCGTTTTCTCACGGAACTTGGTAGATTTGTTCTTGACTTTCTTCAAGAGTCAAGAGCATGAAATGACAAATAATGATTTTGTCGATGCGTTGACGGTGGATCGAACCTCTGACGAGGGGTGATGCCATGAAGACTTCACGGAAACCCGTTTATCAGAAGAGAGCTTTGTTTTTTTAGATTGAATTCGGTGTAACGTTCGAGGTCCTCGACGGGGCTCGAAAAAAAACTAATTGCAGGAGTATCGCCATGAAAAGGCTGTTTTGGGTGCTCGTCGGTATGGCGCTCATGGGTCTCATGGCATGGTTCGCCATGCCATCATTGATGCTTGTCACATACAGGAGCAACCGGAGCTACGACGACACGGTCGCTGTCTTGAGCGAAGCCCTGAAGAATAGGCAGGACTGGCGGGTGCTGACCATAAACGATTATCAGAAGAGTACGGCGTCCTTCGGCTCCCTGGAGCGCGTCGGCAGCTTGAGCATCTGCAATCCACGCTACGCTTCCAAGATTCTTTCCGACGATACAAACCGCTCCGTTTCAGCCTTCATGCCATTGGCCATCGGGGTCTATGAAGACAGAAGCGGCCAGGTGTTTGTCTCTCGACTCAATTTTGAGCTCATGGGCATGATGTTCGGTGGTACGATCGCCGATGTGATGGGGATGGCCGGCACAGACCTGAAGGCTGTCATCGAATCGGTTCCCGCCAAGTGAATGGTTTTTTCTCCGAAAAGGGCCACAGGACGAGATCTGCTTTTTCACAATGAATTATCGGTTCCGCGGAGAATCGTAAAGCGTAAAAAAAACGGCCTCCCATGCGGGAGGCCCTGTGAATGGTGGGCCGTACCGGATTCGAACCGGTGGCCAACGGATTAAAAGTCCGCTGCTCTACCGAGCTGAGCTAACGGCCCTGAGTCTGTCGATAAGTGCCCGTTTTTAACAGGAAGCATTTCCCGTTGTCAAGGAGAAAACACGCGTGGACAGGAATTTCTCTATTTGTTAAAATGGATTAAGTTTTCGCAGCCCCCTTGTGAAAAGGTGTTGAAAGGGATTTCATGACAGACAGGATGAAGAAGAGCATCCGGAATTTCCTTCTTCGCGAAGGAGCCGGGATGGTGGGGTTCGCTTCCCCGGACACCTGGGACGCCCGGGGTGATGTGGCCGTGGAAAACCGGCCCCGGTCCCTGTGGCCACCCGTCCGAACAGTTATCACCTTCGGCGTCCAGATGCCCCTTCCAATTGTGGAAACCACCCCGTCGGTTCAGCACCGGGACCTGTACAACACCTGCAACCGCATTCTCGATGACCTGGCCTTCCGTCTCGTGCTCTCGTTGAGCCGCCAGGGACATGCCGCCATCCCTTTCAGCAGGGACGGCTACGCCCGGGTGGATGTCCTGCTGAAAAAACCCGGGGCCGCCTTTGCCCACACGTATGCCGCCCAATACGGCGGCCTGGGACATGCGGGCCTCAACAACACGATTCTCACGAAAGAATTCGGCCCAAGGGTCCGTTTCACCTCTGTCTTTACGAGCCTTGAAATCACCGCCGATGACCCCTTTGTTGAAAACCTCTGCATCCGCTGCGGCGCCTGCGTGGATCTCTGCCCCGTTCAGGCCCTTACCTTGAGCCGAAAAGACATGAGGGACAAGAGCGTGACGCTCGCCCGCTACAACGGAAGGCGGTGCGCCCTCTGGGCCAAAGCCCTGACGGCGGAAGGCTGCTATCCCTGCGGAATATGCATCAAGGTGTGCCCCGTCGGACGAGACCGGGTTCTCTACGGTCGGGAAAAAACGGCGGCCCACTATCGGAAGGAACTTTCCGCCCTGGCTGCCGGGACGGACGATCCCCTGTACCGTGCCTGGACGGTCATCCGCCGTTACGGAAGCACCGTCACCGACGGCGGTGACACCCCTGAAGAAGGACTGAAGATTTTTTTTGAGAAGACATCGAAAAACATAAAGGAAGACGAACATGAACAATAAAAAGGATATGCCGGGAGCCCTGGCGAACTTCTGCGAACGCCTGCGGGAAAAACTGAAACAAGGAGACGGGGACGCCCTTTCCATGATTGAAAAGACCCGCCTCTTGTTTCCTGAACTGTCCCTGAATCGCAGCCTGTTTCAGAACGTGCTCCACGCTGTCGCCCGCGGTGAAGCCTTCCCCGACATCAGCTATCCCACCATGTTCGACAGCGAGATCATTCTCTTCAATGACCCGGAACGATACTTCACCATGAGGCTTTTTATCTGGGGACCCGGGCAGTATGACCCTGTTCACGATCACAACGCCTGGGGCGTTATCGGGCCCGTCTCGGGGCATCTGGAGGTTATCAATTATGACAGGGCCGATGACGGCAGGACGGAAGGCCGGGCCGTCCTCAGGGAGCGGGACCGCATGACCATCGCACCGGGCGAGGATTATTACGTTCTTCCCCTGAACGCGGGCATCCACAGAACCGGTAACCCGTCGGAGGAGACCATCGTTCAGGTAAGTATTTACGGAAGGCCCTCGGTCAAGCGGGATTTCATTAACGGTTTCGATCCTGAAAACGACCGGGTCTATCCCATCTACGGCCCGAAGATGAAAAAGCGGAAACTCGCCGTGGAAGCGCTGGAACATTTCAGCCGGTAAAGCAGCCGTTTGCGGTATTTTCCCGCGGATGCCGCACGAAGGGATTTTTTCCCCCTCCCCGTTCCACGCGCCTTGACAATCTCTCTTTTTTTATATATAGAAGGCTCACCTTTCACAGGGAATACCCTGAATAGAGTGCCCCTCTTTTAACCTCCGGTCTTCCGGAATGGTGAAGGAATCCTTTTTCCTTCATGAAATCTGTGAGGGAGGGATCTTGCCATGAAACCAGTTGGCACCCACATCGTCGCCGAATTCCACCAGTGCCGAAAAGAGGTTTTGAACGACCGCCAGGCCCTTGAATCGATCCTGACCCGCGGGATCCAGGAATGCGGGCTCACTTTTGTTAATATCACGAGCCACTGCTACGACCCCGTCGGCATCACCGTCATCGCCGTGATCAGCGAATCCCACGTGGCCGTTCACACCTATCCGGAAGCGCGGCATGCCTCCATCGATGTCTTCACCTGTTCGCCCCACAAGGCCATCACGGCAAACCTCCTGGAATACCTGAAAGAGGCCATGGGCCCCGTGACGACCCGGGTGGCCGAAATCAGCCGGGGAAACCCGCTGGAGATCGCCCAGACGGACTGGATCCTGAACATCGCCGACGCCATGGGCTACGATGTCCGGTACCATGTTCGGGAAGTCATCTACTCGAAATTGAGTCCTTATCAGCAGATCGACATCATCGACAACGAGAATTTCGGCCGCATGCTTTTCCTGAACCAGGACCTCCAGATCGCCGAGGGCGACGCCCACCTTTACAACGAGAGCCTCGTCGCCCCCCTGGCGGATGGCTCATCCCGCCTGGGACACGTGGCCGTCCTGGGAGGGGGGGACGGCGGCACCCTCAGGGAACTGCTGAAATACGGGCCGGAAAAGGTAACCCTGGTGGACATCGACGCGGAAGTTGTCCAGGCCTCGAAAACCCACCTTCCCATGATCTGCGGGACGGCCTTCGATGATCCCCGGGTCACGGTGGTCCACGAGGATGTCTACCGCTACCTGGACGGGGAGACGAGGTACGATGCCATCGTGTACGATCTCACCATGAATCCCGAAGCCTTCATCGCCATGGACCGGGAAGACTACCTGGAAGCCTTGTTCCTCAAGATCAAGAAGGCCCTCGTCCCCGGAGGCCCGATCACCCTTCAGTGCTGTTCCGCTTACGACGAAAAAACGCTCCGCTTCACCCGGGACATCCTTGGCCGCTGTTTCAAGAACGCCGAACTGACGAAAAAAACGATTCCCTCCTTCCTGAGCCCCTGGATGTTTGCCAGGGCCCACAACACCTGACTGACGTTTCGTGTCCTCATCCCGGTGGATGGGGCAGGCATACCTCGCGAAAAGGCCCGGATGGCGGCGTAACCGCCCCTCCGGGCCTTTTTCTTCAAAGTCAAAGAAAAGAATATTTTTCTTGTCCGAATTCCCTTAATAACCGTCTTTTTTCCCGTCAGCAGGTCGCTTCCCCGGGGTCCTTGTAGGTGATCTCAATGGGACCGAGCTCGACAAGCTTGTTGTGCTCCACCTGCCCGTAAAACGCGATGACATCCCGGACCGGACCGGTGATCTCCCCTTTCGCCCGAATCTCGTAATGGTGAAGCGGCGCGTAAGCCTCCACCCCTTTAGCCTCGGGGTTCAGTTTTTCCTTCGGTTCGTAGCCCGGCTCCATCGTGAGCCCCTGGGGGAGATTTCCGAAGGTTTCCTTCAGTTCTTTCCCGAAGGACTCGGCAAAGGCCTTGTACTCGAAGGTGAACGAGGCATCGGCGATTCCCCGGACATTCTTGATCTTGATGGATATTTCATCCTTCCGCTTTAAAAGGGCTTCCTCCAGAAGATCGTGCAGGGCACAGCTGAGGATGACCCGGGCCGTCTTCCCCTTTACCCCGAGAAGGCGGAGAATCTGGCCGAACTTCTCCTCGTTCCCCACGTGGTGTTCCTCTCCGAAGATGGCCTCGCCTTCGATCTGGCGCCCCTCGATAAACCCCACAACGAACCCCTTGATGAGATCGAAGGACCCCTCCACGTACACTTCATAGTATGAACCGAGCATATCCTTTTCCTTTCTTTTCCTTTCGTTTTAGAAGAACACGAAGGTGACCAGGATGAAGCAGGGAATCAGCATGGGAAGAGAGTATTTCAACATGTACCCGAAGAAACTCGGCATGTTCACCCCCGCTTCCTCCGCGATCGATTTTACCATGAAGTTGGGGGCGTTGCCAATATACGTGTTGGCCCCCATGAAAACGGCCCCCGCCGAGATGGCCTTGAGGTAAGCGATGAACTGGACGTTCGCCGTCGCCGTCCCCGCCGCCAGCGCCCCGGGCACCATGGCTTCGGTGAGGCCGAGTTTTCCAAGAGCGAGGTTGTAAAAAGTCAGGTAGGTGGGCGCGTTGTCCAGGAAGGACGAGAGAGTCCCGGCGACCCAGTAGTAGTGGGCCGGGTTTCTGACCACCTCGATGAGCGCCCCCATGGCGCCGTGGGAACCGGCTTTCAGGATGGCCAGGCAGGGGATGATGGTCATGAAGATCCCGAAGAAGAGCTTCGCCACTTCCAGGATGGGGAACCAGCTGAACTCGTTGGCCTCCCGAAGCTCCGCTTTCGTCGTCACCAGGGAGAGGAGGCCCAGGACGACAATCATCACGTCCCTCAGGAGGTTCTGGAATTCCATGTGAACGCCAAGAACATCGAAACTGCCTGGTTTCCAGTAGCCGCTCATGAGAACCATGCTCACCACGCCACCCAGGAGAAGAAAATTGAGGAGACCGTCGACGCCGAGGGGTTCCTTCTCCAGCGGACCGATTTTCTTGAGCCGGTCATGTTCCTTTCGGTAGTAATAGGTGTCGAGGCCGAAAAAGAGGGCAAGGAGAATCACGGTCGTGAGAAGCATGTGGGGAAGGATGGCCGTGGTCACCCAGAAGAAGGGAACGTTGTGAAGAAAGCCGAGAAACAGGGGCGGGTCGCCCAGCGGCGTCAGGGAGCCCCCGATGTTGGCGACGAGAAAAATGAAAAAGCAGATCACGTGGACCTTGTTTTCCCGGTTCTTGTTTGCCCGGAGAACAGGCCGGATCATGACCATGGCCGCCCCGGTGGTACCCACCCACGAGGCCATCATCGTGCCGATGAGGAGCATGATCGTGTTCACCAGGGGCGTTCCCTTGATGGAACCCCGGACGACGATGCCGCCGGCAATGGTGAAAAGCCCCCACAGGAGGATAATGAAGGGGATGTAATCGATCAGGTAAATGTGAAGAATGTGATACACGGCCACGTCCCGATAAAAAAGCCAGAAAGGCACGGCGAAGAGGATCGCCCAGAAAAGGGAGACCTTCCCGAAGTGGTGGTGCCAGAAGTGGGGGACCAGCAGGGGGCAAAGGGCGATGGAAAGGAGAATCCCCACAAAGGGGATGACCGTCCACACGGGCAGTTCCGTCCCGATGTCATGACCGTGGTGAGCCGCCGCGTCTACCGCCCCGTGGACGGCTTCCGCGGTGCTGGCGAGAGCCGTGGCAGGGTCAAGCCACTGAAGGACCGAGAGGACGATCAGGGCGATCAGAAAACCGACATACATTCGTGTCTCATTTAAGGGACCCATGGGTACACTCCTCACATCTATCTAAAAAAACAAGCCAAGAAAGAGGCACCTTCTTGGCTTGTCCTGTTCGTCATGGCTCAAAGCGGGAAGCGTCGGGGCAAAAGGAATGACGGATTCGCCGGCTCGTATCAGGCCTTCTCCGCCGCTTTCAGTCGGGCCTCCGCCCAGTCCAACGCGTCTTTCACTTTTTCGTACCCCTCGTCTTCCCGGGAAAGCTTCGCCAGTTCCTGCTCCGCTTCTTCCCGGCTCTTCCTGGCCTTTTCCTTGTTCACCAGGTCGGCTCGTTCCGCATTGGACAGCAACATGGTCACTTTCCGGAAGGTCACCTCAACATAGCCCTTGCCGACAGCGTAATATGTTTTTTTACCCTGCTTGTTGAAGTTCATTTCACCGGCATTCACGGTGCTGAGGAGTGGAGCATGCCCGATCAGTACGCCAAATTCACCGTCACCACCTGGAATCGTCACCATCTCCACCGTGTCGCTGAAGACGAGACGGTCCGGTGTGGCGATTTCCAGCATCAATTCTTCAGCCATTGAACCTTCCTCCGCTTGCCTTATTCTGCCGCCAGTTTCTTCGCCTTCTCGATGACTTCCTCAATTCCTCCAACCATGTAGAAGGCCTGCTCGGGCAGATCGTCGTGCTTGCCCTCAAGGATTTCCTTGAAACCCCGCACGGTGTCGGGAACGGAGACAAACTTCCCGTCCGTCCCGGTGAACTGGGCGGCCACGAAGAAGGGCTGGGACAGAAAACGCTGGATCTTCCGGGCCCGCGAAACGGTTATCTTGTCTTCCTCGGAAAGCTCGTCCATGCCGAGAATGGCGATGATGTCCTGGAGGTCCTTGTACTTCTGGAGGATGACCTGAACATTCCGGGCCACCATGTAATGCTCTTCCCCGAGAACGTTGGGATCAAGGATTCGCGAGGTCGAATCGAGGGGGTCCACGGCGGGATAAATCCCCAGCTCCGCGATGGGGCGGGAAAGAACGACGGTCCCGTCCAGGTGGGCGAAGGTCGTCGCCGGGGCGGGGTCCGTCAGGTCGTCGGCGGGCACGTACACGCACTGGACCGCCGTAATGGATCCCTTGTCCGTCGAGGTGATCCGTTCCTGGAGTTCCCCGAGGTCGGTGGCCAGGGTGGGTTGATACCCCACGGCGGAAGGCATGCGGCCGAGAAGGGCCGAAACTTCCGAGCCGGCCTGGGTAAACCGGAAGATGTTGTCGACGAAGAGAAGCACGTCCTGCCCCTCTTCATCCCTGAAATATTCCGCGGCGGCCAGGGCCGTCAGGGCCACCCGGGCTCGGGCTCCGGGAGGTTCCGTCATCTGGCCGTAAATGAGGGCCGCCTGGCCGATAACGCCGGACTGCTTCATTTCCAGGTAGAGGTCGTTCCCCTCACGGGTTCTCTCTCCCACGCCGGCGAACACGGAGATTCCACCGTGATGCATGGCGATATTGTGGATCATTTCCATCATGACGACGGTCTTGCCCACGCCGGCGCCGCCGAACATGCCCATCTTGCCGCCCCGGGGAAAGGGAACGAGAAGGTCGATGACCTTGACGCCCGTCTCAAGGACGTGAACCGACGTGTCCTGCTCCGTGAAGGTAGGGGCATCCCGGTGAATGGGCGCCAGCTTGGACCTGTCCACCGTTCCGAGCCCGTCCACGGGTCTGCCGACAACGTTAAGAATCCGGCCGAGTCCCGCCTTGCCCACGGGAACCATGATGGGGTTTCCCGTGTCCTTGACCTTCATGCCCCGGACGAGACCGTCGGTGATGTCCATGGCGATGCAGCGGACGACATTGTCACCCAGGTGCTGAGCGACCTCGATGACCAGGTTGTCCTCTTCATCGTTGATGGCCGGGTTCGAGATGAAAAGAGCCGTCAAGATGGTCGGCAGTTTTCCCTCTTCAAACTCGACGTCCACGACCGGCCCGATTACCTGTACGATTTTTCCAATATTCATGCCTGTCTCCTTCAAAGGTGAATTTCCTGTTCCGTGCGTTTGTCCCTGCCGGGCCGCCCGCCTCCTGCCTATCCCTTGGCGAGGGCCTCGGTTCCTCCGACGATGTCCATAAGTTCCGCCGTGATCGCCTGCTGCCGGGCCTTGTTGAACCGCAGAGTCAGGTTGGTGATCATCTCCTCGCAGTTCTTCGTGGCGTTGTCCATGGCGACCATACGGGCCCCGTTCTCCCCGGCTGACGTCTCCAGAAGAGACCGGAAGACAAGGATCTTGATGTATTCAGGGAGGAGGACATCGATGAGCGCCTCTTCTGAAGGTTCATAAATATAATCGATTCGCTTCTCCGGGGGAAGATCCTCCACGGACCCTTCCTGGGCCACCGGGAGAAGCCGCACGATCCGGGCTCGCTGAACGGCGATGTTCCGGAACTCGTTGTAGGCGATGTAGAGCTCGTCGTATTCCTCCCCCGTGAAGGCATTTACGAGTTCCTCGGCGATCTGCCCCCCCAGGGACAGGTCGAACTGCCTCAAGACATCGAGATACTGGCCGACGACGGGGTTCTTCTTGCGAAAATAATCCCGGCCCTTTCGGCCGATCGTGACGAGGGAAACTTCCTTCCCCTCGCTCTTGCGATACCGGATGAAGCCCTCCACGGCCCGGATGACGTTGGAATTGAAGCCGCCGCAAAGCCCCCTGTCCGAAGTGAAAACGACGATACGGACCCGCTTGGGTTCCCGAACCGCCAGCAGGGGATGCATCTTCGGATTCACCCGGAGGGCGACGCTCGAGAGCACCTCCATGAATTTCTCCGCGTAGGGCCGGAAATTCTCCATCCGGACCTGGGCGCTCTTCAGTTTAGAAGCAGCGACCATGTTCATGGCCCGGGTGATCTGCTTGGTCTTCTGGACGGCCTCTATTTTTCGTTTGATATCTCTTAACGCTGCCATTCAACCTTCTCCCTGCTCAATTTACCGAAACTACGCAGCCGCGAAAACCGAATCGAATTCCTTCAGGACTTCCCGGAGTTTCTTGTCGAGATCGGCGGTGATCTCCTGCTTCGTGTCGATTTCCTTCATCACGTCGGCATATTTCGTCGACACGAACTTGAGGAGCTCTTCTTCGTAGGCCTTCAGCCGGGTCACGGGGTATTTGTCGACGAAACCGCGGACACCGGCGAAAAGAACGACGACCTCTTCCGCCAGGGACATGGGCCGGTACTGAGGCTGCTTGAGGAGTTCTACGAGCCGGATGCCCCGGTCGAGCTGAGCTTGGGTCGCCTTGTCCAGGTCGCTTCCGAACTGGGCGAAGGCCGCCAGTTCCCGGTACTGGGCCAGGTCGAGCTTCAATGTACCCGCCACCTGTTTCATCGCTTTCACCTGGGCGGCGCCGCCGACCCGGGAAACGGAAAGACCGACGTTGATGGCCGGGCGGATACCGGCAAAGAAGAGGCTCGGCTCCAGGTAGACCTGACCGTCGGTGATGGAGATGACGTTCGTGGGAATGAAGGCGGACACGTCACCGGCCTGGGTTTCAATGATGGGCAGGGCCGTCAGGGTTCCGGCACCGAGTTCGTCGTTCAGCTTGGCCGCCCGCTCGAGAAGCCGGGAGTGGTTGTAGAAGATGTCTCCGGGGAAGGCTTCCCGTCCCGGGGGACGGCGAAGGAGCAGGGAGATTTGCCGGTAGGCGACGGCCTGCTTGGAAAGATCGTCATAGATAATGAGGGCGTCCTGCTTGTTGTCCCGGAAATACTCCCCGATGGCGCAGCCGGCGAAAGCGGCGATGTACTGCAGTGTTCCGGGGTCGCTGGCGCAGGCGGCGACAACGCAGGTATAGCTCATGGCGTCGTTTTTCCGGAGGGCCTCGACCACCTGGGCGACGGTGGATTTCTTCTGCCCGATGGCCACATAGATGCACTTGAGCCCCGTTTCTTTCTGCCGGATGATGGCGTCAATACAGATGGCCGTTTTCCCGATCTGGCGGTCGCCGATGATGAGTTCCCGCTGGCCTCTTCCGATGGGCGTCATGGCATCGATGGACTTGAGCCCCGTATACATGGGCTGCTTCACCGGCTGGCGGTGAATCACGCCAGGGGCCACCATTTCGATTCTCCTGAACTCGCTGGATTCGATGGGCCCCTTGCCGTCGATGGGGGCGCCGGTGGCGTCGATGACCCGGCCGAGAACGGCCTCGCCGACGGGAACCTGGGCGATCCGGCCCGTCCTCTTGACAAGGTCACCTTCCTTGATGTGAATGTCTTCACCGAGAATGGCCACGCCGACATTGTCCCGCTCGAGGTTCAGCACCATGCCGAGAATCCCGCCGGGAAACTCCACCAGTTCCATCGCCATGACGTTTTCAAGGCCGTAGACCCGGGCGATGCCGTCACCGACGGAGAGGACGGTCCCCACTTCGCTGACATCAAGCTTCTTCTCGTAATCCTTGATCTGCTTGGTGATGATCTGGGTTATTTCTTCTGCTTTGATTGCTTCCATCCCTTATATCTCCTCCCTTAAGAGTTCCCTTATGGTGTTCAGCTGGGCACGGATACTTCCGTCATAGAGGGTGTCTCCGACCTTGACGACGATACCCCCGATGAGGGACTGGTCGCGCTCCACGTTCATTTCCACGCTTTTACCGGTCACCTCTTCCATCTTGGCCTTCAGTTTCTGCTCAAGATCTTCTGAAAGCTTGTAGGCAGAGGTTACCTGGACCCGGACCCGGCCGGAAATCTGGTCCAGCGATTCCTGGAACCAGTCCTGTATTTCGGCGAGAACGCCTATCCGGCCCTTGTCAATGAGTATTCTCACGAAATTGCGCATGATGGGGGACAAGGCCGCTTTCTCGGCGATCTTGTCGAGCACGCTCATCTTGTCGGCCTTGGCGAAAACCGGGTTGGTCATGAAGCCCTTCAGGTTGGCGTTTTGCGCGAGAAGATCGTTGAAGCCCTTCAGCTCGCCGAAGTATTCTTCCGTCTTCCCCTCCTCCCGGGCGATGTCAAAGATCGCTCTGGCGTATCGTTTGGAAATCTCACTCCGTTTCAATTGAGCCTCCCCATCCTATCGATAAAATCGGCGACCATGGTGTCATGATCGCTTTTTTTAGACTTTTTCTTCAGGATCGATTCGGCCATCTGGATTGAAAGGGCCACGGCTTCCTCTCTCAATTCCTTTGTTGCCTTCTTGTACTCGTGGCCGATCCGGGCCTGGGCGTCTTCCTTCATCTTTTGCGCCGATACCTTGGCCTCTTCCAGGATCCTGACCCGTTCCGCCTCACCCTGGGCCCTGATTGTGGCTGTCAGATCCTCGATCTCCTTGGTGGCCTTGGTGAGTTTCGCCTCGTATTCCTGGAACTTCTTCTCCGCCTCTTCCTTCATGGCGATGGCGTTTTCCATGGTTTCCCTGATCTGGGCCCTCCGTCCCACGAAGAACCCCTTGATACCTTTGGCGGCGAGTTTGTAAAGGATCGCCGCCAGAATGACGAAGTTGACGACCCGCCAGACGAAATCCATAAGCTTGCCGCCGCCGTGGCTTTCGGCACCTTCGGCGCCTCCCGAGGCGCAGGCAACGGCCGCCCAGAAGAGGAGCATCCCCATGGCCGGCAGCACGGTGTAAAGAATAAACTGTTTAGACCGCAGATAACGGATTGTCTCACTCATTGAATGGTCCTCCCCAGCACCTTTTCCGATATCTCCAAGGAAATCTTTTCAGCCTGCGATTTCAGGACCGCCTTGGCTTCCTTCATCTCAGCGTCCATCCTTGTTTTCAACGCGTCCATCATCGTTGAGATTTCGCCCCTCGCCTGGTCCATGACAACCTTGGCCTCATCGGAGGCTTCCTTCCGGACACCCTCCCTTTCCGTCATGGCCTGCTGTCTCGCCTGGCGCAGTTTTTCCTCGTAGGCGGCCTCTTTTTCCTTCACGGTCCTGTCGAGAGACGTCACTTCCTCGTCCAGATCCTGCAGATGCTTCTTCCTTCTTTCCAAAACCCCTAAAACGGGCTTGTACAGGAGAACATTGAGGACGAAGATCATGATCAGGAAATTGACCATCTGGATCCAAAGAGAACTGTTCAATTCAACCATCGGCTCTCACCCCTTATCTCAATGAAATGCGAACAAGACAAAAAAAAACCGAGTGCGTACACCACTCGGTTCATTCTTTGGAGAATACCCTCCTGTCAGGCGCCTGTACCGCCACCTTGTGAAGAACTTCGCCGCTGGATGTGATCTCTGTTGTGCCCACCGTGCAGCCCTTTTGGGAAGGGATTCCTGAAAACCGGGCACTACTAACCACAACTGCCCCCTGTTGTCAAGCATTTTTTGACCGCCCGTACAGGTGAATTTCGAGGAGAAAACGAGCGTTCTCCGGCGGGAAAGAGCCGTCATTCCTCTTCCCGTTCAGTCCTGTCGGACCCCGTCACCGCCATGTGACATTCCCCGAGGAAGAAAGCCCCTTCCTGGATCACCAGGACGGGGGTCGTGATGTTTCCGCGGACATGGCCGCTCGTGCAGATTTCGAGGCGTTCTTTCGCATTGAGGGTGCCCCGCACCTCCCCGTGAATGACCATGCGGTCCACGGCGATGTCCCCTTCGATGCGGGCGCCTTCCCCGATCATCAGGGTTCCCTCCCCGAGAATTTCCCCGTTGAACACCCCTTCGATTCGTATGGAACCCTTCAGAATCAGCTTGCCCGTGAATTCGGTACCCGTTCCGAGAAAGGCCACCATGTCCCCGTCCGATTTTTTCCCCAGCATCCCCACCATGCCTCCTGATATTCTTTTAATTTCGATTAATTCCGCCTCCGCCCGGAAGACTGTCAAAGACTGTCGTCGGACGACCCCTCACGATTCCACTGCGGGCGGATCACCGGTCATGAATTCGCAGCAGGCCGATGAATGAAATCTTTCCGGCGGCTTCGCAACGTTTGGCCGGGCCGACGTCCCAACCCCTTGGAATACGAGTTATTTACCGGCAAGCCCCGACAAACGGGAACGAAGGGCCCCGCCACGGACGACGTCTTTTCCGGAGCTGTCACGGCTGAAGAATGAACCTCCTCATGCTCACGTTGATGAGAAGCCCGACGCCGGCCATCATGGCAACCAGGGAAGACCCCCCATAGCTGAAAAAGGGAAGAGGGATTCCCACCACGGGAAGAACCCCGATGACCATGCAGATGTTGATGAAAACCCCCCAGAAAATGAGTGCCGTCACGCCGAAGGCGATGAGCGTGCCGGAGAGATCCCTTGAATTCCGGGCGATTCGGACACCCCAGAGGACGAGAAAGAGAAAGAGGGCGAGGAGCACGACAACCCCGGCGAAACCCCATTCCTCGGCAAACACGGAAAATACGAAATCGGTCTGCTGTTCCGGCAGAAACTTGAGCTGACTCTGGGTCCCCTTGAGGAAGCCCTTCCCCAGCCCCCCCCCGGAACCAATGGCGATAATGGACTGGATGATGTGATACCCCGTCCCGAGAGGATCTCTCTCGGGATTGAAGAAGGTGAGAATCCTGTCTCTCTGGTATTCTTTGAGGGCAAGCCAGAAAAGAGGCAGAAGGGTCATTCCCGTGGCGGCGAAAATAAAGAGGGCCTTCCTCTTGACCCCGATGAAAAAAATGATCGAAAAAGAGAGTATGACGAGGAAAAGAGCGGTTCCCAGGTCCGGCTGCCGGGCAATGAGGAAAACGGGGACGGCGACGAGACCGAGAGGAATGATGAGATTGCGGATTTCGTAAGCCTCCCCGATCTGATTCTCCTTGATGTACCGGGTCAGAACGAGGATCAGGCCGATCTTGACGAATTCCGAAGGCTGGAGGGACAGCCCGCCGAGAGAAAGCCAGCGTTGAGACCCGTTGGCGATGGTTCCGAAAAACAGCACCAGAAGCAGCAGCACGATGATTCCGCCATAGATCCAGTAGGCGTGGCGGACCATGAAGCGGTAATCGACGGCGGCGGTGACGCCCATGAAAACAAGACCCACCCCGAGCCAGTAGAGCTGCTTCATGAAAAGGGGTTTCCCTCCGGCGGAGGTCAGGCTCTGGGCGGCGCTGTAGAGATTGAGGATTCCTCCCAGGGCGATGAGGAGAACCAGGAAGAGGAGAACCCAGTCGAAGTGGATCAGAAGACGACGGTCGATTTTCACCCGGCACCCCCTGTGGCGGCGGAAGGAAGAAGCTTTCCACCGGCCGGTGGTTTTACCTTTTCTCTCCCGAGAAAATATTCCAGCAGGATCCGCCGTGCGATGGGCGCGGCCACCGAGCCGCCGCCTCCGCCATGTTCGACCACGACGACCACGGCGATCTCAGGATCATGGTAAGGCGCGAAACAGGCGAAGAGGGCGTGGTCACGGTGTTTGTAAGGAATTTCTTCGGCCTCGCGGCTCTCATCCCGTGAAAGCTTCACCACCTGGGCTGTCCCCGTCTTGCCGCAGACCTGAATACCCGTCTTTTCGAGTTCTTTCAGTAACCTGCCCGTTCCGCGCTCTTCATGAACGGCTCCGTGAAGAGCCTCCTTAAGGCGTTTCAGGTTGGCCGGGTCCACGGGAAGAAAACATTCAATTTCCGGGGGGATTTTCCGGATCATCTCCCCGTCGGGAGACTGAATCCGGTCCACGAGCCGTGGCCGGAACAGGACGCCCCCGTTGGCGATGGCACAGTAAGCCCTCAGGAGCTGCAACGGCGTCGCGAGAATGAATCCCTGCCCGATGGCCAGGGAAACGGTTTCACCGGTTTGCCAGGGCTCTCCTATCTTTCGAAGTTTCCACTCCCGGGAAGGAACGAGACCATCCTGCTCACCGGGGAGCCCGCTCCCCGACTTCCTCCCCAGACCGAAGAAACTGGCGTAACGGGCGATGGCGTCCACACCGAGCTGTGTCCCCAGCTCATAAAAGTAGCTGTCGCAGGATTCAACGACGGCCCTGTGAAGATCCACCGAGCCGTGACCGTAGCGGCTCCAGCAGCGGAACGTCCGGTCCCCGACCGTGTGTGCCCCGGAACAGAAGACTTTCTTTTCCGGGGAAAAGATCTTTTCCTCCAGGCCCGCCGCGGCGACAACGAGCTTGAAAAGGGACCCCGGCGGGTAAAGGCCGTGGACCGACCTGTTCTGAAGGGGGCAGAGCTCATCCTCCAGGAGGATTTGCCATTCGTCTCCCGATATGCCCCGGTTGAAAAGATTGGGGTCGAAGGAGGGTTTGCTCACCATGGCCAGGATGGAGCCGTCTCTCGGGTCCATGACGACCACCGATCCGGCCTTCTCCTCGAAAGCCCGCCAGCTTATCTCCTGGAGACGGGCGGAAAGAGTCAGCACGACCGTATTTCCCGGACGAGGGGGCTTGATTCCGAGGGCTCGGACCTTGCGGCCGCTCACGTTGACCTCGATCTGCTCTCCGCCGCTTTCCCCCCGGAGCTCGCGGTCCATCATTCTTTCGATGCCCGTTTTCCCCACCAGGTCGCCGGGGCGGTATCGGATCACGGCCTTTTCCTCGAGGTCGTCGCCGCCCACCTCGCCCACATACCCGAGAATGTGGGCCGCCGTTTCACCGAACCGGTAATCCCTGACAGGCACCACGTCGACCACGACACCGGGCAGCTGAAAAGTGTTCATCTCGATGAGTGCGAGGTCTTTCCACGGTACGTCTCTTTCGAGCCGAACGGGAACAAAGGGTTTTCTTCCCCCGTTTTTCCGCATCTGACGTTTCCATCGGCGGCCCTTTTCATCCTCCTCAAAGGCGAGCCGATCGATCACATCGTCCGTGTCCTTCACCATTTCGGGAATCATGGACACGTCAAAGGAAGGGGTGTTGTCCACCAGGATATTCCCTTCCCTGTCCAGGATCAAGCCCCTCAGGGCCTTGATTTCCTGAAAGCGGATCCGGTTGCTTTCGGAACGCTGCTTCAGTTCGGCACCCCGAATGATCTGAAAAAACCACAGTTTTCCCGCCAGGAAGAAAAAAGCGATGAAAACCGCCCAGACGATCACATCAAAACGCCTGCGGAAGGTTCCGGGATCATACTTGGTAAGCCGTGTTTTCTCTTTCGCCATGCTTCATTCCCGCGATACGGTGGAACAGGGTAAAGACAACGGGACACATTACGGCGGCGACGGCCGCCTGGGGTAAATAAATGAGAAGAAAAGCATCGGACAGGTCCTTTCCCGAAAAGAGTCCCGACAGGACGTAAAAAAAGAAGAACTCTATAAAGGAGACCAAAAATGTGAAGAGGGCAAGAGGCCACGTCTTTCCAGGGTTCATCCGTCCGGACATCCAGCGGGCCAGGTAATTTATAAGGACGTAACTGAAAACATATACTCCCGGAATCACTGAAAGAAGGCCGTCGAGGAAGACGCCCAGGGAAAAAGAGAGCCAAAGCCCCTCCTTTTCTTCCAGGAAAAAGCCGCCATAGACCGCCGCCAGAATGGCCGCGTTGACCCGAAGCGTATCGAAGGTCATGGAAAAAAGAACCGTTTCCTGGATCAGGACCAGAAGAAGGGCGAAAAAAGGAATGACGAGATATCGGATCATTTTTCCCGTCCCACCCCGTCGACGAGAATGGCGACCTCTTCCAGGAGCGTCGGGTCGACGGCCGGCTTCACCGCGATTTTCTGAAAAAGACCGGCCTCTTCCGTGTCAATGCGGGTCACCGTTCCGAGGAAACACCCCTTGGGAAATATCCCGACCATTCCCGATGTGACGATCTCATCCCCTACCCGGATGTCTTCGGAAACGGGAACGTACTTCAGGAAGCAACCCGCGGACCCCGCCCCCTGGAGAATGCCCTGCACGCGGTTTCTCTGCACGAGGGCATCCACGTTGCTGTTGAAATCCGTGATGAGAAGAACCTTGGCCACATTCCAGGCCGCCTCGACGATGCGGCCCCCCACGCCTGCCCCGGTCAGTACGGGCATGCCCACCCTGACCCCGTCCGCCGTGCCTTTATTGACGTAAAGGACTTGAAAAACCGACGCCTTTTCCCCCCCCGTGACCCGGGCCATGACCATGGGCAGGTCCATGTTTTCCTGGAGTCCCAGAAGTTTTCGAAGCCGTCTGACTTCCAGGTCCGCCTCCCGGAGATCGTTCAGTTTATTTTTCAAGACATTCAGCTCCTTCCGGAGAGCTTCATTTTCTTTTTCCACACGAACCAGAAGGAGATACCGCTTCCAGGCGCCACGGACCCGGCAGACGGATTCGTGAAGGAGTCCCTCGAGGGGCAAAACCGACTCGAGAATCATTTTTCTCACATTCCCGGTTGAATCATAAGGTTTCACGAGAAAGGCGAAGGGCGTGAAAAAGAGGAGGGCCAGAAACACGGCGATGAACGCGATTTTGTACTTTTTTTGAACCGCCATGATGATGCGTTTGAAATAAGTCTTTACGTCATTTTCCCGGGACGGCGCTTCCGGAGCACGGGAGGAGCGAGGCGCTCCGATCCCGAGAAGCGAAGGCCCGCGCACCGGCACGCCGCAGTGAAGGGCCATGACGGGCAACGCCCCTTATGGACTCTCCACGAAGCCTGCCTGATCGTCCCTCCGTCGGTTTATGGGGAGAAAGTCGGGGACGCCCGGTTTCAGGAAGCGTTCCGCCCGGTATGGCCCGCGTTTCGGACGTATCGTCGTTTTGCCGGTGTTATATCTGTATGGTCACTTCCTTGAGAAGATCCAGTTCCTCCAGGGCCATCCCGGCGCCCCGGGCGACCGTCGAGAGAGGATCCTCGGCGATTTTTATGGGGAGCCCCGTCTCCTCCCTGAGAAGAACGTCCAGGTTCCTGAGCAGGGCACCGCCGCCCGTGAGGACGATCCCTCTCTCCACGATATCCCCGGCCAGTTCCGGGGGCGCGTTTTCCAGGGCGTCCCTGACGGCATCGACGATAATCACCACCGGCTCCATGATGGCTTCCCGGATCTCTTCCGAATTGATCTCGACAATCTTGGGAATCCCCGAGATGAGGTCCCGGCCCTTGACTTCCACCGTCCGGACTTCTTCGTCGGGAAAGGCGCACCCGATGGTGGTCTTGATCATCTCACCGGTCCGCTCTCCCACGAGAAGACTGTATTTTCGCTTCATGTACTGGACGATGGACTCGTCGATGCGATCCCCGGCCACGCGGACGGACTTGGCGTAGACGATCCCGGAAAGCGAAATGACGGCCACCTCCGTTGTCCCCCCCCCGATGTCGACAACCATGGAACTCACGGGCTCCGTGATCGGCAGACCGGAACCGATGGCCGCCGCCATGGGCTCCTCGATGAGGTACACCTCCCGGGCGCCGGCGGATTCCGCCGTTTCCTTTACGGCCCGTTTTTCCACCTGGGTGATGCCCGAGGGGATGGATATGATGATCCGGGGCCGCACCAAGGCTTTCCGGTTGTGAACACGAAGAATGAAGTGGCGGAGCATGGCTTCCGTAATCTCGAAATCGGCGATCACCCCTTCCCTCATGGGCCGGATGGCGACGATGTTGCCGGGGGTCCTCCCGAGCATGCGCTTCGCCTCCTCGCCTACGGCAAGGACTTTCTGCATGCCCCGGGAGTCGCGGTGTACGGCCACGACGGAAGGTTCCTGAAGGATGACCCCTTTGCCTCTCACGTAAACAAGGGTGTTCGCCGTGCCGAGATCAATGGCCAGATCGTTTGAAAACATCCCTAATATGAAGTCAAACAACGTTCCCGTCCCTCCTAGCGAAAATCAGAAAAGGTATACAGCATTTCCCTACCCTAATCAAATGATTTCTAAAAAATATTGCATTTTAGCGGGGACTATATTAAGAGATTCTGCCATTGCAGAGGGCGGTCTCGCGACATATCCGGCCCTCTGCCAGGGTCCGGGCAAAAAGCCATGTATCCGGCATTTTCGCGGGCCCGTAAAAATTGGTCCCAATGAACGGCCGTTTCGCGGGAGAGAGAATCTTCGCGAAGATACCGGGGAGGAACACCGCCATGCTCACGTTCATGAGAAAACACGCCAAAAACTGGATGATGAAGGCTGTTCTGGGAATCATCATCGTTGTCTTTGTCTTTTATTTCGGATCCCTTCAAAGCGGGAGGCAGGCGGAAGTCGTCGCCATGGTAGGTGACCGGGCCATCACGTACAACGACTACCGCCAGGCATACGACAATCTTCTCAACTACTACCGCGAGCAGTTCCAGGGCGCCCTCACCGACGACATACTGAAGTCCTTGAATTTAAAAGGTCAGACGCTTAACCGGCTCATTGACAGCGAGATCCTCCTCAACGAGGCCGCCCGCATGGGCCTTACGGTCACCGACGAGGAGGTCCGTCTCGCCATCACATCCTATCCCGCCTTCCAGAGAGACGGCCGCTTTGACATGAGCCTCTACAACCAGCTCCTCCGGTATTACCGGCTGACGGCGGAGGAATTCGAGGAGATGAAGCGGAAAGAGCTTACCCTTTCAAAGGTTGAGCGGATCATCCGGGAAGCGGCGAAAGTCTCGAAACGTGAAGTGGAGGACCTCTTTTCGGCTCAATACGGCAAGATCAATCTTCAGTACGTGAAGATAGGCGTCGAGGGGATCGCCGTTCCGGAGCCGGACCGCGAGGCCCTGGAAGCCTTCTACCGGGAACAGGGGGCGGCCTTCCGGGTCCCGGAAAAAATTAAAGTCCGGTATCTCGCCTTCCCCGCCTCGGCCTACGGCGACGGTGTAGCCGTGCCGGAAGAGCAGATCATCGCATTTTACAATGGAAGCAAAGAGGATTTTCTCTTCCAGGAAAGCGATCGCAAACCCCTTTCGGCCGTCCGGGAGGAAATCGTGAGGATCCTCAAGAGCCGCCGGGCCATGGAACAGGCGGAAGACGAGGCGAGAAAGGCCTACGAGACCATTTACCAGGAAAGGGATCTTTCCGCTTATGGCAAGGAAACCGGAATCGTCGTCATCGAATCCGAATGGTTTCCCCGGAATGACCCTCCCGAAGCCCTTGAAGGCGTCGAGGACGTGGAAATGAAGCTGTCTCCCCTGCAGAAGGGGGATCCGGCCACCTTCCTTCGGGATGGGAAGGGATTTTATGTTCTCGAAATAGCGGATATAAAACCCTCGTACCAGCCGCCCCTGGAGGATGTGAAAAAAGGGGTTCTCACGGCACACAAAGGGGAAGAAAAAAGGAAGGCGGCGCGCCGGAAAGGGGAAGAAATTCTCGGCAAGCTGAAAGGGGGTGAAGATTTCGGCGCCCTGGCCGGACAGCAGGGGCTCGCTCTCTCGGAAACGGGATTCTTCCAGCCGGCGACCTCTTATACGGTCCCCGGCATCGGTGATTCCCGGGAGCTGGCCAACGCCGCGGCCTCCTTGTCCAAGGGCCGTCCCTTTCCGGAAAGACCCTATTTCGTCGAGGACGGTTTTTTCGTTGTCCGGTTCAAGGAAAGGGAAACCCTCGACGTGAAGGCCTTTGCCGAGATTGAGGATCAACTGGAAAAGCAGCTCCACCAGTACAAGGAAGACGAGATGTTCCGGGTCTGGCTGAACGCCCGGAAAGAAAGCCTTACGAAGGAAGGCAAACTCAAAATTCTTGTCGATCCGGAGACCCTGTAAAAAAAACCCGGATGGCCGGGCGGGGACCGTCAGGCCTTCGAAAAGCGGCTGAAGTAGCTTTGAAACGCCTCGATAAAGGACGCCTTCTCTTCCAGGGGCAGGCCTTCCTCGAAGAAAAACTCGAGGAGAAAAAGGGTGCGGTAATCCACCGCCGAGGTCTTGTATTCCCGGGTCAATGTCACACGAACTTCCCGGAGCTTCGGAAAAGAAGGATGGTTTCTCAATTCGCTTTTCCCGAGAACAAGTTCGATGGCTTCTTTTCCGTCCGATTCGTCCTGGAGCACCAGTTCGATTCCGGCCTGCTTCTTGACCGCCTGGATGATTTTTTCACTCTCCAGCCTTATTTTCATGACGACCGCTCCTGCGAAAAAAATTCACTGCCATAACCCCACAAGCGAAGAATAGTGAATCCCTCCTCACCGGTCAAGAGAATTAGTGCGGCCGGGCCGTTTATCCATTTTAAACAGGCCGTCAGTGAGTGATCGCAGGCGCTCCGTGTTCTTTTACCGCACTACATGTGCGGTAAAAGAACACGGAGCGCCCTTCGAAGGCGCGATGAAAGAAAAGACCCTCCCTTAACTGTGCGAATTGTGCCCTTTTTGACCCACCCATCCCGTAAACGAGACGGGCGTTTCTCTTCGATTAAAATATATCTTCCGTGATTTCAAGTGCATAAATAATTTCTCCGGATCGGGTCAGCGGGCACTTTTTTTGCTTGAAAAGGGGAGGGTTGTTATTTCCCGGAGGTGTTCCCATGAAACGCCGCGGTTCCGCTGAACTCGACGCCGCCGTCATACAAAAAGGCCGCTGTATCGGCTGCGGCGCCTGTATCCACCTCTGTCCTTATTTTCGCTCCTACAGGGGCAAAACGGCCCTCCTCTTCCCGTGCACCGTGGGCGAGGGCCGCTGCTTCGCCTACTGTCCCAAGATCGAAGTCGACCTGGACGGGATATCCCGTTTTCTCCACGGAAAACCTTACGACGGGAGTCCCCTGGGAAATTACCGGAAGATTCTCGTTTCCAGGGCCGGGGAGAAAATGAAGGCCGGGGCTTTCCAGGCCGGGGGAACCGTGTCGGCCCTGCTTGATTTCGCCCTTCGGCGGAAGGTCATCCCCGGGGCCGTCGTCACCGGCCGGCAGGGCCTTCTGCCCGTTCCCCGTTTCGTCACCCGGCCCTCGGACGTCGTCCGTCACAGCCTGTCCAAATACGCGGCGGCTCCCACCCTGGGGGCCCTCAATGAAGCTCTTGATATAGGATACAGGGGATTGGGCGTTGTAGCCACCCCCTGCCAGGCGACGGCGGTGGCTCAGATGCGGATGAATCCCTTGAAAGAGCCTGATTTCCAGGACCCCGCCGGCCTCGTCATCGGACTTTTCTGCACCTGGGCCCTCGATTTCCGCCGTTTCGAAGAATTCCTGGCCGGGGAGGTGCCTCTCGAGGAGGTCGTCAAGATCGACATCCCCCCGCCCCCCGAAGAGGTGCTCGAGGTAACCCTCAGGACGGGCACGCGGGTTTTTCCCCTCGAACGGGTCCGCTCCCTCGTCCCGGACACCTGCGGGCTCTGCCCCGACATGACCGCCGAGTTCGCCGACCTGTCCGTGGGCGTCCTGGAAGGACGAAAAGACTGGAATACCCTCATCGTCAGGACGGAACGGGGGGAGAAGATCGTCACGGAAGCGGCGGCCCGGGGCTATCTCATTCTTGAAGAAATGCCCGGGGAGAACCTGGAACACCTCCTGTGGGCGGCGGGCAACAAGAAGAAGCGGGGATTTCTCCGTGCCCGGGAGGACGGAACGGTCAACGGGGAACCGGGAAAGACCGTTTTCCGGCTGGCGCCGGACATCCTGGAGGGCATTCTGACAGACGACAGGAGGACCCATGTCGATTCTGACTGACAAAAACGAAAACGCGCAGCATCTTCTCATGGGAAACGAAGCCATCGTCCGGGGGGCCCTGGAGGCGGGCGTCAGCGTCGCCGCCGGGTACCCGGGAACGCCTTCGTCGGAGATCATCGAACGCCTGTCCGAGGTGGCGGAGGAGCGCAACCTCTATGTGGAGTGGTCCACCAACGAGAAAGTGGCCGTGGAAGTCGCCGCGGCGGCCTCCTTCGCCGGGCTGAGGTCCCTGTGCGTCATGAAGCAGAACGGGGTCAACGTCGCCTCCGACTTTCTCCTTCACCTGGCCAGTTCGGGCACCCGGGGAGGGATGGTCCTCGTCACCTGCGACGACCCGGGAGCGCTTTCCAGCGTCAACGAGGGAGAGTCCCGGCTTTTCGCCCGTCTCCTGGAAATTCCGCTCCTCGAACCGGGCGACTTTCAGGAAGCCAAGGACATCATGCCCTTTGCCTTCCAGCTCTCCGAGGATATCCGGAACATTGTCATGGTGCGGAGCGTCACCCGGCTGTCCCATGCCAGTGGAAATGTCCGGTACGGCTCCCTGCCGGACCGGGCGGACCGGGCGGAATTCGTCTTTCACGGCCCCCTCCTCGATCCGGACACAGGTCCCGTCATCAGCATGATCGTGGCGGCCCCGGAACGCCAGCACGGCCCGCAGCAGGAGAAACTGAAAAAAGCGGCGGAACGCTTCGAGACGTGTCCTTTCAATACCTACCAGGGACCGGAAAAGCCGGAGCTTCTCCTCATCACGTCGAGCGCCTGCTCTCTTTACAGTGCCGAAGCCCGGAGGATTCTCGACCTCGAAGACCGCGCCGGTATCCTCAAAATGGCCACCACGTGGCCCCTCCCCGAGAGGTTCCTGAAAAAACACCTCGCCGCGGCACAAAAAATTCTTTTCGTTGAGGAGGTCGCCCCCACCCTCGAGGATCATGTCAAGGCCCTGGCCGCCGAATGGGGCGATGAAATCGGGCACAAAACCTTTTTCGGCAAGAAATCGGGACACATCCCCTCGGTGGGGGAACTCAACCCCGATCTCGTCCTTTCCGCCCTGTCGCGGATTTTCGGAATCCCCTATGAAGCAGTCCCGGAAGACTTCTCCCGGGAAGTGAAGAACCTGTCCGAGGGATTTGCCCCCCCGAGAGGCATGACCTTCTGTCCCGGGTGCCCCCACCGGGCGTCCTACTGGTCCATCCACAACGCCCTGAAACTGGACGGCCGGGGCGGGTTCGTCTGCGGGGACATCGGCTGCTACGTCATGGGGACCCTGCCCGCCGGCTTCAGCACCGTCAAGACCCTCCACTGCATGGGCGCCGGAAGCGGCATCGCCAGCGGTTTCGGAAAGCTCCGCTCCTTCGGCATGGACCAGCCCGTCGTCGCCGTTTGCGGCGATTCCACGTTCTTTCACGCCGCCATGCCTGCCCTGGCCAACGCCATACACCAGCGGTCCCCTTTCACCATGATTCTCCTGGACAACCGGGGCACGGCCATGACAGGGTTCCAGCCCCACCCGGGATCCCCCACGAACGTCCTCGGGGAGGAGGCGCCGGCCCTGAACATGGAAAAGATCTGCCGGGCCATGGGGGCGAAGGTGGAGACGAGCGACCCCTTCGATCTCGAGAAAACCCGGGAGAAACTGAACCGCCTTCTCGAATACGGGGAAGGCGCCAAGGTACTCGTTCTCAAGCAGGCATGCGCGCTCAGCCCCGAGAGGCGGGGGCACCGGAAATACGAGATGGCCGTAGACGAGGACCGGTGCCGCGGCGAAAGCTGCGGCTGCGACCGCCTGTGCACCCGTATCTTCGGGTGCCCCGGCCTCGTCTGGGACCAGGAGAAGGGGTCGAGCCGGATCGATGAGATCATCTGTGCCGGCTGCGGCGTCTGTGCCGACATCTGTCCCGCCGGGGCCATCGTGAAAAAGGAGGTGTCCTGATGACGCCCGCCCAGCCCTTCGTTCGTGACCCTTTCAGCGTCGTCATCACCGGTGTCGGCGGCCAGGGGAACGTCCTGGCTTCCAGGCTTCTCGGAGCCATGCTCGCCGAAAAGGGCTTCTTCGTAACCATCGGGGAAACCTTCGGGGCGTCCCAGCGGGGAGGATCGGTGATGAGCCACGTCCGGATGTCCCGGGAAACGGTGTCGAGCCCCCAGATCCCCCGGGGAAGGGCCGACGTCATCGTGTCCCTCGAACCGGTGGAGGCCCTGCGGGTCCTTGCGGGTTACGGAAACCCCGACGTCGTGCTCCTGACGAACACCCGCCCGATTTACCCGGTCGGCGTCATCCGGGGAGAACTGGAATACCCCTCTCCGGACACCCTCAGGGAAGCCGTCCTCCGGATCCTCCCCGGGGCCCGGTTCATTGACGGGACAGAGAAGGCCCTGGCGCTGGGAAACCCCATTCTCACGAACATCGTCATGCTCGGCGCCCTTCACGGCCTGGGGATCCTTCCCTTCGACCGGCGGGACTTTGAGCGGGCTATCACGGCGCGGGTGGCGGCGGAACACCTGGCGGTCAACCTGGCGGCCTTCGACGAGGGGAGCCGTGCCATCATGGACAGCTGAAAGTCCGGACGGGAAGGCGGGAGTCAGCCGGCGGCGACGATTTCGAAGTGCTCCTGGTGAAAATCGGGCATGACCTTGATAAGGATTTTTTTGTTCAGCTCCTTCTCCAGCTTTTCCAGGGTTCCCTTTTCATCTTCCAGGAGAAAGTCGGCCACGTCGGGGTTCAGAAGAACGGAGATCTTCTTTTCCACGCCCGGCACGCGGCGGCGGATCTCCCTGAAAATCTCGTAGCAGACCGAGGCCCGGGACTTGAGAACTCCCTTCCCCTCGCAGCAGGGGCAGGGCTCGCAGAGAATCTTCTCCAGGCTTTTCCCTTTCCGCTGGCGTGTCATCTCGATGAGGCCGAGGGGCGAGATCTTCTGTATGTTCGTCCTGTTCTTGTCCTTCACCATCTCCTCCGAGAGGGCCTGAAAGACCTTCTCCCGGTTTTCCTCATCCTCCATGTCGATGAAGTCGATGATGATGATCCCGCCGATATTCCGGACCCGGAGCTGGTAGGCGATCTCTTTCACCGCCTCCAGGTTGGTGCTCAGGATGGTTTCCTCGAGGTTTCGTTTCCCCACGTATTTCCCCGTGTTCACGTCGATGGCCGTGAGGGCCTCCGTCTCCTCGATGGTGATGTAACCGCCGGACTTGAGCCAGACCTTCCGGTTGAGGATTCTCTTGATGTCCAGCTCCATGCCGAAGGCGTCGAAGAGGGGAATTTCCCCCTCGTGGAGTTCGAGGCGGTAGGCAACCCCGGGAAGGAAGGTTTCCATGAAGTCGATGACCTTCTGGTATTCCTCCCGGGAATCGATGACGATCCGGTCCATTTCCTCCGTGTAGAAATCCCGGATCGCCCGGAGGGTCATGCCCATGTCCTTGTGAACAAGCCCCGGGACCCCCACCCGGCCCCTCTTTTTGCGAATGGCCTCCCAGAGCCGGACCAGGTATTCCACATCGGCCTTCAGTTCTTCCCGGTTCTTGCCCTCGCTCACCGTGCGGGCGATGAGACCATACCCCTCCTCGGGCTGCAGGTCTTCCAGGAGGTCCTTCAGCCGCTTTCTCTCGTTTTCGTCACGGATCTGACGGGAGATGCCGATGTGTTTCACCGTCGGCATGAGCACGAGCTTTCTGCCCGGAAGGGAGATGTGGGTCGTCACCCGGGCGCCCTTGGTCCCCAGGGGCTCCTTGGCGATCTGAACGAGAACCTCCTGTCCCTCCTTCAAGAGATCCTCGATCTGGTAACCCGCGACCCGCTCGTACCATTTCCGATCGAAGGACTCTTCCTCCCGGTCGAGGATCTCCCCTTCTTCGGTAACGAGAAAATCGAGGTCCGAGACATCGTGAGAGGTGTCCGAAGCATGGAGGAAGGCGGCCCGTTCCAGGCCGATGTCCACGAAGGCTGCCTGCATGCCCGGAAGAACCCGGAGAACTTTTCCTACATAAATATTGCCCGCCAGTGTGTTTTCGTCGGCCCGCTCGATATAGAGACTGGAGAGGACATGGCTGTCCCGTATGGCGATCCGTGTCTCGTGGTCGGAACAGTTGATGATCATCTCTTTAGACATGGTCTTCCTCCCGCCGGGAAAACAGGGCTTCCTCTTTGACGATCCGGACCGCCCGGGCGGCTTCCTCCTCAAGACCGAAGACATGGGTTACGACGTCGAGGGGATTTCTGGTACCACCCTCGAGGAACGTCATTTCCATGCGAAGATCGTTTCCGGGCCCGTTCCGGGTGAAAAGACGGACAGGCGCCCGGAGGTCCTGCTCCCGGTTTTTTCCCTTGCGATTTTTCCAGGTTTTGACGCTCGCTTTTTTCATGAATTCCTGTATCCGTCCTTCCGTTTCTTCCGGTGTCAGGGTCAGAGCGGGGGTGAAATCGACAAAGTAAACATATCCCCCGATGGAGGCTCCCAGGGACGGGGTGCCCGGTCCTGCCTCCTCTATGGAGAGGACCTCGAGACCTGCGGGCAGGCCGTCGTTGACGGCCGCCAGGACATCCCCGGGGGCAAGGGGCGCCCGGAGGGAAAGCTCGGCATACTCGCAGAAACTTTCCATTCCCACGGGGGTGGCGTCGGTGAAGGATATCCTGGGCTGGGGGTGATACCCCTCGGAAAACCGGAAAGGCACCCCCGCCTTTCGGAATGCCCGAACCAGGGCGGCCGCCGTTTCGAGATGAGACAGGAAACGGCCTTCTGTTTTCTTGGCAAAACGGACACGGTACCGCCTCGAATCCTGCCGGGATTCCACCGGCGCCGGCGAGGGGGACCGGTCTTCCGGCATGCCGGGGTGTTTCTTTTCCAGGACGATGCCGATTTCCTTCGTGCAGGCGCCGCACCCGGTGCAGGGCCCGGTCCGGCAGTCGGCCGTTTCTTCCCCCCGAAGGGCCTTTTCGTACTCCGCCGCGAGAAAGGCCCGATGGACCCCGGCATCGACGAAGTCCCAGGGAAGGGGAGCGTCCCGGTCCCTTTCGTCGAGAAGCCTTTCCGGAACGATCCCGAGGTCCGCCATGGCCGATTCCCAGGGGGCGAAGGAAAACTGCTCGCCCCAGCCATCCATGCGGCATCCCCGCCGGAAGACCTCGTGGACGAGGGCGCCTAGGCTCTCGTCGCCCCGTGACAGGAGACCCTCGAGAAGGCTCATGGAACCGTCGTGCCACCTGAGGTTCACATTCCGGTGTCCCATCCTCTTCCTGAAAAAATCCTGTCTTTCCCGGATCTCCCCCGTCGTGAGCTGCCGAGCCCACTGGAAGGGGGTGTGGGGCTTGGGGACGAAGGTGGACAGGCTCACCGTGACCTGCCGCCTGAAACCGCCCTCCCGAAGGACCTTGAAGGCCAGATCGGCAATTCCCTCCAGGTCTTCCCGGGTTTCCGTGGGAAGGCCCATCATGAAATACAGTTTCAGGGACCGCCAGCCCGCGTCGAATACCGCCGATGCCGTTTTCAGCAGGTCCTCTTCCCGGTTTCCCTTGTTGATCACCTCCCGGAGTCTCCGGGTCCCCGCTTCCGGAGCCAGGGTAAAGCTCGTTTTTCGGACCCTGCGGATTTCCTGTATCAGCCTGTCTGTCAGGGTTTCCACCCGCAGCGACGGCAGGGCCAGGGCGACTTTTTCCCGGACGCAGCGGTCCATGAGGGTGCCCATGAGATCGCCGATGGCGGTGTAATCCCCTGAACTCAACGAAAGAAGGGAAATTTCGTCTCCCCCGGTGGCGCCGATCATGGCGTCGGCCATGTCCAGGATCGTTGCGGCGGGCCTCTCCCGGACCGGCCGCCAGACCATGCCGGCCTGGCAGAAGCGGCACCCCCTGGTGCACCCCCGGGCGATTTCCAGGGTGACCCGGTCATGAACGGTCCGGATGACGGGAACAACCGGCTTCCGGGGCTCCCTCCAGGCGGCGAGATTCGCCAGGGCCCGCTTGCGTATCGTCTTTTCCCGGCCGTGGAACCGGGGGACGTAGACCCCCTCGATGTCCCCGAGCCGGCGAAGCTTTTCTTCCCGCCGGGCCTTCGTCCCTTTCATCGCCCCCAGGAGCCCGGTGATTTCCAGCAGGGCCTCTTCCCCTTCCCCGATGACGAAGGCGTCCACGAACGGTGCCGTGGGCAGGGGGTTGAATGCCGACGGCCCCCCGGCGATGACAAGGGGGACTTCGCCATGGCGGTCTTTCGCGAAGAGAGGAATTCCCCCGAGATCCAGCATGGCCAGGACATTGGTGTAAGAGAGTTCGTACTGGAGAGAGAACCCGACCACATCGAACCGGTGCAGGGGTGTCCCGGACTCGAGAGACACCAGGGGAAGGCCCTTTTTCCGCATCCGCCTCTCCATGTCGGGCCAGGGAGCGAAGACCCGTTCCGGGACAATGGCCGGGTTTTCCCGGAGAAGACCGTACAGAATCTGGAGGCCGACGTGGGACATGCCCACCTCGTAGGTGTCCGGGAAGGCCAGGACCACGTTCAGGGTGCGCTCCGAGGGCCTTCTTCGCGAGGCGTTCACCTCGCCGCCCACGTAACGGCCCGGTTTTTCCACGAAGGGCAGTATATCGTCCCGAAAGGACATTTCTCTCATTTTGTCATTCCCCAAGAATGGTCACGTCCTTTCACGGAGAGATGCGAAGGTTTCCCGGACCACCTCCGCCGAACGCCTGAGGGCCGCCCGTTCCGCCTCTTCCAGGGGAATCTCGTAGACCTTCTCCACGCCGCCGGCCCCGAGCCTCACGGGGACCCCGATGTGAATCTCCCGGATGCCGTATTCCCCGTTGACGTAAGCGGAAACGGGAAAAAGGCGCCCACTGTCCCGGAGAACGGCTTCCACCATGACGGTCACGGCGGACGATGGCGCGTGCCAGGCGCTTCCCGTCTTCAGGAGCTTCACGATCTCGGCGCCGCCGTTTTTGGTTCTCTCGATGATGCGATCGAGGGTTTCCTTTTCGAGAAAGTGAAGGATGGGGACACCCTTCACGGTGGTGTACCGGTCCACGGGGACCATGGTGTCGCCGTGACTGCCCAGAACGAGGGCCTCGATGTCCCGGACGGAAACCCCCGTCGCTTCGGAAAGAAAATACCGGTACCGGGCCGAATCGAGGACGCCCCCCATGCCGAATACCCGCTCGGGCGGAAGGCCGGAAACGCGCCAGGCAAGATGGGTCATCACATCGAGAGGGTTCGTCACCATGATGATCATGGCACCGGGGGCGGCCTTCACGATTTTTTCCACCACGGTGCGGACAATACTCCCGTTCTTCGACGCCAGCTCCTCCCGGCTCATCCCCGGGCTTCGGGGGAAACCGGCCGTGAATACAACGATTTCCGCGCCCGCCACGGCGGAAAAATCATTGGTCCCCACGACGGCGCCGTCCAGTCCTTCCAGGGCCGCCGACTGGGCCATGTCCAGGGCCCGTCCCTGGGGCAGGCCCTCCACGATATCCACCAGCACCACGTCGGCCAGGTTCCGCTCCGCCATGCGCTGGGCCGTCATGGTGCCCACGAACCCCGCGCCGATAACCGCCACTTTCCTTCGCATCATGATCCTCCTCGGGATTTTTCCTCTTCTTTCCGGAGCAGGGAGGCCAGGTCCAGGTCGTCATCCCCTTCGCCGCCGGCGGAATCCGCCTTTCCGGGAAAACGGTCGTAGCGCTCGGGGTGCTGCTCCATCTCCCGGTGCCTGGCCTGGCAGAACCGCTCGGCAAACTGGGGCCTCCCCAGGTAGGGAAGGATGTCTTTCTTGAAATCCTCCAGCAGTTCCGAAAAAACGGCCCGGCTTTTTTCCAGGGGGGTGAACGTCCGCTCTTTCCGATACTCGTAGCGGAGAACGGGACCGAAAACGGCCTTCACGTCCTCCCACTGGCGCCTGTTCTCGAAAAACCGCTCCTCGGGAATGATGTCCATTCTCACGGCCATCCGCACATGCACCGTATCCCGGGCGATGAGCCTCGAAAAATCGAGAACCTCGAGGACAAGGCCGTTGGGGAGGGTTATTGTTTCGACATGTTCCATATAAGCTTCCTCTTATGTTATTTCAGTTTTGCCTGTTCCCTCAGGAACGCCGTCCGAAGAGGCCCAGGCCCCGGAGACGACGGGCTTTTCCGCGGAGATTTCTGTTGACGGAAAACTTTCTTCCCCATATACTTCGGCCCCTCGAGGGAACCGCGCCAGGCGTGTTCCCCAGTTCCGATGGAGGGGAACATTCATGGAAAAGAGCCCCACGGCCATTTTGCTCCTTTCCTGTCCCGATCAGAAGGGGATCGTGGCGACCATATCCCGTTTCATTTTTGAAAACGGCGGCAATATTCTCCACGCCGCCCAGCACACGGCCCAGCCGGAAAACATCCTTTTCATGCGTATCGAGTGGGACCTCGAGGGATTCGCCGTTTCCCGGGAAAAAATCAAGGAGGCCTTCCGGCCCCTGGGGGAACGCTTTCGCATGAAGTGGGACATTCGCTTCTCCGATGAAATCCCCCGGGTCGCCATCTTCGTCTCCCGTCATGTCCACTGCTTTTACGACCTTCTTCTGCGCCATCTCATGGGCGAATTCCGGGCGGAAATCCCCCTGGTCATCGGCAACCATGCAGACCTGAAACCCCTGACGGAGCAGTTCGGCCTCACCTTCCGCCACTATCCCATCACCCCGGAAAACAAGGCCGCCCAGGAGGAACGGGAACTGGCGGAACTCAAGGACCATAACATCGACCTCATCATCCTGGCCCGGTACATGCAGATTCTGAGTCCCCCGTTCGTCAGGCGATACCCGAACCGGATCATCAACATTCACCATTCATTTCTGCCTGCCTTCGCCGGCGGGAAACCCTATCACCAGGCCTACGAGCGGGGGGTCAAAATCATCGGCGCGACAAGCCACTATGTCACGGAAGCCCTCGATGACGGTCCCATCATCGCCCAGGATGTCATCGAAATTTCACACCGCGATTCCATCGACGACATCAAAATGAAAGGCAAGGACATCGAAAGGATTGTCCTTGCCAAGGCGGTGCGGCTTCATCTGGCCGACAGGATTCTCGTTTCGGGCTCCAAGACGGTGGTTTTCGAGTGATCCCGGCCTTTACATGACGCTCTTCTGGCTCACCTCGACGGCATGGTCGATCTGGGCCTTGAGCCCCTCGGGAAGGCCCGGGATGTCCACGCTCAGGAATCCCCTGACGATGGTGGATGTCGCCTCGTCTTCCGACAGCCCCCGGGACATGAGATAGAGGATTTCCTCCTGGGCGATCTTTCCCACCGCCGCTTCATGGGAGAGTTCCACGCCGTCGGCGCTCCCCCGGAGTTCCGGGATGGCGTGAATAAGCCCTCCCTTCAGAATCAGGCCCCGGCACTCGAGGTGTCCCCTGACACCGGGCTTCTGCCCGGAGAGATCCCCCCGGGCGATGATATGGCCGCCGTTCGTGATGGCCCGGGAAACGATTTCCGCTCGGGTGTCCTCCGCTTCGAGGAAGACACGGCCGCCCACGTCGATTTCCGATCCGGGATGTCCCACGAGAAGGCTGTAAAACCGCGCCACCGCCCCCGGTCCGACGAGGCGGGTGGTGGGGTACATCTGAAGGGACTTGACCGGTTTCATGCACACGTAGTTGTTCAGGAACAGTCCCCCCTCCTCGACGCGGCCCACGGAACGGGGCCGGACCATCATGTCCTCCGCCCAGTGATGAATCATGGTAAAGCTCAGCTTGGCGTCCTTTTTCACGTAGAACTCGGAAATCCCTACGTGGAGCCCCCGGCTCACGTGGGACGCCGTGACGCAGCCCGTGATGATGTGGAGCTCCGACCCTTCCTCGGCGATGATGATGTTGTGTACGTTCTGGCTCAGGTTCTGTTTTTCCAGGTATAAACAGGCCTGAACGGGAAAGAACACACGGCTTCCCGGCAGGGCCCGGATGACATAGCCGTCGTGAAGGTCCAGGTAAGCCCGGGCGGTATACTTGTCCGTGTCCACGGAAAGAAGCTTCCAGTAATGATCCCGGGCCCACTGATGCTTTTCCAGGGCTTCCCGGATGGGAATCACCTCGACCCCCTCGTCTTTCGCCGCCGCGTAAATGGCCGTCCCGTCCTTCTGTATGTACGACCCCGCCCGTCCCGACTCGGATATGTCAACCCCCGCCTGGATCATCCGTTCCCGGTCCTCGCCCCCGACCAGGGCGAGGTTCGGAAGACGCTCATGGGCCTCGGCTGTCACGTCGAAAGAATCGAGATCCACATCCGGCCCGAGGGCCGCTTTCCGTTTCTTCGCCTCCTCGGCCTTATCTTTCAAAGTATGCATCGGCAGCACTCCTCGTATCCCGTTTCCTTGATCTGGCGGAAGATGTCGACGGGGTTCCCCTTGCAGGCGACGACGCCCTGGTAAAGCACCTGTCCTCTGTCCGCCGCCAGGTAATCGAGAATGAACCCCGTGTGGGTGATGATGAGTCCCATTCTTTTTCTTTCCTTGACAAGCTCCTTGCAGGACTTCACCGGATCGGGCTTGAGGTCCCTCTCCAGGAGCCTGCTGATGGTGTTTCCGATGAGGGCGATGTTCTCAAGATCCACGCCCGACTCGGGCTCGTCGAAGAGAAGGAGGTCCGGCTCCTGGGCCATGAGCTGAAGGAGTTCGGACCGCTTGATTTCGCCACCGGAAAACCCCACGTTGATGTCCCGGTCGAGAAAGTCGGTGAAATTCACCTCCGAGGCCAGCTTTTCCGGGGAAAGGGGCTTCTCCCCGCCGCAGATCTGAACCATCTGCCGGGTCTTGAGACCGTGAATGCTCGGCGGGCGCTGATAGGACATGCCGATTCCGAGCTTGGCCCGCTCATCGATGGGCATGTCGGTGATGTCCTCGCCCTTGAACCGGATCTTGCCGGCCGTGACCCGGTACTGGGGGTAACCCATGATGGCCATGAGAAGGGAGGTCTTCCCGGAGCCGTTCGGTCCGAAAAGAATGTGGGTTTCACCGGTCTTGATTTCCAGATCGATGTGGGTCAGGATCTCACGATCCCCCAATTTTACCTGAAGGTCTTCAATCTCGAGCATGGTCCAGCTCCCGTGTATGGATTGAAAACTAAATTATATAATATATCCGCCATGTTTTTTCAAGGTTTATCTGCCTGAACCCCCTTTATCCAGCGTAAGCCGTTCCTGCCTCATCTTGACCGTCGGCACATTTATTTGTGGCCCGCCGGCCGGCTCATCCCGAGCAGGATCATGGCACCTTGAAGGTCATCCCGTTTTGCGCTATTGTGTTTTTCTATGTGATTTCGTTTTCCCGAAAGGCCCCTGTTCATGAAAGCGAAGGGGAACCCCCTCTTTTTCAACGCCGGCGTTGGTCGCCTCTACGGCGAGTGGCACCGCCGGGACGGGAAGAAACCCGTTCTCGTCTTCCTTCACGAGGGCCTCGGAAGCGTGGCCCAGTGGAAGGACTTCCCCGGCCTTCTGTGCGACCGGACGGGGCATGCCGGGTTCGTTTTCGACCGCCGGGGCCACGGAAAATCGGAACCCCTCGAAACGCCCCGGGGGCCAGAGTATCTCCACGAGGAAGCCCACCGATCGCTCCCGAACGTTCTTGAAAATCAGGGGATCGAAAAACCCGTCCTCATCGGACACAGCGACGGCGGCACCATCGCCCTCCTTTTTGCCGCCCGGTTTCCGGAAAAGGTGACCGCCGTCATCACCGAGGCCGCCCACGTCTTCGTCGAACCGGTCACCCTCGAAGGTATCCGGAAGGCCGTGGACCTCTTCAACCGGACCGATCTCGGGAAACGCCTCGCCGCCTACCACGGGAAGAACACCGCCGGCGTTTTTCACAACTGGGCGGACACCTGGCTCGACCCCCGGTTCCGGGCGTGGAACGTGGAAGACGACCTGGCGGAAATCCGCTGTCCCCTTCTCGTCATCCAGGGGGAAGAGGACGAATACGGCACCCCCGCCCAGGTAGAGGCCATCGCCGGGAAGACCCCCGGTTCCGCCGATGCCTGGCTGATTCCCCGATGCGGCCACATCCCCCATCAGCAGGCCCGGGAGGCGGTCCTCCGGCGCATGGCGGACTTCATCGCCGCCACGACCGGTAGGGGTGACGGTAGAGGTGGGTGTTCAGGTACCGGAAGTCCCCGGTGATCTCCCGGCCCGCCCAGGGCGGCACCGCAAAGACGTCACCCTCCTTTTCAAGTTCGATTTCGGCGATAACGAGTCCTTCGTTTCCCCCCCGGAAAACATCGATTTCCCACACCCTGTCTTCAAAGGAAACCCTGTATCGTTCTTTTTCCATGGGGGGAAAATCACAGAGTCCGAACATCTCTTCGCCGTCTTTCAGGGGAATTTCGTATTCATACTCGATCCGGGTCACCGCCGTCCGGAGGACCTTCAGGGTCAGGAACGCCCGTTCCCCGGCCACCCGGATCCGGAGAACCCCCTCTTTCTTCAGCTCCAGAAACGCCTGGCGGATGGATACCCCCTTCCGTCCCGCCACAATGGAGGGATCGGAAACAAGAAAACGCCTCTCAATCTCCAGGGCCATGGACCTCCTCCTTTTTGACAGGGCCTTGCCTTTTCTCCCCCTTGCCGATATAAGGCAGCCATCGACCGAAACGAAGGGCCGGTGAAAAAAACCGCTATGACCCATTGTCCCGTAATCCATCTGTGCCAGCCCGACGAGGGAAAATCCTGCGCGGCCTGCTGCGGCCTCTATAACTACCGGAACAGCAGCCGGGAGGCCCTCACGGCGCGCCTTCGAAAAAGAACCCGCCTGTTCCGGGAAATGGTTCGCGGCGAAAAAGACCTTCTCCTTTTCTCCCACGAAATCCGGAGAAGGGAACCCCAGGCCAGGATCTACCCCGTCATCTACTGCTGCGAATACGCGGGGTTCCTCAACGAAGCGGAAACCCGGGTGGGGTGTCTTCTTCACCCGAACATGAACGGGGGCAACGACCTGCGGGACGTCTCCTTTTATGGCCGGGACCTTTGCGACGGCCATTTCTGCCCCAGCTACCACTTCCTTTCCCGACAGGAACAGCAGGCGGTCCTGCATGTCATCGACGACTGGTACCTTTACGGTCTTTGCATCACCGACATCGACCTCGTCAAGGAATATTTCCGGATCGTCAGCGATCGGGTGGGAGAAACGCCGGACCCCCGGATCTTCCGGGAGGAACCGTTCCGGAGCATCGCCCTGGGTTTCTTCTCCCTGAAGCTCACCTGGCCTTTCCGTTCCCCCGAAACGAACCGGTTCGGGAAGTATTACTTCGACGGCTCTCAGTACATGATCCACCACATTCCCTACGAACAGTTCGGATGCGACCGATCGCCCTATGACCGGATCCTCGTGAGCCTCACCACCCAGGTCACCGGAAAGGGCGATCTCCGGGCGGCGGAACGGGCGATCGAGGAGAAAATAGACGCTTTTGTGAAGGCATACACCGGAAACAAAGGGCCGGCGGCACCCTGAAAACCGGATCGAGACCACGATACGGCTGTGGCGAAGACGGAAAAAGAAGCCGTCATTCCAGGATTGACGGTGGGCGTGACATGGGCTATAGAAGCCCTATGAAGGGGGAGGCGATGGAAAAAAAGACACCGGCCGTTCTCATCGGAAGGGACGACATCACCCGGCGGGTCGCCGCGCTGGCCGAGGAAATCTCCCGGGACTACGAGAACAGGGATCTTCTGATCGTCGGTGTCCTGAAGGGTTCCTTCGTTTTTCTGGCCGACCTGGTCCGGAACCTGTCCGTCCCCCACACCATCGATTTCATCGCGGCGTCGAGTTACGGATCCGCCAAGGTCAGTTCAGGCGCCCTGACCATCACGAAGGACATCTCCCTGCCCGTTTCGGGCAGGGACGTCCTCCTCGTGGAGGACATCATCGACACGGGAACGACCCTGGCGTATCTGAAAGAGGCCCTTAAAAAGAGGGGGCCCCGCTCCGTGGCCATCTGCGCCTTTCTGGACAAGAAAGAGCGGCGGGAGACGGAAATCGATGCCGAGTACGTGGGATTCACTATTCCCGGGGGGTTTGTGGTGGGATACGGACTGGATTTTGATGAAAAATTCCGCTATCTGCCCGATGTCTGCGTCCTTGATGAACCCTGAGGAAGGAGGGGGCCGTGATCGTAGAATGCCGTCGATGCCGCACGAAGTACCGTTTTGACCGGGAGAATCTCCGGGGCGAAGGGGCCTGGCTTCGGTGCACCCGATGCCGGCATGTTTTTTTTCTCCGGAACCCGGAAAAGGAGACAGCGCCTGAGGAAAAAGCGCCGATCACCGGAGCCGGGGAAGCGGAGCGGGCTGTTCCCTTCCAGGCGGAAACGGGGGGAGACATGACGCCCCCGGAACAGGCGTCCGGGGAACCCGTTCAGGAGGCGGAAAGGACTGTCTCGCCGGAGGAGGAGGCCGCCAGGGAGGCCGAACGGGACCTGGAAAAGCTTATCGCGGAAGGGGAAAACGACTCCGTCGAGGCGGACAGGACCTCCCCGCTGAAAAAACTATTTTATTTCCTTCTCTTCCTGCTTCTTCTCGCCGGGGGCTACGCCATTCTTCAGCCTGAAGCCGCCCGAACCCTCCTGGACCGCGTCGTCGATCCCGTGCGAAACCTGCTTCCTTTCGCGAGGCAAACCCCCGTCTCCTTCACCGCCGTTGAAGAACACTTTCTCGCAAACACGGAAGCGGGGCGACTCATGGTGATCCGGGGCGTGGCGGTGAACAACACGGCCAAAACACTCCCCGCTATCCGCGCCCGCGCCAGGATTCTCGATTCGAAGGGGGAAACGGTCAGGGAAAGCGTGTCCCGCGGGGGAAACATCCTCACGGAAGAAGAACTTCGGACCCTTGATCCGGAGGAGATGACGGCCATCCTCGACACCCCGGAGGGCAGGAATTTTCCCAATGTTCAGGTTCCTCCCGAGGGAACGGTCCCCTTCATGATCGTCATCACCGATCCGCCGGAAAACGCCGCGGAGTACACCATCGAAACGTTACCTTCTTCGTAACAGGAGAAACAGGGACTTCCCAGCGCCGTGACCGACAAGATCCGTCTTTCCGTCATTATCCTGTTCCTCATTTTCGTCACGGGGACCCTGGGCTATCATCTTCTTGAAGGGTGGTCTTTTCTCGACGCCTTTTACACGACCATCATCACCCTCGCCACCGTGGGGTACGGTGATTTTCACCCTGTCAGCCTGCCCGGCCGCCTGTTTACGATTTTTCTCGTCGCTTTCGGTGTCGGCGCCATGGCCTATTCGGTCACCCTGGTCATGGAAAATCTCGTGGAAGGCCGGATCAAGAAAGTCCTCGGGAGGGGCAAATTGGAAAAGAAGATCAACTCCATAAAAGACCACTACATCATCTGTGGCTGCGGGAGAATGGGATACCTCATCAGCCAGGAACTGGCCCGGGAAAAAGTCCCCTTCATTGTCGTCGAGAAAGATCAGGCTGTCATTGAAAAGATCGAGGACGAGGGTCTCATGTACATCCGGGGAAGCGCCACGGAAGACCGGGTGCTTCTCTCTGCGGGCATCGAAAGGGCCCGGGGCATCGTTTGCGTCCTCCCCACGGACGCTGAAAATCTTTATGTCATCCTGGCGGCCAAGGAACTGAACCCCCGGATTTTCATTCTTTCCCGGTCGGTGGATGAGATTTCCGAGCGGCGGCTTCTCAAGGCGGGAGCGGACCGCGTCATGTCCCCGTACGTCGAGGGCGGCATGAAAATGGCCCTTGCCATTCTCCGGCCGGCCATGCTGGACTTCATTGAAATCACAACAAAAAGGCAGAGCCTGGAACTCCGGATGGAGGAAGTGGATATCGGGGAAGGGTCGCCCCTGGCGGGCAAGTCTCTGGAAGCGTCGGAAATCCGCCACCACTATGGCCTCATCATCGTGGCCGTAAAAAAGGAATCGGGGCAGATGATTTACAACCCGTCGGCCTCCTATATCATCGACAAAGGGGACAAGCTCATCGCCCTGGGCGAGGACGGCAACCTGCTTCACTTCACCCAAGAATGCTCCAGATCCGGTCGGCTGAAATAACCCCATCCCGGAGAATCGCCGGGGGGTGCGCGGTGACATCCACAAGGGTGGATCCCTTTCCGCCAGGGGTCCTCCCGCCATCGACAAGACCGTCGATCCGGTCCCCCAGGGCCGACAGCACCTCGTCGGCGGAAGAACATTCCTTTTCCCCCGCCCGATTGGCACTCGTGGCCGTTACGGGACCGCCGAGCCCCCGGGCCAGGCGGCGGGCCAGGGGATGGCTCGAAAGGCGGACGCCGATCTTCCCGGAATCCGCGGTGAGCCTTCCGTTCACGGTCGGAAGGGCCTTCAGGACGAGGGTGAGAGGTCCGGGCCAGAAGGCTTCCATGAGTTTTTCCGCCTCCCATGGAATTTCCGCCACGAGACCTTCCAGGGCCTCCCGGTCCCCGATGATGACGGGAACGGGTTTGTCGAAACTGCGGCCCTTGATCTCGAAGAGACGGGCCACGGCCTTCTCGTTTTTTCCATCACAGGCCAGCCCGTAAAAGGTTTCCGTGGGGAAGGCCAGCACCCGGCCCTCCCGGAGGAGCATCACGGCCCTGTCGAGAGCCTCCCCCTCAAGATGCCCGGGCGGGATTTTCAGGATTTCCATCGGAGGGTCGCCTGCTTGTTTTCGACCTCGTCGGCCAGCCGCTTCCGATAGGCCCGAAGTTTTTCCCTGAGACCGCCATCAGCCAGCGCCAGGATCCCGACCGCCAGAAGCGCCCCGTTTTTCGCTCCCGCCTTCCCGATGGCCATGGTTGCAACGGGAATCCCGCCGGGCATCTGGACGGTGGAAAGCAGGGCATCGAGACCCTGAAGGGCGGTGGAATCGACGGGAACCCCGATGACGGGAAGCAGGGTTCGCGAAGCGATGACTCCCGCCAGGTGGGCCGCCGCCCCGGCGCCAACGATAAACACCCGGATGCCGCGGCCCGGCGCCCCGTCGGCATAGGCCGCCGTCCGCTCCGGCGTTCGGTGGGCTGACGTGAGAAAGAACTCGAAAGGAACGGCGAACGTTTCGAGAACGAGGGCGGCTTCCCTCATGATCTCCAGGTCCGTGTCGCTTCCCATGACGATACTGACAATCGGTTTATCCCCTTCCATGGGCTTTCCTCCCCCGGAAAACGGCCTCGCATTTCTCAGTGGCGGAAATGCCGCCGTCCCGTAAAGATCATGGCCATGCCGTGGTCGTCCGCCGCCCGGACGGCCTCTTCATCCCGGACCGAGCCGCCGGGCTGGACGACGGCCGTCACGCCTGCCTGGGCGGCGAGATCGACCCCGTCCCGGAAAGGGAAGAAGGCATCGGAGGCGAGAACCGTCCCCTGTGTCGGGAGGTTTGCCTTCATCACGGCGATCCGCACCGAGTCCACCCGGCTCATCTGGCCGGCGCCGACCCCCACGAGCTGGTTTTCCCTTGCCAGGACGATGGCGTTGGACTTGACGTACTTCACCACCCGCCACGCAAAATCCAAGGCCCGGTATTCCTCTTCCGTGGGAGGGCGCTTCGTCACCACCGCGGCGCGTCGAAGGTCGTCCCTCTCCTGGTCCCGGTCCTGAACGAGAAGGCCCCCCTTCACCCGGCGGTAATCGAACTCCCGGCGGGAACCGATGGCGGCGGGGGAAATTTCCAGGAGCCGGACATTCTTCCTGGCCTCGAGGATGGCCCGGGCCTCGGGATCGAAACCCGGGGCCAGGATCACTTCCAGGAAGGTCTTGGCCAGTTCCTCCGCTGTTTTCCCGTCCACCGGCCGGTTCAGGGCGACTATCCCCCCGAAGGCCGCCACGGGATCCGTTTCCATGGCTTTCCGGTAAGCCTCGGCGAGGCTGCTCCCGGACAGGGCCGCCCCGCAGGGATTGGCGTGCTTCATGACCACCGCCGCGGGGGCGTCGAAATCGGACGCCATCTGCCAGGCGGCGTCGCCGTCCATGATGTTGTTGTAGGACAGTTCCTTTCCCTGGAGCTGCCGCCCCCCGCTGATGGAAGCGGGCAGGATGTCCCATTCCCGGTAAAAAGCCGCCTTCTGGTGCGGGTTCTCACCGTACCTGAGGTCCTGAGCCTTGACGAACTGGACCGTCAGGGTGTCGGGAAACTCCCGGGGCTCCCCTTGCCGGAACCCTCCCAGGTAATTGGAAATGGCCCCGTCATACCGGGCGGTGAGCTGAAACGCCTTTTTCGCCATCTCGAAATTGAGGTCCCGGGAAACGGTCCCGCCCCCCACCCGAAGTTCTTCCAGTATTTTCCCATAGTCCGCGGGATCGGTCACCACGGTCACGAAGGGGTGGTTTTTCGCCGCCGCGCGGATCATGGCGGGCCCGCCGATGTCGATATTTTCCACGGCCTCTTCCAGGGTGCACCCCGGTTTCGCCACCGTTTCCTCGAAGCGGTAGAGGTTGATCACCACCATGTCGATGGGGAGAATCCCGTGCTTTTCCGCAGCCGCCCGATGATTTTCCTGATCCCGGAGAAAAAGGATTCCCCCATGGACTTTCGGATGGAGGGTCTTCAGCCTCCCGTCCATCATTTCGGGAAACCCCGTGTAGTCCGAAACCTCGACGACGGGGATCCCGTTTTCCGCCAGTTGGCGGGCGGTGCCCCCCGTGGAGAGAATCTCCACTTTCAGGGCTTGAAGCTCCCGGGCGAATTCCACAATGCCCCGCTTGTCGGTGACACTGATGAGCGCTCTTCGAATCGGATGGTTCATCCTTCGAAATCCTTTCTTGTGGTGTCGATAATGCCGGCCGCTGAAAAAAGTGACCCCGCAGGATCGGCCCCGGCCTGCAGGTTCATCTATTTCGGACGAGGCCCTGTCTCAGGCCCCGGAACGGATTTTTTCCATGTGCCGGACCCGCTTTTCCAGAAGGGGCTTCGTCCCGATGTCGGGCCGGTGGTCTACCGGTCCCCCGATGGCGGAAACGGCTTCCTCGGCCATGTTCTCGGCCTTTTCCAGGGTCTCGGAGATCCCCACGACGCCGATGGCCCGGGAGGTGCTCATGTAGAGACCGTCGGGGCGGCGGTCCACCGAGGCATAGTACAGCCTCGCCCCTTTCACGTCCCCCACGTCGATTTTCGCCGCCGTGGAACGGGCGTCGGGGTGGTCCGCCGGAAGGCCGTATCCCCGGGGCACCACGTATTTGCACACGGTGGCCTTCTTCTCGAAGGTCACGTCGAGGTCCCCCAGGGTCCCGTCGATAATGGCCCGGCATAGGTCCACGAAATCGGTCTTCAGAAGGGGCAGGACGTTCATGGCCTCGGGGTCGCCGAACCGGGCGTTGTACTCGAGAAGCCGTACGCCGCCCGCGGTGACGATAAACCCGCCGTACATGACTCCCTTGTAAAGGTCCCCCGTTTCCCGGCGGAGAGCGTCGGCGATGGCCTCGGTGATCCCGAGTCCCGCCGTCACGTCTTCACTCTTCAAAAACGGAAGGAGATGGTCTTCCGCCGAGTAAGACCCCATGCCTCCCGTGTTGGGCCCCCGATCATCCACGAACCGCCGCTTGTGATCCTGGACGGGCGGCGTGGCGACGACGGTTTTCCCGTCGCACAGGCACTGGAGGGAGAACTCTTCCCCTTCCAGTTTCTCCTCCACGATGACCGACCCGTGCGCCTTCAAAATAGCCCGGCAATGTTGGAGAGCTTCTTTCCTGTCAGCGAAGTGGTCGCCCTGCACGAGAACGCCCTTCCCCCCTGTCAGGCCGTCCGGTTTCACCACGACCGCTTCCAGCCCGGCCATGAACGGTTCGATTCCCCGTTCGTCTCCGAAAACCCGGAACCGGGGGTTCCCTGGTATGCCGTATTTCTCGAGGAGGTTTCTCGTGAAAGTCTTGGACGTCTCGAGGCGGGCCAGGCTTTTCGTCGGTCCCACCGAAGGGATTCCCAGGGACGCGAGGAAATCGACCACGCCCCCGTTCAAGGGGTCCTCGGGCCCGATGACGGCGAAATCGATGTCCTTTCCCCGGCAGAAACGGCCAAGGCCCTCCCGGTCCCCGTAGGAGCCGATTGCCGTTTCCGCGGACAGGCCCGCGATACCCGGGTTGTTCGCCTTCATGTAAGAAAAAAGCTGAGGCTCGTAATGTGAGCGGACGGCGGTTTCTGCGAGGACGTGCTCCCTCGCCCCGTTGCCTATGAGAAGTATGCGAACCATGATCCCCTCCCGGTCCGAAAGACGGAAACTGGCAGAACTATATCGGAATATGATTTTCCCGTCAAATGGGATGAATCCCCCCGAAAAGACCAGCGCCGGCGGGTGGACACCGGGGAACGGCGAGGCCTGCCGGGGGTCTCAACATCCCCGGGTTCCATGTTGACATTTCCCCCCGATGAAGGTAGTTAAAATAAGAGGTCCGGCAGCGGGCCGGCACGCCAGGATACCGGGGGTAGGGACGGCCTCCCGGAACATGAATATTTGCCGTCGGGTTGTTGAGCCGTTGGATTTTCCGATTCCCTTCGAACTCGTCATCCTTTTTTCCCTCCTTTTTCTGTCCGGTTTCTTCTCCGGTTCGGAGGCGTCTCTTTTTTTCCTGTCTCCCCTCCATCTGCACAAGATGGAAGAGGACCGGAGTCCCTTCGCGGCCTTCGTCCGCCGCCTCCTGGCCCGCCCGAGGCGGCTTCTTATCTCCATTCTCGTTGGAAACGAGGCGGTGAACATCACCATCGCCGTCATCGCCACGTCCTTTTTTCTGACCCTTTTCGGTCCTGCGGGGAAATGGGTCTCCATAGCCGTTACGACGACGGCGATCCTTGTTTTCGGGGAGGCTCTCCCCAAAGTTCTGGCGGTCAATTACCCCATTCGTTTTTCTTCCTTCGTGTCCCTCCCCCTGACCGTCTTTTCCCTGGTCATACGCCCCGCCGTCTTCGTTCTTGAAAAGATTTCCGATCTCTTCGTCCATCTTCTCGGGCGGGGAATCACCACACCCGCACCGGCGGTCATGGAAGAGGAATTCATTTCTCTCGTCGATGCCGGCCACCGGGAAGGGGCCCTCCAGGAGGCCCAGAAAAAGATGATCCACCGGGTTTTCGAACTGTCGGACATTACCGCCGAGGAAATCATGATTCCCCGGGTGGACATGTTCTGCCTTCCCGTCTCCATGACCCCCGACGCCATGGCGAAAGAAATGATCCGGTCCCGTTTCTCCCGGGCGCCGGTGTACGGCGCCGACCGGGACGACATACGGGGGATCCTCCACGCGCGGGATCTTCTCGCCGAAATCCGGAAAGGGAAAAAGGCCTTTTCCGTCAGGAAGATTTTGAAAAAACCCCACTACATCCCTCTCGAGAGAAGCGCCGAAAACGTCATGCGGGACCTGCAGGCCAGAAAAATGCAGATGGCCATCGTGGTGGACGAGTTCGGCGGTGTCGAGGGTCTCGTCACCATGAGCGACATATTGGAAACCCTGGTGGGGGATTTTTCCGACGGGTTCCGTGAACACGAGAAAGGCTTTCACCCTCTGGGCGACGGGACCTGGGTCGTCGCGGGCACCGCGGACATCGAGAAGTTCAACGAAATGCTCGGCACTTCCCTTCCCGCAGAGGACTTTGACACCATCGGAGGTCTCGTTTTCCATCTTTTCGGGGCCCTTCCCCAGAGGGGGAACGAGGTGGCTTACGGTAACCTGGTTTTCAAGGTGGAAAAGATCGGGCGCACCCGGATTCTCCGGCTTCGGGTCCGTCGGACGGGGGAGGAACCACCCCGTGGATGACCTCCTGATTCTCACGCTCGTCTTGCTCTTTCTCCTTCTGGAAGGCCTGTTCTCGGGAGGTGAAATAGCGCTGGTGTCCTCGGACATCAACAAGATACGGGGGCATGCCCGCAGAGGGTCGCGATCCGCCCGGATCACCCTGGATCTCATGGAACGGCCCGAGTGGTTTCTCTCCACGACCCTGACGGGGACAAACCTGTGCGTCGTTTCCAACACGGCCCTCGCCACGGTTTTCTTCATTTCCCTCTTCGGTCCCGCCGAAGGGGAACGGATCACCGCGGCGGTCATGATCCCCCTTCTGCTCGTTTTCGGCGAGATCGTGCCGAAGAGCGTTTTTCAGCAGCACGCCGAAACCATCGCCCTGCGTGTTTCCTGGTTTATCTGGATCGCTTCGTGGATCCTCTACCCCCTTGTCCTCATGATTTCCAAAATATCCCGGATGGCCGTCCACCTCCTTTCCCGGGGCATCGGAATCTTTCAATACCCCTGCATTACCCGGGGCGGGCTCAAGTACCTTCTCACGAACACGGCTGAAAGTGACATTCTCAAGACGGAACAGGAAATGATCGGGCGCATCTTCGACATCACCGAAGCCACCGCCGGCCGGATCATGACACCGCTCTCCGCCATGACGGCTCTCCCCGTGGACGCCACCCTTCACGAAGCGGCCGGCCTTTTCGCCGAAAGGGGCTATTCCCGGATCCCCCTCTACCGGGAGCGGATTTTCAACATCGTCGGGATTCTCCGGTCTTTCGACATCCTGGAGGCTCTCTACGGAACGCCGCCGGACGGCAACGCCCCGGCACCGCGGGACACCGTCGAGGGGTCCATGAAGGAAACGCCCCTCTACATCCCCGAGAGCAAGTCGGCCATGGCTCTTCTTTTCGAACTCCAGAAACAGGGAAACCACATGGCCGTCGTCGTGGACGAGTACGGCGGGGCCCTGGGAATCGTCACCATCGAAGACATCCTGGAGGAGATCGTCGGGGAGATCGAAAATGAGTACACCGAAGAGGGACAGATCCTCTACAGCCGTGTCGGGCCCGGGAAATATCTTTTCAACGGGCAGGCGAAGATGGAAATCCTCCGGAAACTCATCGCCGTCGATTTCCCCGATGGAGAGTACGAGACCCTGGCGGGCTTCCTTCTCAACAGCATGGGAAAGATCCCAAAGAGAAACGAGATCTTCCGGATGGACCCCATCCTTTTCGTCATCGAGGACGGTGACATGAAATCCATCCGGAACGTGCTTGTCATCCTGCCCCCGGGAATGGAATTGATGAAAGGGTGACCATGAAAAAAACATCGCCGTCCCCCCGGCCGCTGGCGGCCCTTATCCTCGCCGCCGGTAAAGGAACCCGTATGGGGTCCTCCCTGGCCAAGGTCCTCCACCCCCTGGACAACCGGCCCATGATTCAGTACTCCATCGACCTGGCCGAGAACCTCGGAGCCGACCCGGTGGTCCTCGTTGTCGGGCACCAGAAAGATGCCGTCATGGACGCCCTGAGGGGTCGAAAGGTCCTCTTCGCAGAACAGAACGAACAGCGCGGGACAGGCCATGCCGTGGCCCAGGCCGGGGAATGTCTCCGGTCCTTTCCGGGCGACATCCTCATTCTGTGCGGGGATGTCCCCCTTCTCAAGGAAAAAACGCTCGAGGCGCTCATCGGTCACCACGGGTCCACCGGGGCGGCCGTCACCGTCCTGACGACGGTCCTCGATGACCCGGGCCGTTACGGCAGGGTCGTCAAAACAGCCGACGGGCGGGTCCTTCGAATCGTGGAAGAACGGGACGCCACGCAAGAAGAGAGGGAAGTGAAGGAAATCAACACGGGAATCTACTGCGCCGACGGGCGTTTCCTCTTCGATGCCGTTTCCCGGATCACCGACGACAACGCCCAGGGGGAATACTACCTGACGGACATCTTCCAAATCGCCCTGGAAAGAGGATACGAGACGGCGTCCATGGTCTGCCCGGACCCCCACGACGTCATGGGGATCAACACCCCGGAGGAACTGAAGGACGCGGAACGGCGCCTTCGGCTTCGAAAGACGGTGCCGGACAGCCCTCCATAAAGCGGCAACGCTTTTATCCTTGCAAAAGCACCGTTAAAAAGGTAAGAAGGCGGGACGATTGAATAAAACACTTTGGTTCCCCTTCACGGCACGGCACCCTATGGAAAAATCCCCGCCCGCCCTTCCCTTCCGGATGAACGAAAACGCCGTCATGATCGTCATGGCGGTCATCGTTGGTATTTTGGGGGGATACGGCGCCGTCGCCTTCCGCTGGCTCATCGGATTCTTTCAGAACCTCTTCTTCGGACAGGGAACGGGAACCTTTCTGGATTACCTCCTCGGGCTTCCCTGGTACTCCCGCCTCATCCCGCCCGTCATCGGCGGCCTGATCGTCGGGCCCCTGGTCTATTTCCTCGCCCGGGAAGCCAAGGGCCACGGCGTGCCCGAGGTCATGGAGGCCGTCGCCCTCCGGGGCGGGTTCATCCGGAAGCGGGTCGTCTTCATCAAGGCCTTCGCCTCGGCCATCTGTATCGCCTCGGGGGGCTCGGCAGGGCGGGAGGGCCCCATTGTCCAGATCGGTTCCGCCATCGGCTCGGCCTTCGGCCAGGTCCTCCGGGTTTCCGCCGACCGGATGCGGACCCTTGTGGGCTGCGGGGCCGCCGCGGGTATCGCGGCCACCTTCAATGCCCCCATCGCCGGCGTCATGTTCGCCATGGAAATCATTCTCGGTGAATTCGGCATCGCCACGTTCAGCCCCATCGTCGTTTCTTCCGTCATGGCCACGGTGATTTCCCGGGCCTACCTGGGCAATTATCCCGCTTTCATCGTTCCCCAGTACTCCCTGGTGAGCCTCTATGAAATCCCCTTGTACATTCTGCTGGGCGTCGTGGCCGGTTTTGTCGGAATGGGCTTCACCACCTTCCTCTATAAAATGGAAGACCTCTTTAACCGGGTGTCGATCCCCGAATACATCAAGCCCGCCATCGGGGGACTGATCGTCGGCGCTATCGGGATTTTCTTCCCTCACATTTTCGGCGTGGGATACGACGCCATCGAGCTGGCCATTCAGGGTAACATGACCTTTCTCCTCCTCTTCTCTCTGATTTTCATCAAGATTTTAGCCACCTCTCTCACCCTGGGCTCCGGCGGTTCCGGCGGCGTCTTTGCCCCTTCCCTCTTCATCGGCGCCATGACCGGCGGGGCATTCGGCTATCTGGCCCACACGCTCTTTCCGGGAGCCACGGCCACCTCGGGGGCTTACAGCCTCGTCGGCATGGGCGCGGTCCTCGCGGCGGCCACTCACGGCCCCATCAACGGGATCCTCATCCTCTTCGAAATGACGGGAAGCTACAAGATCATTCTCCCGCTCATGCTGTCGTGCATCATCAGCGCCGTCCTGGCAAGCCAGATCAAGCGGGAATCCATTTACACCCTCAAGCTCATCCGCCGGGGCGTGAACATCCGGGCGGGACGGGACGTGAACGTCATGCGATCCCTGCTGGTCCGGGACGCCATGACCCGGGACGTGGTGACCGTTTCGGAGAACATGCCTCTGAAAGACCTCGTACGGTTCACCCTGGGAAGCAAATACGCGAGCTTTCCCGTGGTCGACCGGGAAGGGTTTCTTTCCGGGATCATCACGTTCCAGGACTTCAAGGAAGTTATCTACGAGGAAGGATTGGAACACCTCGTCGTGGCGGGGGACATCGCCACGCGGGGGGTCATCACCATCACGGAAAACGAAAGCCTCAACCGGGCCCTCCAGAAAATCGGGTTCCGGAACATCGAGCAGCTCCCCGTGGTGGAGGAGGCGAACCCCCGGGTTATCAAGGGCATCCTTTCCCGGAGGGACATCTTCGCCGCCTACAACAAGGCTCTTATCGACCGGTCCCTGGCCGAGGGGATGCAGAAAAAAGGATAGCCATGGCCGGGCCCAATGCCCCGGGGGCTCTTTTGAGGCCCCTTCAAATCGGGGGTCTCTTTCTACCCCGCAACCTCCTCCTGGCGCCGCTGGCGGGCATCACCGATCTTGTCTTCCGCACCGTGGTGAGGCCCTGGGGCTGCGCCCTGGCCTTCACCGAGATGGTGAGCGCCCGGGGACTTACCCAGGAAGACGGACGGAGCCGCCGCTATCTCGCCACCGATAAAACGGACCGTCCCCTGGGGGTTCAGCTCTTCGGCTCGGAACCGGGAATTCTTGCCGAAGCGGCCCGGTTCGTCGCCGGGGAGATGGATGTGGACGTTATCGACTTCAACATGGGCTGTCCCGTCCGGAAGGTCCTGAAGGCGGGCTCCGGGGCCGCCCTTCTCCGGGACCCGCTCAAGGTGTCCCGGATTCTCGAGGCTCTCCGGCGGGCCGTTACCCTGCCCCTGACCGTCAAGATCCGGTCCGGGTGGACTGATCATTCGAGAAACTACCGGGAAATGGGCAAGATCGCCGCGGCATCCGGTGTGGACGCCGTAACCCTCCACCCCCGGACGGCGAACCAGGGGTTCTCCGGAACCGCCCGCTGGCAGGACATCGGCGAGCTCAAGGCGGACCTCACCCTCCCCGTCATCGGAAGCGGGGACATTCGGAACCCCGAAGACGCCCGCCGCATGCTCGAGGAAACGGGGTGCGACGCCGTCATGATCGGCCGGGGCGCCCTGGGGCGCCCCTGGATTTTCACGGAAACGGCGGCTTATCTCGAAACGGGCGTGGTACCACCGCCCCCGACACCGGAGAAAAAGCTCGCAGTCGTCCTGGACCATTTCGAAAAAAGCCTTGATTTTTACGGGGAGCGGTGGGGAATCCGGACGTTTCGGAAACACCTGGCCTGGTACACGAAAGGCATTGCCGGCGGGGCGGCCTTCCGCAGGCGGGCCGTCGTTCTGGAAGACAGGGAAACCCTGCTCGCGGAAACCCGAAGGTTCTTTGGAGACCTCGAAAAGAATCCCTCACGGGAAGCCTGAAGGCGGCGACGGCGGCGGACATGCCGGGAAACCGGCGGCGGGATAGCCGGCCGATGACGCAAACGGGTCTTTCAGCGGCCCTCCGATGGAGACTTGGGGCGGAAGGGCATAAACTCGTATTCCTTGCCCTGGACCAGGAAGGCCACCCGGTCTTTCTCGTTTCGGATGAGCTTTCCCTCCACCACCCGGCGGCAGCCGAAATCATGGAAGGAGATCTGGTGCGTCGGCGCTTCATCCCTGGGAATGGTCCCATAGTACTCGCTGATCTTGGCTTCGTCGATCTCCCGGATGAAGAGTTTCTGGCAGCGCTCCCGCTCCTCCCGGTCACCGGTGCGGATGGAAACGACGAAGTTCCCGTGGAAAGGGGTGGGCATTTCGATTTTCACGATTTCCTCCTTGACCTTTCCCCGTCATTCCTTCCGGGACACCTTGACCATGATGCTCCGGCAGCATTCCCCGTTCCGGATGACAAACCGGTCGGGCATTTCCGTCAGGGTGTACTGCCCGCTCGCCTCGATCTCGAGATCCTCCCTGGTCATGTTCTCCTGCTTGGGAATGAAAAGCATCCTTCCTATGGGAATCGCACTCTCCTTGATGATCGCCATGATCGCCCCCTGGTGCCTGTATTGGGAAAGGACTCCCCCTCCCTGAACAACGCTCAAAACTATAGGAAAGATCATTCATCCTGTCAAGAAGGAAAGGGATATCTGTCAGTAACACGTCAACTGTCCGGGTTTGCAGCACGTGATTTGTCCGATTCAGGGGGGCCACAGCTGGAAAAAAATAAATCTGTCCCCTTTTTTTTCGTTTTGTGTTACACGTTTTTTGATTGACAAGAGACGAACATTAAACAGCGTGAAAGGCTCCTTTCCAGCCCCTTCCGGTAAAAAAGGCGGGCAGGGGCGGATACCCGGGAGACGGCCTATCCCGGCAGGCACGCCGCTGTAACGGGAGGCGAAGGGCGACGACACCTGCGGGGTTCAACAGGGAAACAAAAAAAGGAGGACCCCCATGGATTTAGGAGACCTTGTGGCCATCGATTCCCCCAGGCACCCCCTGAAAGGGTTCTCGGGCCGGATTGTCGGGCGGCGGGGGGAGTGCGCCCCGGGCGACATCTGGCTTCTCATCTATGTCCGGGACCGGGCCAGGAGTTACCTTGTCCCCCGGTCCATGGTCCGGCTCATCCGAAAGAAAGACGACCAGCCGACCCCTTTCCCATGATGGAAGGAACGTCGCGATGCCCTACCGGTCAACATGGGGAAAGAGGTTCCTTTTTCCGGAAATGCCGAATGAAGTCTTTCGCTCCTGAGAATTTCTCAGCCTCGTCCCCGGAGCTTCCCGCAAACCCGTCAATTTTTACGATACCGGATGCCTGATGCCGTCACCACGGCGGTGACGAGCTCCGGGGGGGTGATGTCGAAGGCGGGGTACCTCGCCCGGACACGGGGCCCCGTAATGGGAATCCCCTGAAAGAAAAGAACCTCCGCTGGGTCCCGTTCCTCGATGGGGATGTCTTCTCCCCGTTCCGTTCGCCTGTCGGGACCGCCGTAACCGAGGACATAAAAGGGAAGGCCGAAGTAATCGGCCAGGATGGCCAGCTGGAGGGTCCCCACCTTGTTGGCCACGGCACCGTCCATGGCGATCCGGTCCGCGGCGGTGAAAACCTTCCGGATCTCTCCCCGGGACATGAAAAAGGCGGCCATGTTGTCGGTAATCAGGGTGGTTTCCACACCCAGGCAACGGGCCGACCACGCCGTGAGCCTCGCCCCCTGGAGATAGGGCCGGGTCTCGGTGCAGAAAAGGCGGACCCGCTTTCCCTTCTCCCCGGCAAACCGCAGCATGTACAGGAGCCCCGCCCCGGCGAAACAGTGGGTGAGAATGGTGTCCTCCCGGTCGAGGAGAGTTTCCCCGAAACGGCCGGTGTCCCGGGAAACCTCCCGCTGGCGCTCCAAGGCCCTTTCCAGGAAACGGAGGATCACCGCCGGGGGATCCTGCTCCTTTTCCCGATCGACACGGTCAAGGAGCCGGTCGAGAAGGGCCGCCAGGTGATACCCCGTGGGCCGGGTCGCCTTGAGACGGCGGGCCGCCTCCCGAAGGTCCCCGGCGGACCGCCACCCCGGGCCGGGAGCGCGAAGGGCGGCCAGGTAGAGGCCGTACCCCGCCGTGATGGCGATGTCCCCCGCCCCCTGGACAACCATGTTTTCGATGGCCCGGGCCACTTCCTCCGCGCTTTCGCAGAAAACCGGCACAATCTCGCCGGGAAGCCGACGCCGGTCTATCAGGACGAGGCGATCCCCCTCCAGGTAGACATTGCTCGCCAGGTCCAGGAGGAGCGGGTCACTCACGGCGGGCCTCTCAACGGTCCTTCCACCGGGGCGGCCGTTTCTCGAGAACGGCCTCGATCCCCTCCCGGGCGTCTTCGGCGAAGCACTGGAGCGACATCATCTCCATGGCGTACCGGTAGGCCGACGGCTCGTCCAGGTCCACCTGGGCGTAGAAGGCCTGTTTCCCCGAGGCGAGGGTGTGGCGGCTGGCCCGGGCGATCTCGAGGGCCCACCGGGTCGTTTCCCCTTCCAGGGTCTCCGGGTCCGTGACCCGGTTGACCAGGCCGGCCTCGCGGGCTTCTTCCGCCGTCAGAAACCGGCCGGTGAAAAGCATGTCGAGAGCCCGCCGCCGGCCTATCACCCGGGAGAGGGGCACCATGGGGGTGATGCAGAAAAGACCGAGCATCGCTCCGGGCGTCTGAAACCGGGCACCGGACTCCGCCACGACCAGGTCGACGGCGGCGACAAGCTGGCATCCCGCCGCCGTGGCGACACCATGGACCTGGGCGATGACGGGCTGGGGAATCTCGTGAAACCGCTGCATCATCCGGGAGCAGGTGGAAAATATTTCCCGATACCGGTGCAGGTCGTCACCTTCCCCGGCGAGTTCCCGGAGGTCGTGGCCGGCGCTGAAGGCCGGCCCGTTTCCCTTGAGGATGGCCACCCGGATATGGGGGTCCCGAGCGATCTCATCCAGTTTTTCCTGAATTTTCGTCATCATTTCGAGAGAAAGGGCGTTTCTCCGGTCGGGCCGGTTCAGGACGAGCCGGGCCACCGGGCCCTCCTTCTCAAGAAGTACCGGTTCCATCGTTCGTTCTCCTGGAATGATAAAATGCTAATCTTCTTTCAAGGTAAACCGCCAGGCGCAGTGCCACTCCTTGGGATGGGGGTCGGGCGGGCAGGCGATGCATTCCGTCTTGATCCGGGGATCGATGGACTCGCCGAAAAGCCGGTATTCCACGAGGCCCGCCGACTTGCAGGGGTAATCCTCGAGGCCCCTCCGCGTCCGGGCCGACTGAACCCGGCAGTCGTTCATCTGGAAGACGACGGTCCCCGGGGCCTCGTCGATGATGGACTGGACGTTGACCCGGGCGTACATGCGAAACCGGAGGGCCCTCTTCAGCCCTTCCAGGCCCGCCTTTTCGGGGAGTCCCAGGAATTGCTTTATCGACCAGACCTCGAAGGGGGAAAACCGGGTCCAGCAGGAGTCGTTGCATCGCTTGGCGTCATACATGTCCCTGTGGGATTCCACGGCCTGGAACCAGACACCGTCATCGGCCAGCCAGTTGACCCCGAGGTTGTTGATCAGGTTTATGAGCTCTTCCCGGGACATTTCCAGAAGCGGCTTGGGGATGCCGTTGACCATCTCGAAACCCAGGACCTTGGCCAGGCGGTTCATCTGTATGGAATAGCTGTTGGCCTTGGCGGTTTTCATGATGTTCAGCGCTTCCTTCGAGCCAAACTGGTGCCATACCTCGCCGAACCACTGGGTGTAATGGACAATGATACGATGAAACATGTCGAGGGCGAACAACGCCAGCTCTTCCTGGTTCAGATCCTCCGGTTTTTCCACTTCCTTACGCATACCTGTTCTCCTTTCCTCCTTTTTTTTACGATACCCCGCCTGAAACGCGAAGCCCCCTTTCAGGCACGGCGTTATACAACCCCGATTGAAACCACCGGCGGATGCCGGCGTCTTTTCGCCACTTCTTTCCCCGTAACCGGCCCTTGCGATCATCTCTTCACGAAGGGAATCCCCAGGCCCGCTGACTCAAGAATGTCGATCCGGCCGGAACAAACCTTCACTGCAGGCCATCGAGGGCTTTGACAATCGATTCCAGGGGCGGCCGCACGTTGATGTCGTGAACGTCGATGTACCGGATGACCCCTTTCTTGTCGATGATGAAAATCGCCCGCTCGGCCACGCCGGAGGATCGCAGGACGCCGTAACGGTCCGCCACGGCCCCGTGCGGCCAGAAATCGGAAAGAACGGGAAACCAGAGATCCCCCATCTGGTTCGTCCAGGCGAAAAGGGTGGGGACATTGTCCACCGAGATTCCCAGAAGGACGGCGTCGCGGCTTTCAAAAATTTTTCGCGCGAAATTATACCCCGGCCACTGGTCGGAACACACGGGCGTCCAGGCGGCAGGCACGAAAGACAGAACGACGTTCTTTTTGCCCCGGAAATCGCTCAAGGTAACCGTCTTCCCGTCAATGGAAGGGAGGGTAAAGCCGGGGGCCTTATCGCCGACCCGCACCTTGAGGACACTGTCCACGGGCTTGAGAGATCCCGCATCATAGACGTTCTTCTCATAAACATCGGAAAGACCGAAAGCCGTGACGGCCACCCCGAGAAAAATGAAAGCCGCCACACCAGTGAGAATCTTCTTCATCATGGCTTCTTCACCTCCAGACCCGACTCTATGATAAGGAAATCAAGAAATTCCCTGGGATTCTCGATTCCCCCGACGCGGGTGAAAAAAATTCGCGGGACGCCCTGGTCGTCCTTTCGAAGACCGATGTAAAAGGGTGTCCTCACCTCTCCGAATTTCTTGTGCATCTCGTAATTCCCGTCACTGAAAAGAGGGAAAGGCACCCCGTAGGTCTCCCGGAAAACCTGGACTTCATAAGGAGAATTTCCCGCACCGATCCCGATGACCCTGATCTTTCCCCGAACCCCCGGGTCTTCCTCCATGAGCCGGTAAAAGGCGTTCACGTTTCCGGCATCTCTCTGGCAGTGGGGACAGTACATGCTGAAGATCTGGACGAGCAGGACGGGAGCGGTCACATCGGCGGGGGTGAAATGACCGGCACCGGAGAGTCCGAGGTATTTTTTCGCCCCCGGGTCCTGCGGCACGGGCAGGGAGAGACCCGGAAGGGGCTCACCCTTTTCATAGGAAATCCCGGCGCCCCAGACTCCCCCGGCGGGAACGAGAGCGAAAAGGACAACGAACACGACAATCCATGGCAACGGTTTCATTGTTTCCTCCTGACGCAGAGCTGATTGAAAAAAGCCTGTAGACATCCCATGGCGTTTTATGTATCTTTTTGTTAGGAGAAAATGCAATCAAAAAAAAGAAAGCCGCGGTCGTGGGAAGTAACGGAAGGATACCGGTCCCTTGCGGCAGGGGGAAGGGATGAACCCGATTTCAAGAACGCTTTATGTCCTGGCCGCCCTGGGACTCCTGTTCATTATCTGGCAGGCCGTACCCCCGGGAGGGTTTGAGGGGGAGGCCTGGGGAACGGGTATCCGTGTCCGGCTTGTCGGGTTCGCTGCCCTGATTCTTCTCATGGGCTATTTCGTCATAACCCGCCTGGGAAAGAAGTAACCTGTCGTCAGTCCGCCTGCTTTCTCAAGAACGTGGGAATTTCGAATTCACCCATGTCGTCGTCGTCTATGAGCCCCATCTTGACGATGGTCGCCTTTTCCGCTTTCTTCTCGTTTCTCAGGAAGGTCGGCCTTGAAAGATCGCCCCGGCTGAAGGGCGTGATGTGGGGGATGCTCGTGATCTCCCCGGATTTGGCTTCTTTCCTGTCGAATCCCGTGGCGATGACGGTGAGGCGGATCTCATCGCCCATGGAATCATCGATGACTGTCCCGAAGATGATGTTGGCCTCCTCGTGGGCTTCGTTCTGAATGAGCGTCGCCGCTTCCTTCACCTCGAAAAGGGTCATGTTGGACCCCCCGGTGATGTTCATGAGAATTCCCCGGGCGCCGTGGATGGTGTTGTCCTCCAGGAGGGGTGACGAGATGGCCCTCTGGGCGGCCTCGACGGCCCGGTTTTCCCCGGTGGCCACCCCTGTTCCCATGAGGGCAAGGCCCATTTCCGTCATGATCGTCCGGATATCGGCGAAATCGAGATTGATGAGACCGGGCACGATAATGAGATCGGAAATTCCCTTGACGGCGTGAAGAAGAATTTCATCGGCCTTTTTGCGGGCGTCGATGAAGGACATGTTTCGTCCCGCCACGGCCACGAGGCGCTCGTTGGGGATGACGATGAGGGTGTCGACGATCTTTCTCAATTCCTCGATACCCCTTTCAGCGACCAGGTCCTTCTTCTTTCCCTCGAAGAAGAAGGGCTTGGTCACCACGGCGATGGTCAGGGCTCCCAGGTCCTTGGCGATTTCGGCCACCACCGGGCCCGCCCCCGTCCCCGTGCCGCCGCCCATGCCGGCGGCGATGAAGATCATGTCCGCCCCGGTGAGGGCTCTCTGGATCTCCTCTTTCGATTCCAGGGCCGCGTTCCGGCCCACCTCGGGATTGGACCCGGCTCCGTATCCCCGGGTGATTTCCACCCCCAGCTGGATCTTCAGGGGGCACTCGGACCGCTTCAGGACCTGGGCGTCCGTGTTGGCGGCGATGAACTCGACACCCTTCAGGCTGGACGTGACCATCATGTTTACCGCGTTTCCACCGGCCCCTCCGACACCGATCACCTTGATCCGCGCCGGCGCATCTCCCATGTTTTCGACGATTTCAAACATGACAAACCCTCCCGTTTAAAAAAATTCTGAATACCACCGTTTCAGTTTCTGAAACAGTCGCGAAAAAAACCCCTCATCGCTCTTCCTGAAGGGCCGGGCCGAACGGTTCCTGAACCCGTGGACGATGAGCCCCACCCCCGTGGCGTAAAGGGGGCTGTTCACCACATCGGTGAGGCCGCCGACGCCCTGGGGGGACCCGCGCCGGACGGGCATCTGAAAGACCTGTTCCCCCAGCTCCGTGATGCCCTCGAGGATGGCCGTTCCACCGGTGAGAACGATGCCGGCGCCAAGAAGGTCTTCATACCCCGACTTGATGATCTCCCGGTGGGCGAGCCGGAGAATCTCCTCCACCCGGGGCTGGATGATCTCCCCGAGGATCTGGCGGGAAACCCGCCGGGGGGGACGCCCCCCGACGCTGGGAACCTCGATGGTCTCGTCGGGCTTGATCAGGGGAACGTAAGCGCTCCCATACTTGATCTTGATTTTTTCCGCCTCGTTGAGCGGCGTCCGCAGCCCCACGGCGATGTCGTTGGTGAGGTAATTCCCCCCTACGGCAAGGACGGAGCTGTGCTTGATGCTCCCTTCGGCGAAAACGGCGATGTCCGTGGTCCCGCCACCGATGTCGAGGATGGCGACGCCCAGTTCCTTCTCGTCGGTGGCCAGGACCGCCTCGCTCGAGGCCAGGGGTTCGAGAACGACATCGTTCACGTCGAGCCCCACCCGGTTGACCGATTTGACGATGTTCTGCACCGAGGTGACGGAGGCGATGACCACGTGCACCTTCGCCTCCAGGCGGACGCCGGACATCCCGATGGGGTCTTTCACCCCATCCTGGTTGTCCACCACGAAGTACTGGGGAATCACGTGGAGAATCTCCCGGTCCAGGGGAACGGCCATGGCCCGGGCCGCCTCCACCGCTCTCCGGACGTCATCGCCGTCCACTTCCCTTCCCTTCACCGCCACGATCCCGTGGCTGTTCAATCCCTCGATGTGGCTCCCGGCGATCCCCGTGAAGACCGAGTTGATTTCGCAGCCCGACATGAGCTCCGCTTCCTCCACGGCCCTCCGGATGGACTCCACGGTGTTGTCGATGTTCACGACAACACCCTTGCGAAGGCCCGTCGAAGGATAGCTCCCGATCCCCACCACGTCGACACCCCCCGTGTCGTTGCCCTCTCCGACAATGACACAGGTCTTGGTGGTTCCCAGATCCAGCCCGACAATGACATTCCCTTTTTTGGCCATTCCTCTTTTACCTCTCCCTCACGCACCCTTCTCCGCTGCTTTTTCCGGAAGTCGGAGGCTCATGCTTTCCACGACCCCCCATCGTTCTTATCCCTTTCCCGGTTCCACCGGATCTTCTGCACCACGATTTCGTCGACACTGATGCACGCCAGGTGAATCGGTTCCTCACAACCGTATCTTTCCCGGTAATTCTCGAACACCTCCGCCGCCCGGCGAAGCTTCCTTTCGTAATCTCCGAACCCCAGACCGACGCTGAACCCGGCGCTTGAAACCAGGGTGATCCCCGTCCGCCGGTCCCCGTGGATCTCCGAGACTGTCCCGGGCGGCGGGAACCTCCCGGGCTGCCGGAGCAGCCGGAGAACGTCGAGAGACTCCCGGACCAGGGGGTTTTCCCTGCCTCCCGTTCCGTCAAAAATCCCCGTCAAGACAGGCGCTGCCGGTTCATCCCCTTTCTCGAAACGCTTGAAGGGCTCCCCCTGCCAGTCCATCATGTGGGGAACCTCGCCGATCATGACCACCGCCGCGCCTTTCCGCTCCTCGATTTCGATGACCAGGCGGTTCGGAAGCTCGCGCCCCAGGCAGGCGCTTTTCACCCAGGGATGGTTGAGGATCTTCCCCGCCTTTTCCTTCAGGTTCAGGGTCAGGATGTTGGCGTCCTTTTCCAGGTCCGCCAGTTTCAGAATGTCCCCTTCCGACAGGTGATTCAGGCCCCGGACCACGGCCTTTTCCAGGGTGAAGCAGGAGGCCGTTATGACGAAACTGTAGCCGAAGACCAGGACAGCGCCGAGAAGGCCCGCCATGGCGACGAGGAAAACGGCTTTCCCGATTTCCCGGAGGATCCTGCCCCACCGGCGCCGAAGACGGTTCTTCCGAACCGCCAGCCGTGTCTTCAGAGAGACTCCCATCCCGTCTCCCCCACGATTTTTACCTCCGGTTCCAGAAAAATCCCTGTTCTCTCCAGAACCCGTTCCCGGACAAGGCGCATGAGGGCGATGATCTCCTCCGGCCCGGCGCCGCCTGCGTTGACGATGAAATTCCCGTGCTTTTCCGAGACCACGGCTCCTCCTACCCGAAGACCCTTGAGTCCCGCCTCGTCAATCCATTTGCCCGCCGGACCCTCCGGTGGGTTTTTGAAAATCGACCCGGCGCTCCGCTGATCCACGGGATGCCTCTTCTTCCGTTCCTCGAGGATTTCGTTCACCCGGTCCCGGATTTTCCGCCCGTCCCCCCGGGAGAGGGCGAAGGTACCCTCCAGGATCACGGCCTTCTCGGGAAGGTCGAGGCTCCGGTAGCGGAAGGCCAGTTCTTCCCGGCTGAGATCCCGGATCGCCGCCCTCCCGTTGACGAGCCGCAGCGACCGGAGAACGTCCTTGATTTCCCCGCCCCAGGCCCCGGCATTCATCCGGATCGCACCGCCCACGGTCCCGGGAATCCCGGCTAAAAATTCCAGACCGGTGAGAGAGCGGGCGGCGGAGAACTGAACGAGCCGGAACAGGGAAACTCCTGTCTCGGCCGTGACGGCCACCCGGTCTTCCTCTTCCCGGTGGGCAAGATTATCCAGGCCTCCCAGGAAGAGAAAAACCCCCCGGTACCCCCCTTCCCGAACGATGAGGTTCGTACCATTCCCCAGGGGAAGGAAAGGGATATCCTCGGCGATGAAGAGAAAAACAAGTTCCCGGACCTCCGCCCCGCTTTGGGGACAGACCAGGCAATCCACCGGGCCGCCGACCCCCATGGACGTGTGCCTCGCCATGGGTTCCCGGAGAAAGACCCGGCCGGGCATCCGCCCGGAAAGCACCCGGTATGTCTCCTCGTGGTGCTTCATTTTCCCTGCCCTTCTTTTTCCTCCAGGAAGGACATTCCCATCTTCCAGACGTTTCCCGCGCCCATGGTGACGACCAGGTCTCCCGGGGAGGTCTCCCCCAGGAGAAAACCCACCACGTCTTCCGAGCCGGGGAGATACCGGCAATTCTTCGGCCCGCGCTTTGCCACGGCTTCCGCCAGGGGCCTGGCGTGGACGCCTGCCAGGGGCTGCTCGCTGGCCTCGTAGATGTCCGTGATGACGAGCACGTCGGCGTCCCCGAAAGCGCCGCAGAACTCGTCGAAAAGGGCCTTGGTGCGGGTGTACCGGTGGGGCTGGAACACAACGACAAGCCGCCGTTCCGGCCAGGCCTCCCGGGCCGCCCGGAGGGTGGCCCGGATTTCCGTGGGGTGATGGCCGTAATCGTCCACCACGAGGACCCCGCCGGTCTCCCCCTTGATTTCCAGGCGGCGATGGACCCCCGTGTAGGTCCGAATACCCTCCCGGATGATGGGAAAGGCCATTTCCAGTTCCCGGGCCACGGCGATGGACGCCATGGCGTTCAGGACGTTGAAGAGACCGGGAACCTGCAGCTCCACCGGTCCCAGGACCCGGTCTCCGTAATGAAGGGTAAAATGGCTTCCCCGCCCCTCGAGCCGGATGTCCGACGCCCGGTAGTGAGCCTCCCGGGAAAACCCGTAGGATATCCACCGGCGCTTGATCTCCGGGAGAATGGCCCGGACATGCTCGTCGTCGATGCACAGGATGGTGGTTCCATAGAAGGGGACCAGGTTGGCGAACTTGAGAAAGGCCTCCTTGATTTCCTCGATCCCCGCGTAGTGGTCCAGGTGCTCCCGGTCGATGTTGGTGATGACGGCGACGGCGGGAAGAAGCTTCAGAAAGGACCCGTCGCTTTCATCGGCCTCGGCCACGAGAACCTCGCCGTCTCCCAGGCGCGCGTTGCCGCCGATCATGGCGAGCTTGCCTCCGATCACCATGGTGGGATCCATGCCCCCGTGGGCCAGGATCGTGGAAATCATGGACGTGGTCGTGGTTTTTCCGTGAGAGCCGGAAACGGCCACGGAAAACTTCATTTTCAGAAGTTCGGCGAGCATCTCCGCCCTGGGGATGACGGGAATGGCCCGGGCCCGCGCTTCCAGGACCTCGGGGTTGCCTTCCCTGACGGCGGTGGACGTGACCACCACATCGGCGTTTCCCACGTTCGCCCTTTCATGGCCGTAAAAGATGCGGGCCCCCAGCCGGACCAGGCGGTCCGTCAGGTCCGAAGCCTGAAGATCCGATCCGCTGATACGGTACCCCAGGTTGAGAAGAACCTCGGCGATACCGCTCATCCCGATCCCGCCGATGCCGACGAAGTGGATCTCCCGGATTTTTCTTTTCATGAAATCCCGCTTCAGAGGATCGACCATGGTGAACCCCTCATCCTTTCAACACCGAATTTTTTTCTTCGAGAAGCTCGAGGCAGGAAGCCACGATATCCCGGGCCGCGTTGACGTTTCCCAGTTTCCGGGCGTTCCCGGCCATGTCGGCGACCCTGTCCCGGTCACGGGAAAGGCGCTCGATCATCCCGGCGAGAGTCTCCCCCGTCAGATCCTTCTGGAGAATCATCTCCCCGGCCCCGCCGCGGACCAGGAGCTCGGCGTTCTTTCTCTGGTGATCCCCTGCCGCATGGGGAAAAGGGACGAAAACGGCGGCCTTTCCCCGGGCGGTGATTTCAGCCACCGTCGTGGCCCCGGCCCGGCAGACCAGGAGATCCGCCCGGTCGTATGCAGCCGCCATGTCCTCTATGAAGGGGTGGACTTCCGCCGCCACATGGACCCTTTCATAGGCTTCCCGAACCACCTGGTCGCCTCCCGGGCCGGTCTGGTGGATGAGATAGAGCCCCCCTTCCAGGTCCCGGAGGCGGGATGCGGCTTCGACGAAGGCCTCGTTGACGGCCCCGGCTCCCTGGCTCCCTCCGACGACCAGGACGGTAAACCGGGAATGCCGGGCCGGGGTTTCCGACGGCGCCTCGATGAAGCCTCTCCGAACCGGATTGCCCGTTACGACCGCTTTCCCGGCGGCGAAGAAAGACAGCGTCTCGGGAAAGGAAACGAAAACCCGTCGGGCCACACGCCCGAGAATCCGGTTCGTCAGGCCCGGCACAGCGTTCTGTTCAGCCACGGCCGTTGGGATCCCCATAAGCCGGGCCGCCAGAACCACGGGACCGGAGGCGTAGCCCCCCACCCCGAAAACCAGATGGGGCTCGAATTCCTCGAGGACATCCCGGGAGGCCATGAGGGCGGCGGGAATTTTCATGAGACCCCCGAGAATACCGAAAGCCCCCTTTCCCCTGAGGCCCGAAACGGGAATGGTCCGAAGGGCGTAACCCAGCCGGCCCAGGACCCGCGATTCGAGCCCCCGCCTGGTGCCCACGAAAAGAATCTCCGTGCCGGGGTCACGCCGGCGGAATTCGTCCGCCACGGCCACACCGGGAAAGAGGTGGCCTCCCGTTCCACCGCCGGCGATGATCACCTTGAGAGGGGCCGGCATCATGGCTCACCTCCCTCCTTGTTCGTTTCCCGCTCCCGCTGGGTCAGGGAAATGTTCATCAGGATGCCCATGACGGCCAGGGAAACGATGAGGGAGGTCCCCCCGTAACTGATGAAAGGCAGCGGAAGTCCCTTCGTCGGAAGAAGCCCCATGGCGCACCCCATGTTGATGAAGACCTCCAGGGCGATGAGAGCGGTAAGTCCTGAAGCGAGCGTGAAACCGAAGCGGTCTTCCGACCTGGAGGCGATGACGAACCCCCGGGTGATGAGGACGAGGAAGAGAACGAGAAGGACGGAGACGCCGACGAGCCCCGTCTCCTCGGCCACGACGGCGAGGATGAAATCCGTGTGCGGCTCGGGAAGGTAAAACAGTTTCTGGGTGCTGTTGCCGAGTCCGACCCCGAAGAGACCGCCGGAACCGAAGGAGATGAAGGACTGAACGATGTGAAAGCCCGAGTCCGAGGCATGTTCCCAGGGCTTGAGAAAGGCGAGGAGCCTTTTCAGGCGGTAAGGTTCGAAAACGAGGACATAGGCCGCACCGGGCAGGGCGAGCAAGAGAAGACCGGCCAGGTGGGTGATCCGGCATCCCGCCAGGTAGAAGAGAAAGAAAGCGATGGCGCAAAGGAGAGCGGATGTGCCGAAATCGGGCTGTCGAAGGACCAGGAGAACGATGACGGCGAGGAAAGCCAGGGGCACCGGGAAAACCCTTCGGAAATCGCCCATGTGTTCTTCCTTCCGGGACAGGAAGGCGGCCAGGAAAATCACCAGGAAGACCTTGACGACCTCCGAGACCTGGAAGGCGAAACCACCCAGGCGAAGCCAGCGGGTCGCGCCGCCGGCCCGGACCCCGAATCCGGGGACGGCGAGAAGAACGAGAAGGGTGATGGCGAGAAAAATCCCCGGATAGGCCAGGTGCCTGAAGCCGGTATAAGGTATCCTGGAAAGAAGAACCATGGCGGCGATCCCCACGGCCGCGAACAGCACCTGCTTTCTCACAAAAAAATAACTGTCGCCGAACCGTTCCTGGGCCAGGATGGAACTGGCGCTGTAGACCATGACTATCCCGCCCGCCGCTAGAAGAAGGGTGACGGTGAAAAGCCAGAGTTCGCCCTGGGGGCCCTTCATGGCCCGACCTCCTTTTCGCCCTTTTCCCCGATGTAAAAGCGGTCTACCAGGGCCTGGAAGTGCCGGCCCCTTTCCCCGTAATCGGCAAAGGCGTCAAAGCTGGCGCATCCCGGCGACAGGAGAACCACATCCCCGGCGGTCCCGCTTTTCCAGGCCGTGACGGCGGCTTCCTCGAGAGACGCCGCCTGTCGCGTCTCCACCACGTGGGAAAGCTGTCTGCCGATGCCTTCCCGGGCCTCCCCGAAGAGGACGAGGAGCTTCACCTTTTCCCGGATGGCGGCGGCCAGTTCACCGAATTCGCCGCCCTTGTCCCGCCCGCCCATGAGCAGGATCACGGAGGGGGGAAACATGTCCAGGGCCCGGGCCACGGCGCCGGCGTTGGTTCCCTTGGAGTCGTCGTAAAAAGAGATCCCGCCCTTTTCGGCCACAAACGCCACCCGGTGCGGCATCCCCCGGAACGCCGAAAGGACGGGGAGAATCTCCTCCCGCGTCACGGCGCACCAGCGGGCCGCGAGAAGGGCGGCCATGACGTTCTCCAGGTTGTGAAGGCCCTGAAGGGCGATGGCGGACAGGGGATAGGTCTCGCCGTCCCCCGGGCCGCCGACGGTCCGCAGAACCGGGCCGTCCACGTAGAGACCTTCCGTCACGGGCTTCCTCGAGGAGAACAGCCGGACCGCCGGTTTCAGCTTTTTTTTCAGGATCGACGTTCCCGGATCGTCCCCGTTCAGAACGGCCAGGTCCTCTTTCTCCTGGTTCTCGAAGATCCTTTCCTTCACCGCCCGGTAGGCCGCCAGCGTCCCGTGGTAATCCAGGTGATCCGGGGTCACGTTGAGGAGCAGGGCGACATGGGGGTGGAAGGTCTCGACCCACTGAAGTTGGAAGCTGCTCACCTCGACGACGAGAAAGGCCTCGTCCCCGGGGTGCCGGGCGTATTCCACGAGAGGCGTCCCGATGTTCCCGCCGACGAAAGCCTTCCGCCCCCCTCCGGCGAGAAGCTCGCCGAGGAGCCCCGTGGTCGTCGTCTTGCCGTTGGTTCCCGTAATGGCAACGATGGGCTTTTGAATGAATCGGGAGGCGATTTCCAGCTCGCTTCGAATGGGAATGCCCTTTCCCGACCCTTCAACGAGGAGGGGGTGGAAAGGCGGCACGCCGGGGGAGGGCACGATGAGATCCACGGCGCCCGGGAGAAGGGGCCGATCGAGGAAACGAAGGCTGTCGAAACCGGTGCCGGCAAAGGCGAACCGGGCGTCCCGGCGCCCTCTTTCCCCGTCGTCCCAGAGAAAAACACGGGCCCCGCGGGACAGGAGGAAGTTGACGGAGGCCTGGCCCGTCTTCCCGTATCCGATGACGAGCACGCTTTGATCCTTCAGGTCCATGATCCCCCTACCTCAGTTTCAGGGTGCTGATGGCGATGAGGGCCAGGATGATGGAAATGATCCAGAACCGGACGATCACCTTCGGTTCCGGCCAGCCTTTCAGCTCGAAGTGGTGGTGGATGGGCGCCATCCGGAAGATCCTTCTTCCATTGGACATCTTGAACCACCCCACCTGGAAGATGACCGACACGGTCTCGACGACGAAAATCCCCCCCACGATGGCCAGGAGGATCTCCTGCTTCGTCATGACGGCGAGGGTTCCCAGGCTCCCTCCCAGGGCGAGGGACCCCACGTCTCCCATGAAAATCTGGGCCGGGTAGGTGTTGTACCAGAGGAACCCGATGCCGGCACCCACCATGGCGCCGCAGAACACGGTGAGCTCTCCCGTCCCGGGCACGTAAGGGATCTGAAGGTACCCGGATATCCTGAAATTCCCGGCGAAATAAGCGAAAAGCAGATAGGTGACGAAACAGATGGTGGCGGGGCCGACAGCCAGGCCGTCAAGCCCGTCGGTCAGGTTCACCGCATTGGCCGCCCCCACGATGACGAAGGCGGCGAACAGCGCGTATCCCCACTGAAGATCGGGAAGAATGGTCTTGAAAAAGGGAACGGCCACGGTGGTGGGGAATCCGGGCTTGACGCAAAGGATGACGGCGATGACGAGGGCGATGAGAAACTCGCAGGCCAGCCGGAGTTTTCCCGGGACTCCGCGGCTCGTGCCCCCACGCAGCTTCCCGAAGTCGTCCACGAACCCCACGATCCCGAACCCGACGAGAGCCGCCAGGATGAGCCACACATAGACCACGTCGAGGCGGGCCCACAGAAAGGTGGCGACAAAGGCGGACAGAATGATGATGACGCCCCCCATGGTCGGGGTGCCTTTCTTGGAAAGGTGGGAACCCGGGCCGTCCTCGCGGATGGGTTGGCCTATCTTCAGGGTCTGGAGCTTCTCGATGAACCAGGGTATGAGGACGAAACACAGGACCAGGGCGGTGATGGTGGCGTAGATCGTCCGGAAAGTGATGTACCGGAAGACGTTGAAACTCGATATGACATCGCTGAGCGGATAAAGGAGATGATAGATCACGCCTGTTCGCCCACCCTTTCCCGTTCCTCTTCCCGGGGCCTTCCGAAGGCCGACCGGAGAGCCTCGCAAAAGGACTCCATCCGCATTCCCCGGGAACCTTTCACCAGGATCCAGTCCCCCTTCCGAAGCCGTCCCCGGAAAAAAGACACCGCCTCCGCCGGTTCCGTCACGAACACCACCTTTTCCCGACCTGTCCCCGCCTCTTCGGCCCCGGCGGCCGTCCACTCCGCCAGGGTTCCCGCGAGAAGCAGGCTTTCCACGCCCAGTTTCCCGATTTCCCGGCCCGCTTCCCGGTGGAGGGTTCCCGCTTCTTCCCCCAGTTCGAGCATGTCCCCGAGGAGCAGGTAAAGTCTCCCGCCGCCCCGGACATCCTCGAGGGCCGCCAGGGCCGCCCGGAGGGAATCGGGATTGGCGTTGTAGGTGTCGTCCACCAGGAAGGCCCCGCCGGCGAGTCCCGAAACGGTCAGCCTTCCCGGAACGGGCCGCGCCTCTCCCAGGCCTTCAAGAATCTCCCGAGGGTCCAGCCCGGCGGCCCGGCACGCCGCAGCCGCGGCCAGGGCGTTGCCCACATTGGACCGTCCGAAAAAGGGCAGAAACAGGGACCCCCGGAAAGAACCGACACGGAGGGTGAACCGGGTGCCCCCGGTGCTGTCGATAACCATGTCTTCCGCCCCCACATCCGCCTGCCCGTGGACGCCGAAGGTAATCCTTTTCCCGCCCCATGGCGCGGCGGCCTTCAGGATACGGGCGTCGTCCTCGTTGACCACGATCGTTCCGGCGGGGTCCATCCCCCGGAAAAGAGACCCCTTCTCTTCCGCCACGCGATCCAGGGTCCCGAATCCTTCCAGGTGGGCCCGGCCGATAGTGGTGATGACCCCGACGGTGGGCCGGGCGATTTCCGCAAGCCGTCCGATTTCGCCCATCCGGTTCGTCCCCATCTCGATGACGGCGGCTTCGTGGTCTTCCCGGATCCCGAAGAGCGCCTTGGGAACCCCCACGAGGTTGTTCCAGTTCCCCGGGCTTACCAGGGACTTCCGGCCCCGGGAGAGGACCGCCCCGATCATGTCCTTGGTTGTCGTCTTTCCCGAGCTTCCCGTCACGGCAATGACGGGAAGCTCGAAATGGTCCCGCCAGTGTCGGGCCAGGTCTCCCAAGGCCCGGAGCGTGTCCGCCACGGCGACGACAAAAAGATCTTCACCGCCGCAGGCGGCCCCGGCAAGTCGTGTTCCCGCCTTAACCACGAAACCGGCCGCCTTTTTTTCCGCCGCCTTTGCCAGAAAATCATGGCCGTCGAACCGGTCGCCCCGAAGGGCCACGAAGAGATTTCCCGCCTCGACGGTCCGGGAATCGGTGGAGACGCCGAAGGCCCGGGCGTCCGTTTTCCCCGCCTCCAGGGATCCGACGGTGGCCCGGACGATTTCGCCGACGGAGAAGGCAGGCCGGGTCCCCCTCATCCCGACGCCCTCCTTCGGCTCCTCTCGTCCAGGGCCCCGCGGGCCACCTGCCGGTCGTCGAAAGGGCATTTCTCCGTTCCGATGATCTGGTAATCCTCGTGGCCTTTTCCCGCGATGAGCACGATGTCCCCCGTCCCGGCGAAGGCCACCGCCCGGCGGATCGCTTCCCGGCGGTCCGGGAGAACGACGTAGCCCTGCCCGCCGTAGCGGTCTTCAAAGTCTTCAGGTTTGTATTTCTTCAGGGAAGTTCCCCGAAGGCCCGCCTCGATCTGGTCGATGATCTCGAGGGGGTCTTCCGTTCGCGGGTTGTCCGACGTGACGACGGCGAGATCGCTCATCTCCCCGGCGGCCCGTCCCATGAGAGGCCGCTTCGTCCTGTCCCGGTCACCGCCGCAGCCGAAGACGGTGATGACCCTTCCTTCCCGGAAGGCCGACAGGGTCTCGAGGACCTTCCGGAGGGCGTCTTCCTTGTGGGCGTAGTCGACGAAGACCACCGGTTCCCCGGGACGGCTGACTTTTTCGAGACGCCCGGGGACGGCCGCCAGGGCGGCGATCCCCTCCTGAATCCGCGGCGGGTCGATATCCACGGCAAGGGCCGCCGCCGTGGCCGCCAGGATATTGTAGAGGTTGAATTTTCCCGTCAGGGGGCTCGTTACGGGGAAAACCCCCGCCGGTGTCTCGAGGCGGGCGTCGATCCCCTCGAGAGCGAGATTCCAGGACAGGGGCCGGATCGTCGCATCCGGCGCCGTCCCGAAAACGGTCACGCCATCGCCGAATTCCTCGATAAACCGCCTTCCCCAGGGATCGTCTCCGTTTATGATTTTCCGCGTCCTGTCTCCCTCGAGGATTTCCTTGAAAAAACGTCGTTTGCTTTCGTAATAGGCCTCCATGGTCCGGTGAAAGTCGAGGTGATCCTGGGACAGGTTCGTAAACACCCCGGCGGTGAAACGGCAGTCGTGAACCCGGTACAGATCCAGAGCGTGGGAGGAGACTTCCATGACGCCGTGGGTGACCCCGGCGGCCGCCATCTCCCGGAGAAGCCTCTGGAGGTCCGTCGATTCGGGGGTCGTGTTGGGGGCCGGGACCGTTTTTCCGCCGTAGCGGTAATTGACCGTCCCGATGACCGCCGCGGCGTGCCCCGCCGACCGCAGAATGGACTCGACGAGGTAGGTCACAGTGGTTTTCCCGCTTGTTCCCGTCACGCCGATGAGGCGGATTTCCCGGGAAGGGTTCCCGAAAAAATTGGCGCTCATTCTCGCCAGGGCCCGACGGCTGTCGGCGACCCGAACGGCCGTCACGGCACGCGGGACGTCAACCTCCCTTTCGGAAACGACAAAGGCCGCTCCTTTCTCCACGGCCTGACGGACGAACCGGTGGCCGTCCGCCCTGAGCCCCCGGACGGCGGTGAAAAGGGCGCCGGGACGGCAGGCCCTGGAATCGTAGCACACATCCGCCACAGTGGTCCGGCCGCCGTGACGGATGGACACGATCTCAACGCCTTTCAGGACCTTGTCTAACGTTTCCATGATTCTCCAGCCCGTTGTTCTCCCGGGTCAAACCAGACCCGGCACAACGGTTCGCCGTCCAGGGGCGTTCCCGCGCCGGGGTCCTGCCGGACCGCCCAGCCGCTTCCCGCAAGGCGGGTTTCGATACCTCTTTCCGCCGCGATTTTCAAGACCTCCGACAGGGTCTTTCCCCTGAAATCGGGGTACGCCGAGACGGGGTGTTCGGCGGTCATGGAAAAAATGGTCCCCGAGGAAATTTTACGAATCTCCTCCTCTTTCCCCCGGGGACCGGCGACCACGGCACCGACGGGCTCATCGAACCCGCGGATGATCTGTTCACTCACTTTCCGGAAAAGCGGGGCGGCGGCCTGTCCGCCCCACCGCCGTGTCTCCGGCTCGTCGAGCATGACATAAACCACCATCCGGGGACGGTCGGCGGGAAAGAACCCGATGAAGGAGGCCCGGACCTTCCTCGGGGAGTACTGTCCCGTTTCCCTGTCCAGCTTCTGGGACGTGCCCGTCTTTCCCGCCACGGCCACGTCGGCGATCCGGGCGTTCCTTCCCGTTCCGTCTTGTGCCTCAACCACATTTCTCAGGTAACCGGTCATCCGCCAGGCCGCCTGCGGGGACAGAACTCTCCGGACCACCTCGGGCTCGAATTCCCTGATCACGGCCCCGGAATCATCAACGATCCCCCGGACGATTCGGGGTTTCACAAGAACACCGTCATTGGCGATGGCCGCCATGGCCGTCACGAGCTGGACAGCCGTCACCGATATACCCTGTCCGAATCCGATGGTGGCGAGATCCACGGTGGTCCAGCGGTCCGGGTCCCGGAGAATCCCGGAGGCCTCCCCGGGCAGGTCGATCCCTGTTTTCTGCCCGAACCCGAAATTCCGGATCCACCGGTGAAATTTTTCCGCCCCCAGCCGGTCGGCGATCTTCGCGCACCCGATATTGCTTGAATACTTCAGGATCTCCGCCGGCGTCAGGATCTCGTAACGCTTCCCCAGGGCCTCGTGGATGGTTTTCCGCCCCACCGTGTAAAGGCCTTTCTCGCAATCGATTTCCTCGTTTTCGCTGATCACGCCTTCCTCGAAAGCAGCGGCCATGAGAAAGGGCTTGAATGTCGACCCCGGGTCGAAACTGTCCAGGACGCCCCTGTTTTTTCGGATCTCCCGGTCATAGGCCGTAAAAACATTGGGATTGAAGGCCGGTGCGTTTGCCATGGCCAGGATTTCACCGGTCCCCGGATCCATGACGATGACGAGGCCTCCCCGGGCGCCCGTTTCAGCGACGGCCTCCTGGAGACGTTCTTCCACGGCATGCTGGATTCGGCTGTCGATGGTCAGGATGAGATTGCACGAGGGCGAGGGATCCTCATTTTCCTCGGTCATATCCTGATAGAACCGCTGCCCCTTGGCGTCCCTCCCCCAGACGACCCTCCGGGGGGGGCGGGTGAGGATGCCGTCGTAAAAGAGTTCCAGGCCCTCGAGCCCTTTCGAGTCGTACCCCACGCACCCCAGGAGATGGGCGGCCAGTGACCGGTTGGTATAGAATCGCTTGGGTTCCTTGACGAGAAAGACCCCGTCCAGGTCGAGCGACCGGACACGATCGGCCTGCTCCGGCGAGATCATGCGCCTGATCCAGGAGAAACGGCGTCCCTGGGACAGTTTTTCCCGAACCGTTTTTCGAGGCAGATCCAGGGCGGCGGAAAGGCAGGCCGCCGTTTCTTCCCTTTTATCGATCCTGGAGGGGTCGGCCCACAGGGAATCCACCAGGAGGCTCGCCGCCAGCACCGTCCCATTCCGGTCGAGGATCTGCCCCCGCTCAGGCTGAAGGGTCAGGACGGTGGTGTGCTGTCTCGCCGCGAGATCCTTCAGGGACCGGGCGGAAAAAAACTGGATCTGGACAGCCCGGGAGAGGAGGGCCACATAGAGGACGAAAAAGAACCCGAGGAGGAGCCAGCCTCTCGTCCGGATCCGCTTTTTCTCTTCTTTCTTCATTTCATGAAAATGATCTGGCCTTTCGCCGGATAGTCCATGTTCAGCCGTTCCCGGGCAAGGGCCTCGATCCGCCCCGCCGACCGGAGGGTGGCCCGTTCCACCTTGAGCCTCTTGTTCTCTTCCAGGAGATGCTCCCGGCGCTTCAGTTCCTCGGCGATGTCATAGCTGATCTGCTTCATGTTAATCTGAAGGCCCACCTGAAGGATCAGCGCGGCAACGAGAAGAACGGAGAAAAAAAGAAGGGCCCGGAAGCCCTCCGGGGGCCTCTTTTCTCCCCTTGCGCGCCCCTTGTCCCCTCTTTCCGCCATGGCCTCAGCACCTTTCCAGGACCCGGAGACGGGCGCTCCGGGCCCGGGGGTTCGCCTGAATCTCCCTTTCCCCGGGAAACACGGGTCGCCGGGTGAGGACGATGCCCATTCTCTTTCTTCCGCAGACACAGCGGGGGAAATCGGGAGGACACACACAGGGGTTTTCCAGCCTGCGGAAGGTTCCCTTGACCAGCCGGTCTTCCAGGGAGTGAAAGGAGATGACGAGAAAACGGCCTCCCTGGTTCAGAAGATGGATTCCATCGTCGAGAGCCCTCTGAAGGCTCTCCAGTTCCCGGTTCACGGCGATCCGCAGGGCCTGAAAGGTCTTCGTGGCGGGGTGTGTCCTCCCGCCTCTTCGGCGGGGTGAAACGGCCCCGGCGACGATGTCCGCCAGGTCGGCCGTCGTCTCGATGGGGGCCTGCTCCCGCCGTGCAGCGATGGCCCGCGCGATGGCGGACGCTTCCTTCTCTTCCCCGTACGCCCTGAGAAGTTTTTTGAGTGCCTTCACGTCCAGTTCCCGGATAAGATCGACAGCCCTTTCTCCCTCCCCCGGGGCCATGCGCATGTCCAGGGGGCCGTTCCCTGAAAAACCGAACCCCCGGTCGGGCGTGTCGAGCTGGTGAGACGAGACGCCTAAATCGAGAAGGATGCTGTCCACATTCCCGACGCCCTGCCGGGAAAGAATATCGGCGATCCGTGAAAAATTTCCCTGGACCAGGACAACCCGGCTTTCATAATCCCGAAGACTGCGACGCGACGCCTGAAGCGCGTCCTCATCCAGGTCGATTCCGATGAGCCGGTTCCCCGGGCCTGTCGCTTCCAGAATCCGCCGGGCATGGCCCCCTCCCCCGACCGTCCCGTCCACGTGTATCGCCTTTTCCTTCCGGGGCAGGTACGCGAGAACCTCTTCCACGAGAACGGGCTCATGAAAGAACGCCCCCATCAGATCCCCAGGCGCCTGGCGATTTCGTCGCTCGACTGATCGACCTTCATGGCCGTCTGGCTCAGGTTCCCCTCGAAAAGGTCCCGGTTCCAGATCTCGATGGTCCGCACCATGCCGGCAAGGACGATGTCCTTTTCCAGGCGGCCGTGCTTTCGGAGTTCCGGCGGGACAAGAAGCCGCCACTGGGCGTCAAAGGAACAGTCCACCGCCCCGGAGATGAAATACCGTTGGAACTCCCGGGTCTGGAGATCCACCAGGGAGTGGGACGCCGTCTTCTCCTCGATGTCCTTCCAGACCTCCAGGGGAACCAGGAGGACATACTCCCCCCAGTTCGTCAGAACCACCTTTCGCCCGTATTTCTCCCGAAACAGTTCGCGGAGCTTGGAAGGAAAGGTGATCCGGCCCTTTTCATCGATGGTGTGATAGTAACGCCCCCGGAAAGCAGACACGGGATTCCCCTCCACAATAATCCACTTTGTTCCACTTAAGAGGGACTATAAAAGGGAAAAGAGGGCTTTGTCAAGGAAAAATGTGCTATTTTTCTTTTCGAATCTGATATTTTATGACCGCTTCCCGGTGGTGGGACAAAGTGGTGGAAAAATGATGGGACCCGTCATTCCGGGCCACGAAATAGAGATAGGAAACCGGCGCGGGACGAAGAGCCGCCTCGATGGACGCCTCGCCGGGGTTGCAGATCGGCCCCGGGGGAAGGCCCTCGTGGACATAGGTGTTGTAAGGCATGTTCTGCCGGAGGTGGGATTTCTTGAGATTCCCGTCAAAATCCGTGAGGCCGTAGATGACCGTGGGATCGCTCTGAAGCCTCATGCCCCGCTTCAGGCGGTTGTGAAAGACCGCCGAGATGAGGGGTTTTTCCTCGGGGAGACTGGCCTCCTTCTCGATCATGGATGCCATGACGATGATTTCCTCAAAGGTGAGGCCCCTTTTTTCCGCTTCCTTGTCCCATTCGGGGCGCTGTCTTTTTCGAAACTCCCGGACCATGTAGCGGATGATCTCCTCTTCACCCATGGACCGGGTGAAAATGTACGTTTCGGGATAGAGGTAACCCTCAACGCTCCCGCCCTGAATGCCGAGGTCCTCGAGCAACACCGGATCCCGGCAGCGGGCGATGAATGTTTCATAATCCACGAGACCCCACTGGGAAAGGCGCTCGGCTATCTGCCGGACCGTGAAACCCTCGGGAAAGGGCATCCGGTATCCCTTGATCTCCCCGCGAAGAAGCTTTGTCAGGAGGGCATCAGGGGAATCGCCCATGGAAATTTCGTATTCCCCCGCCCTGATGTGATTGGGGGCATTCCGAAAACGGGCCAGGACGTGAAAGAGGAAATTTTTCTTCACAAGCCCTTTTTCCCGGAGAACCGTCACGGCGTCCCTGAAATGGGTGCCCCGGGGGATCTCGAAGACCACGGGCGACGCTCCCCCCTGGGGATCGATGGGGCTTCGCCCGTAATCGAGCAGGACCGAATGGGCTGTCGCGACAAGGGACAGGGCCGCCATGAGGAGAAATAAAGCCACCATGACCCTCGGCAGGCCGGGACGGGAAGGTCCGGGACGGTCAGCCATGACGAACCCTCCCGGGATGGTCGAGATAGCCCTGGAGAATCAGGGCCGCCGCCGTCCGGTCCACCATCTTCCGCCTCTTTTTTCTGCCGATCCCGCCCTGCCGTAGGGTGTCCTCCGCTTCCTTCGTCGACAGGGTCTCGTCCCAGGGAACGACGGGAACGGAAAAAGCCGACCCCAGGGCCTTCATGAAAGCATCCACCTTTTCGCACTGGATGCCCCGGGTGCCGTCGAGCCGCAGGGGATACCCGACGACGATGCACCCGACGCCGTACTCCCGGACATAGCGGCCGATTTCCTCCATGTCCCGGGCGGTCCCCCGGGAGGGTACCGTGGCAATCCCCCGGGCCAGCATCTCAAGCTCGTCGGAAACGGCCAGGCCGATCCGCTTCTCTCCGTAGTCGATTCCCAAGACTCTCATCATTCCGGCAGCGACGGTAAGAATAACGACGGCCCCTGAAAAACAACCCGACGGGCCGTCCCAAAGACGCTCTTTTAACACACCCCGTCGCCAGGTCAAAGCAAATAAGTCCGATGGGCCGGCCCGGTCCCGTTGCCCCATTCTCTTTTTTCGCGGCGCCCGGACAGAACCCCGTGACCCCCTGCGGCGAAGCGCCAAAGCGGGACCCGGGGAATCCCCAGGAGCGTCCGAAAGGGGGTATTTTCATTGTGTATTGCGGCCGTTTCTGATATCCAGGGGAAACGATCACGGCACAGGAACGAGATTCATGAAACATATCATTCTCGGCACGGCGGGCCACGTGGACCATGGAAAAACCTCGCTCATCAAGGCTCTCACGGGCATCGACACGGACCGCCTGAAAGAGGAAAAAGAGCGGGGCATCACCATCGAGCTCGGGTTTGCCAGGCTGACCCTCCCGGGGGGGCTCGTCATCGGCGTCGTGGATGTTCCCGGCCATGAAAGATTCGTGAAAAACATGGTCGCCGGGGCGGGGGGAATCGACCTCGTGGTCCTCGTCATCGCCGCCGACGAGGGCGTCATGCCCCAGACCCGGGAACACCTGGACATCTGCAGCCTCCTGGGAATCCGGACCGGCCTCGTGGCGGTCACCAAGTCCGATCTCGTGGACCGGGAGTGGATGGAGCTGGTCATCGAGGAAATCCGGGATTTCCTGAAGGAAACCTTCCTCGAGGAAAGCCCCATCATCCCCCTGTCTTCGGTCACCGGACAGGGACTGCCGGAGCTCCTCGCGGCCCTGGAAAAAATCATCGCCCCCATGGAAGACCGCCCCGAATCGGGGTTTTTCAGGCTGCCCATCGACCGGGTCTTCACCATGCGGGGGTTTGGGACGGTGATCACGGGAACCCTGGTTTCGGGCAGCATCCGGGTCGGGGACGGCGTGGATCTCCTGCCCCAGAAAGTGCGGGCGAAGATACGGGGAATCCAGGTCCACAATGCCGCCGCCGACACCGCCTGGGCCGGCCAGAGAACGGCGGTCAATCTGCAGGGCATCGAGAAGGAGGCCGTGGAACGGGGAAATATTCTCGCCGCGCCGGACACGTTCGAGCCCTCGGTCATTCTCGACGTGGCCTTCCGGTACCTTTCCACGGCGGGAAAGAAACTGAAAAATCGCACGGCCGTGCGCTTCCACATCGGAACCAGTGAAATCGTCTCCCGGATCGTGTTCCCGGACCGGCCGCACATCGAACCGGGAGAGGAAGCCTACGGCCAGATCCTCCTGGAGAAACCCACCGTGGCCGCCGGCGGCGACCGCTTTGTCCTGCGCAGCTACTCACCGGTCACCACCATCGGGGGCGGCGTCATTCTCGATCCCCTGGCCCGGAGATGGAAAGCCCGGGACAGGGAAAGGCGCGACGAGTGGGGACGGCTCCATCAGGGGACGGCCCTGGAAAAAACAACGGTGATCCTGAAGAGGGCGGGGCTTTCGGGGACCCCCCGGGAACGCCTCGCTGTCCGGGCAGGACTTTCACCCGGGGAATTGAAACGCCTTCTCGATCAGATCCTCTCACGGCGGGACGCCCTGCTCCTGGACGGCGACCCCCCGAAACTCTTTCACCGGGATGTCTACCGGGAGCTCCAGGAAGGCATCCTCACCGAGGCCGGGGCGTATCACAGAAACCAGCCGCTGAAAAAAGGCTGTCCCAAGGAGGAGTTGAGAATCCGCATCGGAACCGCCGTGGATGCCAAGCTCTTCAACCGGGCCCTCCGGGATCTCGAGGAAGGGGGAAAGATCGTGCTGGAACAGGACACGGTCCGGCTGCCTTCCTATGCCGTCTCGTTGTCCGATGACCTTGAATCCTTGAGGGCGGCCATTGAAAGTCGATACCGGGAGGCGGCCCTCACGCCGCCCCTGACCCGGGAGGTCCTGGAACAGTTCAACGACGGCCGGGGAAGCGTAAACAAGCTTCTCGGCCTCCTGACCAAGGAGGGAATCCTGGTCAAAATCAGCGAGGACCTTTCATTCCACGGGGAGGCCATGAAAAAACTGGCGGAGGATTACACGGCCCTTCTTCTTCGGGAAGGCAAGGCGACACCGGCCATGTTCCGCGACCTGACGAACCTCTCCCGGAAGTTCATCATCCCTCTCATGGAATACTTCGACAAGACGAAGCTCACCATGCGCGTGGGGGATCACCGGATCCTCCGGGCCCGGAAGGAGGACGGCAATGGATAGGGGAAATGTTTCCGTGGTGGAAAGAAAAATCCGTTTTTACAACGGGTCCAGGCTCATGGAACGATCCGTTTCCGTCATCCAGGAATCTTTTCTGAACGTTTTTCTGAACGAACGGGCCATCGCCCGGATCGCCTGCCTGGGGGTTCACCCGGAAGAGCTGGCCGTGGGCTTCCTGCGCTCCGAGGGGCTCTTGAGGAGCCGGGAGGATCTCCGCGCCATCCGGGCCGCCAGGGGCGAGGTCCGGATCGAGGCCGCCGAAACGGAACGGGAGAAGGAGCAGGAACCGGCGACCCTTCTTTCCAGCGGTTCCCGGGAGAGAGGGACGGCCGTGCCGAAACCGATTCCCCCGGCCTCCCTCCCCTTTTCGCCGGCGGACATTCTCCGTCTCATGGAGGAACATCTCGAGTCCACGGCGCTCCATGCCCAGACCCGAGGAACTCACGGCTCGTCCCTGGCTGACGAGAGGGGCCTTTTTCTTTCCCGCGAGGACGTGGGCAGGCACAACACCATCGACATGATCGGCGGGCATCTCCTTCTCCGGAAGATGGACGGCGCGGGAAAAATCCTCTTCACCACGGGCCGTCTCTCCTCCGAGATGGTCCGGAAAGTCTGGAACCTGGGGATCCCCCTTCTCGCCTCCCATGCCGCCGCCACATCCCAGGGGATCGAAATGGCCCGCCAGGGGGGGATCACGCTCATGGGCTGCGTCCGGAGCGGCACCATGAAAATATACACCCATCATGAAAGGATTTCCTATTGAGTTACAAGAACATTTACGTCCAGAATATCCAGCCGGCCAACAGGATCGAGGAGACTTTCCTCGTCACGGAAAAAAACCTGGTCCTTTCCCAGAAAGGAAGCCTCTACCTGAGCCTTCGGCTCCGGGACAAGACGGGGGAAGTCGAGGGAAGGGTCTGGGAACGGGCGGCGGAAATCAGCCGCACTTTCCAGAAAGGAGACGTCGTTCTCGTCCGTGGACGGGCCGTCCGGTACCGGGACGCAATACAACTCAGCATCGCGGACATGGAGAAACCCGATCCGGCGGACGTTGACATGACCGATTACGTCTCCGCCTCGCGGTGGAACGTGGACGACATGTTCAAAAGCCTCGTGGAAATTGCGGCAACCGTGGAAGACCCCTTTCTGAAACAGCTCCTGGACGGCATTCTCGCCGACGACGAGATCGCCGGGCTCCTGAAAAAGGCCCCCGCCGCCAAGGGAATGCACCACTTCTACCTGGGCGGGCTCCTGGAACACACCCTGTCCATGACCCGGATCCTGAACCACCTGTCGGAACACTACGACGGGGTGAACCGGGACCTTCTCATCACCGGGGGGATTCTCCACGACATCGGAAAGATCTACGAGCTGTCCTCGGAAGGCATGATCGAGTACACCGACGAGGGGCGTCTCATCGGCCACATCGTCCTGGGCCTGGAACTGGTGAACCGGAAAATGTCCCTCATCCCCGGCTTCCCCGACCACCTGGCCATGGAACTCCGCCACATTCTCATCAGCCACCACGGCGCCGTCGAATACGGTTCCCCGAAGAGGCCGAAAACCCTGGAGTCCCTCATGGTTTACTTCGCCGACGACCTGGACGCCAAGGTGAACGCCTTCCAGGAATCCATCAGCGGCGCCGGCGAAGACGAATCGAGCTGGACCCCCTATCACCGCCTGTTCGACCGGTATATCTACAAGGGGCCTAAGCCGAAGTAGGCGGCCTCACCGGCCGTTCGCCGAAGAGGGCCCGCCCCACGCGGACGATGGTGGCGCCCTCCTCCACGGCCACTTCGTAGTCCTGGGTCATGCCCATGGAAAGCTCTTCCATGGAAACCCCCGGGATCCCCGACTCCCGTACCCGTTCCCCCATTTCCCGGAGAGCCCGGAAAAACGGCCTGGCCTCCTCCGGGTCGTCGAACCAGGGCGGCATGGTCATGAGCCCCCTTACGGAGAGATGCTTCATGGCAGCCACCTCCCGGACCAGGGCCAGGGCGTCTTCCGGTAAAACGCCGCCTTTCGTCTCCTCGCCGCCGAGGCTCACCTGGATGAGAACGGGCGTCACCACGCCGGCACGGTCCGAGCGCCTGTCCAGTTCCGCCGCCAGGCCGGACCGATCCACCGAGTGGATGAGATCGAACAGGCGGACGGCGTAACGGGCCTTGTTGGACTGGAGATGGCCGATGAAGTGCCATTCCACCTTTCTTCCCAGGATTTCGATCTTTCGTTTCGCCTCCTGGACGTAGTTCTCCCCCAGGATGTCCACGCCCGCCGCGAGGGCCTCCCCGATCCGGCTGTCATCCACCGTTTTCGTTACCGCCATGAGCCGGACGCCCGAGGGGTCCCTTCCCCGCCTCAGGGCCGCCTCGGCGATCCGTTCGCGGATCCGCGCGACGTTGTCACCTACCGATTTCATTGTCACCTCCCTGAAAAAAACGGACCGCCCCCACCGCCTTCAGGGCCGAAACGACTTCGCACAGGGGAAGGCCCACCACGTTCGTGTAGGATCCGTGTATCTCCTCGATGAAGGCCGCCGCCAGCCCCTGGACGGCGTACCCCCCGGCCTTGTCGTAAGGCTCGGGGGTCCTCGCGTACCAAGCCATTTCATCGGCCGCCATGTCCCGGAAGACCACCCGGGAGGTCACGGCCCGGGAGGCCGCCGGCGGTTCCCCGTCCCGGATCAGGGCAAATCCCGTGATCACCTCGTGGGCCCTTCCGGCGAGCTTCCGGAGCATGTCCCGGGCTTCCCCGGGCGTTTCGGGCTTTCCCAGGATCTCACCGCCGGCGACAACCACCGTGTCGGCGCCGAGGACCCACATCCCGGGGTGCCGGCGGGCGACGAAACGGCTCTTTTCCAGGGAAAGGCGGAGCACATGGTCCCGGGGGGTTTCTCCCGTCAAAAAGTTTTCGGGAAGATAACTGGGGTAAACGGTGAAGGAAAACCCCAGGTCTTCCAGGAGGGCCTTCCGCCGGGGGGACGCCGAGGCCAGGATGAATGAAGGATCCGTCATGGCGTTCAATCTCCCCCCTCTAAAGAAAAGGCCATCCCATCCTCCGCCAGGGTGAGGGGCCCCGGCCAGGTCTTTCGGCACTGGGCAGCCAGGTCCGCCCCGTCGCACTCCGGGTAGAAATGGGTGAGAACAAGGCGTTTCACATCGGCCTCCCGGGCGATCCGTCCCGCTTCGGACGGCGTGAGATGACCGGCGATGCCCTGTCCGTCGGGCGTGGAGGCCTCGCAGATCAGGATATCCGCCTTTCCGGCCAGCCGGACGGCGTTGGCGCAGTAGGCCGTGTCCCCGGTCACGACGAGGGACCGGCATTCCGCCGTCTCCAGCCGGAACCCGACGCTGCTTTCCGTGTGCTCCAGGGGCAGCGTCCGGATTTCGAGCGAACCGACGGGACAGGACCCCCACCCCGGCCCGTCGAACTCGAGGATCGCCACGCTTCCCGTTTTCTGCTCGATCGAGGAGCCGTAGAGGCGGAAAAGCCCCCCCATGAATTCCCGCATCCCCGGGCCGCCGCCCACGGTGAGGGTCCGGCTGGCGGTGTCGAAGCCCGGGTATTTCCGGGCGAAGAGGAAGGCCGCCAGTTCCCCCGAGTGGTCGAGATGGCGGTGGGTGAGGAACACATGGGTCACCCGGTCCACCGTCACCCCCGCCTTGAGGAGACGCCCCATCGTTCCGGGGCCCATGTCGAAGAGGATGACCGCCTGTCCCGCCGTGACGAGGAGGCCGGGAGCCCCCCGGGACAGGGAGGGAACGGCCGTGCCCGACCCCAGGACAACGGCCCTTGGAACCGCCGGACCGGTCGTGCCGGTCATTTTCCGCCGGGAAAGACGTTCACCAGGACCCGCCGCGTCCTGGGACCGTCGAACTCGCAGAAGAAAAGGGACTGCCAGGTCCCGAGGACGAGATCGCCCCCTTCCACGAAAACGGATTGGGACGTCCCGAAAAGGGAGGCCTTGACGTGGGCGGCGGCGTTGCCTTCCCGGTGACGGTAAGGGCCGTTCCAGGGAACGATCTTTTCCAGGGCGTCGAGGATGTCCCGGGGAACGTCGGGATCGGCGTTTTCATTGATTGTCACGGCGGCGGTGGTGTGGGGGACGAAGACGCGGCAGATCCCCTGCCGGACCCCGCTTTCCCGGACAATCCGCCTCACGGCGGCGGTGATGTCGACCATCTCGCTTCGGCCGCTCGTCTGGAGAGATAGAGATTCCATGATCGCCTCGATTTGTTCTCCTGTTCCGCTCCTGCCGGATGGTCCGGCCGATGAAACGGTTCGTCTCACTATAATGAAAGAAACAGGATTTTTCAACGGCCCGCCGGGAGGCTCTCGCTTTCGGCGTCGGAAGAAACCCCCTCCGCTCACGGCGCCTCGACGCTGATGGCGATCATTTCAGTGATGCGAAAAACCACCTGTTCGCCGATTTTACCCTTGCTGAGATCCACGTCGCTGCGGACCGGAAAGGTCTTAGCGGTTCCGTCCTCGAACTTCAGGGTTGCCGTGTGTTTCTCCAGATCAATCGCCATGACGGTACCGGTGATCTGCCTGGTTTCGGCAAACAATCCGCCCGGCCGGGCGCCCTCCGGGGCCAAAGCCACCAATCCCGCCGACCCGTCACCGGAGGAGCCGTCTTCCCCGTTCATATAAATGACAAGCTCTTCGGTCACTGTGAAATTAACCAGGTCTCCTGCACGGATTTGGTCGAAGTTGACCGCTTCGGGGCCGACTTTAACAGGGAAGGCCTTTCCGCCGGCATCCACGAGAATCACTTTGCGATTGACCTTGTCAATGGCCTTGACCCGGGCGGTCACGGACAGGGTGTTAACGATGACCCCGCCCGGTACGCCTTCAACATAGGCGACCGTGCCGGTTTCCTCGGCAGGCGGCGGTGCCGGGACGGACGCGCAGGAGACGAGGGTGAGCAACCCCGTCAACAGGGCGATCACGGCCAGGGTGCTCTTGGAAATCTTACATTGCATGACACAACCTTCGCTTCTCATGTTCATATTCCTCCCTGTTTATTTCAAGAACGTTTATTCTGATCGATTCGATTTAAAATTCAAAAAAGCTGCCAGTCAAGGAAAATTCGGGCACAATCACCGGCTGTCACGATCGATCAGAAAAAAAAGACTCCCGGTATTCGCCCGTGGCAAGTGAACCTGTCGTGCTTCCCTCCAGGGAGCACGTACCCTGTTTTTGAGGCTACTTCACGATGCCTCTCTCATGATCGATGAAGGACACCGTTTTCTCCGCCCAGAACTTGAAGGCCTCGCTCGCCGCCCCCCACTTGGAAAATCTCGACTCGAAGGCCGCCTTTTGCCTGTCCACGGCAAGGGCGAGGATTTCCCCGCTCAGGCTGTCCAGGGCCATGAGTTCCATACCTGTTTCACCGCTCCCGGACCAGCCGCCGGTTGTGCCTTTCTTTATGAGACTGATGCCGAGCCCGATGGGAACGATCGTCGTTATGGCGCTCATGCCCGGGTTGCTCGGCTCGATGTTCGTGATGGCGATACGGATCCTTGCCACTCCGGGAGCGGGTTCCGCGACAATAGGGTATTTATCCCTGAAAGCTGCAGCCATTTCCTCGTTGAACCGGTCGGCCATTTCCTTCATCTCCTGGGGATCGATGCCCTTGTATTGCGCCTTGTCCGCAAAAAAGAAGATGACGCTGTCAACCATGAACTTGTCATATTTTTTTGGATCCACCCCGTCCTTCACCCAGCGCAGTTTCACACCCCCATCGGGACCCGGAACCAGCCGGCCGTAGACAGACGGGTCACCAAGAAACCCCGAAAATTGACCATCCCCGGCCGCCGCCACGGATGCCGCGATGGCAACGCCGATGACCGCCGACAGTATCATTCGAACCGTTCTTTTCATCGTCTTTTCTCCCTTTTCAAAGATATTTCGTCATCGAGGCCTTCACGGGGCCCATGGCCGCGGTCGACCCTCTTTTCGCTTCCTTCTCCCGTATTTTCGGATCGAACCGGGGCACAGACGGGAAAACGGTCTTTTCTATAAAAGCAACGCCAGCTTGAACCAGACGTAGTCCCCCTCGAGGCGGTTCGTCACGTCAAATTCGTGAAGCCATTTGAGTTCGGCCACGAAATCCTTCTTCCCGATCTTCGTCGCGTAGGAGAGCACCGGCCCGACGCTGGCAGAACGGCCCTCGAAATCCCCCAGGACGGCGCCGGACCCGCTGTCGCCGCTGACCTGATCATAGTAACACCCGCTCGCGCCGAGGCCGATGAGTCCGCCCAAAAGAGGCAGGTGTTCCGCAAGCGTGACATCGAGATGAAGCTGGTTTCCCGTCCTGTAATCCGTATCATCGTTTTTTGTGTTGATGCTGAACCCGGCAAAGGCGGTCAGTTCCAGGCCCATTCTGCTGCTGATGTAGCTGAACGAGACGGCGGGCTCGAAGGTCCAGTAGTTCTTTCCGACGTTGGCGATGTCGCCCTTGGCGTAGTCGCCGGTGGGGACATAGACACCCAGCCGGATGTCGTATTTGAGGTCGCCGCCGAGACCGGTCCAGCCGAGCATGAACGGGTAGACGGTGATGTCGCCGAAGCCGCTGGCCGTGTCGCGGACGCGGCGGGTGACGGTGGAACCCGTTTTTGGATTGGTGAGTTGAACTTCCCCTTCGATCTCCATCCAGACAAACGGGATGGCCGCGCCTACCACGTAATAACCGCCCAGAAGGTTCAAAGGGGTTCGGTACAGCGCCAGCACCGTGTCCGCGTAAGCGGTGGCATCGATGCCCGCCACGACGAGTCCCCCGAGTTTACTGACATTCACGCTGGCGTCATAAAAGGCGAAAAAATTGGCGACGGCCGGTCCGGGCCTGCCGGGAAGGGCATCGACGAAAGAGGCGTTCGCACCGGGCATGTAATGGCCGCTGCCCCCTTCCTCGGCGGAGGCAGAGAGGGGAACCAGAATGACGACCGCCGCAAGGGTGCAGAGCGTTATGCGTATCGTGCTTTTGGCTTTTTTAATCATTGAGATGCTCGTTGTTTTCATGCCCTGTTCCTCCTGTGTGCGTTCATTCTTGAACGGGTCGCTCCCTGTGAAACCTTGTCCCCCCCGGTGCATCTTCCCCGCTGAAAGGAAAACGAGCGGCTCCGGCGGCGCCGGGCAGTCAGATCGTCGAAAGGGCGGTTGATTCATACCCTTTTCCTTTGCTGATTTTTTTCTCCGTCCACCTCTATCAGCAACGGTCCTTTCACGGCCTCCATGACATACGATGCCGGCAGGCCATGCGCCAGGAGTTGTGTTATGGCCTTTAAATATTTGCGAATGTGCAAGAAAAACTTCTTGTAACCGGCGCACAGATAGTGAAGGCCCGGTTCATCCTCACAGGTTTTCGCAAAGCGGTGCTTGGGGCACCCGCCCCAACATGCCTTCAGCACCGGGCATTCCCTGCAGACCCTCGGTAATGATGTCTCTTTTGACACGCCGAATCCGTTGGAGATGGATCGCTCCATCATGGATACGGGATTTTCCGTCAGGATTTTTCCCAACCGGTGTTGCGGATACACGCTGTGGTCGCAGGCGTACACGTCGCCATTGTGCTCCATGACAAGCGAACGGCCGCACTGCCGCGCAAACACGCAGACAGGGGAAGGGTTGCCGATCCAGGCCTGAAGCGCCCATTCGAAATTCATGACGTTTGTCATGCCCACGTCATGGCGCACCCAGTCGTCAAATACGGCGATGAGAAAATCACCGTATTCCTCCGGTATGACCGTCCAAGGGGTCACCTGTGTGTGGCCTTCTTCTTTGCTCAACGACGCCGGCCCGGCAAGGCGCAGGCCCAGCTTCGTACTTGCAGCATCGGGCATGCGCTCCACGATTGGCGCGAACTGGATGAACGCGACCCCTTCATCCTTGAAAAATTGATACACATCCAGAGGATGCCCCGCCGTATTCCGGGCGACGCATGCCATCACGTTGTGCGCAATTTTGTGCTCTTGCAGAAGCCTGAGCCCCCGCATCACCCGGTCGAATGTCCCGTTCCCTCTTCGGTCCCGGCGGTAGGCGTCGTGGATCTCCTTCGGGCCGTCGAGGCTGATGCCGACCAGGAAATTGTTTGTCTTGAGGAACTTGCACCAATCGTCGTCAAGAAGCGTTCCATTGGTCTGCAGGGAATTTCTGATCGTTTTCTCATGAGCGAACGGCTTTTGCAGCTCGATCACTTTTTCGAAGAACGGGACCCCAAGAAGGGTCGGCTCACCGCCCTGCCAGACAAAGTCAACGAGGGGGGTGGGCTGCGATGCGATGTATTTGGTGATATAGGCGGACAATACCCGGTCAGACATCCGATAATTTTCACCCACGCCGAACAGTGCCTGCTTCTCAAGATAAAAACAGTACTCGCAGTTGAGGTTGCACACGGGACCGATGGGCTTCGCCATCACGTGGATCCCCTGTGCCGGGCTGTTTTTTCCCGGATCGGTTCCCATGTCCACAGGTTGAAGACGTCTCCTCTTCATTTCTAACTGCACGCCGGGATATACGGGTCAGGCGCGGCGGGGCGGATCGGAGGCAGCCCGGTACTCCTTTCCATGAATGGACAGGCTGGAAGCCATCTGCCGTCCCCCACCCCCTCGTGGTGAGGGGGTAGGGATACCATAGGAAGGCAGGGGAAACCTAATCAGCCTTGACCTTCGCCTCCACGGCCTTCAGCTTCTTCTGGTCCGCGGCAGAGAGCTTGTTGTTTCCGATATATTTGATGACCAGCTTGTCAATGGTGCCCGTGAACCTGAAAGGCACGTCATAGGAGAGGTCCACCGGCGTTCCCGTATCTTCACCGACGTCGAAGGTTTCATCGATGGAGAAGCGGTAGGGCACGGTCTTCTCGATCCGCCCCTGGGCCACCTGCCTGCCGTCCACGCTGAGCGTTCCGGTGCCCCCCTTGCCGAGTCCGCCGCCGTCATAGAGGAAATCGAAGACCACGGCGTGCCTGCCCGGCTTCAGGGCCTGACTGGATGCAACCCTGTAGTGGGCCACATTCGCCATGTTGTAGTAGAAAACCGGTTTGCCTTTCTCAAACACCAAGGCGTAGCCGCCGGACAGGCCGCCCTGCGTCACCAGCACGCCCTGGCCGCTCTCTTCGGGAAAAATCACATCGGCCATGATGCGGAATGACTTGTTCATGATGTTGGGCGCTGTACCCTCGGAGATGCGCTTCACGGAGCCAGTGTAGACGAACTCGGTACGCCCGGCCGTAAGGCTGGGCCGGATGCCCGGGGCCATCCGCTCTGTGCCGCTGTCGTCCAGGGGCAGCACGTTGTACCTGGCAGCCTCGGCATAAAACAGCAACTGGAGGTCGTGCAGTTTTTCAGGATACTGGTCAGCAAGATTCACCGCTTCGCTGAAGTCGTTATCCACGTTGTAGAGCTCCCACTGGTAGCCGTTGATCACGTCGACCAGCTTGATCTCGGTCTGGTCCTCCCAGGGCCCGCCGTAGGGAGGCGTGGTGCAGGCCAGCCAGCCGTCGTGATAGATGGCGCGGTGGGCGAAGACTTCAAAGTATTGCGTGTGGTGCGTAGAGGGCGCCTTGGAGTCGTCGAAGGAGTAGGCCAGGCTCACCCCCTCGATGGGTTTCTGCGCCACCCCGTTCACCATGGAGGGGGCATCGATTCCGGTTGCCTCATAGAGCGTCGGCACGATGTCGATGACATGATGCCACTGGGGCCGGATCCCACCTGCGTCCTTGATGCGTGAAGGCCAGGAGATCACCATGCCGTTGGCCGTGCCGCCGTAGTGTGAGGCGTTGGTCTTGAGCCACTGGAACGGGGCGCACATGGCGTGGGCCCAAGCCGCCGGATAGTGGTTATGGGTCTTCCACGTGCCCAGGTTGTCCTTCTGCTTCAGAATCTCCTTCAGGTCTTCCGGGATCATGTTGAGCATGGCCATTTCGTTGTAGGAGCCCTGAAGCCTGCCCTCACCGCTGGCGCCGTTGTCGCCGCAAATATAGATGATCAGCGTATTGTCCATTTGTCCCAGCTTCTCGATGGCATCGAGGACCCGTCCGACATTGTAATCCGTCTGGGAGAGATAGCCGGCATACACCTCCATCATGTAGGCATAGAGCTGCTTCTGCTCGGCAGTGAGCGAATCCCATGCAGGCAGGCCGCGGCTGCGTTCGGTGAGCTTCGTGTTTTCCGGCACGATGCCCCGCTTCTTCTGCCGTGCGAGGGTCTCATCGCGCACCTTGTCCCAGCCCTGGTCGAACTTCCCCTTGTATTTCGTGATCCATTCCTTTTTCGGGTGGTGCGGCGAGTGTGTCGCTCCGGGCGCGTAGTAGAGGAAAAACGGCTTGTCCGGAGCCACGGCCTTCTGGACACGGACCCACTCGATGGCCCTGTCAGCAAGGTCGTAGTCGAAGTTGTAGTCCGGGTTGCCCAGGTACGGCTCCACGGGATTGGTCCCGTCGAAGACCGCGGGCCGCCACTGGTCGGTCTCGGCCCCGATGAACCCGTAAAATTTCTCGAAGCCCAGGCCGGTGGGCCAGAGATCGAACGGGCCGGCCGCGCTGTTGTGCCAGTCGGGCACGTTGTGGTTCTTGCCGAACCAGGCGGTGTTCCAGCCCTTCTGCCTTAAGACCTCCGCCACCGTGGCCGTGTCCTTGCCCATCAGGCTGTCATAGCCGGGGTAGCCGGTGGCGAATTCCATGATGTTCCCGGTGTGCACCGTGTGGTGGTTGCGGCCCGTGAGCAGGGATGCCCGCGTGGGGGATGAAATGGACGTGGTGTGGAACTGGGTGTAGCGCAGGCCGTTGGCGGCCAGCTTGTCCAGGGTCGGCGTGTCGCATGGCCCGCCGAAGGTGCTCGACGCACCGAAACCGACGTCATCGAGGAGTATCAGGACGACGTTGGGAGCCTCCTTGGGTGCCTTGACCGGCTGCGGGAAATCGGATCTCGAATCTTTCACACTCAATCCGATCTGCCCCTTGAAGGGAGGAGGCGGGACAGGCAATACCTCCTGCGCGGGAGCACCCCATGGCAGCATTCCCGTTGTAAAAACCGCGCCGGCTGCGGCCCATCGGGTAAATTTGGGTAGGCTTGGATTCATGGTATAGACCTCCTTTATTTGTACCTTAAAAACACCACATCAAAAGTCTGCTTTGTTATCGCCTGGTCATATTTTCCCTTCAGCGGGTCCGTCTGTTTCATATTTTGTTTTCGTTTCAAGGACAGGCCCAATCAAAAAAAAGAGCCGTTGCGACAAGTCCCGGGCCTGCGGGAACAGAGGGCTTTATGCCCGCCTTTTTATTTTCTTGAGGATTTCGATCCCTTCCCATGGACCGTCATGCCCCACCCGGACCCGGACCGTTTCGCTCAAAAGGTCGACGGCTCCGAGGAGGGCACTGCCGCTTCCGGTTTTCATGTACCGCTCGAGGTCTGCCAATTCTTCCCAATCGACGGATAGAAAGAAAACCTCGCCATCCTCCATGTCCCGATAGACCCGGCACTCCCGGCATCCCTCCCGGCTTCGGATCGTGGGAAGGAGCGCCTGGAACGTCTGATACAGTTCCTGAAATTTTCCCGATTTGGCCCTGATCTCGATCGTAAGATTCACAAAGGATCTTCCTTTTACGGCACGTGCCCTTCCCGGCGGCATCCCCGACGGCGTGATCCTGCCTTGTTTTCCTGTTTGTCTTTCTTCAATCCAAAAAACGTTCCAGGAAAACAGGAATCCCGTTTATTAAACATAATAGACTGAGATTACTCCTTAATATTCAATTCAAGTTTTTATTTCGTGAGAAATAAAGAAGGAAGGGGCCTCAATATATTGAGGATCCACAATATATTGAGGCTTTCTCTTTGGCAGGATTGTCCTGTTTCAGAACCGTTCGATACCCAGTTTCTTGATTCGGAAACGGAGGGTGCTCGGGTGAAGTCCGAGGATGACGGCGGCGCCGCCTTCGCCGTCGATCTTCCAACGGGTTCTTCTCAGAACCTTGAGGATGTGCTCCCGCTCCACGGCCGCGAGTCCTTTCAGAGGATCTTCTCCCTCCCGGGCGGTCCGCCGCTCGAGACGATCGGGAAGGCGAAACGTCGGCCCGGGGCTGGTGATGACGGCTCTTTCAATGAGGTGTTCCAGCTCCCTCACGTTTCCCGGCCAGTCATGCTCCTGGAGGGCTTTCATGGTGCCCTTCGGGATGGTTTCGTATGTTCTGCCCAGCTTCCGGGCGTGCTTTTCGACAAAGTGGTAGACAAGTTGAGGGACATCCTCGGGCCGCATCCTCAAAGGGGGCATCGAGACGGGGAAAACGTTGAGCCTGTAATAGAGGTCCTCCCGGAACCGCCTGTGCAGGACCTCCTCTTTCAGGTCCCGGCTTGTCGAGGCGATGACCCGCACGTCCACCGTGATCGTCCGGGGGCTCCCGAGCCTTTCGAACTCCCCGTCCTGGAGGACCCTCAAAAGCTTTGCCTGGAGTTCCAGGGGCAGTTCCCCGATTTCGTCGAGAAAGATCGTTCCGCCGTCTGCAATCTCGAAACGGCCGACCTGCTTCGTGTGGGCCCCCGTGAAGGCTCCTTTCTCCCGCCCGAAGAGTTCGCTCTCGATGAGATTCGCCGGGAGGGCGGCGCAGTTGACCGTGATCATCGGCCTGTCCCTGCGGGCGCTCATGTCATGCAGGGCATGGGCCACCATGCTTTTGCCCGTCCCCGTCTCGCCTGAAATGAGAACCGTGGCATCCGTCGGGGCGACCTGTCCGATTCGGAACAGGACGTATTTCAGCGCATCGCTGTCACCGATGATCTTCTCGAATCCCTTTTCCGTTTTAAGTTCCTGACGGAGAAGCACATTCTCTTTCTCAAGCTGGAGCTTCAGCCTCTGGATCTCCTCCAGCCGCTCCCGAAGCTCCAGCTCAGACCTGCTTCGCTCCAGCACGTTGACAAAGAGTTCCCCGAGGAGGCGAAGTCGCGGGATGTATTCCTCCGGGCCGTTCCGATCCTCCCTGGCTGAACTGATAGCGATGCTGTACTCGGAAGACCTCAGGGCCGCGATGGGAATACACAACCCGGACCTGATATCCCATCTTTTACAGGTCTCCCTGTCCGGCCCGGCCTCTTCCGGCAGTTCTTCCAGTCTCGCGAATGAAAAGGCCTCCCCCTGCTGCAGCTTTTTCGATGCCCATGGGAAAAGCGATACCGGTATGGGAGTCCCTGTGGGAAAAGGCGAAATACCTTTCAGGTCAGCGCTGTGGGTATGCTGGAACAGCGTCTTTCCCGGCATGAGCCGAATCAGGGCGCATCGGTCGATCCGAAAGAACGCCAGGACCCTGTTCAGGGCGTTCCGAATTTCCCCATCAACCTCTTCGGGCGCCAGGGCAACGAACCTGGCCGAGAGATCGGCCAGGAATTTTTCAAATTCCAGGCGGTTTTCCGATGCAGGCCGTTGACCCGGGTGTTCCTCTTTTTTTTTATTCAACGGGAGCACTCTCCTTGACGAACGGATTACATCCACAGATTCTATAAAAAATACTGCTGTAATCTATAACAAATAATCCGGTTGCGTTCATGAAAATTCTTCACGGGGCGGGAACGGCGCTTTTTCTGTTTATCACGGCAGCGAAACCGGCCCCGTCCGCCGGCTTTCAGACGTTTTGTCGCATTATTTCCTTGACAGGAAAAAGGCATCGTTTTAGAAAAGAAACGTTTTTGTCCGGCCGGGGTTATTCATGGAAGACGTCCTCGAGCCGGGCGGGTCACCGCTCTTTGAGAACCGATAAAGGCAAACTATCCGTAAGGGTAGGACGCAAAGCCATGGGTCCGTGAACGCGGATCGCCAGGCTGCCGAAGTTCTTTCGCCGATGACCGGAGAGCCTCGTTCCTTCCCCGGAAAATCAGGGGATCCCCTCTTTTCTTTCTTGCGAAAGTGCTGTATTTTCCTTCGTGAAAATACACCCGTCGGAAAGGATGTGTGCCGTGACCTTCCTCTTTCCCGTTCTCGCCTTCGTCTTCGGCGCCGTCGTGGGAAGCTTTCTCAATGTGTGCATCCACCGTCTCCCCCTGGGACAGTCCATCGTCCGCCCCCGCTCCCACTGCCCGGCCTGCCTAAAGAACATCGCCCCGTATGACAACATCCCCCTTGTCAGCTATCTTCTCCTCCGGGGCCGATGCCGCCACTGCAAAACGGCCATCTCACCGGTCTATCCCGCCGTGGAACTGCTCACGGCGGTGCTCTCCCTCGTCCTCTTCCGGAAGTACGGCTTCTCCCTCCCCTGGCTGGCCTCCTTCACCTTTTCCGCCGCTCTCGTCGTGGTCACCTTCGTCGACCTGGAGCACCAGATCATCCCCGACGTCATCTCCCTTCCCGGAATCCCCCTTTTCGCAGCGGCGGGCATGGGCATCATGGGTCTTTCCGTCTGGGATTCCCTGCTGGGCATCCTCCTGGGCGGCGGCGTTCTCTGGGCGGTCGCCGCCGGCTATGAATTTCTGAAGAAACAGGAGGGCATGGGCGGGGGAGACATCAAGCTCCTGGCCATGATCGGCGGTTTTCTCGGCTGGCAATCCCTCCTCTTCGTCATTCTCGCCAGTTCCCTCCTGGGGGCCGTGGTGGGGATTTCGGTCATCCTGTACAAGAAGGGGGATTTGAAATACGCCATCCCTTTCGGTCCCTTTCTCTCCGCCGCCGCCGTTTTGTACCTCTTTTACGGGGAAGCCTTTATGCGGATCTTCATCTATCGCTGAAAGGGCTCCCGTGACGGGAAAAACGGAAAAGGGGTTTACCCTGGCGGAGACCATGATCGTGGTCCTCCTCGTGGCCGTCCTCGCCGCCATCGCCGCCCCCGCCTACCAGGGCTACATGGCCAAAAGCCGCCTCAACGGGGCGGCCAGGATGGTTTATTCGGACCTCATGGCGGCGAGGATGAAAGCGGTCAAGACGAACCAGAGGGTCCGGGTGTTTTTTTACACCGATCGGTACGGCATCTGGAATGACGCGGACGGAAACGGCCGGGTCGACGACAACGAGGGGGACGACCTCTTGAGGAGCCTCGTTCCCCACTATCCCGGCATTACCATTTCCAACAAAACCGGCGACCCCCTCTTTCTCCCCAAGGGAACGGTAACGGACCTTTCGACCATCACGGTGACGAATGCCGCCGGTCACCGGGACATTGTCGTTTCCATGGCTGGAAGGGTGAAAATCGACTCGAATTGAAATTCAGAAAAAAACCGCCGAGAAAAAAATGAAAAACCGGGGGTTCTCCCTCATCGAGGTTCTCATCGCCCTGTTTCTCCTGGCCGTCACGCTGGCGGGAGCGGCGGGCCTGACGGCCGCCATCATCCGGACGAACGCCCTCAACCGGCAGTCGACGGAGGCGCTTATTCTGGCCGGCGACAAGATGGAGGAACTGACGTCCCGGCTGTACCCCGCCGTGATATCCGGTTCCGATGCCCCCTCCCTGTACGGAAGGACATGGATCGTCGACGACGGCGTTCCGCAAGAGGGGATGAAAACGGTCACCGTCACCGTGACCTGGTCCGGCTTCGGGTCGCCCCGCCAGGTCAGCCTGGCGACTGTCCGGTCCCGGTAAGATGAGGGGGGCCGGCGAAAAGGAAACCAGGCGAAACCGGGGGTTCACCCTGGTGGAGGTCCTTATCGCCATGGCCGCCGGTCTTGTCGTTCTTTCCGGGCTGTACCAGGTTTTCACCTTTCACAACAGGACGCTCAAAGTCCAGGAGCAGACGGCGGAAATGGTCCAGAACGCCCGGGCCGCCATGGACCTCATGGTCCGGGAAATCCGCATGGCCGGCGCGAATCCTTATCACACTTACGGAAAATCGGATCTTTCGGGGATCGAAGCCGCCTCGGCGGATACCTTCCGGTTCACCCGGGACATCTCGAGCCCTGCCTCGCCGGGGGACGGGGATGCCCCCGACGGGGATCACGGCGATCCCAACGAAGACATCACCTTCAGCCTGTACGAGTCGGACGGCGACAAGACCCTGGGAAGAATCTCCCAGGGAAGCCGGCAGCCCCTCCTCTCCCCCGTGGAATCCCTCCTGTTCCGCTACTTTGACTTTTTTGGAAGAGAAATCACCGATCCGGGAAACCGGCTGACGGACATTCACGCCCTGTCCGTCACCCTCGTTGTCCGCACGGCCCGGCGGGACCCCCGTTACAGGGAAAACGGGGGATACCGGACGTTTGAGGTAACCTCATGGATAACCCTGAGAAACCGGCCGTTTTCAAGGCGAAACACGCCGTGACGGGCAAAGCGGGAAACGGGATCACCGGAAACGAGCGGGGCGTCGTCCTGGTCACGGCGGTTCTCGTCCTGGCCGTTCTCATGATTCTTGGCACCACCGCCTTTCTTCAGACGAACACGGATGTTCGGATCGAGATGAATTTCCTGGCCGAACAAAAGGCCTTTTACGCCGCCGAGGCCGGGATCGAGGAAGCCCGGGCCAGGCTCTGCCTCGCGGCCTCGAACGCCATCGTCGATGAAGACCCGACGAACCCGGACTGGATGGCCTGCGTAGGCACAAAAAGCGAGACCACCGGGGGGAAACGCGCCGTTCCGAATTGCCTGTCCTGGACTCCCAGTGTCCAGACGGCCCTGGATTACACCGTGACAATCGAGCACGGAAATGACGGCTCGGGCCGGGTTCTTTACTGGGGGGACTCGGACGGAAACGGCACGAATGAAAAAAACGCCGCCGGCAGAGGAGAAACCATCTATCTCGTGACCAGCTTCGGCCGCTGCGGAACGGCCCTGAAGATCATCAGGGCCGAAATGGCCCGGGTTCCGCCGATCACCGCCGTGTCGGCTCTTTACGTGAAAGCGCCGACCACCGTCCAGGGGCCGGGCGTCCACATTCTCGGCGCTGACGGGTGCGGAAAGAGCGATCTGCCGGGAATCTCGACAGCGGGTCCCCCGGGTTCCGTCACGGAAAGCGGCTCCCCGACCATCACGGGGTCCACACGGGTCCAGTATGACGGCCCCAACCGGGATATCCGGGCGATGATCGACGCCCTGAAAGGCCACGCCGATTTCCTTTATGAAACCCCGTCGGCCACCCAAGGGGGAAGCGACCGTCCGGGGCCCGGTGACGGCTGGGGGTCTCCCGTCGCTGGGGCGTCCTTTCGGGGTCCCTCCGTCTGCAGCGACAGCAACATCGTCCACTACGACACCGGGGGAACCTTCATCAGGTTCAGCGACGGGGTCACAGGCTGCGGGATTCTCCTGGTGGACGGCGATCTTGAAATCACCGGCGACTTTTCCTGGCACGGTGCCGTCCTGGTGTCGGGATCGGTCCGCTTCACCGGGCCGGGGAACAGAAACGTCACGGGGACCCTGATGGCCGGCGGTTCCGCCGGTTCCAGCCTCATAGGCGGCGACACCACCATCGTTCGGTGCGGGTCCGCCGTCGACGGCCAGACCCTGAAACGCCCCCTGGTCATTCTCAGCTGGCGGGAGACAGCCTGAAACGATCCGCCGCCCCTTTTGTGGTGACGCTCGAAATCCCTTGACTTCCCGGATCGATAACGATAGAAAGGGGTCATTTCAGAAAGGAACACAAAGGTCATGGGAACGGAAAAAAGATATTGCTCCATATGCGCCTGGCGGGCCACCTGCCAGAAGCGTTTTTCCGTGAAAACCGATTCCCTGGGCATGGTCCATTGCCCTGACTTTTCCCGGGATCTTTCCATTAAGGGAAAAGACATGGAGGATCTGATCCGGAAAGAGCGGGAAGAAAGGGCCTGATCCTCTTTTCTCCCGCCAAGGCGTACCCTCGAAGGTTGGCCCAGGCCAACTTTTTCGTTTTTTTAGGATGCACGGATGAAAAAACGTCTCTACCCCCTCATCGAGCAGTCTCTCGTCGCCTGCATGGAAAAAGGACTCCTGCCGGAAGCCCCTCTCCCGCCCTTTGATATCGAGCCCCCCAGGGAGAAAGCCCACGGCGACTACGCCACCAACGCGGCCATGGTCCTCGCCTCGGCGGTCCGCCGAAAACCCCGGGACATCGCCCGGGCCCTGGTGGACCACCTGGATGACGCCGGGGGATGGATCGAAAAAGTGGAAATCGCCGGACCGGGGTTCATCAATTTCTTCATGAAAGGGGAAACCTGGGCGGCCCTGCTTCGGGACGTGGACGAACTCAGGGACCGTTACGGCTTCTCGGACCTGGGCCGGGGCCGGCGGGTTCAGGTGGAATTCGTCAGCGCAAACCCCACCGGTCCCCTTCACATCGGTCACGGCCGGGGCGCGGTGGTCGGCGATGTCATCGCCAACCTGCTCACCGCAACAGGCCACGCCGTTTCCAGGGAATATTACATCAACGACGCGGGAAACCAGATGAACACCCTGGGCCGGTCCGTTCTTCTACGGTATCGGGAACTTCTCGGGGAGCGGATCGATTACCCCGGGGAATGCTACCAGGGATCGTACATCGCGGACCTGGCCCGGGAGATCGCGGACCGGCACGGTTCAATCTTCCTGGACAGGGATGAATCGGAAAGCATCGTCTTCTTCCGGGAGTACGCCGGAGAATCGATTCTCCAGGGCATCAAGGAGGACCTGCGCGTTTTCGGGGTCGTCTTCGACCATTATTTCAACGAAAGCGAGCTTTACCGGGAGGACGGCGTCCGGAAGCTCCTGGAGGAACTGGAGCGAAAGGGGTTCATTTACCGGGACGGGGTGACGCTGTGGTTCAAGACAACCGACTTCGGTGACGAGAAGGACCGGGTCGTGATCCGGGAAAACGGCGAACCCACCTATTTCGCCGCCGACATCGCCTATCACCTGAACAAGTACGGCCGTCACTTCGACAAGGTCATCGACATCTGGGGAGCGGACCATCACGGGTACATCCCCCGCATGTACGCCGGCATCCAGGCCCTCGGCTACCCCAGGGAAGCCCTGGAAGTGGTCCTCGTCCAGCTGGTCAACCTCCTCAGGGAAGGGACGCCCGTGGCCATGTCCACCCGGTCCGGCGAATTCGTGACGCTTCGGGAAGTGGTGGACGAAGTGGGCAGGGACGGGGCCCGTTACAACTTTCTCATGCGCCGGTCGAACAGCCATCTCGATTTCGACCTGGAAATCGCCAAGAAGCAGTCCAACGAAAACCCCGTTTATTACGTCCAGTACGGCCACGCCAGGATCTGCAGCATCCTGAGGACGGCCCTGGAGAAAGGATATGCCGTCCCCCGGTTCGAGGAAGTCGACCTCCGCCGTCTCGACCTCCCGGAAGAAGCGGAGCTCATCCGGACCATCGACCGGTTTCCCGAACTCATCGAGGGAAGCGCCCGGGCCCTGGAACCCCACCGGATCCCTTTTTACCTGAATGACCTGGCGGCCCTGTTCCACAGTTACTACAACAAGAACCGCGTCCTGTCCGACGATCGGGAGCTTTCCCTGGCCCGGCTTTTTCTCGTGCACTGCATCGGGATCACCCTTCGCAACGCCCTAGGCATTCTCGGCGTGGCGGCGCCGGAAAGGATGTAGACGGGAGAAAAGGGACGCGCCATGGCTCGGGGCCGTGAAAACCGCTTTCGATTCACCCTTGGAAGAGCGGGGTTTGCTTTTTTCGTGTCTGCCATCGCCGCCCTGCTCCTGGTTTCCTTTCTCTTCGGCGTCATGGTGGGCCGGAACATGGACACGTATCCCCGAAAGATCGCCCAGGAAATCCCCGCGGCGATCTCAAAGAAAATCGCCGGCGTGATCCAGGGTGAAGGCGAACCCCCGCCGGCGCAGGAACCGGAGAAGAAAAAAGAGGACCCGTCTTTTCAATACCGTTTTTTCGAAACCCTGACGGAACCCAAAGCCCCCCCGCCGGCGGCACCGAAAGCCCCGGCGGAATCGAAAACTCCAGTGGCGGCGAAAGCACCGGCGGCGCCTCCCGAGGCTGCCGAAGAGGAAAGCCCGGCATCCCCCGCGGGCCGGTACGGGGTTCAGGTCGCTTCGTTCCGGGATCGGGACCGGGCCGGAAAAGTCCTGAAGGAGCTCAAGTCTATGGGACTTTCCCCTGTCATCGACCCGGTAGACCTGAAAAGCCGCGGAACGTGGTACCGGATCCGCCTTCACGGTTTTCCGAGCTACGAGGAAGCGAAAGCGGCGGCCGCGGCGGCGGAAAGAAGGCTGACGGGAACCCGGTGCATTATCCGGAAGGAACAGCCTTAAAAAGCGAGGCTAAATGTTTGACGACTTCGTAAAAAGATCCATATGCTGCGTTGCCCTTCATCCCTCGTCATTGCGACGTACCAATACGTACGTCTCATTCCTCGGGATTCGGGCGCCTTGCCTCTGGATCTTTTTACAAAGCCGTCTGTAACGGAACATTTTTCGAGTTTTTAAGAGTTTATCAATGTTTGAACACCTGACGGACAAACTGGACGGCATCTTCAGAAAGCTCAAGGGGCGGGGAACCCTCGACGAGGAGGCGGTAAACCTGGGGCTGAAGGACGTCCGTATGGCCCTTCTGGAAGCGGACGTGAATTTCAAGGTCGTCCGGTCGTTCATCGACGATGTCCGCCAGAGGGCCGTGGGCCGGGACATCCTCGACAGCATCACGCCGGGGCAGCAGATCGTTAAAATCGTTTACGACCGCCTGGTGGAACTCATGGGCGGGGGCGCGAGCCACCTGAAGCTTTCCGGTATCGTACCGGCGCCGATCATGCTGGTGGGGCTCCAGGGGTGCGGGAAGACGACCACGGCGGTGAAACTGGCCCGCCATCTCCAGCAGCAGGGTCGAAAGACCGCTCTCGTCTCCGCGGACGTCTACCGTCCGGCGGCGGTGGACCAGCTCCGGATCCTGGGTGAAAAAATCGACGCCGGAATTCTACCTTCCCCGGAGGGGGAAAGTCCCGTGAAAATCTGTCTCGAGGCCCTTCGGGAGGCCCGGGGCGGCGGGTTCGACACCCTCGTCATCGACACGGCAGGACGGCTTCAGATCGACGAAGCCCTCATGAAGGAGCTCGTGGAGATCAAAAAGGCCGTGGCGCCGTCGGAAATCCTTTTCGTGGCCGACGCCATGACGGGACAGGAGGCGGTCAACGTCGCCCGGGCCTTCGACGAGGCCCTTGGCATTGACGGTGTCATTCTCACCAAGATGGACGGGGATGCCCGGGGCGGGGCAGCCCTCTCCCTGAAGGCCGTGACGGGAAAACCGGTCAAGTTCCTCGGCGTGGGCGAGAAGATCGACGCCCTCGAGGTGTTTCACCCCGATCGGATGGCCTCGCGGATCCTCGGGCAGGGCGATGTTCTCACCCTCGTGGAAAAGGCCCAGACAGCCTTCGATGAAAAACAGGCGAAAGAACTGGAACGAAAGATCCGGAAGGATGCGTTCACCCTGGAAGATTTCAGGGATCAGCTTCTCCAGATCCGGAAAATGGGATCCCTCGAAGACATTCTCGGGATGATCCCGGGATTCGGTAAAAAGATGAAGGCCCTGAAGGGAGCCGCCCCCGACGAGAAGGAGCTGACCAAAACCCTGGCCATCATCGATTCCATGACCCGGAAGGAGCGAAACGATCACCTCATCATCAATGGGCAGAGGCGCAAGAGGATCGCCCGGGGAAGCGGCACGACGGTTCAGGATGTGAACCGCCTCCTGAAGAACTACGGGGAGATGAGAAAGATGATGAAAAAGCTCACCAGGGGGGGGATGAAATCTCTGCGGAGAGGCAATTTTCCCTTTTAAATGCCAGTATATTGTGTTAAAAGGATAATTTATCTTTCATTGAAATTCTTCTGGAGGTGACATCGGACGGAATGGCGGCAACAATCAGACTTACACGAATGGGCGCGAAAAAGAAACCTTTTTACCGGATCGTCGTGGCGGACGGGCGTGCGCCCCGGGACGGGCGGTTTTCCGAGGTCGTCGGCACCTATGACCCGAAACAGGATCCGGCGGAAATTCTTTTCAACGAGGACCGGGTCCGGGAATGGCTTTCCAGGGGGGCGAAACCCTCGGTAACGGTGGCGAGCCTGATGAGAAAAAAGGGCCTCCTTTAAAAAAACAAAGCGGCCTGAAGCGGCGTGACTGACCGGTTTTTTCATTGTTCAATCGCTGTGAATAAGGTATGTTATGTCAACGATACTCTGCGGAGGTGGCTACGATGAAAGAGTTGATCAAGTACATCGCACAGGCGCTGGTGGACCATCCCGACAACGTGGATGTCTCTGAGGTGGTGGGTGAGCAGACTTCCGTCATCGAATTGAGAGTCGCCAAGGAAGACCTGGGCAAAGTCATCGGAAAACAGGGAAAAACCGCCAAGGCCATGCGGACAATCCTGAGCGCTGCCTCCTCCAAACTCCACAAGAGGGCGGTATTGGAGATCATCGAGTAATTGGACGAAACCGTCGAGATCGGAAAAATCAAAAGAGCCGCCGGTTTAAAGGGCCGTTTCCTGATCGCTTCCTATCTCGAATCACCGGAAATCCTTCACGGTGTTGAAAGAATCCGCATCGAGAGACCGGACGGCCGGTCATCGTGGCACGCTGTCGGATATGTGAACTGGTCTAAAAAAAGCATTGCCCTGGAGGTGGAAGGAATCGGAAACCGGGAAGAGGCGGAAGCTCTCGTCGGTTCGCGGGTGGGCGTCCCGTCGGATCTTCTGGGAGACCCCCCCGAAGGCGAGTACTACTGGAAGGACCTGTTGGGAATGGCCGTCTTTTCGGAAAGCGGGGAGCGCCTCGGCACGATTGGAAGGGTGTTTCGCACAGGAAGCAATGACGTCTTCGTCTGCACCGGGGGTCCCCGGGAAATTCTCCTTCCCGCCATCGAAGACGTGATCCGCCAGGTGGACATCCCCGGAAAGGCCATGGTCGTCCGTCTCCTCGAAGGACTTTGAGGAATGATACGGTTCGATGTCCTAACGATCTTCCCGGAGATGTTCCATTCCCCCCTCCGCTCAAGCCTCATCGGGAAGGCCCGGGAAAAGGGTCTCATCGCCGTGGAGATTCACGACATCCGTGAGTACGCCACGGACAGGCACCGGATGACCGATGACTATCCCTACGGCGGCGGCGGCGGCATGGTGATGAAGGTGGAACCCATCGCCCGGGCGCTGGATGACGTTCTTTCGAATCAGGAGACGGGTGTCGTCGTCCTCCTTACACCCCAGGGGGAAAGGCTGAGCCAGGAGACGGCCGAGGAGATGGCCCGTCACGGGCGGATCATCCTCATCTGCGGGCACTATGAAGGGGTCGACGAAAGGATCCGGGAACACCTGGTCGACCGGGAGATATCCATCGGCGACTATGTCCTCACCGGCGGTGAGCTTCCGGCGCTGGTCCTCATAGACGTCCTTTCCCGTCTCGTTCCGGATGTGCTGGGAAACCGCGAATCGGCCCGCCAGGACTCCTTTTCCGCGGGACTTCTCGAACATCCCCAGTACACCCGGCCCCGCTCTTTCCGGGGCTGGGAAGTGCCCGATGTGCTTCTCTCGGGAAACCACCGGGAAATCGAGAACTGGAGAAGAAGGGAATCCCTCCGTCGGACCGCCTTGAGAAAACCGGAGCTTCTGGAGAGGGCGAACCTGACCGACGACGAGCGGCAGGCTCTTTCCCGGTGGCTGGAAGAGAAAAACGGGAAAGGGGACATGTCCTGAACGTTCCGGGAGGAACGCCGGATAAAAACGGCATGGGCATGGATTTTTTTTATTAACATTAAGCCAGGCGGGACGCCCGGATCCCCGGAAAAGACGCACGCGCCGCGGGGGCGAATGACGAAGGAAGAAGACCGGGAAAGCCTCCGTGACATCGGAGAAGGCGCCCCTCTTTACATGGCTCTCTTGCATGACCCCGTTTACAACAGGCGGGGCGAGACGGTCACCGCGGCGGTGACCAATCTCGACATCCATGACCTGGCCAGAGCCGCCATGACCTTCGGGATCAGGCGGTTTTATGTTGTAACCCCCGTGGAGGAGCAGCGGACCCTCGTTCACCGGATCGTGGGCCACTGGATGAACGGATACGGCAGCCGGTACAACCCCGGACGGAGGAAGGCCTTCGAGACCATTACCGTCACGTCCTCCCTGGAAGAAGCGGGGAAAGACGTGGAGCGGGAAACGGGAAGCCGGCCCGTCACCGTGGCCACGGGAGCCGCCCTGGAACCGCCCCTCATGACCTTCTCCGAACTGGGAAGGCTCGTCAGGACCGGGGACCGGCCCTGTCTCATCCTTTTCGGAACGGCATGGGGCCTGGCCAAGGAGGCTGTCAGCGGGGCCGACCGGCGCCTGGAGCCGATCAGCGGTGTCGGGGAATACAACCACCTGTCCGTCCGATCGGCGGCGGCCATCGTACTTGACCGGATCAGGAAAAACCTGTAAGAAGCCGTTTTCCCGCCGATTCGCCGGGCCGCTTGGGGACAGGGAACCTGCAAAACAGGAGAGACTGACATTTTCAGGAGGAATACAGCCATGAATGTCTTGGACATGATCGAAAGAGAACAGATGAGAGGGGACATCCCTTCTTTCAAGTCGGGTGACACCGTCCGGGTTTACGTCCGTATCGTGGAGGGACAGAAAGAACGGCTCCAGCTTTTTGAAGGGATCGTGATCCGGAAGCGCGCCGGCGGCAGCAGGGCCAATTTCACCGTCCGGAAGGTCTCCCACGGCGTAGGCGCCGAAAGGACCTTCCCCCTCCATTCCCCCATGATCGACCGCATCGAGGTGGTGACCCGCGGTAAGGTCCGAAGATCCCGGCTGTACTACCTCCGGGCCCTGAGGGGAAAGAAGGCCAAGGTCAAGGAACTCGGCCGGCGGTAGCATAACTTAACATATTTCGGCTGTTACGAGTTCATCATAGCATGGATGTCTTTGAATCGGAGGCCCGGAAACTCGGATTCCTCTGGATCGCGGGAATCGACGAAGCGGGCCGGGGTCCCCTGGCGGGGCCCGTGGTCGCCGCGGCGGTGATCCTCCCCGAGGGTTACCGCAACGGGGACATCGCCGACTCGAAAACCCTCTCCCCGGCAAAGCGCGAGGCCCTTTACGACATTCTCCGGAAAGACGCCGTCGCCATCGGGATCGGCATGGCGGACCCCGGGGAAATCGACCGCCTGAACATTCTCAGGGCCACGAAGAAAGCCATGAAGGAAGCCGTGGCGGGGCTTTTTCACCCCTGCGACTACCTGCTCATCGACGGCCGCGACACCCTGGACCTCCCCCTGGCCCAGAAGGCCCTCGTGAAAGGGGACCGCCGTTGTCTCTCCATCGCCGCGGCCTCGATCATCGCCAAGGTCTCCCGGGACCGTGTCATGGACGACATGGACGCCCGGTATCCTCTCTATGGATTTGGGAAACACAAGGGATACGGTACCCGTGAGCACCGCCGGGCACTCTGCCTCCACGGACCATGTCCGATCCACCGTCAATCTTTCCGGTTCAGGCGGGATGACCTCTCGTGAAAAAAAGCCTTCTCGGCACCGGGAAACGGGCCTCGGAGGGGAAGCCTTGGCCGTGTCCCACCTGCAGAAGAAAGGATATGAGATCCTGGCCCGGAACTACCGGTGTCTCTTCGGTGAAGTGGACGTCATCGCCCGTGACGGGAACTGCGTCGTCTTCGTGGAAGTCAAGAGGCGCCTCTCCCTCCGTTTCGGGGAACCGGAAGAGGCCATCCATGTCCGGAAGCGAAAGAAGCTTTCCCGGACGGCCCTTTGTTACCTCCAGGACCGGGGATGGATGGACCGGAGCGCCCGGTTTGACGTCATCGTCATCCGGCCCGGCGGCGACGGGGAGGAGATACACCTCATTCGGAACGCCTTCGAGGTATGCCTGTGACGGGAACCCTGTACATCGTGGCCACCCCCATCGGGAACCTGGAGGACATCACCTTCCGGGCCCTCCGGATCCTCCGGGAGGTCGGTCTGGCGGCGGCGGAAGACACCCGGAGAACGGGGATCCTTTTTAAGGCCTACGACATCCGGACCCCCCTCACCAGTCTTCACGACTGGAACGAGCGTGAAAAAAGCGCCTTCATCCTTAAAAAGCTCCTGGCGGGAACGGACGTGGCCTATGTCTCCGATGCCGGGACCCCGGGCATTTCCGATCCCGGATACCATCTTGTCAAGACGGCCCTCGAAAGGGCCGTTCCCGTCGTCCCCGTCCCCGGCCCTTCGGCGATTATCGCCGCCGTCAGCGTCTCAGGCCTGCCCACGGACCGGTTTTCCTTTTTCGGGTTCCTCCCCTCCCGATCGGGAGCGAGGCGGAAATTCCTGGAAACCCTGGCAGAAGAAGAGAAAACCATGGTGTTCTACGAGTCCCCCCGGCGGGTCGCCGCCGCCCTGGAAGACATGAAGACACGCCTGGGAGACCGCCATGTGGTTGTCGCCCGGGAGTTGACGAAACGGCACGAGGAAATCCTTCGGGGCCGGATCACGGAGGTTGCGCCGGTCCTGACAGAGAGACCGCCCCGGGGAGAAATCACCCTCATCGTTTCGGGCCGGGAAAAAGCCCCCGCCGCCCTGCCGCCGGAGGATACCCTCCGCCGCCGGATCGAGGATCTGTCTGGAAAAGAAACCCTTTCCGTCCGGGACCTGGTGCAGCGGATCACCGATGAAACGGGACTCCCCCGTAGCGTCGTTTACGGGCAGGTCCTTCAGATAATGAAGAAGAAAAAAGACCTCAGGCGTCCTTAGCGAGCGCCTCCTCCATTTCCGCCGTCAGGGCAGCATAGGTCGATTGGAGGAGGGTTTCCAGGGTTTCCGTCTGCTTTCGGGCGGGAAGCCACTGAAGGACATGCTCCTGGTCCTGCCAGATCCTGTCCCTGGCCTCATCGGCCCGCCTTTGAACATCCGCCGCCCGGTCCCTGCCGAAACGGTCTTCGAAGATCCTGATGACCTTGAGGTATCGCTCTTTCATGATGTACAAGCCCTTTCAAAAATGACGGTAACTGAACATTTTTCGACTTTTTACAAGTTTATCAAAAATAATGAGACCAGAAAAAGTCTGAAAAAAGCACCTTTTCAAACATACCCTTTACTATGGAAAAAAAGGACCGTCGTCAAGGAACGAATTTCCAGGGAGAATTCTCCGTAAAACGTTGCCGGCCCCTTATTTCTTGGATCTTTCCCCGCTTTTGTGTTACCTCTCCTCGTAACGGTCCGTGGTGTTTTTTTACGGGTCCGGGAACCGCGGTCCCGTCCGCCCGCCTGTCGCCCGAATCGGCCTTGCGGGATCACGTTCAACGGACGGGGCCATGGATTTCTCTCACAAACAGGGATCCGAAGTGAACCGGCTTGTTCTTGTTTTCCTCATCATCTTCCTTTTTGCCCTCCCTCCGGCCGCCTATGGGGCGTCGGCGTCCCCCTTCGTTGAAGGGGAAATCCTCGTCCGTTTCGTTTCGGCACCGGGGAAGCGAGACAACGAGACCCTGCCTTCGGGGACCCGGAACCTGTCGATGAAAAGAGGGTTTCCCCTGTACCGTGTTTCCCTTCCCGGGGGGATGACGGTGGCGGAAGGGCTTCGTCAATACGGGAAACGCCCCGACGTGGCCTATGTCGAGCCGAACTATCTCCGCTACGGGACCGCCGTCGTTCCCGACGATCCCCTCTTCGGTCGGCAGTGGGGCCTATACAATACGGGCCAGGAGATCCGCGGCTTCTTTGGAACCCCCGGGTCCGATCTCGGCGCCGTGGAGGCCTGGGAAAAGACGACAGGAGGAAGCCCTGTCATCGTGGCGGTCATGGACTCGGGAATCGACGGCCGCCACGGCGACCTCGTGGAAAATCTCTGGCGAAACCCCGGGGAAATCCCCGACAACGGCGTTGACGACGACGGAAACGGGTACATCGACGATGTCCATGGGTGGGATTTCCTCGACGAGGACAACGACCCCATGGATGAAAACGCCCATGGGACACACCTGGCCGGGATCATCGGGGCCCGGGGAAACAACAGCCAGGGAATCGCCGGGGTCAACTGGCGGGTGTCCCTCATGTCCCTTCGCTTTCTCGACGCCTCCGGTCTCGGCTCGGTGGCCGATGAAATCGAGGCCATGGCCTACGCCGCGGACATGGGGGCCCGGGTGGTCAACGCCAGCATCGGCGGCGCCGACGCGAGCCGGGCGGAACGGGAGGCCATCGCCCTTCTCATGGCGCGGGGGGTTCTCTTCGTCGCCGCCGCCGGAAACGAGGGGGAAGACAACGATGATGTCCCAAGCTACCCGGCCTGCTACGATCTTCCCAACCTCATCTCCGTCGCCGCCACGGACGGGGATGACGACCTGTGCCTTTTTTCCAATTACGGGGCCCTCTCCGTCGACGGGGGCGCCCCGGGCCTCTTCATTCTCAGTACCGTTCCCGGGAACGCTTACGGGTATCTTTCGGGAACATCCATGGCGACGGCCTTCACCGCCGGCCTGGCGGGGCTTTTATGGAGCGCCTTTGCCGAGGACTCCTGGCAGGACATCCTGTACCGGGTCCTCTACGGTGCGGACCCCCGGGTCTCCCTGGCGGAAATCACCGCCACCGGCGGGCGGTTCGACGCCGGGAAAGCCCTGGACGTGAGGCCGCCGGCAACCCCCCCGGGGGCGCCGTCAGACCTGTCCCTGGAACCCCTGCCCGAGGGGGGGATAGCGCTTACCTGGCGGGACGGATCGTCCGATGAGCTGGGTTTCGAAATCGAGCGCCGGATGGAGGGGGAAGATGCCTTTACCAGGGTCGCCTGGACGGCCCTGAACGTCCGCTCCCTCGACGATGGCCCCCTCGAGGAGGGAAGGGCCTGCACCTACCGGCTCCGGGCCTTCAACCCCCGGGGGGCTTCCCCCTACGGGAACGAAGAGACGGCGGTGACCCTTCTCCTGCCGCCTTCGGAACTTGAGGCGTCCGGTATTTCCCCGGCGGTCATCCGCCTCACCTGGAAGGACGGTTCTTCCCGGGAAAGCGGGTTCCAGGTGGAACGAAAAGGCGGGGGGACGGCGGTCTTCCGGACCGTCGCCACGATCCCCCGGGACAGCGAAACATACGATGACGGCGGCCTGGCCGCCGGGACCGCTTACACGTACCGGGTGCGGGCCTTCAACGACCGGACGGTGTCACCGTACACCACCGAGATCGAGGTCACAACCCCCGCCGGGAGCGGCGGCGGTGACGGGGGCGGCGGGTGTTTTCTTTCCACCCTCCTCACCCCCTGAACATCCAGGCCTTCCGGACTCAGGCCATGGTCATCCTCATGACTTCCTCGACCGTCGTCAGGCCCTCGAGGATTTTTCGAACCCCGTCCTCCTTCAGGGAACGCATCCCCCCCCGCACGGCCGCCTCCCGGATGACATTGGCATCGGAAGTCCCGCTGACGAGCCGCTTCAGGGAATCGTCGAGGACCATCATCTCGAAAATGGCGTTCCTTCCACGGTATCCCGTGTTCAGGCAGTCGGGACAGCCCCGGCGGCGGAAGATCTCCCGGTCTTCCAGGAGCCGCCCCTCTTTACCCAGTTCGGCGAGGGCCGCCCTGTCAGGCCGGTAAGGCTCCTTGCATTTTTCGCAGAGGACCCGGACGAGCCGCTGGGCGATGATGGCGATGATGGACGAGGAAACGAGAAAGGACTCGATCCCCATGTCCGTCAGTCGGGTGACGGCGCTGGCGGCGTCGTTCGTGTGGAGGGTCGAAAAGACCAGGTGACCCGTCAGGGATGACTGGATGGCGATCTCCGCCGTCTCCCGGTCCCGGATCTCCCCCACGAGGATCACGTCGGGATCCTGGCGGACGATGGACCGCAGCCCCCGGGCGAAGGTCAGGTCGATCTTGGGATTCACCTGGATCTGCCCGATCCCCTCGATCTGGTATTCCACGGGGTCCTCTATGGTGATGATGTTGATGTCGGGCCGGTTGATGGTGGACAGGGCGGCATAGAGGGTCGTGGTCTTCCCGCTTCCCGTGGGACCGGTCACCAGGAGAATCCCGTAAGGGGACCGGATGAGCCGGTCGAGAAGGGCGAGCCGCTCCGGGTCGAGCCCGAGATCGCCCAGTCGGAACATGGCGGCGGACTTGTCGAGTAGCCGCAGTACCAGGCGCTCGCCGAAAGAGGTGGGAACCACGGAGACCCGGATGTCCACCCCGTGATCGCCGATGCGGATTTCAATCCGGCCGTCCTGGGGAAGCCGCTTCTCGGCAATGTTGAGCCGGGCCATGATCTTCACCCGGGACACGAGAGGCGAGTGGACCCGCCGGGGCAGGGTGAACATGTTGTAAAGAATACCGTCCACGCGGTACCGGACCACCACGGAACCCTGGTAGGACTCGATGTGGACATCGCTGGCCCGCTCCTTCACCGCCCGGGACAGGATCAGGTTCACGAGGCGAATGACCGGGGCATCGCTTCTTTCGTCGAGAAGGTCGGCCCGCTCCTCGATTTCCGAGAGGATCCGGTCCGGCGAGTCCCCGTTCATGTCCTGGATGAATTCCTCCGCCGAATCCTGGGTCATGTCATAAATCCGGTTGATGGCCCCGAGAACGGCCCCCTGGGGGGCGGCGACAACGTCGACGGGGTCGGGCCACCCCAGGATTCTCTTGAGATCGTCCAGGGCTTCAAAACAGGTGGGGTCGGACACCGCGATAAAGCGCCCTTCCGCCGTGACGAGAGGCACAATGCGGTTCTTCCGGAGATAGGAAATGGGAACCTCCCGGGCGAAACCCTCCCCTTTCAGGTTCGTCGGAAGGTCCTTCCGGAAGGGGATGCCCATGGCTTCGGCGATCCGGGCCAGGGCGGCCTCCTCGGAGACCCCTTTCCGCTTCACCAGGGCATCGACCAGGCCTTCTCCCTTCTCCAACGCGGGGGCGTCGCCGCCTTCGAAAAAATCGGGCATGGGGCCGGGGGGGGGTCCGTCAGGGCTCTTCCGGTTCATCGTGGATCCTGATGCGGTTTTTTCGATAGGTCTCGATGACCTGCTCCTGCGTCTTCCGGATTTCTTCCTTCTTCTCGTCGTAGATGGTCCGGGCCTCCCCGGGGTTCTCCACGATGCGGGGGGTGATGAAGATGTAAAGGTTCCGCCGCTCCCGGGAACTGCTCTGGTACTTGAAGAGCCACCCGAGAAAGGGGATGTTCCCCAGGCAGGGGACGGCGTAATCGGTGTTCGTGATGTCGTCGCCGATGAGCCCGCCGATGACCACCGAGTGTCCGTCCTGAACGGTCACCGTCGTTTTCGCCGTCCGCTTCAGGGTCGTGGGACGGTCCGACTGCTGGGCCACCTCCTGGACGAGTTTCGTCACTTCCTGGAAAATCTTGAGACGGACGAACCGCTCCTGGCTGATCTGGGGCGTGATCCGAAGAGTCACCCCGACGTCCTTGTACTCGTAGGTGCTGTAATCGAGATTGGCCGACGATGTCTCGCTCCGGGTCTGGTACGGAACGTTCTGCCCGACGGAGATCTCCGCTTCCTCGTTGTCCAGGGTCAGGATCTGGGGCGTCGACAGGATATGGACGTCCTGATCCTTCTGATAGGCTTGGACGATGGCCCCGATGCTCGGGAAAAGGACGTTTCCGATCTTGAGGGACTCGCCCAGGATTCCCAGGGAGAATCCCTCGGGCAGGCCCTTCGTGGAGAGATCGGTCAGGTTGGGGTACCGGCCCTCGCCGCTGAAACCGCCGCCGTAGATTTTCGTTCGTCCCGACTCGGAGGAGATGTAGTCCCCGCCCATCCACTCGACGCCGACCTTGAAGCCCCGGTCCACCGTCACTTCCATGATGAGGGCCTCGATGTAGACCATGGGCCGGGGGACGTCGAGCTGGCCGATGATTTCCTCAAGGACCCGGTAGTCGTCCCGGTCCGCCGTGATGACCAGGGTGTTCGTCGCCTTGTCGGGAACGACCTGGATGTCCCTGGAAAGCACCGGGGCCTTCCCCGCCTCCTGCGGTTTCGACTCCTTCGAGGGCAGGTTCATGAGAACCTTCGCCAGGGTCTCCGCCTCGGCGTTCTGAAGGTTGTACACCCGGACCCGGGCCTCGCTCCGGGGAACCTCCCGGTCGAGAAGGCGGATGAGCTCCCGGATCCGGAAGGTGTCGTTTTCGCTCGCCAGGGTGATCACCGCGTTGGTCCTCTCGTCGGCGACGATCTGGATGGACGCGCTGTCCATGCCCCGCCGGATCTTGACCTTCTGCTGGAAAATCAGGCTGAGGGACTTGACGAGCTCGGGGGCCGAACCGTACTGAAGGGGGATGACGGAAATCTGCTCCTGGATGCCCTCCACGTCGAGGGCGGAAATGATTCCCAGGATCCGCTCGATGTTGGAGAGAAGGTCGGTGATGACAAGCATCCCCGTGGGGGGGTAAGCCAGGATGACGCTGGACTTGGAAACGAGGGGGGTCAGGATTTTCTTCAGCTCTTCCGGGTTGGCGTAGTTCAGCGTGATGACCTGGGTGATCACCCGGTCGGCGGGGCTGATGGCCTCCCGCTTCAACCGGGTTTCAACGCTCTTCACCGGGGCGTCCCGGATGGGGATGATCTTGATGATGTTTCCGGCGGCAACGGCGGCGAAGCCGTATACCTCGAGAACAGATTCAAAAACCCGGTACGCTTCGTCCACGTTCAGTTTCTTCGGCGACACGATGGTCACGTTACCCCGGACGTCCCGGTCGACGACAAAATTCTTTCCCGTCAGTTCGCTCATGAACTTGACGAAAACACGGATGTCCACATTGTCGAAATCGATGGAGATTTCCCGGTCTTTCACGGGCCGGGACTGCTTTTTCTCCTGGTCGACCACCGCCGCGCTCGGGGACGGTTGAGACGGCGCCCCGTCCGGGACCGGTTTTCGGGAACTTTCGACTGGAGCGGGAGGCCCCGTTTCGTCGGCCACGGAAACGACGCCTTCCTGGCCGGCGATGCGGGCCGGTGACGCCATGCCGCCGTAGGCCAGGATGCCAAGGAGGACCATAAGGGGGATCAGGGTTTTCAAAAGACGCTTCATCACACGACCGCCGTCCATACGCCAGGGTTCTTCAAGGACACGGGGCAACCCGAAAACGGGAGGATTCGTAAACGCGGACGGAGCCCCCGGGGCCGCAGCTTTTTTCGGCGCCCGGCGTTCTTCCGGCCCACGCCCTGTGTTTCAACGGCCCAGGATTCTCTCAAAACCGTCATCACATCGCAGATTTTCAAGATCTTTATCATCTTTCGCCCAAGATTTCACATCTTTCTTGAGAGACGACGCTTTTTCGAGGTACTGCAGGCCCTCCCCAATCCGGCCCTGAAGCGAGCACAGGCAGGCCAGGTTGTAATAGGGATCGGCCTTTGTCCCGTCCGCTTCGGCGGCCCGGAGGAACAGCCCCTCCGCTTCCCCCGCCTCTCCCCGGGCCAGGAGGAGGACGCCCAGGTTGTTCAGGCCGTCACCGGAACGGGGATCGATCTCCAGGAGCTGCCGGTACAGGGCCTCGGCCTCCGCCGGGTCGCCCGACTGCTGGGCCCGGAGCGCCTTCTCGCGCAGAGCTTCTTTCATCGCGGAAGGAGCTGGCCCCGTCGCGACCGGGGCCGGCGGCGACGGCTTTGCCTTCGGGGTGACCGCTTCCTCCACCCGTTCCACCCGGCTGTTTTCCGTCGGTTCCAGCCCGGAAGAGGGGGGACTGCCGGGTTTCGACCCGTAGAGGACGGCTCCCGCCAGGACCAGAAGGACGACGAAGGCGACGGGAAAAAGGAATGAAAATCGCCGCCTGTCCGTACCCCGGGCCTGCCGCGGTCGCCCCGTGTCATCGGGGGAACGCCCTCCGTTTCTCATCTCCTGGGCCTTTTGCAGGGCTTCGTGGATGTAGCTCACGGTTCACCCCCTGACCAGGATCCACAGGAAAAGAAAAAAGACCAGGCCTGCTAGAAAAGCGGCGGCGAACCAGGGGGATGCCCCTGTCCCGGGGAAACGGGAGAGGCGTCCCCCTTTTTCGAAGGGGCCGCCCAGGTCTCGAACGGCCGCCCGGACGATTCCCCGGTGGATGGAAACGGTGTCCTTCGTGTAGGCCACGAGAAGGGCCCGGTCGCAGATACCGTTAATCCGCCTCGGGTTTCCCCGGGCGCGGCGATGAATGAGCCGCAGGGCGCCGGCAGTGAAGTCTACCTTGTTTTCATCCCCGGCCGCCATGGCCAGGCGATGGCGGATGTAGGCTTCCGACTGCTTTTCGTCAAGGGGCTCGAGATGGTACCGGACCATGATCCGTTCGTTCAACTGGCGGAGCGACGGGGCTTCCAGGATTTCACGCAGTTCGGGCTGGCCCATGAGGACGATCTGGAGCAGCTTTTCCCGTTCCGTTTCCAGGTTGGAAAGCATCCGGATCTGCTCGAGGACATGGGGAGAGCAATTCTGGGCCTCGTCGATGATGACAACCGCGTTTCCCCCATTGGAATAATTCTTGAGAAGAAAGGTGTTGATCCCGTCGAGGCACCTTTTCCGGGTTTTTCTGCCCCGGCCCGGGGCAATGCCGAATTCCTGCTGAACCGCCGCCAGCAGCTCCAGTTCGCTTACCGCGGCATTGAAAATCAGGGCCGTGGCCACGGAAGGGTCGAGTTCCGCCAGGAGGGCCCGGCACAAGGTGGTCTTTCCCATTCCGATTCCGCCGGTGATGACGACGAAACCCTTTCTCTCCCCGATGCCGTAAAGAAGATGGCTGAGCGCGTCCCGGTGCTGCCGGCTGAGATAGAGGTATGCCGGATCAGGCGTCAGGTGAAAGGGGTTTTCACGAAAGCCGAAATGGGAGGCGTAAAAATCCATGTTCATGAAACGGGACCGATCTTCTACTCCCTGAAAACGTACCTCAGGGTTTCTTCGTTTCCTCCCCTTTTCAGGTTCAGGACGATCTGGGAACCGTCTTTCAGGCCCCGGTAGAGTTCCATAAGACGATCAGGGCTCTCCATGGCCTGGTTGTTGACGCCCTGGATGATGTCGCCGTTTTTCAGGCCGAGTTTTTCAAAAACGCTTCCCGGCTTGATACGGGTGATGAGAAAGCCGTCCGCTTTCCCGGCGCTGAAATAGGGCCGGATCCGCGCCTCCATGAGAATCTTCGACATGTCGCCGAGGGCGCCCTCGATTTCGGATTTCTTCACGGAGACGACGCTGGCCTGAGAAGCGGCGGGACCTTCCCCGGACCCGCTCTTCCTGTCAAGGCCCTCGTCTTCCATGGAGAGGATCTCGTCCTCGCCGGCGACCCGCAGGACGACGAGGCCTCTCAGGATACGAAGGATTTCCGCCGAGGCCACCGTGTCCCCGACACGGTAGAGGTCCTGGATTTTCCGGTCTTTCTCTTCAATGACGGCAAACCCGCCCGACCCCGGCCCTGTGACGGTCCCGAGCAGGGCAAGATTCAACCGGGTGGGCTTGAGATCCGTCACGTCAAAGTCCCTCTGATCCTCCCCCTTCTTTTCCAGCGTGGCAAAGAGATTCCGTTCCCAGATGATCCGGAAGCTCTCCAGGGCGGGCCTCGCCGGCTCCGTTTCTCCTCTCCCGATGGTGACCCGCGGGGGGGGCTGGGGCACGTCGGGACCCGCGAGAAGACCCTTGTAGAAGATGTCTACGGCAAAAAAGGAGAGAACGGTGATGAAAAGCAATGTGAGAGGAATTCGGTATCGCAGGCCCATGGTTACCTCAGCTTTACCGTAGGCACCGATGCCGTACCGCCGATGACGGTGGCCACATCCCTGTCCAGGGGCGGCATGCGGATGGTTCCCGTGAGGGCCAGGCGGCTTCTTTCCAGGTCCCGGGTCAGATAGATGTTCCCCTTGAAGGAACCGGTGATCTGGCTTCCCGAAAAAACCACTTTCTCTACCGACACCGTCCGGTCCCGGAGAGAGCACAGGCCCTCCAGCCTGTCAAAGGAGAGAACGGAAAGCCCCAGAACATCTCCGTAAAGACCGATAGACCCGTTTTTCAGGTCGAACGCGGCGGTTCCCTCCCCTTCCATCTCTCTCCCGGGCACCCCCTGGAAGCTGAATTTCCCGTTCATGAGACCGCTCAGGGAGCGGCCTCCCAGAAGATCCGCCCTGTTGAGGGCGTCCAGGTCCAGATCCCGAACGGTCAGCTCGGCGGAAACAGGCCCCTGAAGGGTCAGGCGGCTGGATGGCCTCACCCAGCTTGAAAAAAGTCCTCCAAAAGTCTCGGCGTAAAGACGGACGGCGGCATACCCCTGAAACAGGGAAAGGAAATCCGGCTCGAGGCGAAGGGTGTCGAAGGGGATTTCCTTCCCTCTTCCCTTCCCGAAGCGGACAGCCGCTTCCTCGAACGTGAGGGCGACGGGAAGGGCCGGGGAGATGGATGCGAGACGGAGTTCCACGCCGGGGACGTGCCGGTTCCAGAGGTCCCGGACGGACAAGGCCGCTTCATCACCCGGGAAAAGGACAAAAGCGAAAAAAAGGGTCACCCCGAACCCGTAAAGCCCGTACAGGAAGAAAAGATGTTTTTTCAAGCTTCCCCCTTCTCAGGCCGCCGCCGGGAGCTGGTATGTCACGACCTGGAGCAGGACCGTAAGTTCTCCCGATGCCCCTTTCTCTTCCCGGATGGAAATCCGCCGGATTCGGACCAGCCGGTCCGGATCTTCCACAAAATAGAGAAATTCAACGAGTCTTTTCAGGGATACCCTTTCGATTTTCATCTCCACGGCTGACTCCTCGTAACCTGAGCCGTCCCGCGCCGCCGCCGTTGACGGTTTCATGTACTGGATCCTGTCCTTGATTCCCGCCCGGGCGGCCCCGCTTTCGAGAAAGGAAAAAAGCGTGAATTCCCGGGGGCGCGATGCCAGGATCTTCCGGACATCCGCCGTCCGGGACTGGAGGGTCTCGTATTTATCCTGGAGTGTCCTCATTTCCTTTACCATGTTCTCGTAGCGTTCGATGGACCGGTTCATGCCTTCGCTCGCTTCCAGAAGTGGAAAAAGAACCCCCTGGAGAAACAGGAAGCCAGCCAGGAGCGCCCCCCCGGCGCAAATCATGAGGACCTCTCTCCTGGAAAGACGCCGGTAAAACTGAATGATCCGTGACAGGATGTCGTTTTTCATGGGTCACCGCCTCAGATCCACCCTCAGGTCGAAACCCACCCGGTTGTCTCGGTTCAGGCTCGCCGAGGCGATTGTCACCGTCCTGAAAAGTGGCGAGGGGTCCAGGGCGGCCTTGATCTGGTCGACGGCATTGAAGCGGTCCGTTTCACCTCGGATCTCCAGGGTTTCCCCGTCCCAGGACAGCGCCTTGATAATGAAAAAGGCGTCAGGGTCGACGAGGCGGCTGATCTCCCGGAGCAGAACGAGGATCGATTCCTCCCCCTCCCCTTTCCCCGGGAGGAGAGACCGTTTCCCCGCCTCGTCGAGGGCCACTTTCATCTGCTGCAGGGGGTCGACGACGCGGCTCACCTGGGGGAGGGTCTCCCGAAAAATAAGGGAGACCTCGTTCTTCAGGGCCTGAAGGTGCCTGTTGTCCCGGGAATAGTCGAGATAAAAATCGACACCCCCGAGAAGGAGAAGGGAAAGAATCAGCAGGAGGGCCCGCACCCCCTGTTTTCTCAGTTCTCGATGGGGTTTTCGGGGCGAAAATTCGTCCCGGGCGAAATTGACGCCCGCCGCCTTTCTGAAGTTCCGGGACGCCAGGGCCAGGGCCAGGTTCATCTCCGGCGGATCCCAGAAGGTTTTCACGGAATCGACCATGGGCATGGATTCCAGGAGGGCCAGATCCACGGGAGAGACCGGCATCTCGAGAACCCGGGCCAGCCTGTCCATCAGGCCCGGCGTTTTGGCCCCCGGACCACCGAACAGAACCCGGCCGGGCAGGGTGGGAATCTCCTCCCGCCACCGGAGGGACAGGCAGGTGTTACGGATCTGCCGGAACAGGGCCTCTTCCCTCTCGCTTCGATCTTCCCGTTCCACTCCGGGCAATTCTCCCGGCGGATCCCCCGAGCGGACCGCGTTCGCCGCGAGAAAAAAGGATCTCACGGAAATGATCCGCCCGTCCCGGCAGAGGAACGCCGTCCAGTCTGAATCGTGGGCATGGAGGTAGAGGATTGTTTCCCCCGTCTTTTCGAGGTCCGCGAGCCTGACCGCCAGGGGCAGGATCCCCCCGTCGATGATCGCCGCTTCCTTGCCGGCGGCCTTGAGGAGGGCGACCCGGGCCTCCACCCTTTCCCGCGGGACGGACACGCCAAGGAGATCCGTCGCGTCGGTCTCGCCGATGACCATGAAATCGTGGAGGCGCTCTCCCTCCCCGGGAGGAAGGAGATGCTCCATTTCCATGGGGAGCACACGGGCGATCTTCTTTCGGTCCCGGAAAGGAAGCCGCAACCGGTGAAAGGAGCAGTCCCGGGCGGAAACGGCGGTGATGAGGGTTCCTTCCCGCCACGCCCCTTCTTCCAGGAGTTTCGAAAGAGCGCCTTCGACATCGACGCCGTTGGAAACAGGCACGACTTGGCACCCCACGATCTCCGTACCCCGGAGTCCCGCTAAGACCCGGACGGCCCGGACGGCGTCTTCCCCTATGTCGAGCCCCACCCTTGATTCCGCCATCAGGTTTCTCTCCAGTCGAGGGTCACCAGCCCCCCCCCCTCGCCCCGTCGAAGAACGGCGGCAACCTGTCTCGGGATGTGCCTGAAACGGCCTGAAGCGGTGACACGGAAAACGGACCCGGCCGTTTTCAGGACGGGGGGCAGGACGATACCGCTCATCCCAGGAACCTTCTCAACCCACCGCCCGTCGGCCAGGTCGTTGTCGGCGTTACGCCTGTATTCGTCGAGAGCCCTGGCCCGTTCTTCATCCATGTCTTCGGACAGGGCCATGAGAACGGCTAACGGGGCCGTGTTGATATTGATTTTTCCGTCTCCGTAAACGGTCAGGCAGTCCCGCAAACCCGGCCTTCCTTCTGTCCCTTCGAAGAGTTCCTCCGTGACGCCCCGAACGAGCCGCAGTTCCTCCACCCGGTCCAGGGGGCCGTTCTTGCACTGGTGAGGCGTCTCCAGGGACCGGTAATAGGAATTTTCCGCCCCGAATCCCGTAACATCGTCATCGGAGTCAATCCAGTCTTTCAGGGCATCCACGAGATCCCGGACGTCATTCTCCGCCAGCCGGAATTCCGGCAGAAGCAGGAGCCGCGACAGGATATCCCTGATTTCAGCCTGGTATTCATTTCCGGCCACAAGGTTGTTTACGGGGATCTTACCGGATTCATCCTCAATTTTCAAAAGAAAGGACCCTTCGGAAAAAAGAAGCGTCGACTGGGCGGAAAGGACCTCCGCCCGCGCCCAGGTTTCCAGGAATGAATCGACGGAGGCGTCGTCCTCCCCCAGAAGGGCTCTCCCGAGATGGACACCCGATTTGGCGATGTAAAGAGCCCGGAAACCGTCAGCCAGGTTCGCCGCTTCATGGAGCTGGGCCCGGGAGGCCCGATTCAGGTCCAGCGTCATGGGGATGACAAGCCCGAGCACGAGAAGAACCAGAAGGACCGCAACACCTCTTGAGTTTCCCGTCTTGATTCTCACGTTCAGGCCCCCAGGGGGATGAAGACGGCGGTCATGAACGGGAAGGGACGGTCCTGGTCTGTCCTGTTAACAAGCCAAAGTTCTACGGTGATCCGGTCGGGAACTTTGCCCGACATGGCCGCCTCCTGGGACAGGGAATCCCAGTCCTCGTATTCCGATCCTTCCCGGTAAAAGCGGAAAATCATGGACTTGACGGACTCGCAAAGAACAAACCCGCCTTTTTCCCCGTCCCGGGCGGTCACATCCAGGGAGGCCTCGTCCCGATAGGGAACCTCCTGCCGGACCAGGGCATATCCGGCATCATCCCCATCGCTCTCGGACTTTTCCCGCAGAAAATAGTCGATCCGGGAGAGGCCGGAGGCCGATTCCCTGAGGAAAGGAACGGTGGATCGCGAGAGAAAAGAGATGTCCCGGCCCGCTTCAGGATACTTTCCCTCCCGGGAGACAAGGAAAAAGGACCCTTCCGCCATTCCCAGGGAAGCGAGATCCGTGGCGAGGGTGTCCAGGGTGTCCCGGGCCATTCGATAGACCCGGTCCTCGGTAACGACGGCGTTCACGATTTTTTCCGTCCCGCCGAAAGCCCCGTAGACAAGGGCAGTGACGACGGCGAGGAGGGTGACGGCAAGAAGGATCTCCAAGAGAGTGAACCCGGCGGCGGAAGCGACCCGGCCCCGCCGGACGGGGTGGACGCCAGGGGAAAAGCGCGATTTTTTCATGTGCTGGCGCCTCATGACCCCTCGTATCGATATAATTCCAGAAGGTAAGGAGCGAAGGCGCCTCCTTCCTTGCCCACCGTGACGGTCACTTTTTTGATTCCCGTTATTTCCGTCTGCTCAACGGTCGTCTCCCAGTAAAAGTCTTCGAAAGGAACCTCCCAGGATCCTGATTCCGGCGCACCCGCTTCTCCCTGGCCGGACTCGAGGCCCACCATCTTTTCCCGGGCGAGGAAAGCCACATGGGTCAGGTACCGGGCCTCCTCGCCCATGGACACGCTCTGGGCCTGGTTCCGAAAGGCGGCGACCAGGACCAGGGCAAGAATGGAAAGGGCGATCATGATCTCCAGGAACGTAAATCCCACCGGCCGATTCATGGCATGATTTCGATACGGTATTTCTCTTTCAGCTTTTCAAAGGCTTTTTCGATACATTCTCTTTGTTTTTCCTGGATCATCATGGCCCTTATTCTCGGGGCGGCGGCGCTCAGTTCCTGTGTTTCTCCGGGCCGGCGATCCTCGACCTGGATGATGTGAAAACCGTGGATGGTCCGGACGGGGTCGCTGGTCTCCCCCTTTTTCATGGAAAAGGCGGCATCGGAAAAGGGTTTTTCCATCCTTTCGGGGGTAAAATATCCCAGGTCCCCTCCCTTGTACTTGGTAGCCGGGTCATCGGAAAAATCACGGGCCAGCTTCCAGAAGCTCTCTCCCGAGTCGACTTGTTTTCGGACCGTCTTCGCCTTCTCCAGGGCCTGGTTGACGGCGTCCTCTCCGGCGCCTTCAGGGACCTGGATCAGGATGTGGCGGGCCCGAACCGCATCTCCCTTCCGGAACATCCCCTCATGGGTCTTATAAAAAGCTTCTATCTCCTCCGGCGGGGGATCGGGCGGGGTCGGGCAGACTTTCTGAAGATACGCTTGGGACAGGATGCCTTTGGCGGCGTCGTCCAGCTTCTTTTTCACCTCTTCCGCCTCGTCCATTTTCTCGTCCCGGGCGGCCAGGGAGAAGGCCTCCATCTGAACAATCCGCTCCATGAAAGATTTGCGATGAACCGGATTCTGAAGTATGTTTCTATATTCCACGGGAAGCCCCTGGATCTGGGCATCCAGGTCCTTTTCCGTGAACACTTTGTCCCCGATTCTGGCCAGGACGGCAGTTTCCTTCGTCTCCGGCGATTCAGCCGGTCCCGCGGCAAGGGCCGCCGAAGCGGCGATGAAAATCACTAAAACAAAAAACAGGTCCTTTCTGATGATGAATGTCATTCCGATCTCCTTTCAGGAAAAGTTTCCCGAGCCCGTTTCGACTTCCGATTCTTCATAAGACACATAGCGCTCAAAAACGCGCAAATTTCCTAAAAACGGTTCCAGGACCAGGGACAGGTCCCGATCTTTTTCCTGGAGGTGAAAAACGGACGGGACAGCCGTCCCGTCCTTGAAGAAGAGAACTTCCGCCTCTCCTTCGATGATTTTCCCGCCGCCACGGAATTCCAGGTCCCGGACCGTCACGCCGTGAGGCAGAGGCCAGGCCTTTTTCCAGGCTCTTTCCCGGGCTTCCGGGGAGTCTTCTTTCCGGTAAACGGCCACCTTGCCCTCATTCAGGTTCAAAGACAGGACCTGGTCGGCATACTCCCGGACGGCCTGGTACCGGAGTTCCCGGGACAGACCGGCCATGTGCCGCCGCGCTTCGCCGAGGCCGTCACCGGAGAGCCACCCCTGAAAGGCTGGAAAAGCCACGAAAAAGGCCAGCCCCACGATCCAGACGACGATAACGAGTTCCAGGAGCGTGAACCCTTTTTCAGTCCACATCGTGATTGGTGATGTCCCTGTTCTTTCCTTCTCCACCTGGTTCCCCGTCGGCGCCATAGGAAATGAGGTCGTATTCTTCCTCGATACCGGGGCAGAGGTACACGTATTCATTGCCCCATGGGTCTTTGGGGATTCTTCCCTTGTCCAGATAGCCCCCCTGGCGCCAGTTTCTCGGAAGGTCCCCCACGGAAGGCGGTTCCACGAGGGCTTGGAGCCCCTGTTCCGTGGACGGGTAATCCCCGTTGTCGAGCCGGTAAAGTTTCAGCGCCGTGTCGAGACTTTCCAGCTGGATCCGGGCCTTCGCCTGCCGGGCCTCCTCCGGGCGCCCCATGATCCGGGGAACGATGAGCCCGGCCAGAATTCCGAGAATGACGACCACCACCATGAGTTCTATGAGGGTGAAACCCCCGCTCTTTCGAATCGATGCCATGCCTTTCCTCACCTCGTTTCCCTCCGTGTCTTCACCTGCCGAGTCCCGTCTCCACGGGCCGGCGGTCACGGACGGGACATTTTAACGGATTAACTGGTTCATTTCAAATATGGGCAATAAAATCGAAACGACGATAAACGCCACCAGGAGGCCCATGACGAGGATCATCACCGGCTCGAGAAGAGACGTCAGGACCACGAGCCTCGACGCGGCTTCGTCCTCGTAGCTCCGGGAAACCTTGAGGAGCATGTTTTCCAGGGCCCCGCTCTGTTCCCCTACGGAAATCATCTGGATAACGAAGGGAGGGAAGAGGTCGCTTCCCGACAGGGTGTCCGCCAGGGTCCGGCCCTCGGCCAACTCGGTACCCGCCCTCTCGATCAACGACGCCATGGGACGGTTGTGAACCACCCGTCTCGATATTTCCAGGGCCGTCAGAAGGGGCACGCCGCTCTGAAGGAGTGTCCCCAGGGTATGGGCGAACCGGGCCAGGAGGACCTTGTGAAAGACCGTCCCCGCCAGGGGTACTTTCAATTTCAGGCGGTCCATGAAAAAGGCCCATTTTTCCGATCTTCGAACACCGAGGCGAAGGGCGATGTAAACAAAGGCCGCGACAAGAGCCATGGCCCACCAGTAAGAGCGGACTGTTTCGGAAACACCGAGGAGAATCTCCGTGATGAGGGGAAGATCCTGGTTCACCTCTTCGAAGATGCTTGTAATTTTCGGTATGATGACCGTCGTGAGAAAAAAGAGGACCAGCGCTCCCACGAAAAACATGAAAAACGGATAGGCGAGAGAGGCCGTTATTTTTCCCCGGAGGGCCTGCTGCATCTCCGTGTAGTCGGCCACCCGTTCGAGGACGAGGTGAAGGGTCCCCGACGTTTCACCGGCCCTCACCATGTTGACGTAGAAGGGGGAGAAGACACGGGGGTAGCCGGCCAGGCTGCCGGCAAAACTCTCCCCTTCATTGATCTGCTCCCGGAGCTCCGCGAGGATCTTCTTCAGCCTCGGGTTGGCCGTCTGGTCGAGGAGGGAAGACAAAGCCGGGACCAGGGGAAGCCCCGCTCCCAGGAGCGTGGCCAGCTCCCGGGTCATGGCGGAAACGTCCCGGTGACTGGCGCCCCTTAACCGGAAGCGGCCCAAAAAAACCTTTCCCCCGGGGGCTTCTTTTTCCGTCGTTTCCTTGATCTCAACGGGATAGTGCCCCCTTTCCCGAAGCTTTCCCTTTACCGCGGCCAGGCTTTCCGCGTCGAGGATCCCTTTTCGCTTCCGGCCCTTACCGTCGAAAGCCTCGTACTCAAAAACAGGCATAAAAAAAGGGGACAGATTTATTTTTTTTATCTATTGATATTTGGATATTCATTCGTTACAAGGGTTTCATGCCAAGAACATGACGGATTATCATCGCCAACTACCCTCATCATATAATACAGCGCGGCCACAACAGGCAAGCCGTTTTCACCTCCGAAGGCGATTTCCTGTATTATCTCGCCACGCTTCAGGAATGGAAAGATATTTATGATTGCAGGATTTATGCCTACTGCCTGATGGCAAATCACGTTCACCTTGTCATCGAGCCCGGAGAAAATGAACGTGATCTTTCTTGACTCATGAAACGAGTCGCCGGTCGTCAGACACGATACGTGAACAGGCGACACAACCGATCGGGGACCCTGTGGGAAGGTCGCTTCAAATTTTCCCTTTTTTGTCCCTTTTTTTCTCAGCGGCTTATGGTGACGCCGACGCGGTCGCATGACGCTGCCACGGGGCAACGGCTGCACAGGGGGGAGACGGGTTTGCAGATTTTTTTGCCGAAAGCCACGAGGAGGGTGTTGTAGGCGGACCACTCGTCCCGGGGCAGTTTCTTTCTCAAGGCCCGTTCCGTTTCATCCGGGGTTTTCGTTGAGACGTACCCAAACCGGTTGGAAATGCGGTGAACATGCGTGTCCACGCAGATGCCCGGCTTTCCGAAGGCCATGGTAATGACGAGATTGGCCGTCTTTCTCCCCACGCCTTTCAGTGCCAGGAGTTCCTCCAGGGTCCGGGGAACCCGGCCCCCGTGTTTTTTCAGGAGTTCGCGACTCACGTGGAGGACCGTCTTCGCCTTGGTCCGGTAGAACCCGACGGGAAAGATGATATGGGCGATCCGCTCTTCCGGGAGCGCGACCATTTCCGCCGGGGTGGCGGCCAGGGCGAAAAGCCGGTCCGCCGCCGCCCCCGTCACCTCGTCCTTGGTCCGAAGGCTGAGAAGAGTGGACACCAGGATCCGGTAAGGATCCCGGTCCGTCTTCACCATGTCCGCCACGAGAGGGAGGTCTTCCTCACCCAGTTCTTCTCTTAGGGTGGCCAGAACGGAAACGAGCGTTTCCGTTTTCAACGCTATTCGTATCCTTCCTCGTTAGCCAGGATATCCAGGTGGATGGTGGCGAAATCCTCCACGTCCAGGCAGGCGGCCCGGTCCATCTTCCGGAAATCGACGGTCTTGATGTACCGGTTACAGTTGTTGCACACATCCACCCGGTACTGTTCCTCGCCCTCGACGGTGAAATAGGCCAGGGAGTCCTGATCGTCGTTCCCGCAGAAGGGACAGCGGATTCGGTTGAAAGACCACTCGTAACCGCACTGGTTGCAGAAGAGAAAGCGCCTTCCTTCTTCCTCGCGAATTTCAGCGATCTTGGGCTCCCGCCCGCATATGGGGCAAAACCCCTCGTTCCAGGGTGTCTTCTTCAGAAGGGGGGCGTAGATTTCCGCCACTCTTTCCAGGGAAGGCCGGAGGCTTTCCTCGATAAAGAGGCTGAGGAGATCGAACACATCCCCGCTCTCTTCATCATCCTCGTCTTTGTCACCGGCCGTTTCGTCACCGGCTTCGGAAAAGGACTCCCGGACGACTTTCTCGTAGGAGAGCGCCCCCGTTTCCAGCTCCTCGAGGATGCGATCCACCTCTTCCGGTGACTTCTTCCGGCCGATTTCCAGGAGATCCCGGAAATACGCTTCCGGTTCCTCCAGGTGTAGAACGCCGCCGGAGAAATCGACAAGGGGAAAGCCGCCGCCGATTTTCCGTTCCGCTATCTTTTCCTCCATGGAAACCAGGGAGGCCCCGGACAGTCGTCGCTTTTCTTCCCGAAGAATAAGGATGTCCTGAAGGATGTCGAGGAGTTCCCCGTAATGGGGCTGTTCGCTTTTGTAATGCTCTATGGTTTTCAGTGATTGTTTCAATATGGCTGCCATGAAAAAGTCGACCTCTTTTTTATTGACCCCAAACCGGGATCCGAATCTCGTCATAAATCATTCCGGTCCATTCGGCAAGGTAAAAAAAGGACCCGCCCCGGTGAGCGGGACGGGTCCTTCACTGTCAGGCTGTGTCAATGTTCAGTGAGAAGGGGCTGTCTTCTCTTCTCCGTATACTTCGAGCTTTCCTTCCTCTTCCATCTCACGGAGCCACTTGGGGCACTGCTTCTCGCACCAGGCCCGGGTCACGTACCCCGTCACGATGGCCGGGAACGAACCGGGAACACCGATCGTCCCAAGGTACAGGTGAATGAAAAAGAACGGAAACAAAACAACGAAACCCAGGGCATGGAGGAAATACATGAGCCGAACCGTGCCCACCGAAAAGGACAGGGGAAACCACATGATGAGACCGCTCACCACCATGACGATACCGAACCCCGCCACGGCCAGAAAAAACGCCTTCTGACCGGGATTGTACTTCCCCGTCTCCGGGGGATGCTCCACGTGCCACAAATACCCGCCGGCGCACTTGATCCACTCCAGATCATCGGGAAAATCGAAAATCGCCGCCTCGCGCCACCAGATGAGTATCCCGAAAAAAAGCGCCGGGGCGAAAACCAGGCCCGAAAAATTGTGGATCAGCTTCAGGTTCTTCAAACCCCCAACGGGTATCGCCAGAAAATTCAGGGAATGGAACATCATCCCCAAACCCGAAACAGCCAGGATCAGAAAGGAGCCGGCAAGGCACCAGTGGACGATCCTCTCGAAACCATCAGATACTTTGATCATTCCTTTTTTCGGTATCATCTTACTCACCTCCTCCCTGGCCGGCTTCTCCGCCGCTCGTGTCCTTCGGCCCGTGCAGAATGTAGTGCAGGAACGACCCGACCAGGACACCGCCCGTCGCCAGGAGGCTCAGAGGCTTCAACCAGTCCTTCCAGGCGACGACCGTCAGGGGAACTTTCGGCTTCTCGGGAAGCTTGGCGTACACGGAAGCCTTTTCGGGCAGTATGTAAACGAAGTGGGTTCCTCCCACGAACTTGTCCCCGTAGACACTGGCATCGCCGCCCAGTTCCTTCGCCCGTGCCGCGGCCACCTGGAGCATCTTCTTCTTTTCTCCGAAAAGGAGTGCGCCCGTGGGGCAGGCCTTGACACAGGCCGGGATCATGTTGTTCTCGATCCGGGACAGGCACATGTCGCACTTGGCCACCTTGTCCGTCGCCGGGTCGTACTTGGGCACCTCGAAGGGACAGGCGAAGATGCACTCCTTGCACCCGATGCACTTGTCCCGGTCGAGGCCGACCGTTCCGTATTTCGTGTAGTAAAGGGCGCCGCTGGGACAGACGGTGACGCAGCCCGCGTCGGTGCAGTGCATGCAGGCTTCGTTCCGGAAAAACCACTTGACGCCGTTTCCGTTTGACGTTTCCTGGAACCGCATGAGCATCCAGGTGTTGGGCTGAAGTTCCGGCGGGTTCTGGTAGGTACCGGTGTTTTCCGTCTGTTTCGCGGGGAGCTGATTCCACTGCTTGCAGGCAAGCTGGCATCCCCGACAGCCGGTGCATTTCGAACCATCATAGAGTTTAACGTATTCCGCCATGTTACTTCACCCCCTTCTTCTCGACATTCACCATGAACGCCTTGCTCTCCGGGATCATGGTGTTCGGGTCCCCGATAAACGGGGTCAGGAGATTGGCCGCGTCGCCAAAAGTGTAGACTTCGGGTTTCTTGTCTTCATGGGCGTATTTCCGCATGGCCGTTGTTATCCATCCGTAATGCCACGGAATACCGACCTGGTGAATGATCTGCCCGCCGATGTTGAACGGCTTGAAACGGGCCGTCACGATGGTCACCGCCTCGACTTCGCCTCTGGCCGATCTGACCGTGACCACTTCCCCGTTTTTCAACCCCTTCAACTTGGCCAGCTCCTCGCTCATTTCGACGAACATGGAGGGCTGCATCTCCGCCAGCCAGGGGCACCAGCGGGTCATGAGGCCCGTCTGCCAGTGTTCGCTCACCCGGTAGGTGGAGCAGACGAAGGGGAACCGGGGATCGCAGGTCGCCCTGAGATCGAGTTCCGACCCTTCTTCGTCCCATCGCTTGATGGTCGGGTTGATGAACTGCGGTGAAAGCAGGTTCTTGTCGATGGGGCATTCCAGGGGCTCGTAGTGTTCCGGGAACGGACCGTCTGCCAGACCTGGCCCGAAGATGCTCCCCACGCCGTCGGGTTTCATGATGAAGGGCGGACGTCCCGCACCGGGGGCCGCTACGCCGTCGGGAACGTCGCCGACCCACTTGGAGCCGTCCCAGACGATGACGGGATGTTCCTTGTCCCAGGGCTCCCCCGTCTCGGGATCAACGGACGCCCCGTTGTAGATGATCCGCCGGTTGACAGGCCAGCACCAGGCCCACTCGGGATAGAGGCCGATGGGCGAGTGGTCCTCGCTGTTTCTCCGGGCGGCCATGTTGCCCTTTTCGGTGTATGAATTGCAGTAGAGCCAGTTCCCCGAAGATGTCGTCCCGTCGTCCTGGAGGAAGGCGAAGCTGGGAACCAGGGTCCCCTTCTTGTACAGGACACCGTTGATTTCCTTGTCTTCGAGAAAATAGCCGTTGATGGCCTTGGCGATGGCATGGCTGTCGAGATGCCGGATTTTCCCGTCAGGCCCCATGGGACCGTAATTCCAGGTGAGTTTCGTGATCGCCTCTTTCAGCGGGCCGCCTTCCTTCTCGTAAAGCTCCTTGACCTTGAAGAAGAGCTCGCTGATGAGTTCCCCGTCGGGCAGGGCCTCTCCGGGGGGATCGACGGCCTTGTACCGCCACTGCATCCAGCGGCCGCTGTTGGTGATGCTCCCTTCCTTCTCGATGGAAGCGGCGCAGGGCAGCATGAAGACTTCCGTCTTTATCTTCGCCGGGTCCATGCCGGGACCTTTCCAGAAGGAGCCCGTCTCGTTATCGAAAATGTTGACGTTCACCATCCAGTCCAGCTTGGCCATGGCCTGTCGCGTCTTGTTGGAACTGGCGCCGCTGCAGGCGGGGTTCTGACCCCAGGCGAAAAAGCCGGTGAATTCGGACTTGTACATGGCGTCGAAAAGACTGAGCCAGGAATAGTTCTTGCCGTCGTCGAGCTTGGGCAGATAGACGTAGGCCTCCTCGGGGGTGGCGTTCATACCGTAGAATTCCCTGAGAAGGCTCGTGATGTACTTGGGATAATTTTTCCACCAGTTGAGGCTCTTGGGCTCCGACGTCGTCGGCGGAACCTTCTCGATGTATTCCTTCAGGGTGGGGATCGACGCCGTCGGGTTCTTGAGGTAACCGGGCAGAATGTGGAAGAGAAGGCACTGGTCCGTCGACCCCTGGACGTTGGACTCGCCCCGGAGCGCGTTCACGCCGCCGCCGGCGACGCCCATGTTGGCCAGAAGCATCTGGATGATGGACATGGTCCGGATGTTCTGGACGCCCACCGTGTGCTGGGTCCAGCCCATGGCGTACATGATGGTCCCCGCCTTGCCTTTTTCTCCCGTTTTGGCATAGGCCTTGTAGACCTCCACCAGTTTGTCCTTGGGAGTCCCCGTAATCTCGGAAACGATCTCCAGGCTGTACCGGTCGTAGTGCTTCTTCAGAAGCTGGAACACGCAGTTGGGGTCCTGGAGGGACATGTCCTTGACGATGACGCCGTCGGCTCCCTTCTGGAAAGCCCAGGTGGACTTGTTGTATTTCGTCCCCTCGAGACCGGAGAAGACCCCGTCATTTTCCCCGGGAAGCTTGAAATCGGGACCCACGAGGAAAGGGGCGTTGGTGTAGTACTTGACATATTTTTCGTTGTAAAGATTGTTTTCGATGATGTACTTGATCATGCCGCCGAGGAAGGCGATGTCCGTCCCCGACCTGAGGGGGGCATACATGTGGGCCCTCGCGGAGGTCTGGGTGAACCGGGGATCGACACTGATCAGGGTCGCCCCCTTGTCCATGGCCTTCTGGACGTACTTGAAGGATATGGGATGGTTGGAAGCGGGATTGCTTCCCATGGCCAGGATACAGTCACTGAACTGAATGTCGATCCAGTGATTCGTCATCGCGCCGCGTCCGAACGACTCTGCCAGAGCCGCAACCGTGGCGCTGTGTCATATCCGGGCCTGATGCTCGATGTAGACAAGGCCAAGGGACCGGAGAAACTTCTGGTAGATGAAGCACTCCTCGTTGTCCATGGCGGCGCTGCCCACGGAGGCGATACCGTTGGTCCTATTCACCGTCTGGCCCTTGGCGTTCGTCTCCGTGAAGCTCTTGTCCCGGCTCGCCTTGATCCGCTTGGCGATCTCGTCGAGAGCCCACTCCATGGACACTTCCTGCCAATCGGTGGCATAAGGCGCCCGGTAGAGCGGCTTATCGAGCCTGTTCTTGTTGTTCGCGGAAATCTGATAGATGGACCCGCCCTTGCTGCACAGGGAGCCCCGGTTGATGGGGTGGTCGGGATCCCCTTCCGTGTTGACGACCTTCCCGCCCCGCGCGGACACGATGATCCCGCATCCCACGGAACAATAGGGGCAGATCGTGGTGGTTTCCCTGGCGTACTGGATCTTGAGCGGCTGCGCGTGGGCCGCCACGGGCTTCAGGTTGATTCCGAGCCCACCCGACACCAGTGCAGCGCTCGAGACTTTGAGGAAACCTCTCCTCGTTACCTCCATATCGATGCGCTCCTTTCTCTGGATTTGAGACCCTTATGGCTATCTCCTTTCCAAGCACGGGAGGCGCAACCGTTTCCGGCGGCACCCAATGTCCATCCCTCATGAAGCGGAAGCTCTTTAGAGAAGATGGATCGGAGAGGGCATCCTTGTGAATTTTTAATTACATGCAAAGAACGGAAAAATTAAAGACGCAGGTGACCCTTTGAAGCATTTACTCATAGCGGTTCCGTGTTTTTCTGTCAAGACTTTTTTCCCGATGACCGACTTTCCGGGGAGGCGGTTCACGGGGCCGTCCAGGCGGCTCCAAACACCCGGGACAGCGCCTCTTCCTCCGGTAACCCTCTGTCCCGCTCGGCCCAGTAGGCCTCAATCCGGTCGATGAGAACCAGGGCCTGCAGGGGGGTCATTTTTTCAAGCTTTTCCGACAGGAAGGGCACGTCGATCCCCTGGTCCCGGCCCAGTTTTTCGTATTTCTCCACATCCTCCAGGTCCCAGGCGAGAAAGGACGGCCATCGGTCGAACCGGTTCGGGTCGTACCGGGCGTTCCGAAGGGCGTCGCAAAGGAGAACCGTTTCGTCGGGGGAGAAAAGCCCCGCCAGGGACGGCCACACCCACCGGAGCGCAGCTTCGTAACGGGCGAGGTCCCGCAGCAACAGGGCCTGCTGCTTCCGTTCCTCTCCCCCACCTTCCATTCGCCTTCGCGCCCCCTCCTCCAGGGAAACAATCCCGGAACGGTCCTCTTTTTTTGCACCCATGACAATCCTCCTCTTTTCAGCGAAAGATATTGTACTTCAGGATGCACCAGATCGCCCGGCACCCGTCTTTCCAGTTGATCTTCTTGCCCTCGGCATAGGTCCTGCCGTAGTAGGAGATGGGAACCTCATAAATGCGCAAGTGTTTTTTGGCGGCGATCTTGGCGGTGATCTCGGGCTCGAACCCGAAGCGGTTCTCTTCGATGACGATCCCCTCCAGGGCTTCCCGCCGGAAGGCCTTGTAGCACGTTTCCATGTCCGTCAGGTTGATGTTGGTGAACATGTTGGAGAGAAGGGTGAGGAACCTGTTCCCCACGTAATGCCAGAAATAGATGACCCGATGGGCGCCGTGCCCCCCGAATCGGGACCCGTAAACGACATCGGCCCGGTCCTCCAGAATGGGCTGAAGAAGCACGGCATACTCCCGGGGGTCATACTCCAGGTCCGCGTCCTGAATGAGAACGACATCCCCCTTCGTCTCGCCGAACCCCGTCTGGAGCGCCGCGCCCTTCCCCCGGTTTTTCTCATGAAAGAGGACCCGTACCTGAGGATGATCGTATGCCTTCAGAAATGCCCGGGTTCCGTCCACGGATCCGTCATCGACGACCAGAAGTTCCTTTTCATAGGGCGCGGCCAGAACGGCTTCGAGCACTTTACCGATGGTGTCCGCCTCGTTATACGCGGGAATGACCACCGACAGCAGAAAATCCTTTTTTTTCATCATGTCCTCCGGCATTCCCTGATTCCCGCGCCCCATTCACACCCGTTCCGCTTCTTCCGCGGGGAAGCCTTTACCGCACCGGTGCCGGATCGTATAAGAAACGGGAAAGATTATCCGGCTGGCGCGGGTAACCCGGGATTACAAACGATCATGGCCGTGTGAAACACGGGGAACCCTTAAACAATCTGTGAAGGCTGTCGCGAAACCAGATCAGGGAGTTGTTTTAACGTTGCTCACGTGACCGGTTCCGGTGATGAGACGGTTTTCACCCCGGTTCCCGGTGAATGCCGGGAGGCCTTTCCGCGTACTATGACAGAATGACGGATTTACGCTTTTTCTGGTGCTGCCCGACAACGACGCCGATGAGGAGCCCGCACAGAAGAACGAGCGCCCCCGTCAGAAACCAGCGTGTCTGCCGGGAAGAAGCCAGTTCGTCGTGTTCCCGGAGAAGCGCCTCGTGCTCCCTTTCCAGCTGGTCCAGCCGGGCCTTCGCTTCCCGGTATGTTTTCTCGAGGGCCAGGTACCCCGTTGCCCCCTTTTTCAGGGCCTCGTATTCCTTCTGGAGACGATCCAGGTCCCCCCGGGTCTTCTCCAGGTCCTCCTTCAGGCTTTTTTCCCGGGCAAGGGCCGTCTGGTACTCCTTTTCCAGGCGGGGAACCTTTTCCTTGAGTTCGGCGTTGGTCCGGCTCAACTCCTTCACCTGCACAGACCACGGAAGCCTGTTTCTCAGGAGGTGGCGGGTCAGGATCCACCCTTCCTGTCCCGTATTGACCCGAACACGGCTCCAGTCCTCCTGAAGTTGAAGGATCTCAACGGCCTGACCTGAATATGGCATGGCGATGATCTTGTATTCCACGCCCGGCCCAACCCGCAGGGTCACTTGCATGGCATCGGTTACGTAGGCGGTTTCGGCCCCTGCGGCGGATGCCGTGAAGAGAAGAAGGATGAGGATGAGAAGGACCTTTTTTTTCATGGAATCTCCTTTTTTTCGTCGTTCATCCGGTAAAGATGAGACCTCTGGAATCTGAAAACCGACCGTCGTTCAACGTCCGGGAAATCTCGAACCGCCATCCACCCGCCGCGGTCGACGGCTTTCGAGATGTCACATGAAACGGAAAATCTGCGACCTGAGAGCTTCCAGGCCGGTCTTTTCGTCATTGAGGGTGAACACCGGGTTGTCTCCCCGGGCGCCCGAAATATACTCGGGGAGGACAACCTCCCCGTCGACAAGAAACCGCAAGGCGTTTTTGTAATTGGGAACGGAAAGGGCCTCGGTCTTTGAAATCTCCCCCTTCTTGTACATCTTTGTTCCAAGTTTCTGCAAGGCTTTCAGGAAATCCTTTTCCCCTTTCTTCCGCCCCCGGAGGACCGTCGCGCCACGGAGGGCGATCCAGTATGATTCGATGTAATTGTGGATGAGGCCGTAATACGGGACGAGGCCGAGCCTCCCTTTGCCCTTGACCTCGATCCAGGGGGCCTCCGGATCGTCGAGATGGCCTTCTATCATCCTGCTGTCATGAATGTAGGCTAAAACGTCGTTGACCTCATCGGCGTCGTCCACGGCGTCGTCAAATATGAACTCGTGGCGGAACATGCGCTTGAAAAAGCGGTAATCCTCCAGGATCTTCTGAAGCGAAACGCGGTCTTCCGTCGCGGACAGGATGGAGGCGGCGACAAAGGCCAGGGGAATGAAGAAGTGGAGGATGTTGTTCTTGTAATATTCGAGGTTCATCCTCTTGTCCTCGTCCACGGAATAAACCGTCTCGCTCAGCTCCTCCATCTCTTCCTCCTCCTCCGGTCCCATCCTGGAAATGAGCCCCAGGGACTCGAACCGGGCCAGGGCATCGATGACGGCTTTTTCCCGGTGGACGAAGGTGGAGGCGAATTTCGCCCCCCGACGGGTCAGGTAATCGTAAAATTCGGCGACCATGGACATGAAGTCCACGTGGGAAACACCCCGTCGGAAATGGGCCAGAAGCGCCGAGGCCGCCAGCGAAAAGGGGGTGACCACGGTCACCCGGTTGATCCGCGAGGCGATATCGTAGCTGATCTTCCGATAGAAGGCCCGGCGGTCCTCCGTGTCCATCCCTTCGAAGGGCCCCTCCTGGGAAGCCAGGTAATCCCTCAAAAAAATGGGCTCGGCGATGTTGAGATAGACGCTCCCGTAGCGCTTTCTCAGGATCTTCCGGCTCCGGAAAAGGCCTTTCGTGTTTTCCGCGACTTTTGACTCCCCGCCGATTTCCCTCAGGTAGGATTTTTCCTCGATGACCCGGTCATACCCGATGTATGCCGGTATGAGGGCCAGGTTTTCGCACGCCCCTTCCCGGTAGGCCTGAATAACCATGGAGATGAGGCCGTACTTGGGCATGACCATTTTACCCGTGCGGCTTCGCCCGCCCTCGATGAAGAATTCGATGGGATAACCTTCCTCCAGGAGAACTTTCAGATACCGTGAGAACACCTCGGGATAGAGGAGGTCCCCCTTGAAACTCCTGCGGATGAAGAAAGCGCCCGACCTCCTGAAGATGTGACCCAGGGGCCAGAACATGAGGTTCGTTCCCGCGGCGATGAAGGGAAGCTGGATGTTGTTGTGATAGAAGACATAGGAGAGAAAGAGGTAGTCGATGTGGCTCCGGTGGCAGGGAATGACCACGAAGGGCATTCTCTTCGACACGGCCCGCATCCGGGCGAGGCCCTCGCGATCGATGACCACCCCGTCGTAGATGTCGTGCCAGAGCCAGGTGAGGAACTTGTCCCAGAGGCCCGTGTAGACCTCGTTGTAATCGGAGGCGATCTCGTAGAGAAATTTCTTCGACTGCTGGACGAGGTCCTGGACGTCCCGCCCTTCGCTTTCCGCAAGGTCCCGGATAAAGGAGATAAACTCGGGTTCCCGGAGGATCTTGCCGATGAGCTCTTCCCTGGACTTGAGAACGGGACCCACGATGGAACGCTTTTCCTCGTTGATACCCTCGATGAGGCGCCTTCTCAGCAGATAGGAGGCGGTTTCGGCGGTACGGCTTCTGTTACTTTCCAGGAACGCCTGGAGATCGACGGGCTCCGAGGCGACCACGAAGGCCTTTTTCGAAAAGCGGAAAAAATTGACGGTCCGCCTGAGCGGTCCCGGGTTCTCCACGTCTCCGAAAAGGAGGTCCCACAGGGTCTTGTCCTTTTTCTCCCTCCGCCGCCCGTACGAAACCAGGACGGGAACGATGAATATCGGGTGGGCCAGGTCCTTCTGCTTGTCCATGAGTTGGAGGAGGGGGTCCCGGACCCAGCGGCTGCCGAAAAACTCGGAACCCCGGAGATAAATGACGGCGCTTTCCTTCCCTTCCACGATTCTTCCCAGGTACCCCAGGCGATCGGGATTGTGAAAAGGGCGGGTTAAAAAAGAGCGGACGGCCTTGAGGAAGGGCTGCCAGAGCATCATGTTGACCCCGTGGCTGTAAACGGGAACGGGAAGTTCCGTCCGCTCCGTCAGGTTTTCAAGAATAAGCGTGTTGATCTGGCTCCTGTTCTTGAGGCCGTAAATCACCGTCCCCTTCCGGGCGAGATCCCGGATTTCCGCCGCCGACTCGTCGGCGATCCGGACCCGGTCGAGGATTCGCCTCAGCAGGAAAAAGAAAAGAGAGCGTGTTTTTTTCGGATAGAGGGTCCCGCTGTAGGATTCGCGGAACCGGTTTCCCAGAGCGTCAAAAAAGGACCGCAAGCCCATGGTTCATCCCGGATTACAGGAAATGGAAAAATTTTTATATGCCGGCCTGGAACTCATCGGGAAAGCGGCGGACCAGGTATTCCCGCACGAAGGCCTCGATCTCTTCCGCCACGACCATTTTCATGATGTCGTCCACGAGGCGCCGGCACTCGTCGAGACGAACGTTCCTCACGATGTGTTTCACCTTCGGGATCGCCAGGGGAGTCATGCTCAATTCGTGAAGGCCGAGCCCCAGAAGGACCATCGTGTAGACCGGGTCGCCGGCCATTTCACCGCACATGGCCACCCGGATACGCGCCTGGACCGCCGCCTGAACCACCTGGCTGATGAGCCGAAGGATGGCCGGGTGCAGCGGTTCGTAAAGATAGGTGACCCGGTCGTTCACCCGGTCGATGGCCAGGGAATACTGGATCAGGTCGTTCGTCCCGATACTGAAAAAATCAACCTCCCGGGCCAGGGCGTCGGCCATCATGACCGCCGACGGGACTTCGATCATGACACCGATCTCGAGATCCCGCCCGAAAGGCGTCCCTTCCCGGAGAAGGTCATCCTTCACTTCCTCGAGAATCCTCTTGGCTTCCCGGATCTCCTTCACCCCGGAAATCATCGGGAAAAGGATCCGGGTCTTTCCCAGGGCGCCGGCCCGCAGAATGGCCCGCAACTGGGACTTGAAGAGGTCCACCTCCTGGAGGCAGAACCGGATGGCTCGCAGGCCCATGGCGGGGTTCATCTCTTCGGCGAGACGGGGGTCGGAAATGAACTTGTCACCGCCCAGATCGAATGTCCGTATGGTGGCCCATTGAATCCGGGAATTCTCCACGAGGCGCCTGTAGTTGGCGAAATGCTCCTCTTCCGTGGGAAGCCGGTCCCGGTTGATGTAGATGAACTCGGTCCGGTAAAGCCCGACACCGTCCGCCCCGTGGCTCAGGACCGACGGGATTTCCTCGATGAATTCGATGTTGGCTCCCACGAAAACTTCGTGACCGTCCCGGGTGACCGCCGGCAGGCCGGCGTTGAGCAGATACTGTTCGCTCATGGCCCGGTGATGCCGCTTCTTGTCTGTGTATCTCTTCCGGACCTCCGGATCGGGGTTCACGATGACGACGCCGGCGTCCCCGTCGATAATGAGCAGGTCGCCGCTTTGGACATTCGCCGTGATTTCCTGCAGCCCCACAACAGCGGGGATTTCCATGGACCGGGCGACGATGGCGGTGTGGGAGGTCTTGCCCCCCACGTCCGTGGCGAATCCGAGGACCTTATCGGGGCTCATCTGAACGGTGTCCGCGGGGGAGAGGTCCCGGGAGACGAGGATACACTCTTCTTCGAGATCGGCAATGGTTTCAGCGGTCTTCCCGGAAAGGTTCCGGAGGACCCGCTGGGCCACGTTCTCCACGTCGGAAATCCGCTCCCGAAGATACTCGTCATCCATTTTACTGAATATTTCCCGATATTTAAGAAGCGTCAACCGAAGAGCCCACTCGGCGTTGATTCTTTTTTCCCGAATCGTGTTCGCCGTTTCCCTCCGAAAGGAGCGGTCTTTAAGGATCAGGGCGTGGATATCGATGAACCGGGCGTCGATCCCCTCGTGGCTCTTCAGTTTTTCCCGGATCAGGGCGAGCTCCCGTTCGGCCTTTTTCAGGGCCTCGCGGAAGCGCCTGATCTCGTCGGCCACCTGGGAGGCCTTTACCAGGCGATAGGAAGGAGCGGACATGTCCTGATAGTGGAGGACGTAAGCCCGGCCGCTGACGATGCCGGGAGAGACGCCGACCCCTTTGAAAACCGCTGTCGTCTTGGGTGAATGCATGCCCGCCTATGGTTCCCCGAATTTGCTCTCGATGATTTCCGCAAGTTTGTCCATGGCTTCCCGGGCGTCGACGCCGTCGGTGTTCACCGTGATGACCCCTCCTTGAGGGCAGGCCAGCGTGAGAATCCCGAGAATGCTCTTTCCATTGACCCGGACGCCGTCCTTTTCCAGGAAGATTTTCGACTTATACTGACTGGAGGCCGTCACGAGAAGGGCCGCCGCCCTGGCATGAAGTCCCAGTTTGTTTTTCAGGACGAAAGATCTCGATTCTTTCATGCTCTCACAAGAAGAAAGCCAGGCCGCACGCCGCCAGAGCCGCCCCGTACACCACCCATAGCGTGGAAAGCCCGCGTCGGATGACGACATGGGAAAGGGCGACAAACCCAAACGCCGGCAGGCACATCCAGCCCTGAAGAACCGGTTCTCCGGGAGTGGATGTCACCGGGAACAGAAACCCGCCGTAAAGGGCCGCCGCAACGGCAGCGGCACTCTTGGCATGGACCGTCCATCGGGGAAGGTTCCGTTTTTTCAGGAAATCGGCGCCTCCCCGCCCATCCCGGTATCCCGCGAAAAATCCGCCGCACCGGACCCACCCGTGAAGGGTGTTGTAAAGAAGAAGGCTGAAAATCCCTCCCCATAAAAAGCCGTTCATGATCAGCAGAACGCCCAGGGTCATGGAGAAGGGTTTCCAGGCCCCCCAGAAGAAAGGATCTCCCAGGGCAGCGTAAGGCCCCATGAGCACTTTCTTCAATCGAACAGCACCGTGATCCCGCCCCTGGGAGAAAGTTCCTTTTTCCTCCTGGCGGACGACCGAACCCAGGATCGGCCCGACAAGACAGGGATTCGTCTGAAATCTTTCCGTGTGCCTCGTCAGAAATGCTTTGCGGCAGTCATCGTCGCCGGGCAGAAAGTCGAGAAGCGGAAGAAGGGCGAAAGCGAACCCCACGTTCTGCATCCTTTCCACGTTCCAGCAGGCCTGGATGAAGAAAGACCGGAAAAGAATCTCGCGGAGCCTTGAACGAGGGATCATGGCCTTCTCACCAATCAAACGACGTCCCCCCACAAAGAGAGAACCCCCGGGAACAATTCCGGATTTCCGGCCCGTCCCGCTGTTGTCCTCCCCTAACACGATTGATGAGGGAAGTCAACGTCCTCAAGGACCGCCATGGTGAACCGCCCCGTCGCCACCGCCAAACGATCCTTTTGAAAATCCTCAACCGGGCGCCCGTTTACGGGATGCCCTTCATATATTTTTTTATTGACAGCGCCTTTTCTCTCTGCTATATAGCGGCGCCGCTTAAAAACACACATCCTGTAAGAAAACAGCGGAAAACTCTTTATATTATAAAAACCAATATCAGAAGGGGGTGATTCCCATGATTTGCGATTCCGTAAAAGCAGGTTCCGAGTGCGCCTTCATGACGAAGAAAGGCTGCAGCTACAATGGCGGCAGCTGCCATGAAATCGTCGAGAAATGCGAAGGTTGTGGAAAAATCATTGTCTATGCCGAAAAAAAATACTGCTCCGTCTATCCCGACCCGGCCAGCAAGTGGGCCATGGGCGGCTGCAGGACGGCGACCCACATCAAGAAAGCCTCAGTGGATCAGGCCCAGAAGGTGAATCCGCTGAAGGCGTCGAAACGCGCGGCCCACGGGCGTTAAGCCTTCATTCATCCCATACGGAAAAACACCTGAAATAGGATTACAAAAACGGCCGGCTTCAGGGGTAAACCCTGTAAAGCCGGCCGTTTCACGGATACCTGTAATCGGTTTATGACAGGATGGCCCTTATTTCCAGGAGGGCTTTCTTGATCGCCGCCAGCCTGCGGCTGTCTTCCCGGTTCGGCGACGGAGCGGTCTCCCCCTGTTGCGGTCCGGACCGGGCGAGCCTTTTACGGGCGCCGGCGACGGTGTAAAGCTCGTCGTAGAGAAGATGCCGGATATGAAGAAGCTCCATCACGTCTTTTCTGCGATAGAGCCGCTGGTCCGACTTCGTCCTGTGAGGCCTGACCGATTTGAATTCCGACTCCCAGTAACGGATGACGTAGGGCTCCACCCCGACGATCCGGCTCACTTCCCCGATTCGGAAGTAGGCCTTGTCGGGAATTTGAGCCTCTCGCTCCAGGGGAGGCCGGGTCATGTCCCTCGCACGCTTCCCTTCGTTTCGGCCACAAGGCGGTCTACAATGTTCTGATGAACGCGGCTAACGGTCTCGTCGGTAAGCGTCCCTTCCGCTGACCGGTACGTGATCCGTATGCCCATGCTCATCAGGCCGGGGGTAATCCCTTTCCCTTCATATACATCGAATATTTCCGCCGACTCAAGATATTTTTCCCCAGAATCCCGGACAATGCGGAGAACCGCGGCGCTTTCCGTGTCCCGGTCCACGAGAAGGGCCACATCCCGGCTCACCGCCGGAAAACGGGGAATTTCGTGGAATCGATCCTTCTTCGCCCGGTGACGGGCGAGGCCCGCCAGATCCAGCTCGAAGGCGATGACCCGCTGATGCAGGTCCATTTTTTCAAGGACATCCGGGTGGATCTCTCCCAGAAAACCGATTTCATCTCCGCCGATAACAATCCGGCAGGATCTCCCCGAATGGACGAAGGAAGGGGTTTTATCGGCGACATAGTGGGCCTCTTCCGTCCCGATTTTCTGAAAAACCCGTTCGAGAACCCCCTTGAGATCGTAGAAATCGGCCTCCCGGCCCTCGTCGTTCCACTTTTCTCGGTAACGAAGACCGGTAATGATACCGGCGACGCGCTCCTCCTCTTCAGGAAGGATCCCCTCGCCACGGTCATAGAAGACATTTCCCGTTTCAAAAAGCTTCAGGTCGGGGTTCCCCGCGTTGATGTTCTTTTTCACCGCCAGGAGAAGGCCGTAGAGGAGATTTGTCCGGAGAACGGAAAAATCTTCGGCCAGGGGATTCCGGATCCGGACGAACCGCCGCCACCGGTCGCCCTCCTCGAGATTCAGGATGTCCGCCGCCTGGGGGGAAATGAAACTGTAACTGATGGCTTCCGAATAGCCCGACCCGTTCAGGACGTTTCGAAGAGACGCCACGATACTTCTCTTCTCGTCTCCCGCGCCGCTTCGGACCGAAAGGGGCGGCATGGTCACGGGAACGGCTTCATACCCGGAAATCCGGGCCACTTCCTCCACCAGGTCAATCTCCCGGACCAGGTCCACCCGGGCCGTCGGCGGGGTGACTTGATACACGGCCCGGCCCCCGCTCGTCACTGTCATTCCCAGGCTTTTCAATACTTTCCTGACATGCCGGGCTGTGAATTCCGTGCCCAGGACCTGGTTCACCCGCCGGACCCTGAGGGGAATGTCCTGCGACGACACCACCTTTTTCGGGTAAGCGTCGATGAGGCCCCGGCAGACCCGGCCGCCGGATAGCTGCGCCAAAAGACGGGCCGAGCGGTTGAGGGCGAAGAGAACCCCTTCCGGGTCGATTCCCCGCTCGAACCGGTAGGCCGCTTCCGTGGACAGGCCGAGGCGCTTCGAAGACCGCCGGATGCTCGACGGCGTGAAATAGGCGCTTTCAAGGAGGATCGTGTCCGTGTCTTCCTTCACTTCCGAATTGAGACCGCCCATGATCCCGGCGATGGCCACCGGTTTCACGCCGTCGCAGATCATGAGCGTCTTGGCGTCAAGCGTTCTGACCTTCTCGTCCAGGGAGGTGAATTCTTCGCCGTCCCGGGACCCCCGGACCACGATCCGGCCTTCCTCGAGAAACCGAAAATCGAAGGCGTGAAGCGGCTGGCCGCACTCGAGCATGACGAAATTGGTCACATCCACGGCGTTGTTTATGGCCCGCATGCCCGACGCTTCGAGACGGAGGCGCATCCAGCCGGGCGACGGCGCGATGGTGATGCCCTTGACCATCCGTGCCGTGTACCGGGGGCAGAGGTCGGGGTCCAGAATGTCCACCGATGTGAGGTCGTGGATGGTCTCTCCCGACTCGTCGATGGATGTCTCGGGGTATCGGACCCTGGCTCCGGTGAGGGCGGCGACTTCCCGGGCGATTCCCAGGATGGAAAGGCAATCGGGCCGGTTCGGCGTAATGCTCACTTCCAGGACCGTGTCTTCCAGGTTCAGGGCCGCGGCGAGATCCTGCCCCGGATGGAGGGTTTCAGGAAGGACCAGGATGCCCGCGGCATCCTCGCCGATACCCAGTTCCTCCTCGGAACAGAGCATCCCCTCGGAAACTTCACCCCGGATTCGGGAACTTTTTATCGTGTATCCTCCCGGTATGGTGGCACCCACCTTGGCCAGGGGCACGAGGATTCCTTCCCGCACGTTGGGGGCGCCGCAGACGATGGGAACGGTCCCGCTCCCCGTGATGACCTCGCAGAGAGAGAGTTTCCCCCCTTGCGGGTGGGGTCTCACGGCACGTATTTTCGCCACGACGACACCGGTAAAACCGGGACTCACCCGGCTGATGGACTCCACTTCCAGCCCCGCCATGGTGAGCCTGTGAGCCAGCATTTCCGGGGTCAGGTCGATGTCGATGTAATCCCTGAGCCAGTTCAGACTAACTTTCATGAGCTTATCTTCGGACTTTTTCTGGTGATGTTAAAAACCCGGCGATCCCGTATATAATCGGAAACCGCTCCTTTAACGACGACAGCGCCGAAGACCGCGGCCCCTGGCGCCCGAATCCCGAGGCGGACTCAAACTTTTGCCTTCCGACGGATCGCGATGAATACGACGCCGCGCAGGGGCTTTTACGGGGAACCGTCAAAACTGCTCGAGAAAACGGGCGTCGTTCTCGAAGAAGAGGCGGATATCGGTAATCCCGTACCGGAGCATGGCGATCCGCTCGACGCCAAGCCCGAAGGCGAATCCCGTGAATGCCTCGGAATCGTAATCCACGGCCCGGAACACCTCCGGGTCCACCATGCCTGAACCGAGTATCTCCAGCCAGCCGCTCTGACCGCACACCCGGCAGCCCTTCCCCGTACACATGACACACTGGATATCCACTTCGGCACTCGGCTCCGTGAAAGGGAAAAAGCTCGGGCGGAACCGCAGGGTCGTCTCTCTTCCGAAAAGCCGTCGGAGAAAATAGGTCAGCGTCCCTTTGAGGTCGCCGAAGGTGATCCCGCGATCCACCAGGAGCCCTTCCACCTGGTGAAACATGGGGGCATGGGACACATCCAGGTCCGGGCGGTAGACCTTTCCCGGAGAGATGACCCGGACAGGGGGGCGGCGTTTCTCCATGGTCCGGATCTGAACGGGAGAGGTGTGGGTCCGAAGGACGATGTCGTTTTCCACGTAGAAGGTATCCTGCATGTCCCGGGCGGGATGGTCCTTCGGCATGTTGAGTGCCTCGAAATTGTAGTAGTCCGTTTCCACGTCCGGACCCTCGGCGATGTCGAAACCGAGGGACAGAAAAATCGCGCAGATCTCTTCCAGGGTCTGCGTGATGGGATGAATCCGGCCGCAGGGAACACCCCGCCCCGGGAGGGTCACATCCAGCTTTTCCCCCTTCAGGGCCTCCGCCTTGGCTTTTTCCCGGCGGGATTCCAGGAGAGACTCTATCCTCTCTGCCAGTTCCGCCTTGATGGTGTTGGACAGGCTGCCCAGGGCGGGCCGGTCTTCCGGGGGGACGTCTTTCAGGTTCCGGAGCACCTCCGTGAGGCGTCCTTTCCTGCCCAGGTAAAGGGTCCGAAGGGCGGCGATCTCTTCCGTCGAGGACGCCGATTCCAAGGCCTCCAGGGCACTTGCCCGCAGCGCTTCGAGCTTGTCCCGCATAGCCCGCCGGCCCTTAATGTTTCACCATGGAAACGATCTCGGAAAAACGCGCCGGTTCGTGCACCGCCAGGTCCGCGAGGATTTTCCGGTCCAGGGTGATGCCGGCCTTTTTGATCCCGTCCATGAACCGGCTGTAAGTCATCCCTTCCGCGCGGGTGGCGGCGTTGATCCGGGCGATCCAGAGCTGTCGGAAATTCCGCTTCCGTGTCTTCCTGTCCCGATAGGCGTATTTCAGGGCCTTTTCCACCGACTCGGTGGCCAGGGTGTAGATGCGCTTTCTCGCGCCGAAGAAGCCCTTCGCCAGCTTCATGATTTTTCTTCTTTTCTTCTTCGCGTTGATGCTCCGCTTAACCCTCGGCATGATTCAATAACTCCTCGAGATGGTCTCTTTTTTCACACATCCCGGTCCGGCCATGAATAATGACGGACCGGTCTGTTCAGCGCGCGTACGGAATCAGGAGCTTGATCCCCTTTTCGTCCCTCTTGTTGAGAACCGTGTTCTTCCGCAGCGTCCGTTTTCTCTTTGTCGTCTTTTTTGTCAGGATGTGGCTGGCATAAGCCCGGCTCCGCTTGACCTTTCCGCGACCGGTCACGCTGAAGCGCTTCGCCGCTCCGCGATGTGTTTTCAGTTTGGGCATGAATTCACCTCGTTCATGTATTGGCATCCCCGCGGGACTTTCCCGGTTCCTGCAGGCTTTTCAGACTTTTTTGGGGGCGATCACCATGGTCATGTGCCGCCCTTCGAGCTTGGGCTCCTGCTCGACCTGCCCGAGTTCTTCGACCTGCGCCCTGACCTGTTCCATGAGCTTCCGGCCCAGGTCGGCATAGACGATTTCCCTCCCCCGGAAAAGCATGTTTACTTTCACCTTGTTGTTCTGCTCGAGAAAGCGCCGGACGTGTTTCATCTTCGTTTCAAAGTCGTGGGATTCCGTTTTGGGCCTGAGACGGATTTCCTTGATCTGGATGATCACCTGGCTCTTTTTCGCGCTGTGAACCTTTTTGCTCTGCTGGTAGCGGTACTTGCCGTAATCCATGATCCGGCAGACCGGCGGGGTCGAATCGGGGGCCACCTCCACCAGGTCCAGGCTCGCTTTTTCCGCTTCCGACAGGGCCGCTCCCAGGGAGAGAATTCCGAACTGGGTCCCGTCGGGACCGATCACCCGGACGCTCTGGGCCCTGATCTCATCGTTCACACGATAATCCTTAGCTATGTTCCACCTCCTTCATGTCGCCGGTCCTGTGCTTTTCCCGGACGGGCGATGTATCGCAACTCACTCGAAGCGGTCTGTCTTTTCCAGAACCAGGCGGATGAAATCGGGAACAGCCAGGGCCCCGAGATTCTCGCCGTCCCGCTGGCGGGGGGAAACGGTCCGAGATTCCACCTCCCGGTCCCCGATGACGAGCATGAAGGGCACTTTCTGCATCTGTCCCTCCCGGATCTTGTATCCCAGTTTCTCGTTCCTGAAATCGCCTTCCGCCCGGACACCGGCCTCGCGAAGGGACCGGAGGACCTCCTCCCCGTAGGGGATGTGACGGTCCGTCACGGTCATGACCGTGGCCTGCACCGGGGAAAGCCAGAGCGGGAACGCCCCCCCGTAATGTTCGATGAGCACCCCCATGAACCGCTCGATGGCCCCGAGGATGACCCGGTGGAGCATGACGGGACGATGCCTTTCCCCGTCGGCGCCCACATAGGTCAGGTCGAACCGCTCGGGCAGGGTGAAATCGCACTGGATCGTGGCGCACTGCCACTTGCGCTTCAGGGCGTCCTTCAGTTTGAAGTCGATCTTCGGGCCGTAGAAGGCGCCGTCCCCAGCGTTCACCTCGTAGGCCATGCCGCGGTCTTTCAGGGAGTCTTCCAGGGCCGTGGTGGCCATTTCCCAGTCTTCATCGGTTCCGATGGACTTGGCCGGCCGGGTGCTCAGTTCCACCTCGTACTCGAAGCGGAAGATCCTCATGGCATCGTCGACGAACCCGGTGATGGCCTGGATCTCTGCGTTCAGCTGTTCCGGGGTGCAAAGGATGTGGGCGTCGTCCTGGGTGAACTGGCGGGCCCGGAGGAGGCCGTGGAGGACCCCCGTCTTCTCGTGCCGGTGCACCGTGCCCAGCTCGAAATACCGGAGCGGGAGATCCCGGTAGCTTCGGATCTTGGACTTGTAAATGAGCATGTGGGCGATGCAGTTCATGGGCTTGATCCCGTAGAGCTCCTCGTCCACCTCGGTGAAGTACATGTTTTCCCGGTAGTGATCGAAGTGGCCCGACCGCTTCCAGAGATCGCCCTTCAGGATCTGGGGCCCCTGGACGATGTCGTATCCCCGCTTCAGGTGTTCCTTTCTTTCCCAGTCCTCGATAATGGTCCTGAGAAGAGCGCCTTTGGGATGAAAGATGATGAGCCCGGGACCGACTTCGTCGTTCACCTGGAAAAGGTCCAGTTCCCGCCCCAGGCGCCGGTGGTCCCGTTTCTTCGCCTCCTCGACAGCGGTGAGGTAGTCGTCCAGCTCGGCCTTCGTGGCGAACCCCGTCCCGTAAATCCGCTGGAGCATGGCGTTCTTCTCATCGCCCCGCCAGTAGGCGCCGGCGACGTTGAGAAGCTTGAAGGCCCTGATCCGCCCGGTGGAGGGGATGTGAGGCCCCCGGCACAGGTCGACATAACCGCCCTGCTCGTAGAGGCTCACGGTGTCCACCTCTTCCGGCAGGTCCTCCAGAAGCTCGACCTTGTATATTTCACCCCGGTCCCGGAAAAAACGGATCGCCTCGGCCCGGGGCAGTTCCCGCCGCTCGAAGGAATCGTCCCGGGAGACGATCTCCGCCATCCGTTCCTCGATCCGGGCCAAGTCCTCGGTGGTAAAGGTGTCCTTGAAATCGAAATCGTAGTAAAACCCTTCCTCGATGGAAGGGCCGATGGCCACCTTTACGCCCGGAAAGAGGTCCTGGACCGCCTGGGCCATGACGTGGGAGATGCTGTGACGGAGGACTTCCAGCCCGTCCCGGGAAGCCGCGGCGACGGGTTCGATTTTCCCGTCCTCGGTAACGCCGTGACTCATATCCACCAATTTCCCGTTGAACCGGGCTGCCACGGCCTCATCGAGACCTTTTGCCCCCGAGGATTCCAGGATGGTCTTCACGGAAGCACCGGCGGGGAATTCCGCCCTTTTCCCATCGGGCAACTGGATCTTTACGTTTTTCATTCCTCTGACCCTTTTTTCATGACCATAGAGAACCCGCTTTCCTCACTTACATTCGTTCCGGTTCGGGGAGGAGCGGAGAAAGAGGGCTTGCAAAGATCGACAGGCAAGCCGCGAACGCCTCTATGGTTTCGGTTACTTTTCCTGTGAATTCCAATCCGAATCCATGATTAAAGAAAGGGCATCCTCGAATGATCTCGTGATGCCCCTCATCGATTAATGGTAGGCACGCAGGGATTTGAACCCTGGACATCCACCGCGTCAGGATGGCGCTCTCCCCCTGAGCTACGTGCCTACATGGAATCACTTTCAAAAGCAGAGTAGAAATATCAGTAAATCCTGTTCCTGTCAAGCCTTAATCCTTCACAAATTTCTCTTTTCGACCACGAAAACCGGGCGGGCAGCGGGCCTCTCATGGCGGGCTGTACATGCGAAACCCCTTCCAGATGTAGGAAAAACCCGAAAGAACGGTAAACAAGGCGGTAAGTCCGAAAAGTCCCTTCATGATCCAGGGGGGCAGGCTTCCGGCGAGGTTTATCGCCGTGAGAACGTAAAAGACGGTGAACAGCTGGAGTGCCGTGGTCACTTTGCTCACCGCCACGGGCCGGATCTGGAAGGAAACGGAGAGGAGCGTCAGGAGCAGAATGCCGAAAAGGATGACCAGGTCCCGGGTAATGACGATAACGGTGAGCCACCCCGGAAGGAAACCCAGGATGGAAAGGGTGATGAAGGAACTGGCGATGAGGGCCTTGTCCGCCAGGGGATCGAGATAGGCTCCCAGGAGCGTTTTCTGATGCAGGACCCGGGCCAGGAAGCCGTCCAGGCCGTCGGTCACGCCGGCGAGAACGAACACGGCGAGGGCCATGGGGTAGGCACCGTCCATGAGCAGGATGACAACCAGGGGAACGAGAAGAATCCGGAGGATCGTGAGGAGGTTGGGGAGGTTCATCGCCGTCTACTTGGGCGGTTCCCCGGGTGTTTCTTCGATACGGGCGTCCCTTTCCTTGTTCCAGTCGACCCAGTCGTTCTTGTCTTCCGCGGTGGTGAACTCCCTCGGTTCCTCGGCGACACCGTCTGCGCCGATCCGGATCTGCTGCATCGATTTGACGATGAACACCCACTCTTCCATGGAAACCTTTGTGGGGCCGGGAACGGGCTTCGGGCCTGCCACTTTCGTCGGGGGACCGACGGGAGCGAAGGGCGGCGCCACGGGCTGCGGAGGCCTGGACACGGCCACGGAACCGTCATAGACCCGGACAAGGGCCGACTGGTCCTCGTAAACATTCATCCGGTAAATGGTCCCGCGGGCACCGGCCACGGCGTTTTCCGAGGCGATCTCGAAGCCCGACTGGACGCCCAGGGTCCGGCTTACGTTAGCCCAGGTCCTTCCGAGAAGCACGTCGACTTTCACCTCTCTCGTTCCCGCATCCTCGTCGACGGCGAGGGCCGCGAGCTTGAGGCGCGTCTTGTCGGCGAAACGGAGAATCGAGCCATCCTTGAGGAGGATTTCCATCCTGGAATCCGGTCCTGTCCTGATCTCGCCGCCCGGGCCCACAAGATCGCCCGCGCAAAGAGCCGTCCAGGTTTGCTCCCCGCTTTTCATCGCCTCGGCAGTGCCCTCGAGGAAGGAAACTTTCGCCTCGTTTCCCCCGATGTCCACCGTTACGGGCCGCTTCGCCAGGCCATCCCCGGCAAAGGCCCACACCACGCAGGCCGCAAGAGCGATCGCGACTCGGGATTTCATTTCGGACCCCTTTTTCTCTCTATGAACCGAAAGGCCACCATTTTTCGAAAAAACCCTTTTTGGGAACCGCCATGCCGACGGCGTGAGGACCGTCGGGAAAGCCGGAAAGGGTCTTCGCCACCCCTTCGTGGAGGACCTCATCGGAAGCGATGACCGTCTTCACCTCGAGGCTTTTCTTCGGGAATCCCCAGGTCCGACGAACGGCCCCGCCTTCGGAACACCACAACGTCTCCCCCGTGGCCGCGCTCCGCAGGGCCAGGGTCATCCGGATTTCCGTGGGGGCGTAAAAAAGGATGGACCTGGATTTCCACTCCTCTATGGTCCCGTAAAGAACGGCATCGACGCCGAGCAGCCGGCCCGCCGCTTCGGGGGAGATGGTTCCCCGTTCTCCCGATGGGCCGGCCGGGTAGGCCTCTTCAAGTTTCTCGTCCACCAGATCCAGGGGAACCTTGGGATATCCCTTGAAAAACAGTTCCTCGTGCAGGAGTTTCCGGATATCACCGGCAGCCGTCTCATCCATCCCCGGGGCGGAGAGGGGCATGACGGCGATGAGCCGAACCGCTTTCTCCTCGAAATCGGGGACCTTTGTATAGGACGCGTCGGAACCGCACCCCCACAGGGCGACCGCCAGGGCGACAGCGGAAAGGAGAAGAAACACGCGGTTCATCATTAGACGGTCCGTCATTTCACAAGGCTTGCTTCCAGGCTGTTCTGGCTCACATTGGTGATATCGAGCGAAAAGCCCTCGAATTTGGCCAGCGCCAGCTCATCGGCCAGGGACATGGCGTTCCCTTCGATCTGGAGGTCCATTTTGGCCGTTCCACCTTCCATCTTCCGAAGGAAGATGTCCTGGACGCCCCGGACTTCCGTCTTCAGGGCGTCTTTCAGCCGGATGAAGTCGGCGTAGCTTTTCAATCCTCTGACCGTGAGGGAAACCAGGGTCGTGGAAGCGACTTCGGACTGCCACTTGGCCACGATCTGGGCTTTCAGGTCTTCCGCCACGTTTCCCGCCGCTTTTTCCAGCGCGTTGGTGCCGCCGGTGATGTCGTCGATGTGGACGGCCGCCCCATGCCCCCCGGCGGAGGCGATGACCATGCCCGTGTCCACCCGGACCGCCCGGGCGGTCACGTTGGCCTGGAGGGACTTCATGGCTGTCCCGGCGATATTGCCGGCATACTTGGCAAAGGCTTTCCCCACGATCACGAGCTCGGCGTCCACCTGCTCTCCCATCCGCACCGCCTCGGCATCACTCAGGTTATCCGACGCCATTTTCAATTTCCCGGCCAGGGGCGTCCGGTCCACGAAAGTGAACCCGTCCTTCAGGAAACTCGCGTGAATAACGTTTTCACAGACCGAGAGGTCGGTACCCCGCCAGTAATAATAGGGATGGGACTGTCCCACGTTCTGCTCGGCCATGAGGACCATGATTCGCGGCATGTTTTTCCGCGCCATGAGCAGGCCCAGGGCCTGCAGGTCGTCCCGTATGTTCCCCAGGGAAACGGTGGCCCGGATCTTGACACGGTAGAGGTTGTCCCGGACGTCTTCATAGAAGATCGCGTAATTCTGGATGTACCCCTGGGACCGCGAATAGATCCTGTCGCTCAGGACCTCATAATTCTGCACCATGGTCTCCGAGGAGATGAACGTGCCCACGGCCTGTTCCACCGCTCTTCTCAGGGCGTCCTTGATGGCGCTGTCCCTTCCGATGGCCTTGTTGTCGTTGACCACCGCGCCGGCGCCCTCGACGTCTATGGTGGTCACTTTCCCGTCCCCGGCCGCCAGGGCGCCCGCGGAGAAAAACAGGAGCAGTGCAAGGGCCCATGAAAGCAGGGCTGACCGCCGCCTCACGATGAACCTCCTTCTCCGGGATAAAGCGCTACTCCCGGTTTTCTTTCAGTTTTTCGATCTCTTCCCGGACGACTCTCTCCGCGACGGCAGGGAAAAGCTCCCGGGCGACCCGTTCCACCGTCGCCGTCAGATGCTCCACCATGCCCCGGGGAAGAAAAGCCATGTCTTCCGGAACCCCCTCTTCGACAACGTCGGTCAGATCGAAGACGGGTTCTCCCGATCCCGGCAGATTATCCTCCATTTTCCGCTTTTCCCTCGTGGATTTTTATAATTAACGGCTTAGAACTACCATACCTCCCGGGGGAGTTCAAGAACCAAAAAAGGGGACAGATTTATTTTTCAGTCTCTCTCCGACCCAAAAAGTAAAAGGGGACGGTTTTAAATCCGTCCCCTTTTTTTAACGTAACGGGAGGGGTTCAGATATAAATCCGCCCCTCTTTTATTTCATTAATGGGCCTCCTGCATGGCCAGGGAAATGTAGATCATGGAAAGCATCATGAACACCAGCGTTTGAATGATGGACGTAAAGATCATGAGAATCACCACGGGCAGGGGCATGAGAAAGGGCACGAGCATGAGGACGATGGCCAGGACCAGGTCCTCTCCGCGGATGTTTCCGAAGAGCCGGACGGAGAGAGAAAGGGGCCGTGCCAGGTGGCTCACGATTTCAATGGGAAGCATGATGGGCGTCATCCACCAGACCGGTCCGAGAAACTGTTTCACGTACTTGAACCCGTGCACCCAGACCCCCACGATGTGGGTCAGGACAAAAACGAGGAGGGCCATGGAAACGGTGGTGTTCAGGTTGGCCGTCGGTGACTCGAAGCCCGGGAAAACCCCGAGGAGGTTGGACACGAGAATGAAGAGGCCGAGCGTGAAAATGAGCGGGAAAAACTTTTTCCCCTCTGGTCCCATGGCGTCTTCCACCAACCCGCGGAGGCTGTCGACAATCACTTCGAAAACGTTCTGAAGCCTGCCGGGGTAGATATCGAGCTTCCGGGTTACCAGGAAGGAGAGGATGAAAAGCAGGGCCATGACGAACCACGTATAGGTGACGTGGGGGGGGAAATACGGGTTATCGAGAAATAACAGGGGATGCATTTTTATCCTTTAACCTCCTTAACGGGTTTATGTAATGTGCCGTCACAACCGTCATGAAAACGCTGACGATGACCACGGAAAGCCCCGCGACGAGCCCCAGGACGTTTGCCGGCGTTTTTGTGATCACGAGGAAGAGGACCCCGGCGGTCAGGACCAGGCGGAGATAGTGTCTCACCAGCATGAAGGCCCGCGGTTTTCCCGGCCCGTTCCCGCCGACTCGCCGGCTTACGAGGATTCCGAGGTCCCGGGACAGGAATAGAAAGTTGACGATCCCGATAAGCCCGCCGAGAAAAAAGCCAAGGGCGACCGCCGAGGAAAACAGCATATACCCTGTCCCCGTTCCCGTGGCCAGAAGAGCCCAGCACACCCACTCAATCTTTTTCGGCAGGGGTGTCCCGGTTTCCTCCGCTTTCTTCTCCATGATCTTCATCTTTCGGAAAGTATTTCTTCACGAAGTGAAAAACATTCCTCAGACCCGCGGCGACTCCGATGAAAAAGAACAGGGCGGCAAAAATGTTTTTCGTTCCGAGCTGCCTGTCTATGAACACGCCGATGAGAAGGCTCCCGAAAAGGGCAATGGCCATGCCGACGCCGAGGCTGCTGGCATAAGCCAATGTGAAGAACCATCTTCTCTTCTGCTTCCTGTCCATGGACGATGCCGTCATTAACACAAAGGGAGGGGGGATGTCAATTACTAAAAAAAGAGACCATGAAACCACCGTTTAAAAAAGACAGCAAAAGGGGACGGATTTATTTTTTATTCTGTGAAAAAAATAAATCCGTCCCCTTTTTTGTCTGTCCCCTTTTTCTTTTACTTGATGGGGCGGTATTCCGGCAGGGTGTCCATGAGGGCCCTGCGGATCCCGTCTCCGTCATAGGTCGCTGCGGCTTCGAGAAGCTTCTCCACGCGGACCTGCAGAGCCGCCCACTCCCACGTTCCCCCCTTCAGGACGAGAATCTTCCCGTGCTCCGTCGGGACGATCCCCTCCCCGTCGGTGATGAGCTCCTCGTGGATCTTCTCGCCCGGCCGAAGGCCGATGAAACGGATGGGAATATCCCGGTCCGGCTCCATGCCGCTCAAGCGAATCAGGTCTTTCGCCATGTCCACGATCCGGACGGGCCGTCCCATGTCAAGAATGAAGATTTCCCCCCCGTTTCCCATGGCGGCGGCCTGGAGAATGAGCTGGGCCGCCTCGGGGATGGTCATGAAATACCGGGTCATCTCGGGGTGGGTGACGGTAACGGGAAGGCGCCGGGCGATCTGTTCCTGAAACAGGGGGACGACGGACCCGGAGCTCCCCAGGACATTCCCGAACCGGACGGCGAGAAACCGCGTCCCGCCCCGGCCGTTCATGGACTCGACGAGAAGCTCGGCGACCCTTTTCGTGGCCCCCATGACGCTGGTGGGCCGGACGGCCTTGTCCGTGGACACCAGGACGAACCGTTCCACCCTCTCCTGAAGGGCCAGTTCCATGACGTTCCGACTGCCCAGGACATTGTTGAAGACCGCCTCCCACGGCTGGAGCTCCTGCATGGGCACATGCTTGTAGGCGGCGGCATGAAAGACCACCTGGGGCCGGAACAGGCGGAAGACCCGCTCAAGGGCCGGGCGGTTCCGGACATCCACGAGCTCGCTTCTCAGATCCAGACCCGGGTTTTTCTGCCGGATTTCCGATTCGATGCGGAATAGATGATATTCGCTGAATTCGACGAGGGCCAGGGATTCGGGATCGAAGCGCCCGATCTGCCGGACCAGTTCGCTTCCGATGGAGCCGCCGGCGCCGGTGACGAGAATGCGCTTTCCCTTGAGGCACGCTTCGATGGACGCCCGGTCGAGGTGGACCTCCTCCCGCCCGAGAAGATCCGCCAGGGTAACGTCCCGAACGGCCTGGACGGACACGCGCCCATCGATGAGCTCCCCCAGTCCGGGCATGGTCCGGTAACGCCGGCCCGTTCTTTCGCAGGCGTCCACGATCCGCCGCATGGACTCACCGTCGGCGGACGGAATGGCGATGAGAATCTCGTCGAACAGAACAGGCACCCTGTCGATATCCGACACGGCGCCGAGAACGGGAACACCGTGGATGGATCTTCCCCGCTTCGCCGGGTCATCATCGAGAAAGCCCACGGGGTGAAGGCGAAGCTGGCGGTTGTCCGAAATCTCACGGAGGACCTTTTCCCCGGCATTCCCGGCGCCGATGATGAGAAGACTTTTGAAAGCCTGCCCATGGACTCCCCGCCAGTTCCAGAGGGCCCTCAGGCTGCCGGTGAACAAAAGGCGGCTCAGGACCCGGACTCCGGCGACAAGAAGAAAGGTGAGGACATAGTCTATGATATAGACGGACCGTGAAAATCCCTGGAAGTGAAATGTGAAAAGAAGTACCAGGACAACGGCCACGGAAGCGGCCGTCACGGCCTTGAGGACGTTGGCCAGATCGACGAGGCTCGTGTAGCGCCACATGCCCCGGTAAAGATGGAAAAGGAAAAAAAAGGCCATCTTGACGGGCACCACCCAGGGCAGGGTTTTCCCGATATTGGCCCACTCAAGGGGCGGGAGGTCCCCCTCGAACCGGAGGGCATAGGCGAGGAGGTAGGCCGCCGTCACCAGGAGAAGGTCCGCCAGGGGAGCAAGGAAGGGCCGAAGTTTCAAGTGAAACCTGTCCATGATTCTACGGAGTCCTCAGGGGCAGCCGGGGGACCAGGGTCATCAGGATGACCCGGATGTCCCGGGACAGGGTCGCTTTTTTGCCGTATTCCAGGTTCAGCCTTATTTTTTCCGGAACGAGGACCCGGACATAGTACTCCTCGGGGTCCCCGGCACGGGCCAGGCATTCCGATTCGTCGCGGTACCGGATGGACGCGGGGTCGGTGATCCCCGGCATCAGGTCCAGGACCCTTCGCTCTTCGGGAGAGTACCGGGCGACGTAACGGGCCACCTCCGGCCGGGGCCCGACGAGGCTCATGGTCCCTTCAAGGACGTTGAAGAGCTGGGGCAGTTCGTCGACCTTCCACCCCCGGAGCCGTTTCCCCAGGGCGGTAATCCGCCCGTCCCCGCCCACGGTGAGAAGGGCGCCCCGCTTCTCCGCGCCGGGGACCATGGTCCGGAACTTCCACATGCGAAAAGGCTTTCCGCCCCGGCCGACCCGCGCCTGCCTGAAAAAAACGGGGCTGCCGTCGCAGACCCGGATACACAGGGCCACGGCGCACAGGAGGGGGCTGAGAAGGACCACGCCCAGGAAGGACGCCGCGAGATCGAAGGGCCTTTTCATGGCTCCGGTCACCGCCGGTATCGCCGGATCACGTCACGGACGGCCTCGACGACATCCCCGGCGTCCCCGTCGGTCATCCGAAGGTTGAGAGGCAGGCTCACCATGCGTTCGAAGTTCTTCCAGGCCACGGGGAAGTCTTCCTTCCCGTAACGGTATTTCTCCCGGTAGTAGGGATGAACGTGAAGGGGGATGAAATGGACGGACGTCCCGATGTTCAGGGCCTTCAGTTCCTCGATGAACCGGTCCCGGTGGATCGTCAGGGCTTCCGGAACGAGCCGGAGCACATAGAGATACCAGGCATGGTCCACATTCTCTCTTTCCACGGGAATCTCCAGCGCTTCCTCATCCCGGAAAGCCTCCCGGTAGAGGGCGACGATCTCCCGCCGCCGCTTCTGGTAGGATTCGAGCTTCGCCAGCTGATGCAGCCCCAGGCTCGCCTGGATGTCCGTCATGTTGTACTTGAACCCGGGCAGGACGACCTCGTAAAACCACCCCCCCGCCTGGTCGTACCGCTTCCAGGCGTCCCGGCTCATGCCGTGGAGGCTGACGACCCGGGCCTTCTCCAGGAACCCGGGATCTCCCGTGAGCATCCCCCCCTCGCCGGTTGTGAGGTTTTTGGTGGCGTAAAAACTGAAGGAGGCGGGGTTGTCACCGGATCCCACGACGCGTCCCCGGTATCTGGCCGGCAGGGCGTGGGCGGCGTCCTCGACAACGAGAAGGCCGCGGGACCCCGCCAGATCGAGAATGGCGTCCATGTCCGCGGGGTGGCCGGCGAAATGAACGGGCATGACGGCTTTCGTCTTTTCCGAAAGGGCCGCCTCGACACGGGTTGGATCAATGTTCAGCGTGTCAGGCTCCACGTCGACGAGAACGGGCCGCGCCCCGGTCTGTTCAATGACGTTCGCCGTGGCGGCGAAGGTCAGGGTGGTGGTGATCACCTCGTCCCCCGGCCCGACGCCCGCCGTGACGAGGGCCGTGTGGAGTCCGGCGGTGCACGAGTTCAGGGCCAGGGCCCCGGGAGCGTGAACGAACCGGGCGAAATCCTCTTCGAACTTCCTCGTCTTGGGTCCCGTGGTGATCCAGTCCGACCGAAGGGTGTCGACGACTTCCCGGATCTCATCTTCCCCGATCAGGGGGGGTGAGAAGGGGAGGAACTCTTTCCGCATTTCCATTCTCCCTCAAAAATTGCTACATGATACAGAAAAAAAGCGTTCAGGGAAACAAAATCTCCGAACACGGCAACTCATCGAAAACGCCGGCCGCTCAAGAACCTTGACGTTCCCTTGAAAAATCGGCCTGCACGGTGCGTTTCCCGGCAGCGGCCCGTCCGGCGTCTCCCGCTCCGGGTAAACTCCCCGCTTTGTTCTCGAGGACCCGAAGAAACCTTTCCGCTAACACCCCGTAATCGTGACGGGCCGTCACGTATCGCCGGCCTTTTTCCCCCATCTTTTCCCGCGCCGCGGGAGACAGGGCGGCCAGGGCCTTCAAGGAACCGGCAAGGGCAGGGGCGTCGCCCGGCGCGACCGTCAGTCCGCAGCCGCTCTCCCCGACCGGGTCGTTGCCCGCCTCGATGGCCGAAAGGACAGGCTTACCCGCCATCATGTAGTCCATGAGCTTGTTCGGGCTTATCCCGAACCGGAAAAGGGGCTCCGGCCGCAGGCCGATGTACAGGAGATCCATACGGGACAAGAGGTCGGGAACGGCCTTCCGGGGCACCGTCGGAAGGAAAACGACCCGTTCAAGCCCGATTGAGCGGGCCCTTTGGCGAAGAGCCTCCTTTTCAGGTCCCTGTCCGGCGAGAACGAACCAGAAGGGTCCCCTTTTCAGGATCTCCGCCGCCTCAAGCAGCGTGTTCAGATTGTTGGCCAGCCCATGGGCCCCGGCGTAGCCGACGATGAGCCCCTTTTGCCGCCGCAATTCCGAAAAAACCGTTTCGTGCGTCTCCGGTATCTTCACGGAATGGTTCCGCCACTCCTCTAGATCGACCCCATTGGGAATGTAAACGAACTTATCCCGGGCCATGCCGTGGCGCTCCATGTGGGCCCGGGCTTCGGGGAGCATGGACACGACCCGGTCCGCCGCCCGGTAGGCGAAATCCTCCGCCCCCTGCATGACCAGGATAAAGGGGTGCCGGGGAGACATTCCCCCCAGTTCCACGGGAGAGAGGGGCCACAGGTCATGGACCTCGAAAACGAGCCTGGCCCCTGCCCTGCGGGCCATGAGCCAGGCCGGGAAGATGTCCAGGGGATAGGTGGAAGAGGCGATGACCACGTCGGGACGGACCAGCCTCAAAATTTTTCCGTGATGGAAAAAAAGACGAAAAATGAAGGCCCCCATGTTCCGGACCCGGCGCATGTCGTTTCCACCGTAACGGGGCGTGGAAAGCCACAGGTAACGGATCCCGTCCACCCACGATTCTTTCCCGGCTGATGGGACCTTGGGGTTTTTCGTCCTCACATGGGAAAAGGAGGCCGCCGCTATGGTCACCTCATGGCCCCGGCGGACCCACTCCCGGGCGAGGTAATAAGGCCGGAACTCCATTCCGAGATCGGGGGATCCCGCGTAGTGATTGATGAGCAGGACGTTCATGCCTCACCCTCCCGGGAAAGACCGGCAAGATCGAAGAGCCGGGGGATGAAGATGGACCGCATCCGCTCGGGAAAGAGGGCCCTTTCGGCTGTGATCCGCCGGTTCCTCTCCGCCACGGCCGCCCAGTTCCTTTCCATGTCCCCGATCTCGGAGAGGGAAAGGCCGTCATGACAGAGCAAGCCTTTTTCGCCGTGTTTCACCCTCTCCCGATTGGCGGGGAGGTTGGAGACGATGGGAATGCATCCGTGAACCACGGCGAAATCGGGAACGTCCCCACGGACGCAGCTGTGAGCCGAAACCACGCACCCTTTCCCGATACGGGTTCCCGGCATGATAACGGAAAAGGGCCCGACGTAAGTGCAGGGGCCGATGGAAACCTCGCCTTCCCCGTATTCCCCAAGATCCTTCTCACCGACGTAGGCCCGGCCGTGGAGCCGGATCGCCCGGTGGCTCGAATGAGTCAGGATGCTCACAATACCCTGACCTGGAAGCCTTCCCCGATGGTCACTTTCCGGAACGTGTCGATGAAATTGAAAGGGCCGATGTAAACGTGGTCCTCCACCATGAAGTTTCTCCCGTCCCCGATGTGGGCGGCACTGCTCACACGGGTGTGATGAAAAAAGGCTCCGTCGAAACGGCGGCAGCATAGTGCATGACCGGTTTCAGGGAAAGCCTTTTCAGCTCCTTTTTCAGCTGCCGGAACCAAATCCGGGCCCTCTCGCTCACGGTCATAGGAGCCTTCTGCCTGATTTGCCGCAGCCCATCCCGGCCTCCTTTTTCAGGACCCGAACCGGTCTTTCCAAACCCTTCACGACGCCCCGTTCCCGACCCCCTGGTCGGGCGGAAGAATCCTTACGACCCACAGGATCATCCCGACGAGAAAGACGACCTGGGTTGCGGAAAGAAGAAAAAGACTCCATGTCACGTCTCCCGTCCAGATTCCGCCGGCGGCGACCGCCCCGAGGACGAGGGCTATCCCCGTCACGTTCAGGCCAAGCAGTTCCTTCTGCCGGTTGACAAGGAGGGGCACCTGGGACAGGGGGGCGAAGGCGAACCGGAGCATCATCCAGGGGGCGAGGATCCGGGCGTATTCCCCGGCCACCCGCCAGGGGCTTCCGAGAACGAAGGCGAACAGTTCCGGACCCCAGAGGAGAATGATGAGAAAAATAGGGGACGCCACCGCGAGCGCCCCCAGAAGGACCCGGACGGTGAGCTCCTTCAGGTTTTCATCTCGTGCCATCATTTCCGCCGCTTTCTGGTAGAAGACATGGGACAGGGCGCTCCCGATGAAAGACAAGGGAACCGCGAGAATCCGAAATGTCCGGGAGTAAACCCCCAGGGACGCCTCGTCGAAATAATAGGCGATGAGGAAGCTGATCCCACTGTACTGGGCCGTGTCGGTGAGAATGAACCACGTGTTCAGCTGGGGGAATTCGCGGTAGGACCGGGCGGCGGCCGTCATGTCCCGCCAGCTGGCTGGGAGAGAAGGTCCTTTCTTCCGGAAAAAACCAAAAAAAGCCAGGTGGGCCGCTGAAAGGGCCTGGCCCGCCACCTGGGCCAGGACGAGCCCCGACGCCCCCAGGCCCCCATATCCGGCGGCAACGCCGAGGCCGGCGTTGGACAGGCTCTGGGTCACCCGGGAGCCGGAGATCTGCAAGAAATCTTTTCTCCGAACTATCCAGTAGTGCAGGCTCTGGTAAATGCCGTAGAAAAAAACCACGACGGGCACGAGATAAAGATAGGGTGAAAGCCCGGGGCTCCCGAAAAGGCGGCAGATCGGCCCGTTGAATCCCGTCATGAGAAAGAGCGAAACGACCGAAACGAAGAGCGTGACCGTGACGGCCACCCAGAAGACCGGGGCGGCCTCCCTCTCCCCGGCGGGGATCATGACGGCCATCTCGTAGCGCCCCGTCGCGACAACGGCAAAAAGGGTGCTGATGGAAATGAAGAGAGCCAGGATCCCGAACTCCTCCGGCCGGTACAGGCGGGTCAGGAAGGGCTCTGCCGCCAGGGGAATGACCTGGGCGACGGCATTCCCCGTAACCAGGGCCATGACGTTTCGGACAAAATCGGAGGAAAGAAGCTTTATCACACAAACCGTCTCGACGATCGGTCGGGGCGCGGGCCCCGTGTCTGTAAAAATTCCACCTGGCCGTGCCGGCCCGGGTCCATTTCCAAACCGGGAAGGGCAGGCCTTTGCTGTGTCGTTTCATCGTGACCGGGCAGAGGCGAGGGTCCGTCACGAACCGGCTTTCTCCAAGCCCCCGGATGCCTTCCTGTAATCGAGACCGCACCCGGGGCAGCAAAGCCGGTCGTCCAGGGTCGTCCCGCAATCACAGACCCACCCCTTCAGCCTCGCCGGGTTTCCCGTGACGAGGCCATGGTCGGGAACGTTTCCGGTCACCACCGCCCCGGCGCCGACCAGGGCATACCGTCCGATGGTCACCCCGCAGACGATGGTGGCGTTCGCCCCAATGGTCGCCCCCTTTTTCACCACCGTCGCTCTCAGTTCATCCATTTTCCGGATCTCCGCCCGGGGGTTGAAGACGTTCGTGAAAACCATGGACGGGCCGCAGAAAACCCCGTCCTCCAGGGTCACCCCCTTGTAGACGCTCACGTTGTTCTGGATCCGGCACCGCGACCCGATGGTCACGTCGGGGCCGATGACCACGTTCTGACCGATATTGCAGCCCTCCCCGACGCGGGACCCGGGAAGAACATGGGAAAAATGCCACACCCGGGTCCCCTCTCCGATGAAGGCCCCTTTCTCGACAATCGCCGTGGGGTGGACGAAAGCCTTCACCGGCCGCTCTTCTTTTTGCCCGGGAGAGTCCGCTGCCCCCTTCCCGGCGAAGGGGACTTCCCGCCCCCCCTCGTCGAGGGACTGCTGGGATGCATTCAGGATCTGCAGAACCTTGAGCCCTTCCCGGCCGTCGGTCACCGGGGGTTCGCCCGTTTTGACGCTCCTGAGAAACTGAAGGCACTCGAGCTTCAAGGGTTCCGCCTCGTCGAGGGGGATGCGCTCCGCCTCCGCTTTCGAGGCCACGGGGACCTGGTTCCGCCACCGGATCTCGTGGGGATAGAGCACCAGCTTGTCCGTCCAGGGCTGCGTGTCGTCGAAAACAGCCATCTTCCGGTCCCCCACGACGACGAGCTTCTGCTCCTTGAAAGGGTGGAGCCAGGAAACGAAGATGTGGGCCCGAAGCCCCGAGGGAAAATGAAGGTGGGTCATGGTCACGTCGGCGATCTTCTGGTGGAGGTAATTCCCCCCGGTGGCGGAAACGCTTTCCGCCTCCTCTCCGGCCAGTCCGAGAATCATGGAGATGTCATGGGGGGCGAAAGACCACAGGGCGTTCTCCTCCCGCCGGATCTTCCCCAGGTTGAGCCGGTTCGAATAGATGTAATTCACCCGTCCCAACTCGCCGGCTTTCACGAGTTCTTTCAGACGGATGAAAGCGGGGTGATACTGAAGAAGGTGCCCCACCATGAGGATCCGGCGGCCCGACGCCGCCAGGTCGATGAGTTCCAGGGCTTCCTCCTCACGGAGGACCAGGGGTTTTTCCACGAAGGCGTGTTTCCCCGCCAGCAAGACCTCGCGGACCACCGTGTAATGCGTTTCCGCCGGCGTCGCCACAACGGCGGCGGAAATGTCTTCTCGGGAAAGGACGTCGCTCACCGCCAGGACCCCCTTGACGCCGGGAAAAGCCGCTTCCACCTCCGCCAGGACGGCCTCATTCTTGTCGCAGACGAGGCGAAGGGCGCCCAGTTCATGAAAATTCCGGACCAGGTTCCGTCCCCAGTATCCCGCTCCGATGACGGCGATACCTGATGTTGTCATGGCAAGATCCTTTCACGTCATATCGGGAAAGATGAGACCCTGAAGAACCGGTCGACCGTCTCAAGGGTTTCCCCTTGAAACGCCCCCAGGCTCATCAATCTCCAAAAGGCTGAACCGCCGGGTTTTCCGCCGCTCTTCTCCTGATATGCGAACCGAAGAAAACGAAAGCGGTGAAAAACAACAGGAGCAGCAAAGTCACTGAAAAAAACCCATAAGGCTTCACGAGAAAAAGAAGGCTCCCGAGAATGATCTGGACCATCCCGTAAAGAATGGAGATTTTCCAGTGGGCAACGCCTCTCTCGTTGGCCAGTACCTGGTACAGGTGCCGGCGGTGAGCCAGGAGGAGATTTTCTCCCCGTCTCCACCGGATGAACAGGGTCGTCAGCACGTCAGCGTAAATGAGGCCGGCGCATCCGGACAGGACGGCGAAATCGAGGGGGCTCCCGGACAGGATGATGACGAGCCCACCGTAGAGAAAACCGATAAGGATGCTGCCCACGTCCCCCATGAAGACCTTGGCCCGGGGAAAATTGAGGGGAAGGAATCCCAGGCACGCCGCCGCCAGGCAGAGGGCGAGCCGGAAATACAGGAGGTCGCCTCCTTCCGTATACACGAACAAGGCTGCGAATCCGAAAGAAACGGCACTGGATAGGGCGAGCATCCCGTCGATACCGTCCATGAAATTGAAAAAATTGGCCGTGCCGACGATGTAAACGGAGGCGAAAAGGACGAAAGGAATGAGCAGCTCGGATCCAGCAGCCGGTCCCGCCAGGGGGAAGAAGGATAGAACAAAAACGGCCACGACGGCGAACTGGATGGCCAGGCGGAAGAGAGGGGAAAGCTTGAACCAGTCGCCGTAAAGGCTGACGAGGGACAGGATGGCGGCGGGAAACCAGAGCCCGGGAGGAACCCGGAGATAGAGGGCGGCGAAAAGAAAGGCGGCCAGAATACCCACACCGCCACCCGTGGGCATGGGGTCCCGGTGGGAACTTCTCTCCCCGGGCATGTCGATCAACCGTCCATTCCGGGCGAACTTCATGACGAGGAGGCCGCCGAGGGCGCTCAGGGTAATGCTGAGAAGATAAAGGGCCATGTCCGTCATGATGGAAGAAGTACCGTTTCCAGGCTGTGGGCGGGCCGGAAACCCCTATCGAGGAGCTTATCCGGAGAATAGGTCATGTCCTGGAAGATTTTCCCCCCCTGGGACCTGAGTGAGAAAAGGGGCCCCGCGGGAACCCGGCGGAAAGCCCGGTCCAGCAGTTGCAGAAAGCCTGACGGCACCGCAATCCCGGGAAGGGGGGCGAACAGACCCGATTTCCGGAAAACTCCCGTCATTTCGTTGAACGTGTAAGGCCGCCCGTCACAAAGATTGTAGACCTGAAATCCCTCGAAACGATCCCGGTTCCGGAGTATGAATTTTACCGCCCCGGAAACGTTCTGACGAGCGAGGGCGGACATCTTCTGTTCGCCCGACCCGTAACGGACATAGGCGATCCGGCCGGGAACCATGATCCTTCTTTCGAGATTCCGCGTCCAGTCCCGGTCGTAACAGGGGGCGAGACGAAGGATGAGGGCTTTTCGAAGAAGGTCCCGGTCGTAAAGATCCCGAAGGCATTTTTCGCCATACCGTTTGCTCTTTCCGTTAATCCCCGACGGCCGGCACGGATCTTCTTCGACGATGGGCCCCCGTTTACCTCCCATCCCGTAAACGGAAACGGAAGAAAGGAAAATGAAAAAAACCCCGGGGTTGACACGGGCGGAAAGGGCGCCGAGCCTCTCCGACACGAGACCGTTCATCTCCATGCAGCGCCTGTCGTTTTTTCGAAGCCATCTCCCCGTTTTCAGGCCGGCTCCGTGAATCACCACGTCCGGCCTGATCTTTTCAAGCATGTTCGTCATTGCAAAAGGATCGCGAAGATCCACCCGCATCCAGGGGATGTTCAAAGCTGGTGGAACGTGGGCATGATAGGTCCCCGTCACGTCGTGACGGGAAGAAAGATCTCTGCAGAGGGCGCTTCCGATGAACCCGCTGCCGCCGGTAACCAGGATTCTCATCGTTTTACCGGATTCAATTTTCTGCGTCTTATCATGTGGTAGAGGGAAACAACACCCAGACGGGCGGCGAGGATGGGAAGAATGACAGGCCCCAGAATGAATTTGGGGATCTTCGCGTTCTTCGCCACGAGCCGCCAGCAGCTCTTGTGGAACTCATAAATGGAGGGGAAAAGGCGTTTCTCGCTGCTCCCGCCGACGTGGTGGATTACCGACACCAGGGGAAAATAAACAACTTTCCATCCTGCCTGCCACATTCTCCCGCAAAGGTCGACATCCTCCCAATACATGAAGAAACGCTCATCAAGGAAACCCACCTCATCGAGGACCTCTTTCCTTACCACCATGCACGCTCCGGAAACCCAGTCCACCGGCATGGGGGTTTTCCCATCGCAACGGTCATGGATCATGTTTTTCCGGGAAACGGGGTTGTTGGGAAACCAACGGGTCAGAAAGGAATTCCGGCCGAAAAGGGCCGTCAGGGGCGTCGGAAAGGTACGGGCGGAACCCTGGATCGTCCCGTCGGGATTCATGATCCTTGGGCCGAGAATGCCCACCTCTCGATGTTCCCTCATGTAGGCCTGAATGCCGTCGAAAAAATTCGGCCGGAGGACCGTGTCGGGATTCAGCAGGACGACGAGGGGAGACCGGCATTTCGAGAGAAGGGCATTGACGGATCTCGAATACCCTTCATTGCGCGGCGCCCGTTCCATTTCGATCCCGGGATACTGACAGGTGACTCTCTCCGTACCGTCCCGTGACGCGTTGTCCCGGACGTAAACGTGAAGGGGAATACCGTTTGGGGCCTCGTGGATCGACTTGAGACATTTCAGAAGATAGTCCGTGCTGTTGAAGTTGACGATCACCACGTCGATGGGAGAATTGTCATGGATCTCTCTTCCATCTTCGCAAATCATGCGGAATCTTACCCCCCGTTTCAAAACCGCCGGCCCGTTCAAAAGGCGGCGATCCTCGTCGCCCCGCGGGATCGACAAAGCCTTCTAACGGATTCTTCCCTGAAGAGTCCCCAGATCTGCCGATTCGTGAGAATCCTTTTTTTCTGAATCTGCTTCCTTTTATTCAGCATTTTCGGAAAGCCCCGCAGAGCATCGAATTTCGCCCTGAGGAAGGTGAGGCCTCTCCCCCGAAGCGTAAAAAAAAGCAGGGAACCTATACCATAGAACAGGTGCAGATGGATAGTCCGAAAAATGAGCGCTGCCGGCATGTTTTTCAGGTACACCCATTCGAGGTTCCTGTGGCCGTAATAAACGGATACCGGCGAATCCCGAACAATGGATGCGCTGGTCCCGTGGAAAACGACGGCATCGGGAACATAAATGCAGCCATAGCCCCGAAGCTGGGCCCGGAAACTCAGGTCGACATCCTCATGAAGGATAAAGAAATCGTTATCGAAAAGCCCGATGTTTTCCAGCATGGCCGACCGGTAGAGAGCGGCACCGGCGCAGGCGCCGAAAACCCATTCCTCCTCGCCGAAGCGCCCGGCATCCTCACCCCGGCCCCTCAGCCAGCCGTTCCCGGCTGTCGTATAGCCGTCGCCGGCCCGGTCGATGACCGTCGGCCGGTCCCGGAAGAGCATCTTGGAGGCGGCGAAGCCGGCCCGGGGATGTCTTTCCAGAGCTCTTAGCAGGTTTTTCAGCCACGACGGGTGGGGAATGGCATCGTTGTTCAGCAGGGCCACATATTCCGTTCCAACCCGCTCCAGGGCCCTGTTGTTTCCTTCGGCAAATCCGAGATTCCGCCTGAACGGCAAGATCTCGACTTCCGGAAACGCCTGCTCGACGAATTCCACGGAACCGTCCTCGGAGCCGTTGTCCACGAGGAGAATCCGGACGCCGGGAACATCCTGGCGCCGAAGAGCGCCGAGACAGTCTCCCAGGAAACGTTTCCCGTTCCAGTTCACGACAATGACGGTGATGAGAAAGTCTCCATTGTCCGGTATGACGGCGCTTCCCTTCCGATTCACGGCAATCGTCCCCTGTTTTCAGGGAAAATAATGGATAGCATACCAAAAACGATTCGTTTTCGAAACGGTTTACATCGAAAAACGGAAAAACCTGCCCGGAGAGATGTAAGAGGAATATCAAAACCGGTCTTCGGTTCTGCCCTGCCGATGAAATGTCCCGACGGCTCAACAGGACCGAAGGGGAGCAGGATCTTCCGAAAACCCCGCTCCCCCTTTCCCATGTTATCTGTCCATCACAGGCCGGGCAACGCGTCCAGCATGGATCCGTCTCTCGAGGCGTTCAGCTGGAAAGCGGCGACCGTCCCCGTGGAAGAAATCACCAGGTAAGTCGCCTCGGAAACAGAATTCCCGAAGAACTCCGACGGCTTGATGATGATTTTCCCTCTGGCCTCGAGACCGGTTGACTTCACCGCCACTTTCCCGCCTTCGTCGTTGAAGAGTTCCACGGTGAGCGTGGCCGCTTCGCCGTCGATGTTGACGACCCCGATCCCCGTTGCCCCGTCTTTTTCCATTTTCGGCAGGATGGCCGTCAGCCCGTCGATGTTGAGGGTCTCGTGACAGGCCGCCAGGTTCACCCGGCGGAAGAAAGTCAGGCCTGTCACGGGAACGGGGGACGTGACTTCGAACCACCCGGCTTTTTCCGGAAGGGTGAAGGCCCCCGGGTACCGGAGGTTTATGGAGCTTTCCCCTTCGATGGACAAAACACTTTCCTCAAGGGGCTCTCCCCCGTCGCCGTAAGGCTTGATCGTGATGTCGCAAGACTCCCCGGATGTGTTGAAAACAACGCAATCCGTTTCCCAGCCGTTTTCACCCGCCACATGCACATTGTACAGGGCAAAGCCCCCGTCGTCCTTGAGCGGGATTCCTCCCAGCTGCCGCCCCCGGGCAAACAGGGCGACCCCTATGACGCCGTCGCCGTTTTCGATGACCGCCGACGAGAGGGACGGCCGGGGCCGCCCGTCGAAGAGCTCCCTGATGGAGAAGGCCCGCTGGTGAAGGGATTCGAGGATCAGGCTCTTTTTCGTCCCATCGTTGAACGCCATGGTGATGACCCGGCGTTCCCGGGACGTGTTCAGCAGGGCGAGCCCCGTCGCCGCCTGTTCGTTCGATTCGACATGGGGAAGGAAAAGGGGGCCCTGGTTGATGTCGCTGTTCCTGAAGGCCGGAGAAGCCGCCCGGCAGACACCTTCAAGAAACCACTTGGCATATCCCGCCACGGTCTCCGACGGGCTCGTAAAAACCGCGTAACGGACCTGGCCGGCGCTCTCGAACCCCGAACCGGGATCCCCGGCAAGGACTTCGAACCGTCCCCTGGGAGGGAGATCAACCGCTATTTCGGACACATATTCTCCGTCGTCCCGGTAACCGATGAGGACACCCTCCAGGGGGTCTTCGGCGCTTGTGTTGATGATGGCTATTTCCGTCTCCCACCGCCCGTCGCTGACCACATAGGGGAAGTGAACGAGCTGGATGTCCTCGCAGGCCTCGATGTCCGACGCCCAGGCGACCATCCCGCCCTGCATGACATACACGAGAGGATAGCCCATGGAATCGAGAAAGCGGCCCGCCCGGTCAGCCCGGACACCGGATCGGCAGATGAGGAGGACCGGTCTGTTTTTCTGCAATTCCCCATATCTCAGCTGGAAGACCCCGGAATTCCAGGGATAATTCACGGAACCCGGAATGTGTCCTGAACAGTACTCGCTTGCTTCCCGGACGTCGACGGCCTGAACGTTTCCCGACGTCTGCATCATGACCTGGGCTTCTTCCGGCGTTATGGTGGAATGAACCAGAGGAAGGAAGTTCGCCTGCACATTTTTTCTCGAATCGACGACAAGATCCGACGGGTTGGCGCTTCCATCCAGATCACCGGACCACTGGTCGAACCGGTATCCAGTCGCGGGAACGGCTTCGACCCGGGCCGTCGCGGGGGACGGAAAGGAAATCGTCCCGGGATAGGCGCTGATGAGGCTGCCGTTGACCTTCACCTGCCCTCCCCCGGACGGATTCACGGAAACGGTCAGTTCCAGGATGGGGGCAAAAACGGCCGTGACGGTTTTCTGGCAGTTCACGTACAGGATGGCCGGATTGGCGCTGCCCGTCAGGTCGCCGGCCCAATGGTCGAAACGATATCCCGCACCGGGAACGGCCTGAATCTGAACGTTCCGGCCAGAGGAAAAACTGACATAGTAGGGAAAGGAAGAGACGGAAGCCCCGTCAATCCTCACGGTTCCACTGTTTTCGGGGCTGACATACACGGTCAGGCCAAGGCTGCTTCAGGCCCCTTCCGCCACCCCGGCGGCCGTTAAAGAGTAAACGAAAATCCATGCCACAAGAATTGACATGAGAACAAGAGCTCTTTTTCCTTTCATAAAGACACGTTCCCTTTCAGATCGAGATTTCTGCGTTTTCTTAAATTTTATGGATGGTCATCCATGACCATGAGATCCTCGAGGGTTGTCTCCCGAAGGATCTCATCCGTTGTTTTCTGGATTTTCATCCACAGCGTCCTGGTTTTGCAAGAACCGGACCGGGAGCACCGGTCCCCATTCCCGACACAGTCCGCAACAACCGTGGATCCTTCCATCACCCGAAGGACGTCCATGATCCGGATGTCCCGGGGACGCCTGGCCAACTCGAACCCGCCCCGGGACCCCCGGACGCTCCGGACGAAACCCGCCGCTTTCAGCCTGTTGAAGAGTTGTACCAGGTAGAGGCCCGAGATCTCCTGCCTTTCTGAAATATCCCGAACGACAACGGGACCCGTTCCGGACCGGAGAGCCAGGTCCAGCAGGGCCCGGACGGCGTATCGACCCTTCGTCGAGAGATTCAAGACAACACCCCCTTTCCTGATATATGACTATCATGATAAGGTTTGTCTTCATTAACCCAACCGGAATCCTCTGTCAAGGAAAACGCCGACGCACCCGGTCCGTCCGTCTTTCCCGCCTTCCCCGGAAAACGGAAAAAATCATTGTCATATTTCTTTGGATTGAGTAAGAAGAGACATCTGCCGGCTGTCCCGGGAAAGCGGCTATTCTCCGGCTCTTCGCGAATTCGCCGAGGAAGGCGTTAAGAAGGTGCACCAGAGTTCTCTCGACAACATGCGTTCCTTCAGGGACCGGTACCTGGAGCCCCTGAGAGAGAAGCCCCTGACGATTCTCGACGTGGGAAGCATGGACATCAACGGCTCCTATCGGGACTTGTTTGACAGCCCTCCCTGGCATTACCGGGGTGCCGACATGGCGGAGGGGAAAAACGTGGACCTTGTGCTGAGGGATCCCCATGCCTGGAAAGAGATCCCCTCCCGGTCCCTGGACGTGGTGATTTCCGGCCAGGCCCTCGAACACATGGCCTTTTTCTGGATCGTCATTCTGGAAGTCGAGCGGATTCTGAGGCCCGGAGGATTCTTCTGCCTCATCGCCCCGTCGGGCGGACCGGCCCATCGCTATCCCGTCGACTGCTGGCGGTTTCTTCCCGATGGATTTTCAGCCCTTGCCGCCTACGCAGACCTGGAGATCCTCGATGCCTACGCCACGTCGGACCGGTTCCCACCATACGGGGACTCGAGCCGGGCATGGAACGACACCGTCGTTATCGGGAAAAAGCGGCAGTATTCCCGGCTTCGCAGGTGGAAAAAGGCGACCCTCAGGACCCTTCTACACCGCCTGCTTATCCTCCAGGTGGCGAACAGGGAAAAAAAGAAAACGGCACCCGGTGAGATCTGACCATGCATGACTTCTGGGACGTCATCATCAAACCCATTTTCGACCTTCTCCATCCCGCCGTCGTCGTTGAAATCGGCAGCGGGCAGGGAAAGAACACGGAAAATCTCATTCAATACGCTGCAAGGCACGACGGGGTTGTTCACGCCGTCGATCCCTGTCCCGATTTCCCCGCCGATGAATGGGAATCCCTTCACGAAAACCACTTCGTGTTCCATCGAAGCCTGAGCCTGAGCGCCCTGGAAAAAATCCCGCCGATGGACGTCGTTCTCATCGACGGGGACCACAACTGGTACACGGTCATCAACGAACTTCGGCTGATCGACAAGATCAGTCTCTCGCCGGGACGGGAGTTTCCCGTCGTCTTTCTCCACGACATCGGGTGGCCTTACGGGCGGAGAGACCTCTATTACAATCCCGAGAACATACCGGAACTGTTCAGAAAACCCTACCAGAAAAAAGGGCTGAAGCCGGGAGAATCGGACCTCCTCGACGAGGGCGGGCTGAATGCCCACCTGTTCAACGCCCTTTACGAAAACAGCCTGCAGAACGGCGTCCTGACCGCCGTCGAGGACTTCCTCAAGGAAACGGCCCGGGACCTCTCGTTCTTTTCCCTGGCCGGCTTTCACGGACTGGGCATTCTCGTCCCGAAGGAACGGCTGAACCGGGAAGAGCGGCTCGGGGAATCCATTTCCCGGCTCACCTCTTCGGAAGAGATGAGAAAATATATCGAACACCTGGAGCATGAGCGCATCCTTTCCGAAATCGGCCGGAGCGAGACGAAGCAGAGGCTCGAAACGGCGTCGGGCCGCCTGGAAGAGGAAAAAAAGAAAGCGGCTGGGCTGAGAAAAGACCTGAACGACCAGCGCATCGATCATGAAAGACAAATCCGGGACATCCGCCAGGAACACAAGGAGGCCATGAGGGACATGGCCCGGGCCATGGAAAAGGAGAAGCAGGAACACGAGGCCTTCCGAAAGGCCCGGCTCCGGGAACTGAACAAGGTTCTCTCGGAAAGAGATCTCCTGATCCGGTGGCTCGACCAGGCGTCCTCGGGATACGACGCCCTGCTTACATCGCGGAGGTGGAAAATGGGCAACCGGATCGGGGAATTTCTCAGAAAGGCAGCTTTCCGTCCCCCCGTTCCCCTCGTGTCGGATCGGATCAGCCGTATCTTCGGCGATTTTCGCAAGTGGGAACAGAAAGGGTTCACCAAAATAACCGATGAGAGCCTAAAAAAAAAACAGATCGCCCGGTCCCTTTTTCTGAATGACGGGGCTTCCCGAAACCCGGAAGGCCGATCGGCCGCCGATTTCTACGGGGAGACCCTCTTTCCCGTCACGGCACGGCGACGGTCCGAAAACGTATCCGAAATCCTCTCCTTTCTGCGGTCGCCGTCGATCACGGTGATCGTCCCTGTTTTCAACGCTCCCCGTGACACGGCAAAATGCCTTGACGCGCTTCTGCGGTACACGTCCCTCCCCTGCGAAATTCTCGTCATCGACGACGGCAGCACCGATCCCGAAACGATCGACGTGATCGGCCGCGCGGGCCGTCATCCCTTCGTCCGCGTCATCCGGAACGACCGCAACCGGGGATTTGTCGAAACGCTGAACCGCGGTCTCGAGGAATCGACGGGCGATGTGGTCTGCCTGAACAGCGACACGGCGGTGACGCCCCGCTGGCTGCAGAAACTGGTCCTCGCCGCATATTCCGATCCCCGGGTCGCGACGGTCACCCCTTTCTCCAACGCCGCCGGCGCCTTTTCCGTGCCGGAAATCGGCGTAAACAGGGAGATCGATCCCCCTTTCACCCTGACGGGGATGTCCCGCATGGTCGAAAGGCTTTCCGCGAACGATTACCCGAAGGTCCCCACGGGAAACGGGTTCTGCCTCTATATCAAGCGGTCCGCCATCGGGGACGTGGGCCTTTTCGACAGCGTCCGCTTCGGCAGGGGATACGGGGAAGAAAACGATTTCTCCATGCGGGCCCTGAAGAAAGGCTGGACCCACGTTCTCGACGACGCCTCCTTCGTCTATCACCGCCGGGGGGCCTCTTTCTCGGAGGAAAAGGAGGTCCTGGCCGAAAAAAACAGGAAAGTCCTGGACGAACTTCACCCGGAATACACGTCCCTGGTCCGGACGTTCGTCGCCTCACCGGAAATCGCCGAAATCCGGAGCCGCATCCGGCGGGGCGGCTTCCAGGAAGGCAAGATGGACTTCGATTCCCTCCGTATTCTCTTCGTTCTGCAGGAAGGCATGGGGGGAACGCCGGCGACGAACGAAGACCTTCTCCGGTGCCTGGGACATCGTCACGAATGCTTTGTTCTCACGTCCGACTCCAGGCGTCTGAAACTGACATACCACCGGAACGGACGGAACACGGAACTGTGGTCCCACACCCTCAAGTCCCGGTGGTCGGCCAAATCCTTCCATGTCCGGGAACTGGAAGAGTTCTATTTCACGATCCTGACCCTGTTGAAGATCGAGGTCGTCCACGTCCGCCATCTCTTCAAGCACAGTTTCGACATCGTCAGCCTCTGCCGGCTTCTCGGACTGCCCGTGGTCCTTTCCTTCCACGATTACTACCTGGTGTGCCCGAGCATCCACCTCCTCGACGAAAGAAACCACTGCTGCCACGGAGACTGTTCCGAAACAGCCGGCCCGTGCCGGATACCGACGCCTCTCCTGGACGACATTTCCGACCTTCGGGGATTTCTCCCGTCCTGGCGCGACGAGGTCCGGAAACTCTTCGACGGCTGCCGGGCCTTCGTCACCACGTCTCCTTTCGCCAGATCCATCTATGTGAAGAATTTTCCCGAGCTCGAGGAAAGAGATTTCCGCGTCATCGAACACGGAAGGGATTTCGCCGACAGGAAAGACAGGGCCCCCGGTCCTGCCGCGGGCGGGCCCATGAAGCTCCTCATTCCCGGGAATCTGGACCGGCACAAGGGATCCGATTTCATCAGGAAGCTCCATGAAACGGACAGGGACGGCGTCATCGAATTTCACTTCATGGGACGGATACCGCCGGAACTGGCCGCCTTCGGGACCAATCACGGCGTCTACGAACGGGAGGATTTCATACGGAAAGTCACGGAAATCGATCCCCATTTCATCGGGATTTTTTCCATATCGCCGGAAACGTACTGTCATACCCTTACGGAGGCGTGGGCCAGCGGCGTTCCCGTCCTGTCTTCCGACACGGGCACCGTCGCCGAGCGCATCGGTCAGCACGGCGGCGGCTGGCTTCTGGATCTCGGGGACGTTCCGGCCTGCTACGAGAAAATATGCCACATCTTCCGGGACCGGGAGGCTTACGGAAGCATCCGGGAAGAAACGGGGAAAATTCCCATCAAGACGGTGGCGGACATGGCGACGGAATACGAGGAGACGTATTACCGTGTCCTTCACGGCGGGAAAGACCTGTCGAAACCCTACCGGAGCCTGGCCCTTCTGACGCCCCGGGGGACTTTCGGGTTTCCCGGGTCCTCCTATGTCCGCACCCTCCTGCCCCTGCAGCATCCCGTGTTCCGGGAAGCGTTCTTCACCTACGTGGTCAACCCCGATCAGCTGAAAGAGAAGCGGCTGGCGGAGATGGCGGCGGAAAAACGGATCGACTGTTTCGTCATCCAGAGAAACGCCGTGACGGCCGAAGAGTTCGCCTACCTGGCCACCCTGTCGGAAAAGGAGAAAATCCCCATTGTTTTCGAGATCGACGACAACATCCTGGACATGGATCCCTCCCACCCCGAACACGGTCACTACGGTCCCCAGAAGGAACTCCTCACCGCCCTGTGCCGCAGGGCCCATCACGTCACGGTAAGCACGGAGGCCCTGAAAGACGCTCTCGGGCCATACAACAACAGCATCTCGGTAATCCGAAACGCCCTCGAAGAAAAGCTGTGGTTCAGCCCCCGGACGGTCCTGCCGAAACCGGGAGGGGAGAAAACCCTCACCATCGGTTACATGGGCTCGGTGACCCATGATGCGGACCTGGAAATCCTCAGGACGGTTATCCCCCGGGTCCAGAAGGTCCTGAGGGAGCAAAAGGGGATCCATGCGGAATTCCAGATCGTGGGGGGCATGCGGGACGGTCTTTTGAGAAGCCGCTGGTACACGAGGATCCCCGTGCCAAGCGGTTGCGAGAGTTACCCCCTCTTCGTGGACTGGCTGCGAAAGCAGGGCCCCTGGGACATTGCCGTCGCGCCCCTGGCCGACACGGAAATCAACCGGGGAAAAAGCGAACTCAAGTATCTCGAATACGCCGCCCTGGGGTCTCCGGGGGTTTACAGTCCCGTCGGAGGATACGCCGATACGGTCCGGCACGGGGTTACGGGGCTTCTGGCAACGGGAAACGACGAAGAGGCCTGGGTCCGGTGTCTTCTCGAACTGGCCCTCGATGCCTCCCTCCGGGAGAAATTACGGGCTGCCGCCCGGGAGGACGTGATCCGTCGATACCTTCTGAAAGACCGGGTCGCCGAGTGGCGGGATTTTTTTCACAGGGTCCTCGGTCACTGAACCCCAAGAAAGCGGGCCAGGATCCGCCGGAATTCCTCCGCCCGGTGGGCATACGTGTGAGCCGCCACGATTCTCTCCCGGGCCTCCCGCCCCATGGCCGACCTTTTTTCCCCGTCGTGAAGAAGATCGAGAAGTTTTCTCCTGAAATCGGATCCGTCCCGATAGGTCGTTACGCCCCCCCCGAACAGCTCCTCGAGGCCGGGCGTTTCATTTGAAAGAACGCACGCGCCGCAGGCCATGGCTTCGAAGATGCGGCTGTTGAGACAGCCCCAGGGCCGGCACATGGGCGTGCAGTCCTCCAGGACGACCCTGGAGGAATTGTATATCTTCGGAATTTCGGAGTGATCCGCCACCCCCCGGTGGTATTTCCGCAGCCACAGGGAGGGAAGATCCAGCCGGCCGTAAAAGCGAAAATCCGTTCCCGGGGGCACGGCGAGAACCCGGCAGAAGTCCCTGTCCCCGTCGAACACGTTCCCCACGAAGGACAGGTCGGAAAGGTATTGGGGATCCGGCGGTCCGGGGTGAAAAAGATCCGTGTCGGCGGCGAGCGGGAGCACGCCCCCCCGTTTTCCGGGGTCGATACCGGTCATGACGCGATCCAGCGCTTTTTCCGATGTGGCCAGCACCAGGTCGTAGTCGCGAAACCAGGGCCGGCTCCGCCATTCCTCCACGTATCCCCTGATCCAGGCGATCCGGATCAGGTTTGGCAGACGGGCCACCCGGTCCAGGTCGAAGTCATGGCGGAAAACGAGAAGGACGTCCACGAGGGAAGAAATCGAATCCCAGTGAGAGATGGGCCTCTCGGGGAAAAAAACGACACGGTACCCGAACCGGGACAGCGCCTTTCCCATGGCCGAGGCGACAAAATAATCCCCGTAGAGGCTCCGGGGGTGATTTTCCGTGACCGCCATGGCGATGGTAAGGGGACGGGCCGACCAGAAGGGGGGCCGGCCTTCCACCTTCTCCCGCCACATGTCCCGGCCGATGGGGGAAACCCATTTCGGGGGAACGGCCGGCGCGAGAGGGTCGCCGGCAGCGGCGTCCTTTTCTTCGCCTGGCCTGAAAAGGACCACGCTGGCCGGGCAGACCTGGATGCCCCGACCTCTTTCCCGGCAGGCCATGGCGAGATCCAGCCAGTCGTCGGGGGGAAAGGTCCCGCCGGACCGGAGTGCCTCCTCCAGGATACCGGCGTTCCAGCAGGAACAGAGCGGCGAAAATGCCGGGATGGGAGCAGGCCCGTCTCCCCGGTGCAGGGGATCGGCGCAGGGCACCCGGGGCTCCATTTCGATGCGACCGGGCCCGCCCCGGAAAACGAGGCCGTCGGAGGCCACAAACAGGCGATCCCCTCCTCCCTCGTCCTCTCCGCCCGTTTTTTCGACCCTTAGAATTCTCGGCACCGCCGCCGCCGTTTCGGGACTTTTCTCCAGGAGGGTGACAAGGGCGGAAAGCCAGCCCGGCTGAACGCGGACCCGCTCATCGAGGAAAACGGCATAGGTAAAGGGTCTTTCCCGTTTTGTGAAAAAGTCGGCGGGCCGGGCGGCGGTTTCCCCCTTGTCGATGAGGGTCGCCTGCGGAACTCCCGAGAGACGGCAGACCGTCTCCAGGGAGGCCTTCAGGCGGGGCGGGCAGAGGATGGCGATTTCCCAGTCGCCGTAAAAGGTGTTGGCCCTCAGGTTCAGGAGGAAGTCCTCGACCCCTCCACTCACGCTTTCCAGGGACACCCAGATCCGGACCTTTCCCGGCGGCTCCTTTCCGGCGTCCGGAATATCCGTCCCGAGAAGCGGCAGGATCTCCATCCCCCGACCCCCCCTCGAAGGAACGGCGTCCCGAACCCGCCCGCGGCGACAGGGGACCTTCCCCCCCAGATCCCGCCACGTCCTCTTCACGGCGATGGTCCGGGGGCTCTCGAGAAGCCTTTTCCGGAACCGGGCGAGGAAGGGCAGTTTCAGTAAACGCCTCGACCGTGCCTTTATGGCCAGAAACCCCTGACGGACAGAACGGTTCATGATTTCCCTACCCGGGCTGTCGAAACGGTCGGGTCCTCCGGGACTTCTCCTCGAGGAGGCCCCGGATCACCTGGTGGATCACCTCCGCCCGGGTATCGAAGCCATGATCCCGTCTGATCATCTCCTTCAGCCTGGCGCCGGCGGATTTCCTTTTCGCCTCGTCGGAAAGAAGGGTCCGAACGAGGTCTCCCAGCTCGTCCGGCGTCCGGTAGGTGAGAACGGCGTCCCCGAAGAGGCGGGGGATGTCGGCCACGAAATCGGAAACGATGCAGGCCCCGCAGGCACCGGCGTCAAAGATCCTGTTGGAGATGAACCCGTTTTCCTTCATGGAAGGCCAGTGATCGTTGAGAAGGATCTTACAGGCGCTGTAATGATGACGCAAGACCTGATTTTCGATGAAGGGGCCCTTGATGTGTTTACCCGGAACAAGGGGTTCCCACATGAGGCCGTACAGGCTCAGGGGAACGCCGGCGGCGAGGGCGTCCCGAACGGCGGGCCGGAACTGCTTCCTCGAATTCCCCACGAAGAGAATCTCGTCGCCGGCGACTCCCGGCGCCTTTTCCTCGTAAAAAAGCTCCGGATCGGTGCCTTGAAGAAGGGGGGTCACCGGCACCGGCAGTCTTTTTTCCAGATCCCTGCCGTAACTGAGGGACGCGACGAAGACGTGATCGTAGAGACCGTATTCATCGAGGGGAACGTGGTCGGGATGGCTGATGTTCCACAGGAGGTTGACCTGGTCCGGGCGGGGGGCGTATCGGCTGAGCCCCCGAAGAACGATGACGACCTCATCCCGGAAGCCTTTTCTCCTGTGCCAGTCCGGCAGAAGGTCAATCCGGACGGCGTATCCCCGCCTTTCGAGATATTTCTTGAGGGCGCAGGCGAAATGATAATCCCCCCAGAACGGCGCTTCCCTTTTCCGGGGGACGGCGGCCTTGATGGACACCCGGACCGGGGTTTCCGGAAAGGCTCGCCTCTCCGTGAGGATTGAATCGTCCCGAATCCGTTCTTCCGCCACGTTTTTCTCTCCCGATTTTTTTCCGGGACGCCGTTCAGCAAGAAAGGATTTCAACCACCGGGGAAGCACCTTTTTCACGTTTTCCAGGGTCGCAAAATCAAGAATAAAAGGTTCAAAAAGACGATCGGGCGGCCTTCCGGGATTTTCATCCCCGACCACCCGATCCGTTTTTCAAAAACGACGCCTGATCTCTTTGTTATCGGCAGTGATTTCTGTTAGAAATCCCACGCCTCATCGAATGGGTGTTTTTTAATAGGCAACGTCGTTGAGGCCTTACCGGAAGCACCCGTCCCGTCGACCACCTCGAGGGTGATGACATGCTCGCCCTCGGAAAGCTGTTCCGCCGTCACCTCCATGCCCTGGCCGAGGGGACCGTCCAGGCTGGAAGACCAGGAGAAAACAGCCGTATCGCCGACGGGGACACCCTCCTCGTCATAAGCGGACCCGGTGAACGTGAGCGTCGGGTACTTGGTGTAGTAAACAAAGCTTCCGTCGCTGTCCTCTTGCGGCGACTTATTGACGGAAATCCGGACAACCAGTTCCCGGGCCGGCTTATCGACCCCCAGGGCGTTCAGGCTGTCCAGGAGGGCGCCGTAGGCGTTTACCTGGAGGGCGATGACGGCTTCGCTGGACGCATAGCGGATGTAATTCGCCGAAGAGACATCCGTTCCGAAGTAGTCATCGTTGACAAAGGCCACCTCCTTCGCGCCGGGCGCCAGGGTCAGTCCCTTCACGGCCACCTCGAGGCCGTCGTTGCTGTAAAGGGTCAGGGTGATCTCCGCCGGGATCTCCTGTGCGTTGAGAATGGAAATACCCGTCACGGCCGTATCGTTCAGAAGCGGCAGAATGCCCGATTTCCCCTCGAGACGGAGGGACCGGGACCCGGAAAGAAGGGTGGCGCCGGTATTGGCAAAAAGCTCGAGGCCGTCGGCCAGTTCCTGATCGGAAACCACGGCGAGCCAGGACACGCCGGAGGAGAATCCCAACGCGCCGGGATAGGTCGTGTATTTCGAGCGGGCCTCCACGGAAACCTCCTCGGCCCCCAGGAACAGACCGGCATCGTCATAGGCCGTGATGGTCACCTGGGCGGCATTTTCCGACGGATTGACGAGGACCATCGCCGTCCGCCAGGTTCCATTTTCCACCACCTGGGGGAAGATCTGTTCCGCGCCGGTGCGGCCCGAAATCAGGTAGGCCTCCATGGTGTGGGTGTTCATGATCTTCGCCATGGCGACCACGCCGCCCCGGGAGGGGCTCTCGTCCTTGACGATGAGATAGGACGCCCCGGAAACGGCGCCTTCGGGAAAAATCGTCCCCACGTCGACAAAGGCCTGCTGACCCGGTCCCAGGAAAAGGGGCCGGGATTCCTCGACCATCCCGTCGGCCAGGACGAGCCGAAGCGTTTTTTCCTCCCCCGTCGTGTTCACGAGGTCGACTTCCGTCGACCACATGCTGTTGGAAGCGACCTGGCAGGCATACAGGTCGCCCTGTTCGGCCAGGGCACCGCTTCCCACCGCCGGCACCATGGCGCTGTACTTTTCGAAAGCGAAGAACCGGTTGCAGCCGACGACGGAATCACCGGAGGCGCGGAAAAGGGCGAACCCCTTTCCTTTCAGGCCGGCGTACTTGGGCTGTATCCCGTCGATGATGAACACCTTCCTCTGAAGGGGATAGATGGTCAGTTCTTTTGGCTCGGCAGCCGCCGAGCCGTCCTGGTTGTAGACCTCGAAGGTGCCCCTCAGGGTTGTAACGCGGCTTGCGTTCACCAGGAAGATCTCGGTGCGCCACCCCTGTTCGGCGGTGACATAGGGGAAATAGAGGACATGGGGCCCGTTGACCGGTTTGGGGTCCTCCCCGGGATCCACCGGACCGGGCGGCGTCGGGGATGTTTCTGTCTGAACCGTGAACGCCATCTTGCTGACAGGCCCCGAACCCGACGAATTTGTCGGCTGAATCGACCACTCGTATGTCCCGTCGGCCAGGGCGTCGGGGATCCGGTAAGCGCACTGCCCGTCAGCGGTCACCTCATCGGCCCGGAGGGTCCCGCTGAAAGCGACGGAGGAATTTCCGCTTACGGCGAGCCGGTAGGCGGTGGCGCTTTTTTCCTCGGTCCATTTGAAAAGGGGCCTGTCATCGGAGGTCGTTCCGGAGGGCGAAATGAGCGTGACGGCCTTGGGCGGCCCTCCGACGGGAAGGCTGTGGGTCGTGAATGTGACATAGAAATTTTCGTAGAATCCCTCCTGATCGAATCCCGGATAGACGATCCCGATTCTTCCGGTCTCGTTCTCGAGGCCGGCTACGGTGTTGCCCTTGCCGCGGGAGTAGACCTTGATATAATTGAACTGGATGTCGTTGGAGCCCTCATGAAGGACCATCTGGAATGTGACGTTGTAATCGTCTCCAAGCCCGGTAGACGAATCGAAACGAACATTTTTGAACTGAACGATGAACTGTCTTTTTCCTGAAACCACCCGGGTTTCGTAGTACACCCTGTGCTTGTCCCCTCACGTGCCGCACGCGAACAGGTCATCCCAGAAGCCGGCGATGACGCTGTTGATCGCATCCAACCGGTCGGGAAGACCGTTTCCCTGGTACGTCTGGCCATTGATGACGGCACCGGGATCGAAGGACAGGAGTCCGTTTGTGGCCACACTTACAGAACTGTAATACTGACCGTAAAAGTTGAAACGAAAACCAATGGGAATGTCGGGAACAACGATGTCTCCCGAAGTTCCTATCTGCACCGGTATTCCAGTCGACGTCCGCTCGATGTCCGTCCAGGAAAAAGCCGGAGCTCCTTCTTCGTGACTGTCGTAATACCGGTACCCGTAACTGTCAGGTCCCCCCGTCAGCGCCCAGGACAGAGCCGGCACGGACAGGAAGAGAACGAAAGAGAAGGCCAGGAATTTCATGACGGTTCTCTTCATTTTCTATGGGTCCTCCTTTTTTTTGAAATCCCCATGAAGATGTCACGGGTTTATTACCATGAGGCGGCCTTTTTAACAACCGGTTTTCGTCTCTTTTCGAAGAGAAGGCAACCGCAACTGACGTCAGATCGTGCAAGTAACATACCATGCCGCGGAACTTAAGGCGCACCCGGGCTAAAAATTCTTTATGCCACTATTTTGGATCGGACCGCCCCTTTGCCGATTCCAGGGGAAAACCGGTCAATTTTTCCTCTTCACCGCTTCTTTTGAACCGTTCCCCCGCCGTCAAAAGATACAGCCCCCGGTCCGGCCCGTTGATCCGGCAGACCCATTCGGTCACCCGGCCCTCCCTGACAGCCTCGTCCACATCTTCCTTGATGCCGCCGGGGATCCCGTCCCGGGGAATTTCCCTTTCCTTTTTCCTGAAAAGGAGCATGGCCGCCGTGGCCTCCCACTCTTCGGGCCAGACGACGGCCCTTTGCCGGTAGACGTGCTCCAGGGCATACCGGGCCTGGAAGCCGGGGGAGCGGATGATCTTCGGGATGAGCGTTTCCGGGACGGCATAGTGGGGCGTTTCATTGTAGTAGAGAATGAGGAAGTCGATATCCCTTTTTTTCATGTACGCCAGGTCGAATCCCCCGCCATGAGTGACCTCGTTGTCCATGAGGCCCCGGATATCGACGACGGTCCGTTTCTCCAGATAATAGGGGACCTGGCCGCACTGGACCGTGGCGACGACGGCCCCGCCGGGAAGCCGGCGGTTCAGGGCCCGCCCCACCACGCCCATGGGGTGAATGTCCAGGTTTTCGTCGGTCAGCCAGTCCGCCGCCTTTTCCCGGAAATCCGAGGGGTCCTTCAGGTAATGGAGAAGGTTCGTGACCATGAGGGACCGGGTCGGTGTCTCGGGCTTGAAAAAGGGCGTCACCGGGGAGCGCGCCAGGGCGAGCTGGGCCAGGACGACGGCACCAAGAAGGACGGCGGCCAGGGGGGCGGCGGCCTTCGGGGAAAGGAATTTCTTTGTCAGGTCGGCCACGGAGAGGAAGCCGGTGCCGACCAGGAGAAAGAAGAGAGGGATGACGGGAATGATGAAGCGGTAAAAATAGACCCTGAAGTCGCCGCCCACGAAGACCACGAAGGACAGGTACGCCGCCGTGAAGAAAAGAAGGAGCCCGCTTTCCCGGCACCGCTTCGGGTCGGCGAGAGCGGCCAGGACGAAGGGAACGAGCCACAGGGCTTGGATATCCCGGAAGTAGGATATGACATAGTCGAACCCTCTCAGGACGGCCTTTTCCGAAAACGGGGCCACCTTGACATAATAGGGGTTCGGCAGGGGATATCCGTAGTACAGGAACTGGGTCACCGTGTACAGGCCGAAGGGGACGGCGAAAAGGACGACGGCCGCCGCCGCCCGCCTGAGAATGGCCGTCTCCCTGCTCTTGAGAAAGAGGACGAGGTCGATGACGAGGGAGGCGAGGAGAAAAACCGGCCCCTCGGGCCGGGTGACGGCGCACAGAAAGAAGAAAATCGCGTAGGCCGGGAAGGCCCGGTTCTCCTCCAGGGTCCGGATGTAGGAAAGGACTCCGGCAAGGGCCAGGAGGGTGAAGAGGAGTGTTTCCATCCCGTTCTGGGCGGCCAGGACGAAGTGGGCGCTCGTGGCCAGAAGAAGGGGCGCCGCCAGGGACAGCCCCCCCCATGACCGGTTTCTCTCCAGAAGCCACGACCAGGAGATCCACAGGACGGCCAGCGCGGAGACGACGCCCAGGTATCGGGACCAGGAGACAACGGAACCGCCGAGACAGGAAACGGCGGCCAGGATGACCGTCCAGAGAAAATTGGAGTAGCCCCACACCGGTTCACCGGGGTTGAAGACGAGACCCTGGCCGGCGGCCAGGTTTTCCGCATAGCGGAAGGAGATGAAAGCGTCCTCCAGGACGGCGAAAAACACCGAAACGGCCAGGACAAGGAAAATCGACGCGGGAACCAGGTACAGGAGAAACTTGAAAAAGAACGGGTATTTTTTCCTGTTCACGGGAATCGTCTCACCAAGGGGGTCCATTCACGGGCCGCCTTTCTTCTGCACGTCGATGGCGATGGGAAGATGAACCTTGCAGTTCACCGTTCGCCGGCTGGCCGGGGGAAGCACCTCGAAGACGCAGGCGTGGTCCCACCAGTCGAGAAAGGCGGGCTGGTCGGGATCGTGGCCGACGGCCGCCGTCACGCTGTAGTTCCCCTTCAGGAGAGGAAGCCGGAGACGGAAGGTCACCAGGAGCTCTTCCCCCTGCCGGAGAGACGGCAGACTCCGGCCCTCCACCGCCGTGTTCGTTCCCAGAAGGTCGTTGCCGAACCGGTCCCGGATGATGAAGCCGACGACGGCGGGGCTGCAGTCCACCCGGGCCAGGATACGCACCCCCACGGACACGGGCTGATCGAATTCGACAACCTCGAGGACGCCGCCCCCGTCGTCCCGGAGGCGAACCTCCTCGATTCTCGCCTCTCCCGTCCCGATCCGTTTTTCCTTCCCCCGGACCGCCGCCTTGGTTTCCCCGGCTTCTTTTTTCATCACGGGGGGTTTTTTCGGCGCCTCCTTTTTCTCCTGCTCCCGATGGGCGATGAGCCCGTGATAGTAGTTCGCCACGTCCTCGGCCTTGCCCTGGAGAACCAGCCTTCCCCTGTCCAGGAACAGGGCTTCCTGGCACAGGCTCTTCACGGCGCCGATGCTGTGGCTGACAAAGAGGAGGGAGACCTCGCGCTTCTGGAGGGACCGGATCCGGTGGATGCATTTGTGCTGGAAGGCGATGTCCCCCACGGCCAGGGCCTCGTCGATGACGAGGATGTCCGGTTCCATGTGGATGGTGCAGGCGAAGGCGAGCCGGGCGTACATGCCGCTGGAATAGAGCTTGACGGGCCGGTCGAAGAAATCGCCGATGTCGGCGAAGGCTTCGACCTCTTCCATTTTTTCCCGGGTTTCCCTTACGGAAAACCCCATGAGACCGCCGTAGAGCATCACGTTTTCCCGGCCCGTGAACTCCCTGTTGAACCCCGTGCCCAGCTCGAGGATGGAGGCGACGCGGCCCGCGGTTTTCACCGATCCCGACGTGGGCGCCAGGTAGCCGCAGATCATCTTGAGAAGGGTGCTCTTGCCGCTTCCGTTGAAACCCATGATCCCCAGGGTGACGCCTTTCCGAAGCCGGAAGGAAACGTTCCGGAGGGCCCAGAAATCCTTGTGAAAGCTCTTTCCGGAAAAGGAAAGGGCCTCCCTGATCCTGTCGTTGGGAGAGGCGTAGATCTTGAACTTCTTCGACAGGTTTTCGCAGATGACGGAATATTCTGGTTCCATTAAATCCTTCACTGGGCGATCACAGGTATTCGGCAAAGTGGCCCTTGAGCCGTCGGAAAATCCAGCCGCCGATGAACAGGGCTGTCAGGGCGAAGAACAGGTAATAGAGAAAATCCACGGGAAGGATGCCCTCGTTCGTCAGGAGGGCCCTGCGGTACCCCTCGGTGATGAAGATGAAGGGATTCAGCCTGAGAAGGTATTGATAGGATTCTGGAATGATGGAAGCGGGATAGATGATGGGGCACAGGTAAAACCACAGCTGAAGGACGAGGTTCACCACCTGTCCCACGTCCCGGATGAACACGTTGACGGAGCTGATGATCCAGCTGAGACCCAGGGCCAGGGAACTGAGGCACAGGAGATAAAAAGGTAGGGTGATGACGGCCCAGCCGAGGGACGGCTGAAAGACCAGGAGCAGGGCGACCAGGACCCCGAGCCCGACGAGGTGGTTCGTCAGGGCGGCGCCGATGATGACGACGGGAAGAAGTTCCGACGGAAAAGGCGTTTTCGTGATGAGGTTCTTGTATTTCTCGATGATTCCCACGGAGCTTCTCAGGATCTCCATGAAGGTGAGCCACGGCAGGAGGGCGCAGAAAAGCCACAGGGCAAAAGGCGTCTCCCCGATCGTCCGCCCGAAAACGAGCGAAAAAACGAGGCTGTATATGGCCACAAGAAGGAGCGGATTCAGGATGGACCACAGGATCCCCCCCACGGAACCCACGTAGCGGGCCTTGAAATCCCGCTGAACCATCATCCAGATCACCTGGTGATGCTTCGCCGCCCGGGAGAGAAACTTCCTGAAGGACGCCACCAATCCCAGCATGCCTTTAAATCCTTTCACCCGCGTCTTGAGGCCTTGTCTCTATTTGCCGACGGCGGCCGGGATAGTCAAGAGGAAAATCCCCTTCCGCCATGAAGCCACCCTTTGTTTTCCAGCACGGTCACGAGCCCCCCGGTGAACCGGCGGGCGTCCCGGAAATCCAGGTGGGAACCCTCGGGGCATTCGTAGGCGTTCAGGAGGGGTTCATCCATGAAATGGATGGTGTCCGCCCCCGTCAGGGCGGCGATGCGGTCCCAGTAAACATTCCGGGGATAGAAGGTCTCGTCGATCGTCCAGTGTTCGCCGCTCGTGGGAAGGCGCAGGAAAATGACCCGGCCTCCCCGAAGGACGATTTTCCGCACCCAGGGGGCCGTTTCCGCCGCGTCTCTCTCCCAGGCCGACGGCGGCGGCGGCGGATTCTCGGCGTAAATTTCCCGAATCCGCCCGGTCCGGTAATTCCGGAGCCTGGGGAGGTTGAGCCGCATGTAATCGGCCTCCCGGGACCGGTCCCGGAAAGTGAGGAGATACCGGTGATCGGGCAGTTTTCCCAGGACATCCAGGTTGTTGATCAGCCGGCGGATGTGGAGATAGGGATCGACGACGACGAACCGCTCCTGTACGGCCGTCTTGATCTTCCGGTTGATCCGGTTGTTCAGGGTGGAACGCCTGTGAAAATAATCGACGAACTCCTGCTGGTCGTTCCAGTACTTCTTTTCGAAGCCCATGGCGGTGATGGCGCACAGGACGACGCCCCGGAACCGGTCGTCGTCGGCGAGGTCCCGGAGCACCGCCAGGGGGTGGCGGCCGTCAACGGCGAGCTGGATGACCTCGTAATCGGGAAGACGGTCTTTCAGGACCTTCAGGGAAACCCCGAGCTGAACCCGCGAGGCCCCGAGAATGACGAGTTTTTCCCGGCCCGGGGCGTCGACCCGGAGACGGTGGCAGGACCACAGCTCGGGATCGTCGGTCACCGAGGGGACATGGCGGTCCAGGCGCCAGAGGATCTCCATGCCCCCGAGGAGGAAGACCCCGAGAAGGAGACCCGCCAGGAGGGATCTCATAAAAAAGGCGCCCGGCGCCCGGTCAGAACTGGAAATAGATGAACGCACGGTCTTCTCCCGAAAGGACGGCAATGCCGACGATCATGCCGGCGATGAGCAGGGACCGGAGCCACCCGGGCGTTTTTTCGGCCACCACCCGGAGGGACCGGTCCCGCAGGAACCAGTGGGCGGCCAGGAGCAGCGCCATGACCGTCCCCGTGATCAAGAGATCGGCAAAGGGAAGAAAAATCGTCTTTTCCCCGCCACCGGGCAGGCCCGCCAGGGAACCCATGAGCATGAAGGCCTGATCGAAGGTCCGGCTTCGGAAAAAGACGAAGACGAAGCACCACAGGGCAAAGGTGAAGAGGGCGGCGGACAGGGTCACGGGCAGCCCGGTCTTCCAGGCCAGGGGCCGGGTCACCCTTTTCAGCACCCGCTCAACCACGATGAGAAGTCCGTGAATGCCCCCCCAGACGACGTAGGTCCAGGCGGCGCCGTGCCAGAGACCCCCGATGAGCATGGTCACGACGGTGTTGAACTGGGTCCGGGCCCACCCTTTCCGGCTTCCTCCCAGGGGGAAATAGACGTAATCCCGAAGCCACGATGAAAAGGAAATGTGCCAGCGCCTCCAGAAATCGGTGAAACCGGCGGCGGCATAGGGACAGTTGAAATTCTCCATGATGGCGAAACCGAAACACCGGGCAAGACCGAGGGCGCACAGGGAATAGCCCGCGAAATCGCAGTAGATCTGGCCCGAAAACGCGGCGCACCCGAACCAGGCGGAAAGGAAACCGGGAACGCCCTTTCCGTCGTAGACCGCCTCCGCCACGGGGGCCAGAAGCCCGTCGGCCAGGGCGATCTTCAGGAAAAGGCCGAGAAGCAGAAGGGAAAGCCCCCAGGCCACCTCATCCCTGGGGACGTCCGGCGGCCTTTCGCACTGGGGAAGGAAATCCCCCGCCCGGACGATGGGGCCCGCCACCAGCTGGGGGAAAAAGGACACGTAGAGGGCGTAATCGAGAAAGGAATGCCAGGGCTTCATCTTCCCCCTGTAAATGTCGATGGTGTAGGAAAGGGTCTGAAAGGTGTAAAAGGAAATCCCCACGGGGAGGATCACGTCCACCGGGGACGGGCTGAACTGAACGTTAAGGAATGACAGAAGCTGATTCAGGTTGTCGATGAGAAAACCGGCGTATTTGAAATAGCCGAGGAGTCCGAGGTTGACGGCGAGGCTCGCCGCGAGAAACCCTCGCTTCTTCCCCGGCCGCCGGGCCGACGCGATGCGCCGGGCCAGGAACCAGTCGGCGACGGTGGAAATGGCCAGAAGGAGGACGAAGGGCGGGTTCCAGGCGGCATAGAAGAAATAACTCGCCCCGAGAAGCCAGACCTTCCTGGCGCGCCAGGGAAGGGGGAGCCGATAAACGAGGAAGACGACGACGAAAAAAAGAATGAAGGTGAAGGAGTTGAAGAGCATGGGCGAGCGTCAGACTTCCGTCACGCCCGGCGGCGCGACATGAAACGGCCCCGGAGAGGCTTCCTGAATCCCTCTCCGGGGCCCGACATGTCACGACCCGGGCTTGGTCACAAAACCTCCGCGATGATCAGGCGCCGGGGAGTTTCAGGGTGGGGGTGAGATCGACGCGCCAGGCGCCCTTCTCCCATACCCACGTGTCCTTCGCTGTCAGGTCGAAGACGAACGCCTTTACCCCGACCCTGTATTTTACGGCCACCTCCGCCTTGTCTTCCTTATCGAGAAGGGTCACTTTCTCGATCTCGAAATGTTCGATGTTCAGGTTCGCCGACTTGACGAATCTCACCCGGGACACTTGTCTCTTGAATTCCTCTGTGGCCAGATCGTAAGCAGCCCCCCATTCACCGTTCATTTTGGCCGTCCAGAACGCCGTCACGTTCTTCATGAGATTCGCCTCCGTCTTGCCGTAACCCAAAAGGCCGGCACAGGAGACCAACAGAAGAAGGCCAACGGCGCAGCACAAAACCTTTACCGCTCCATTCATCATTTCGTTTCCCCTTGATCTTTCTGCAGCATGAGCTCCCTGTGCTTTTCCGAGAGTTCTTTCCAGAGTTTCTTCGCCTCCTCGAACATTCGTTTATCCACGTCCGCGTCCCTTGTTTTCATTTCTTCGGTGAGCTTCTTGTAAATGTCGTCCGGCGCGGACCCGATCATCCCGGCGATCCGCGGATCGCCCGGCACGGACCGGTCCAGGGAAACGATCCCGTTCTCCCCCGGGACTAATTTCCCCGTCTCTCCCCGTATGAGGGTGGCATAGCCGAGGTCCTTTCCCATGTAGTTGGCCCGGTAAACGGGAACGCCGGACGGGGCGTCACCGGGAGCCCCCGCTTCTGCTCCACCACCGGAACCGCCGCAGTCGCCCGTTTTTTCCTCGAAGGCCGCTGATCCGCCCCCTTCCGAAAACGGGGAGGCGTCGTTTCCGCAGTAGATGACGAGATCCAACCCCTTCAGTCCGTCCACGACTTCAAGGGTTTCCTTCCTGCCGCAGCTCGAAAGGAGAACGACCCCGTCCGCTTTTTTCCGCACTTCCGGGATGAGGCTTTCGAGAACGCTCCGGGGGGATGAGACTTGAAAGTTTTTCCCCTCTTCTCCCGTCAAGGCGGCGATGTTCTCCTGAAGCCTGGGAGGCAGGACACCGATGAAGGCGATCCGGGACTTTCCGGCCTCCACGACGGTGTAAGGCACCCAGAAGGGATTCAAAGCGCCGCTATATTCAAGATTCGCCGCCAGGAAGGGAAAAGACGCCTTTTCTCTCACATGATTAAGAAAATCAATGCCATGGGAGAATTCGTTTTCGCCCAGATTGAGCGCCCTCACGTTCATCGCCCCCAGGGTGGTGACGCCCAGTTCCGCAAGGACCTGAAGTTCCTTAAAAGAATATCGGCTCACGGGAAAGAGGTTCCCCGCGTCCACCAGGATGACGGGACCCTGTTTTTTTTCCAGTTCATCGATAACCCACTGTGTTCGGGCCAGACCGCCCGAATTATTTCCCCCTCACCCTCGGACAGGCGTCAGCCGCCCGAGGAGGTCTCCCGTGTAGACAACGGTGACCCTCGTTTCCTCTTCGGCTGAAAAAACAACGGCGGGAAACAAGGCAATCGCGCACAGAACGAGGGCGCAGGCCCACATCTTTCTCATCATATGGCTCCTCCATATACGTTTTTCCAGGGGGGTCTTTACGAACCGCCCGAAATGCAATTCCATAACCGATTATTCGGTGAGACCGTCGCCCATGAGGCGCGTTCCGTCCCCCGTGGCGATGAGGTAAAGGCCGCACAGGGGCGTGTCTCCCGACGAGATCCTGACATAACGGGCCTCCCCGGCCAGGGCCGCTCCGAAAAGATTTTTCAGGGTTCCGGCGATGCGCTCCCGGGGATTCAGCCGGCCCGTCCACGCGCCCAGGGGGGCGCCCCCGGCGTCGTGAAGGGTCATGGTCACGTCCGTTGCGCCGTCGGAGGGATTCAGGACGGCCACCCCCGTTCCCCAGGGACCCAGGCTCGCCACGTGGGGCAGGTGAAGGACAGGCCCCGTCGCGGGCGCCCGAAGGGGAACCCCCGCCAGCTGGCCTCCCGTATTCGTACTGAAGAGAACGCACCCCGTCAGCGGCTCGCCTTCCCGGGAGGTCACTTCCAGGGAGGCGATCTCACCGGGTAAGACGCCGGGAAAGATATCCGGAACGTCCCGGACGAGATTCTGGCCCGGCTTCAGGAGGCAGCCCGCCTCGCCGAGGAGCCAGCCGTCGGCCCGGTAAGCCCGGAAGACCGCCCGGGTGTCCCCGGCGCCGCTGTTCATGACGAGGAGTTTTGTCCGCCAGTAAGCGTTGCAAGCCACCTGGGGGGCAAAAAGACGGGTCCCCGCCCCCTCCCGTCCCAGGGGGACGAGGGCCGTGTCGCCCGTCGATGACGACTCGTATGAGAGCTTCATGTATCCCAAAAGGGACGGCCGGCCGCTCGTCGTCGCGGCGGTCATGGTGTTCCCTCGAACGGGAGAATTGGGAAGGACCCAGAGATCTTTCGTATTCGATTCAAGTTTCTGACCCGGCCCGAGGGTGACCGTGTCGGTCCGCAGCGGATGGCCCTCGGAATCGAAGGACCGCCGTTCCACCTCCTCCGTCTCGTCGCCCGTGTTGATGAGCCCGTAAAAGGTTTTCCACCCGCCCGATCTCGCTGAATAGGGAAAGGAGACCTGTTCGACCGCCCCGGTTTGGGAAAGGAGATTGGCGCCGTAGAGAACGCTTTTCCCCTCCGATAAGGCGTTCAGTCCTCTCAGGGTCTCGTCGCTGTCCACCCGGACATACCCGCCTCTCGTTGAACCGAGTCCGAAATCGGCCAGAGTCCCCCTGACCTGGGAATCGAGGCCGTTGAACTCGTGAGCCTCTTCAATCCGCCCGGCCGGATCGATGGTGGCCAGGATGACCCGGCCCAGGGACCCGTCGGGATTGAGAACGGCCATCCCGTTCCCCAGGCTTCCGCCGGGGTCGTCCGGAAAATAGGCCGTGTTTCCCAGGCGCACGCTGAGGTAGAGATCGTAGACCGGTTCGTAGTAGGTCGTGTCGGAATAATAATCGGGCCTGACGGGAAGAACCTCGAAATAGTAGTGACCGGCTGCGTACGCCGTCAGCTCCAGGACGTCCTGATGAAGCAGCGTTCCGAGACGCTGCCGGTCGGGATCGGGACCGTAGACCTGGACGATAACCTGCCCTTCCCTGGGGGGCGTGCCCTCACCGTTCACCCGTTCCGCCGTGATCCGGTCCCCCGGACCGAGAAATACCTTGAAAAAGTCGGCATTGCAGGACATGAGCCTCAGGTGGCCTCCCGGGACGGCCGCGGCCGTCTCGAAGGTGTCGTTCTCCTCGTAGCGGTCATCGTAGGTGTAAACGATGTCCCGGACCCGCGCGTAGTCGATGCCGGGGTTGAGGCAGTCCCGGACGGGATCGTAGGATGAAACCCCGGCGCTTCCCCTTTCCCAGCCGCTTCCGGTGATCCGGCTTCCCTCGAGGGTGAAGTAATAATAAAACGTTTTCGCCGCTATTTTCGATCCCACGTAGTCCGGGGAGACTTCGTCGGAAACATAGTAGACTTTCGTCGTGTAATGCCGGGTGCCGCCCTCTTCCGTGTAACCGGTCTCGTACTTGTAGACGGGGTAATTCCAGACCTCATCGTCGGTGCCGAGATCCATGATGAAGGGGAGACCCCGCTCTCTGATGTATTCCTCCAGAATGGCATGGAATTCTTCCGGTGTTTCCGTTCGCAGGCGGATGCTTTTCGTGTAGGCGTTGTCGTTCGCCACGGTGAGAAGGGCCTTCTTGTCGCCCACGTAAAAAATCGTTTCCCCGTAAAATCCGCCGTTTACCGGTTCTTCCTCGAGGATGGCCGCCGCCGCCCAGCAATAGCACATTCCCTCCCAGTACTTGGCGAAAGGATTCCGGTAATACCTCATCCCGTAAGCCGTCGCTTCTCCCCCGTACGTTCCGGAGGTGACGAAATCATATTTCTCCAGCGGCGACGGATGGCCCCGGTAGGCAGCTCCCGTGACAAGCCCCCCCTGCCTGAAAGGCCACCAGTACCCGGACCAGGGCACGTAATCGGCCTCGTACGTGTCCGCCGCGGCGGACAGGGGAAAGGCAAGAAGAAGGGCCAGAAGGACCGCCGCGATCGATTTCCCGCTCATTCCGTCACCATCCCGTATTCCATGTCGGCGTTTCTCCCGAAAAGACAAAAGGGCCGCCCCTCTTCCCAGTACTGGGTGAAGATCTCCCGGCCGCCCTCGCCGGTGACCCGGATTTCGATGAGCTTACGGTCCCGGAGTAACGGCGGAACCCCGTCGGGGTTCGTCACTTCCCGGACTTCCTGGGCCAGGAGGACTTCCCGGTAGAGCCCGCCGCCCGCGGCAATCTCCCGCCGGTACGTCCGTACCGAGGGCACCTGGGCGGGAAAGGCGGGGAAATCGAAGGGGACGAGGGATTTTTCGGCGACAGCGGGCGTCCCATCGGGGTATTCCAGGGTGAAGGTCACCGCCTTTCCCCGCCGGCTCTGGGTGAGGTCGGCCCGGACCAGGGACCGGGAACCGCTGAATTCCAGGCGGGCCGCCTGGTCCAGGCGCCCGCCGGCGTCCCGCACCTCCACCGCCGTGCCGCCCGGCACGGCGGCTTCCCGTGACGGGAGGGGGAGGAAACGCCAGGTAACCGGTTCGGACCATTTCTCCCGATCCAGGGCCGAGCGGTAGACGGCCCGTACGAGCCAGGCCTGTCCCTCGCCGGGAATCACGGGCTGAAAGACCGCATCCGCCGCGGCCAGGAGTCCCGGCGCGAGGGCCAGGATCACCGCCAGCCCGGCGGCTGTCGCTTTTCTCTTGAATGACGCAAACCGTCCCACCTTCCAAGTCCTCCCGCTTAAAAAATTTGGGCGGGATTTCTCCCGCCCAAATGGTGATGCATTTTCAATACCAGGCTGCTTGTTCTTAGAAGCCCGCGTTCATCAACGGAGACAGCATGTCGTAGAGCCAGGACTTCATGGCCCACTCGACGGCATAGCCGCAGGGCCGCGCCATGGTGCTTCCACCGAAACCGCCCAGGAGCACGAACTCATAGCCGTCGGCCGGGAAGTTGGTCTCGATTTTCATCATCATGGGACCGGATGCGAGGCTCCCCATGCCCAGAGCGTCGAAGGTGTCTTCGTCCAGAACCCACGTCACGATGGACTTGTCGAAGTCGGTGAGCTTCTTGGAGAGGGTGTTACCGTACTGATCGGTGAACGTCACCGTCACTTCCATGTCGGCAATGGAAACGCCGCCCAGGTTCGTCAGGGCGATTCCCGTAGCCCAGTTGTCGTCCTTCCCGATGACATAGGGGAAGTAGATGCAGCCGCCCATGAGCGTGTCGTCGCAGCACATGATGCCGATTTCGATTTCGCACGCACACACGTCATCACAGGTGGGGCAAACGCCGCCCTTGCCGGTGACGAGTTCCGCGAGGACCTTCACGGTCTGCCCGGGAACGATTTCCGACTTGACATACCACATGGCCGGCACGTTGAAGAGCCAGTAGTTGGTGCCTTACATTATTCCTTGGCATCGGCTGATCACGTAGCCGTTGTCCGTAGCCGTGCAGATCCGTGGCCGTGCAGATCTGCTTGACTCTCGCCGCCTCGGTGGTCGTGGGTTCGCAGACATCCTTGAGGTCCTGAACTCCCCTTTCGTGAGCAGCTTGTCGCAGGTGACGGCGGATCCCGTGGAACCGGGGGTCGTGAGATAGAGAAGAAGATCGCCACAGTTGAAGTACTGGGGGTTCTTCATGTAACGGGGATACTCATCGGAGCAGGCCAGTTTCAGATCGGTGAAGGTCTTCACGAAGATCTCGTCGCCCATGAAATACACGCCGTTCCCCTGGGTGATGGTGAACCGGAAGCCGACCGTGTTGCCATCCTCGAGAAAATCTTCAGGATCTTCGCACTCGCAGACGTCGAAAATCAGGCGGCAGTTCCGTCCAAGGATGCCGGACATCGCTGATCCATCACCGTTTGTTTTATAATGCGAGGGAAGATCGATACCCAGTTTCGAGAGATCGGCGTTGCCCAGGCAGGCCCAGCCCACCAGGTCGTGCTCATTCGGATATTCACCGATCATATCCCAGTCGAAATAGGTGCAGCACGGGTCCCCCTGTCCGAGGGTTATGCCGCAGTTGATGTTCCAGAGGGGACACTTGCAGTTCAAGCAAGCAGCCGACTCATCCGCCGCGGCCGCCGTCATGGCGAAGCCCATGACGAGCGCCATAGCCATCAGAGTAATCAATACTTTTTTCATTATCTCCTCCATAGAAATTTTTCTGTCTTAAACGTACCCATCTACTTTTTTACAAAGCCTTTTTTCCCTGTCTCACACCCCTCCTTTCTTTTTTTCTTTCCTTGTCCAGCCCTTACTTTCAGGAAAATATAATCGAAAGACTTTCCCGTTGTCAAGGGCTTTTCTCGCTCTCATGCTCAAAACCCTTCATCTTCCGCCGTCAGGGGGAAAAAAAGGATCCTGTTTTGCGTCTTCACATCGAAACATCGAAAATGTATCTCGCCGCTCACGTCCACCGTCACCGAGTAGATCCCCGGGCCGGCCTCGCAGCTGAAGCCGCCGGCCGAATCCGTTTTCAGCGGGACTTTCGTTCCATCCTGCCCCTGGACGGTCACGGCCACGCCTTCCAGGCCCTCTCCCCAGCCGTACAGGCCGTCCCCGTCGGCGTCGTGAAAAACCAGGCCGGTAATGTGCGTGCGGCGGCTGTCGGGGATAGGGATCCCGTAATCGGCCACGGCCATGGTGACGTCTCCCCGGCATAAATCATAGGCGCTGTCGTCGGTCCCGAAATATCCCGAAAGGATTCCGAAGCCGGCGTGCCGGGTCCTTTCGTTCATCATGTCAAGGCGCTCCTTCTGATCCAGGCGCTCCATGTCGCGGAAAAACCACGCCCGGAAAAAGCGCTGCAGCAGTTCCCCTTCGGGGATCGCCGGTTCCTCCCGGTACCACCGCCCCAGGGTCTCCCGGACGGCCGCCACGGGATATCCTTCCCCGGCCGCCCGGTCTTCCGGGTAAAGGCCGTCCGGTGTCACCGAGCCGAAATAGATCCGGTCGAACATGTCCCGAACATGTCCCTGGGCGGACCTGACAAGCCGCCCGTCCAGGGTCAGCGGCGGCAGGCCGTACCGAAGGAAATACTCCCGGTCCGGATAGGCCCTGAAAAGGCTTTCCCCGCTCTTTCCCAGCCGTTCCGCCATGGCCAGGGGCTGTGCCCGGGCCTGGTTGATCCGGTAAAGCAGTTCCAGGTACGCCCGGCTCGGGCCGGAACCAAAGGTGCAGGTGGCCACGTACACGTTGGAGGACAGACCGTCCATGACGAGGATCCCGCCGTCAAAGGCAAGACCGATATCGTCGAAATCGGGAGAGAGAACGTATCGTTCCGCCGTCCTTCCCGGGTCGAACTCATCCCGGACGATTTTCTCGAAAAGGATTGTCACGGCCTGGCCCGGATCCATGTAATTGGAAAAACTGACGAGACCCACCGTCTCGCCGATCCGGAACGCCAGGTACCCCGCCGTCTCGGCCCGCTCCGCCGGGGAGACGCCCCCCTCGCCACCGGGAGCGTAAACATCGTCTACGAGCATGTTCCCGTTCCCCGCCCGGGCCGCCTCATCGAGCCGGCCTTCTCTCACAAGGGGGCCGAAACCCGCCTCGAACAGGGTCTCCAGGCCGGGATCTTCCCGGAAGAGGGGCTCGAGATCGATGCCGAGGCGCGCCGCGGCAGCCCGGGGGTTCTCCCGGACCTCGTTGATCCTTTCCAGGAGCCACTGCTCTTCAAAGGAGAACTCCCCGTCGGCGGCGGCGGCACAGATGGGGAAAAGCATCACCCCCGCGAGAAGGACAAGGCTGAGACGCAGGACTTTTTTCTTCATGGATTGTTACAATGCACAAGAAATGCCAGGCACGGGCCTGCCGAAACCACGGGAAAAAAGCCCTTTCGGAAAGACCTTCTTCGGGACACTGGTCAAAAGTGATCTTCTCTGGCTATTTCGAGCCAGTCTCATGGGTGCTTTCTCCGGTGCCGGCGGCTTTCTGCCTTTTTTCCAGGTCTTCGAGAAGGCCCTTGAAGTCCGCCCGGTCCCGGAGACCGGCCAGGTCGCCGTCATTTGCAAGAAACGCCCCGTTTCGGAAACCTCTTTCAACGGCTTTTTTCAGGGCCGTCACGGCGTCTTCGTTCCTGCCCTGGGCCGCCCGAACCCGGGCGATCTGGTAAAAAGCCGTCACTTCGACACGGGAATCCCCCGTCATGGCCTCCCTGAAGGCCGTCACGGCTTCCTCGTATTCTCTTTGCCGGGCCAGGGCCGCGCCCAGGCTCATCCGGGCCTGCGCGTCATCGGGACGAATGCGGAGCGCCTCCCGGTAGGCCTTTTCCGCCTCCCCGGCCCTTCCCTGGATCATGCGCAGGTCGCCCAGGCGGCTCAAAGCATTCGGCGAGGGCGGATCCAGGCGGGCCGCCGCTTCCAGGTGATCCGCCGCCTCGTCGAGCCTTCCCATCCCCGCCAGGGTGACGCCGAGCCTTTCACGGGCCTGCTGGTAGAAGGGATCGAGGCGGACCGCTTCCCTGAGGCTGGCGATGGCGTCCTCCTGCCGCCCCAGGGCACCAAGAACCAGAGCCAGGTTGTAGCGGATCTGGGGGCTTCGGGGGTCCGCCACGGCGGCCCGGCTGTAGAATTTCAAAGCCTCCGCGGTGTCTCCCTTCCTGTAGAAGAGGTTCCCGAAACGGGCCAGCATCTCCCCGTCAACGCCGGTTTTCTCTTCCAGGAGTTTCTCATAAATGGCCCGGGCTTCCTCCACCCTGCCCAGCCTGGAATAGGCGCCGGCCAGGTTGATCAGGGCGTCGGGATAAGAGGGATGAAGGTCGAGGCTCTTGCGGAAAAGGGCTATCGATTCCTCCGCCTGGCCCGCCTTGAGCTTTTCCAGGCCGAGGTTGTTGTAGGCCCGTATGTTCCAGGGCGACTTGGACAGGACATCGCTCCAGAGAGTCGTCTCGTTCAGCCAGACACGGTTCCTGAGATGGGCCGCCGTCCCGTAGGACACGATGAGGGCGACAGCCACCGCCACGGCCAGGACGGACTGCCTTGAAAAGAGCCGGAAAAGCAGGTCCGCCAGGAAGAGGGCGAAGCCGAAGAGGGGCAGGTAGAGCCGGTGCTCGAAGAGGGCGTCCCGGATGGGAATGAGGCTCGATTCCACGGAAAGGGTGACGAAAAACCACAGGACGGCGAAGGCAAAAACGGGCCAGCGCCGGTTCTTCCAGACAGCCAGGGAAAGGAGGCCGACCAGGAAAAGAAAAGCCCAGGGCGTGACGCCCGTGAAAAAACCCTGGACGAAGGGCATCATGTAATCGGCGTTCTGGTGGACGGGCAGGACGAAGAGCCTCAGATAGATGACAAGCACATTGAACTGGGTGAAGAGGTAGGTGGAACGGCTCACCAGCGTCGTTTCCCGGGTCAGCCCGTACGCGTCCTCCAGGAGATTCCCCCGGCCGGCGAGGAGATCCCCGAGACCGAAGACGAGAAGGCCTGAGACGATAAAAAAGAGCGCCGTTCCCCCGATCCAGGGAAGTTTTCGCTTCCAGTCGGCGGCGGAACCGCGGAAGCAGAAAAACTCCGCCAGGAGGAGGGCAAGGGGAAGGCTCACGGCGTTCTGCTTGGAAAGGACAGCCAGAAGGCCGGAGAAAACGGCGAGGACGAAAAAGACGGCGGCCCTGGGATATGAAATCTCGGTCGCAACAGAGGCATGGGCCGGGAGGGCGGGAGCCGGGGAAACGTGCTCCGGCGTTTTCCTTTTTCTCTTTTTTCCGTCTTTCCCTTTTTCGGGGCTCTTCGCCGCGGTCCCGCCGTCTTCACCGGCGGGCACGATGCCGCTGTCCCGCCTCCCGAGGACGGCCATGCGGCCCCTCAGGTAGAACAGGACGGCAGCCATGTAAAAAAGGGCTGCCATGGACGCGTAGCGCTGGACCGTGTAGGTGACCGCCTGGGTCTGGACGGGGTGGACGACGAAAAGGAGCGCCGCGAAGAGGGAGCAGGCGGAAAGCCAAAGCGGGGGAAGCCCCCCTTCCCGGCCGTTTCCCTGGAAGATGTTCCACAGGAGGGTCCGGGCGAGAAAATAAACGACGAAACCGTTCAGGATATGGAGGAGGACATTCACCAGGTGATAGCCGAAGACATTCGTCTGCCCCGCCCAAAAATTGAGGGCGAAGGTGAAGTCGACGACACCTCTCGGCCTGAAAAGATTCTTTCCTTCGAGAAGACCGGTGAGATCCCGGATGGATCTGTTCTCCTCGATCAACTTGATGCCGTCGAAGACGAACTCGTTTCCGTAGATGTTTCCGTAGACGATGAAAGCGGCGAGGGCGATGACGAAAAGATGAAACGCCCCGTGGTAAAAAATCCGCTCCCGCGGTTCCGGGCTCCCTTTTTTCAAAGTTTTCATTTCAGCCATTGGCCATATTCTCACATTCGAATGGCGCGGGCGTCAGCCTGAAACGGTGTCCGGCCTGGCCCGTCCTTCATTCCTATCGATTCTCTTTACCCCATAAAAAAAGGGTTTCATACCCCGCTTCGCGCTCCCGCGCTGCTGCGCCAGGCGCCAGGGCCTCCCGGCTTCATCCCGAACCCTTCCATCATAAATAAATGAAGAAAACGAAGGCGAGGATCCACCCCAGGACGGCGCCCTGGATCATGGGATCCCGAAGCAGGATGGCCGTCGGGGAACCGGAATCGTTCTTCACGAAGGTGAGCTGAAGATACCGCAGAAGCCCCATGAGGACGAAGACCGTGGTGAGATACAGGCGCTCCGTATGGAACTTGGCCATGATCTCGGGAGACAGGGTGTACATGGTGTAGGCCACGATGATGACCGCCGCCATGACCACCATGGACGACTGGACGAAAAAGACGTTGTATCCGCCCAGGGACCGCCGGGGCCGGGCGTTGCCGTTCTCGAGGATGAGAAGATCGTCCCTTCTCTTGGCCAGGGCGAGAAAGAGGGCCAGGAAGAAGGTCATGATGACGATCCAGGGATAGATGGTCACATCGGTCACGGCCCCTCCCACAAAAACACGCAGGACGAAGCCCAGGGCGATGATGAAGATGTCGATGATGGCCACCTGCTTCCACTTCAGGGTGTAGCCGGCATTGATGAGGACATAGACGAGGGTCAGGAAAAAAGCCTCCCGGCCCAGGAAGGATACGATGACGAACCCGCCCAGGAAAAGGGCGGTCATGACGGCCCGGGCCGGGGGACCGGCGATCCGGCCCGCCGCCAGGGGCCGGTCCTTCTTTCGGGGATGGTGGCGGTCTTCCTCGAGATCGTGAAGGTCATTGAAAATATAGACGGCGCTCGCCGCCATGGAGAAAGCAACGAAGGCCAGGCCCGCCCGGGCGAGAAGCTCCACCCGCATGATTTCATGGGCGAAGAAAAGGGGGAGGAAGATGAAGAGATTCTTGATGTACTGGTGTACCCGAAGAAGATTGATCCAGTCTTTCATGGGATGGAAACGCAAGGACCCTCAAAAGAGATATTTGACCAGGGAAAAGATCCCCTGCCGCCAGGGAACCCGGTGGGAAACACCGGACTGATTCCGGATTTTTTCCCGGTTTTCCACGTACCAGCGGTAATTCCTCACCAGGGCCCGGCGGTTCGAATACCGGGGGGCGAATCCCAGGCGCTCCTTCGCCTTTTCGATGGATACGAAGGAATCCCGGGAGGCCGTCTCGTAGATCCACGGATAGAGGGGCGACAGGCGAAGGCGTTCCAGGATCCTGAGGGCCGCGATGACGGGCCCCGCGGGAAGGGGAACGACACGCTTCCCGAACCCCGCCGCATCGAGAACGGCCTGGTAGTCCTCCCGCATCGTGGCGAATTCGGCGGCCCCGATGTTGAAGGTGTCGTCGACGACCCGCCGGTCCCCGGTGAGGCATTTTTCCACGGCGTCGCAGAGATCCTCCACGTCGAGAAGCTGGTACCGGTTCTTTCCGCTTCCGATCATGGGGAACCCCCGGCCCTCGGAGGCCCACTCGAAGAGGAGGGCGAAAACCCCCAGTCTTTCCGGCCCCACGAAGGACTTGGGCCGCAGGACGGGAACGCACAGGCCCTTTGCCCGGTATTCCCCGCAGCGTTCTTCCGCCAGGATCTTCGCCTTTCCGTAGGGTCCCACGCCGACGAGGGGATCCGCCTCGAAAAGGGGGTGGTGATGGGGGATCCCGTAAACGGCCGTCGACGAGACGTGAACGAACCGCTCGACGCCGCCTGCCAGGGACGCTTCCAGGAGGTTTTCCGTTCCCGTCACGTCCGTCGAATAAATGTCCTTTTCGCTGTAAAGGGGAAGGGCCGCCGCGCCGTGGACGACCTGGTCCATTCCTTTCACGGTCTCCCCGACGAGGGCCCGGTCCCGGATATCGCCCCGGATGAACCGGACCCGGTCTTTCACGTCGGAATAATCGAAGTCCGCCGTATCGAGAACGTGGATGTCGTACCCCTTCTTCCGGAGAAGGAAACGGACCAGGTTGATGCCGAGGAACCCAGACCCCCCGGTGATGAGGATCTTTTTCGTCACGCCGCCGTCCACCCTTCAGGCCGGTTCAGAACCGCCGCCCCGCTGACCCTCCCGGCGGAGGCGACGCCCGGTGACGGACAGAACCCCGTTCACGGGACCTCGGGGATGTCATAATCGATGATCGTTTCCGCCTCCCCGTTCAGATCGAGTTTCACCACGCCGATGCCCTCGCCGAGCCAGTAGTAGAGAGGCGGCAACGCATAGGTATCGCTACCCACATAAGATATAAAAAAGGAGTTTTTAGACTTAATCTTGATGTCTTGGGAAATCCGGATGACGTTCCGGTAAAGGGAATCCCGGCTCGTCACATCCTCGATACCGACGATGGTGGTCTTGATCTCGATGCTGAGCGGTATATCCATACTAAAAATACCGCTAGATACTCTTATTGTGGCCGTCGTCGTGTCCTCGTAGACCTGGCCGACCTGGATGTTCTTGGGTATATAAAGGAGCGGCGCATCGAAAAGGACGTCGCCGATCGGCAGCGGCTGGCCACCATTTTCCCTTAAGACGTAGTACATGCCGTGAAACTTGATCCCGTCGGCATCGCTCGTGAAATACTGCTTCGTTCCCGTGTCGTACTGGTAAACCAGGGTGGTGGCCTCCGAAACCGGTTTCGTCCCGCTAATGTCCGTCCGGGTTTCTTCACCCGACTCCTTTTCGTAGGTCCACCAGCTTCCCAGCACGAGGGGAAAGTAGTCCGACGCCACGTAGGCGGAGGGGTCGACGGACACGGCGGCGGTGGCGCTTATCTCGCCAATTTCGGCGGTCACGGTGGCCGCGCCGACTTCCTTGCCCTTCACGAGGCCGGCCTGGCAGATCGAATTCTCCACCGAGGCGGTCCCGCTGTTCGACGAGGTCCAGGCCACCTGGTCCGTGATCTCCCGGCACGTCCCGTCGGAATACCAGCCAAAGGCGCCCAGGCTGGCGGTCTCATGGATTTTCAAGGCCAGGACGTCGGGCATGATTTCAATGGACGTGAGCACGGCCGGGGCCGGGGCCGGGTTCAGGCTTCTGATCGAGTCCAGGGTCTGACCGTTGGTGGAGGCGTTCATCTGGAAGGCCACCACCTTGTCTTCCGACGCATAGGCCAGGTAGGTGGCCCCTTCAGGCTTTGTGCTGAAAAGATAGTTCATGGAAGCCAGCGGCTCGCCCACCGGAAAAACGAAGGCCACCCATTTCTGCCGGGGCCCGAGATTAATAACGGTGCTGTCGATCACGTCTCCCCCGTCGTCACAGGCATCAACGTTGACGGATGTACTTTCGGCATTGTCGTTCACAAAAACGACGCCGGTCGCCGCGGAACCCGTTTCGATCTTCGGCAGGATTCCCGTCGTGGCCCCTTCCCGGGGCCCCATGTATCCGGCCAGCTGCCTGCTGTGGGCGAAAAGCTCAAACCCCGAGAGGGGCCTGGTCGCCGTGATTTTGGCCCAGCCGTCGGTGATGCCCAGTGGCAGCGTGCTCGCCAGGCGACTGATCCGTTCGCCCCCTTTCAGGAGAAGATCGACAGGGGGCCGGGCCGTTCCGCCCGTCGTAAAAGGGGAAACGGTGATCGTGCTGTCCTGGTAGCTGGTGTTGTAGGCCACGATCCCCGTGTTCCACCCTCCGGTCATGACGAGATGGGGGTAATAGACCTGAAGGGCCACCTGGTCGTCCAGGGGAATGCCGTCGAGGACCCGGCCGTTGGAAAAGAGGATGAGTCCGACGATGCCTTCGGCCCCCCGGATTTTGGCCGCGCTGATCCTGGGCTGGGGGGTATCGTCGAAAAGCGCTCTCATGAAGAAAACCTCGTGGCGCCCGGCCGCCACGGATTTCGTCTTCGTGATGCCCGTATCGAACTCGAAGCACATGTCGATGGCGGCGTCCGTCGTGTTGACGACGCTCACGCCCGTGGCCCAGGTGTCCGTTGAGGCGATGTGGGGAATGAAGATTTCCCCCCGGGCCGGCGATTGACTGGCCGGGATGGCGACGCTGTATTTCAGGGGATCCTGAAATTTCAGGTACCCCACGGCGTTATCAGAAGTGGTGGAAAAAACGAGGTAGCCGATCGTTTTCCCACCGGCATAATCCCGGACAAGGTCGGCGCCCCAGAAAACCCGCTTTCCCCGGGGCGGCAGGGTCACGTCGATCTGGTCGATGAGAGCGCCGCTGTCCTCGTGGAGATCCAGGGTTCCCGAGACGGAATCGCTGTCGCTTCCGTTGATCAGGCCGATTTCCGTTTCCCAGTAAGCGTTACTGGCAAAGTGGGGATAATAGAGATCCCCGTGGGCCGGCGACAGGGCCGTGAGTATAAGAGCCAGGGCGGCGAAAGCGATTTTCTTTTTCATTCCGTCGGATTTCTCCTTAGATCGTTATTTTTCAGTAAAAGAAATTTAATTTGCAAGATCCGGACCGCTCCGAAAAAAGCCCCGCCATCACGGGCCCGGTCATTTCAGGAGCGTGGAAAGAAAGCAGGTGCTGCCTCCCGAATCACCGGTGCTTTCGGTGACCTGGTAAACGTCAAAGCCGTAGAAGGGATTGGCCGACCCCGCCATGAGGCCCCCCTCGGTGGCCTTCAGGGTCCTGATCCCGTAATTGAAGCGATCGTCGAACCCGTCCCGGGTCACCGGCGAGAAATTCACGCCGTCTTCGGACACGAAAAGATCCGCCCCCGGCGGGTTGTCCTTGTTTTCTTCCAGGATGAAGGCGATGTCGTCCTTGAATTCCTCCAGGAAGCCCTCATCCACGCCGGGAAGCATGGCCTGGATGAGGGGAACGAGGAACTCGAAAAAGACGCCGATGTCGAAGGTGCTGCAGTAGAGCTTGCCCTTGTACTCTTCCATCCACCACACGTAGAAGTTGAGGGAATAGTTCCTTCCCCTGTCCGTAACCTTTTCCGGGTCGAAGAAACCGGCGGCGTAATTGCCGAGACGCCCGTCGAAGAGGGAATTCTTCCCGGGATCGCCGATGATCATTTCCCACTGGTCATCCTTGTCGAACCGGTAGATTTCCGCCCTGGGATCGGAGAAACGATTCAGGAGAATGTCCGGCCGGCGGTCGGCGAGGTGATAGGGCAGGCCGAAAAGGGTGCCCACATAGACGTACTCGCCGAAACGGAAGAGGCCGGCGATCTCGTTCATGGAGTTCCCCGCCCCATTGGACATGGTTTTTTCCCATTTCCAGTTGGCCGCCACCAGGGGGTCCCCCTGGGGTTTCCCCTTGAACACCCAGAACCCGCCTTCGGTGTCCCGTGTGTTCAGGTAGTATGTCGTGGTGTACAGGTACCCGTTGAACGGAAGAAACTGCCAGTTGAGGATGGGTTCGGTCCTGTCCGCGTCCTGTCCCTCATCCTTGTCGGGCAGGCCCAGGGCCGTGAAGATGCCCCGGTCCGCTATTTTTTTCCATACCTCCGGACGGGGAGCGAGGCCGGCCCCCTGGGATTCCGGGCGATCCGTGATCCAGATATCTCCGTTCATCATCCCCACGACAAGGTGTCCGTCGTGGACGTCCAGGGAACGGATGGAGTTTTCCTGATCCGACGACACGCTCCGGAACACGACAACGGGCTCGTCCTCGGCGGGGTTGAAATCGTCGGAGAAGCGGAGCACCTCCACGGGGAGAGAGGGGATGAAACCGGTGGTCGCCACGTAGAGGGCCGTTTTCCCGCCGGCGTCCGTGTAAGTTTTCATCACCCGGTACCCCAGGTGGCGGGGCATGCCGACGGCGGTCTCAACGGGTGAGGTGTACACGAGTTCCCAGGGTTTCGAACCGTCGGTGCGGTAACGGAAAATCCGGGCCCGGATATCCGTGGGGGGCACGATGTTTCCCTTGAAGAGCGTCACGATCTGTTCATCCGTGAAGCCGGCCTCGTACAGGACGAGATAGGCCAGGGCCCGGTTGGATCCCACGTAGAGGTATTCTCCGCCTCCCCCGGAAGGATCCCGGATGGTCTCCATGCACCAGGCGTAAGAATTCTGTCGGTCCCCCGAAAGGCCGTCGTCCCCGATTCCCCCGGTCCCGACCTGGCGCAACCCGAGATCGGCCTGGGCCCCGCCGATCACAATGAATAGAAATGAGAGGCAAATCAACGCCCCTACCATCTTTTTCCCGGAAGAAACCTTTTTCATCGATACCATTCTCCTTCCTTTATTTTCGCCTCCCCCGGCCGTTTCTTCCCCCGTATTGCCTTTTACCATAATATAACGGACAGGAACAGGAACCAAAGAGACCCCTTACCTTCTCCGCTGTCATTCAAAGGCCCGCCTTTCTTTTCCCGATTTTTCTTCCAGGGCACCATGGAGAAAGCCCCGGAATCGATCGACATGACGGTCCCAGCTGAATCCTTCCACCGATTTTCTCGCATTTCGTCTTATAAAATCATACCCACGGGAATCGGAAAGAAGGCGGTCTATCGCTTCACTTAAAGAGGGCGCCGTCATCCTGTCCAGCAGAACCCCGTTGAACCCGCTGCGGACTGTCTCCCGGACGCCGCCGGAATTCGAGGCAATCACGGGGGTTCCGCAGGCGAGGGCTTCCACGGGAACCATGCCGAAAGGCTCATTTTTCGTAGTAAATATCAATACTCTCGCTCCGGAGTAAAGGGACGGCAACTTTTCATGGGCGACCCCTCCCGTGAGAATCACCCGGTCACCGAGACCCATCCGGTCAACGAACAGCCGGAGTGCCTCCTTCTCTTCCCCTTCCCCCCCGATGAGAAGCCTGTAATTTCGATTCTTCAACCGCGAAAAAGCTTCAATGGCTACCGGGACGTTTTTGAAGCGGGTGAGACGGCTTATCATGAACAGGTAATCCGATTTCTCACCGGTCGGTGAGAAATAATCCAGGTCCACGCCGGGATGAATGTACCCTCTCGGCTCGATCCCGTAAGTTTTCCGGAACCGGTCCATGGTGAATCGGGAATTGCAGAGGGCGCAGTCAACGTTCCGCCTCACAAGACGGCGGTCGATGGCCTTCAGAAGGGGCGTCAGGATCCTGGCCCCGGTCCGCAGAAGGATATCATCGATGGCATTCTGCCACTCGGGAGAATGGATAAAGGCGCTCGGCTCGTGGCAATACCACAGGCAGAAGGTGTTTCTCCGGCGCCGCCTGTACAAAAGGCCCACCAGTTCGCCGGCAGGACGGAGGGCAGGAGAACATCGGGTTTCAGGCGATCCAGAATCCCGTTTATCTTCCGTTGCAGGACGGGCCAGGAAAGCCAGAAAAGACGCTCGTTGGACAGGTATCCCCCTGTTTCCACGAAGGCGATCCCGGGAAATTTTCTCCTGTACTCCCCGGACACCCGGATGCACAGCACGGTGACGCGATAACGGTCCGGGGGCAAGCGGCGGGCCACCTCCAGAACGACATTCCCGGCACCGCCCGGCAATGTGAAATGAGGGTGAAGGAAAACGAGATGAATGGGCTCCATCGAATTCCGGTGGGTCACCGCTTCCGTTCCTCCAGGGAACTACTGGAAAAAAGAGACATGCCTGACCAGGTCCTGGGGCCTGAAACGGCAGATGATTTCCAGGCTTTTTTCTTTCATTGCCTCCAATTCGGCGTCAGAGCGCAACACGACCCGGAGGGCTTCCGTCAGAGCCTCCTGGTTCCCACCCTCGAAAACGACCCCGTTGCCCGAGATCAGGTCCCTCGAACATCCGCATCGATCGGACACCACGACAGCGCAACGGCAGGCCATGGCCTCGTTCACCACGAGCCCCCAGGGCTCTTCAATCGACGGAAGAACAAGGATGTCGGCCATGGCATACAATGCCGGTATTTCATTCACGGCCCGGTGACCGAGAAAATGAACATCCGGCAAGCCGCCGGCCAGACGCTGCAGTTTTGCCATCTCAGGTCCGTACCCCACCACGACGAGGTGAAGATCCCTCCGTTCCTTTCTCAGGGTCTTATAAGCCTCGATGAGGCGATCGATGTGCTTGATGGAAACCAGTCTTCCGGAAAACATCAGGACTTTCGAATCGTGACGGATGCCCCGTCTGGTTTTTTCATCCTGGGTCCGATCCTTGCTTAGACAACCCTCTTTCATGAAATGATCCACATCCACCGTGTTATAAAAAGGATCGATCCTCTTTTTCGCCCCCAGGTGTTTCAGGTAGTCCGCAGCCGCCGTCCCGCCACTGATGAATCCGTCGAACTGCCGTATCAGGGTCTTCACGTAAGGTTTGAAGAACAGGCGTGGGAGACTTTTTTCATGAACGGTGCTGTCCGAATACAGGATGATTTCCTTCCGGTTCAGCTTGCAGTATGAAAGAGCGACAAGAGTCGCCGGGCTGTCCCAACCGGATATGATCACCCGGTCGGGACGGCATTTCACCAGCTCAAAATAGATGTTATAATTAACATTAAGTGTGTAGGCCTGATTCACCCGGAGTGGGATGCCGATGTTCTTCAGAAAAAGTGCATGATACGAGTCGGGATTTACCTTCTCGTTCCACTTTCGGTAGGAACTTCCCGGATTCTGGTAAAAGACATGGAGATCCCAGTTTCCGCATTCCTCCGCGATCGCCTTGAAACGTGCATGGTTGTATGGTGTCCAGAGGACCTGAATGAAGAGTAATTTCTTTCTCATGAATCCAGGATCCTTTCAGATGGAAATATGACCGCCGTCTTATCCATCGGTCCCATTATCCTCAGAGTCGTCGGATAACTAAAAGGAGCTGAACCTGAAATTTGAACTGGGAGAGGCAATCTGATGCCGAAAGGGACACTGCTGAGAAAAAAGCGGAAGATTCTTGACATTCCCAGTCGTCATTGATCACGTTTCTCATGAAGTTTCGGCCGGTCTGATTCGGTACAGACTGAATGGTTTAGCCATACCCACCTTCTAAAATGAGAGAATGATGGCGGAAACAAACATGTCAGGAAAGAAAAGAGTAGATGGCGTTCAATGTCAGGACATGCATGAAATGGCGATAGATGTAAATTTCTTCCCCCGGCCTTGCGTGTTTTTTAGCAATCCCGTAAGCCTCCAGGGCCGCTTTTCGATAGTTATTCTTCGATTTTGAGGTCCTGTGCCACCGGAATCTCGCGAGATAGCGGTCTATGTACAGGGGCGGATAACGGCAGGCAAGACGAAGCCAATAGTCGTAATCCATGGCATAATCATATGCCAGATTCAGGAACCCCGTCTCTTCGAAGGCTTTTTTCGAGATAAAGACGGCCGGCTGGGGTATGAAATCCTTGGTCAGGAGTTTCCCATGGGAATAGCGCCTGCTCTCAAAATTCTTATAACGGGTGATGAATTTCCTTATTTCCCGGCCCTCATCATCGATATTCCAGCAGTTCCCGAAGCACCACTTGAATTGATTTGTTTTGTAAGCCTCGGCCACCGTCGCAAGGGCCCCCTCCTCGTACAGGTCATCCGAGTTGAGCCAGCCGAGGACGTCACCTGACGCTCTCGTAAAACCCTTGTTTACGGCGTCTGTCTGCCCACGGTCGGGTTCGGATATCCATAAAAGAGACCCGTCGAACTTTTCAAGAGTTCTCAATGTTCCATCGTTTGATCCGCCATCTATCACTAAGTATTCGAGTTCGAAGTCCCCTTTCTGGCATAATACACTCTGTATGGTTTTCTCGATAAAAACGTTCTGATTCAGGGAGGGTGTAACTATCGAAATTTTCATTTCTTAAGGTTTTCAAGTTGTGTGATCAAGGCTCCAATCTCCGAAATAGGAAATCTCAGAGAATAATACAACCTCCTCTTAAAAGGCATGATACGGGGATTCATGAATTGCATCAGACCGACAGCCATAGCCCCTGACAACCTGAACAGGCGGATTAACAGGCCAAAGCTACGATTCATTGTTTTATCATAGGTTCTGCCAATTTTATAAAAAGATCGCAGATTCCATTTAAGAGACAGCTTGTACTCCAAAATCAGATGGTCGACTTTTAAATCATGAAGATAATATACAGGGTAACCAGCCCTCTGGATCGTAAGGAGCAAATTCGTTTCCTCACCATAGCCGATCTCCGTGCCCGACATGCCGAGCTGTACATTAAAGCCCCCGAATGCCTTAAGGATATCCTTTCGAAATACCATATTGCATCCTGTATATATTTCGTCGGGTAAATGAATGATTCTTTCCAGGCCTCTTCCTGGATCCAACTCAATCTGCATATATTCAACAGGTAACCATTCTGGACGACCTGAAAGAACATATCCATAATCTGGACCGCCGAACGCGACAGCTTCCGGCTTACGGCGAATAAAATCAAGCATTATAGATATCCAGTTATTGCGGGCCTTCGCATCATCATCAATATACGCTACATAAACGCCAGTTGCCTCTTCAAATCCGCGGTTCCGCGCTCTGCTGAGACCAATTTCAGATTCCAATACAATCTTGTAATTGCTATGCTTTTTTAAATATTTCTCGCACATTTTTTGAGTGTCATCGGTTGAATTGTTATCCACAACGATGACTTCCCACATATCTTTTTCCGCATCCTGTTCGGACAAAGCTTCCAAACATAATTCCAATACTCCGCTTCTGTTATACGTACAGACAATCACTGAAACTAAGACCTTATTTTCTTTTACCATATTAATTTTCCTTCTGCCATATTACTTTCCTTTGCGGCTTCTACCTCATTATTTTTCGATGGGTGGATTTGTGATCTGGAATTACCTTGAACAGCAATGCGATTACATATATTCTTGGTATTTCCTTCTTAAAATTCCAATAAGCGACCTATCGGAATATTCTTTATTTATTTCAAAGTCTTTTTCACGTTTTCTCATTTCGTTCCATAGGTGTATCGAATACGTCGCTCCAAATAAAAAATTTGATCGAAAAATGTATCGTCAAATACACTTTTCCAACAGCTGTAATGAATTGGATAAAAAAAGGTAAATGGTTTTGCTTTATGAAATAGATTATATTTATTGAGTTCTCTTGTAAGGGCGTGTGGTCCTACTTCCCCCACATTACACGATATCTCCTATTCCCCAGCAGATACTTTCTAATGGCTTTAATGATTTTTGTTTTCGAACTGTCGTCTCTTAATATTACATTCGGCGCCTTACAAAGATGTATTAAGTTTTTAAGAATAACGTGTCCAACAGGAAATCTCAATACTCCGCTAGCTACCGTGTATGAGTCTTCTTTTCCGAAAACAAAATCCTCCTGAAAGATATAGGGTTTAAGACATATATTGTCCATGTCAACCCAAAAGTGCCCCTTTTTAAACAATAATTCGTATCTAAACCAGTCAGAAAAGAGTGCATACTTTCTTCTATATGCGTGTAGTTGTGCTTCAGGAATTATTTCATTTGCATCCACTATCTTTACACCGCTGGGAACATCCTTTATATCATCATAAACATACAAATGAAATTTATGGCCATTCGCCAAAAAAGACGCAGCTGCAATACGTTCTATAATAGACAATTTATTTCCGATCCATAACGATTGTATTATATTTTTCTCCATATCTCCTCTCTTCCTTATTTATAGCCCTACTTTAAACCTGATGTCCCTTGTCCAGACTCAAGACCAAAGTTGATCAGTCGTCGTAAAATAGAATATATTTTGAAAGTTGGGCTCCCCTGAACTTTACGGGGAGAGCCTGACTTTTACATCTAATCTTTGAACAGCAGTTGTTTTTTTAAGAAAAAGAAGGGTGCGACCAGAGAGGCGTGATGAAAACGGTACAGATCTATAGTTCTATTCCAAAATATAAAGACAATATGTGCAATCACAATCTGCGTCAGCACGGTTGTATATGCAGCACCAATGTTTCCGTATTTCGGAATAAAAATTAAATTTAATGCAACATTTAAAAACATTCCAATCGGATTAATTATCAACCATATTCTCTGAAGATTTTCAGCAACAATCCATTTACCATTTACTATACCAATGAAAATAGGAACAGATGACCATATGAGAACTGCCAATACTTCACTACTGTTTGAATATGAATCGCCAAAAAGATAGAAGATGATAGGCTTGGAAAATAGTGAAATCGGCACCGATATAAATATGGAAATCCATACCAATAAAGTAAAAAGTCTTTGCATTCTGAATTTATAGAGGCTCTCTCCTCTACGTTTTGCATATATGATGGCAGGAAAAAACGAAGCCGTTATTACTGCCGGAAGAACGGTCCACGCCTCCGTCATCGACACAGCTACAGCATAATAGCCAAGCTCTTGATTGCCCAGCAAGTATTTGATCATGATTTGATCTACTCTTGTATAAGCCATGGCAAAAAGCCAAGCTACTGCAAGCGGCCAAGAGTCACTTAAAAGTGAAATGGCTCTTCCCCTCAAAAATTTCCAATCAAGGACACTGTTTCCATCGGCATGATAAAAAGCGACCAGACAAATTGAGAGAATCATAGATTCTACCAACATTGAAAATGCAAAGCATACAACAGTAGCGCTAATCATAACCAAAATGATTTTAAATACAGATGAACCTAATAAAGCTATCAAAAGGGACCTCGAAGAAATACGAGCTTTAACTTTTGATTCAAAAAAACTTTCAATGACGTTAAATGACAAAAAAATATGACTCGAAGCCACTATCATAACCATTGTTATCGAAGATTTATCAGGGAAAACCATCAGTGATATAATTGCTACAGTTAGCAGGAGGAGACAGGCACCCGCAAGGCGTAGCAGAAATGTAGTTCCAAGGAGTTCCTCTCTTTTATCACCTTCCTTTATGAGTTCTCTAATCAGCACATCTTGAAAACCGAGACTGCTCATCACACCAAAGATCGATACAAAACTTATCGCGTAGGCTAAAAGACCATAGTCCCGTGGTCCTAGGTATCTGGCTATTATAATTCCGATTATTAAGTTGATACCCAAACGGATGGATTTCTCTCCCATCATCCAAGAGGTATTAGCAAGATATTTCCTGAATCCAGAAGATTTCATAAGATCTGTCAGTCTGAGCTCTCCAGACGGCAAATAGGCCCGGTCAAGCAGACGTTTTTTCTTCACTTTTCCTTTGCCTCTCTTTGAACCGGATATCTAGAAGTGCAATCTGCTGGGCAAGTTGTTTTTGCTTATCTTTCATTTTAGATATGACAAGTGAAAAATGGATGAGAATCGTAATTACAGCAAGAATAAGAATGAGAAAAAGTGCCGCCGGCGGATAGGCAATGCCGAGAAGAGACGAGATGAATTTCAGTCTTCTGATTCGTATGAGATAGATCATGAAGATGAGGAACGCCAAGCTGAAGAAGATAGAGATGAACTGAATGGTGTGCGGATTGAAATCTTTCATGGTTATCAGCCGTCTTTTTCCAGTCGTCTGCTTTGATCCATACTTTTTTCCCCTCCATGGAGAAAAGAATATGCAGCCATGACAAGGTCTCCGGTCACGCGGAGGAACGGGACATCAGGGGGTTCGACCGGGTCGCATCGCCGTCACGAAGATGGCGAGAAGCACCTTGACCATGTAGTAGAGGGAACGGAAAGCCGTGATGGAGGACCGCCCACTGGTTCTTTCCTGCATCTCGACAGGAACCTCCTTCAGCCGGAAACCATTCCGGCCCAGGAGGATGACCGCCTCCGGCTCTGGGTAATCGGAAGGGTAATATCGGGACAGGAAGATGAGGGCCTTCCTGTTGTAGGCCCGGAATCCCGATGTGTTGTCGGTGATCCGCTGTCCTGTGAGGAGGGAATTCACCCACTGGAAAAGCCTGATCCCCGCCCGGCGGGTGAAAGTTGACCGGAAGCCTTCGTTCCCCTGGAGAAAGCGGGACCCGATGACCACGTCGGCCTCTCCTGCGAGGATCGGGGCCAGAATCTTGTCCACTTCGGAGGCCAGGTGCTGGCCGTCGCCGTCGAACTGAAAGGCGGCCTCATAGCCCTCTCTCACAGCGTAGAGAAATCCCGTCTGGACGGCGCCGCCGATGCCCAGGTTGCAGGGAAGGTCGACGACCAGGGCCCTTTTTGTCGCGGCGGCTTTTTCCGAGGTCCCGTCGGTGGAACCGTCGTTGACGACGATGATATCCAGGGCGGGTAACCGTTCTTTGAGGGAAAGAATGACCGCCCCGACGGTCTCCTCCTCGTTGTAGGCGGGGACAATGGCCAGAGTCTTCACGGCCTCACCAGCGGTATCTCAATGTCACAATGGCCGTGATGGGATTCCCCTCGATAGTGCTGTAGGTTCCCGGTGTTTCATACTTCCGGTCGGCCAGGTTTCTGACGGAGAGATCCAGTTCGAGGCCCTTGTGGAAAATGTCCTTGAACCGGGCGTTCGCGTCGATGAGCCAGACATCGGAACTGGATTCGAAGGTCTGGACGCGGGGATAGATGAGATCCCGGGAGGAGAAATACCGGAGCCTCAGGGACGTCCGAATCCAGTCCAGTGGTTTCCAAGTTCCCATGAGGTTCACCATCGTGTGGGGGCCCTTGTTGTAGGGGTATTGGATGTCGACGTAGTGCTTCACCCACTTCTCGCCGTCCCAGTATGTGTAGTCGTTGTAGTGGTAGGTCTCGTCGGGGCCCTTGTTGTTCACGAGGGTCACGTTGCCGGAAAGGTCGATGCTGTCGATGGGCGAGTAGCGTCCTTCCACCTCGAGCCCCAGCATCTCCTGATGGTTGGGGTTGGAAAGCCCGGCGTAGGGGTCTTCCATGAGATGGTTGTCGATCCGGCTGTAGAAGCCGCAGACGCTCATGCCGAAACGCTTCGACGGTTTCCAGGACACCTGGGTGCTCACCGTCTCAATTTTCTCCAGGTCCGGTTCCTCGCCGTCGAGAAGCTGCCGGGCGTAAGGTGTCCGATAGGCCGTGCCGTAAAGGAGTTTCCAGGCCCACTGGGAGGAGACGGACCAGACGACGCCGGTGTTGAAGCTCAGGTGATCGGCATACTCGTCGTGCCGGTCTCCCCGAAGGCCGAGAAGAAAATCGAAATTTCCTACCTTGTGGGTGTACTGGCCGAAAAGTGACAGGAGCCTCGTCCGATAGTCCTCCTCGGTGACCCGGGGCAGGAAAAAGAGATTACTGGGATCCAGATAATCGGGGAAATAGCTGTCCCAGATCGGGGCGTCATCGATGGATTTTTCCCGGTAGGACAGACCCCCGGTGAAGAGCCCCTTCCCTGAAAAGAGAGAGCGGTCGTAAACGAGTTCACCGTAGATAACATTTTCCTTCTGTTCCAGGGTCTTGTCGATGATCTCGTACTCGGGCCGGAGGGTGCTGAATAAGCCCTCGAAACGAAGGGTTGAACCGGGGTCCAGCTCTTTCCTCGCCTCGATCTTGACAAAACCGAAGGGCGCGCTGCGGCTCTCCTTCCAGGTATAACGCTTGTCGGGCGTGGACATGGCGTAGGGTCTCTCGTAATCGGAAAGGAGAAAAGAGACACTCAACCAGTCACGGAACTGCAGGCGGCCCGAAGCCTCGAAATAATGAGATTCTCCCGTATCCGTCTCCCCGAAACGGGAGTCCGGCGGAACGGGCCGGGTTCCCTCTCCCCAGAACCGGACCACGTTGCAGGACTTGTCGTCCTCCGTTCCCATCCAACCGCTGATAGAAAGGAAGGCGTCCCAGGGGCCTTCGTCATGGCCCATGTTGAGGTAGACGCCCGTCTGGTTCCCCGGCCCCTCGTAGGAGACGCCCGTCTCGACGCCTTCAAAATCCTTGCCCGTCATGGGAACCACGTTGACGATGCCGGCGAAGGCATCGGGCCCCCAGAGGACCGACCCCGGCCCCCGGATGATCTCCACCCGCTTCACCGGCGCCAGAGACAGCTCCCGGTCCAGGGGATGAAGGAACTTGGAAACGTCCGATCCCAGGGGAACGGTGTCATAGAGGAAGAGAACCGAATCGGGGATTCCTCTCAGGTAGGGCTGGGTTCCCCATTCCTTCTGCGCCATGTAAAAACCGGGAACGGTGTCAAGGGCGTCGGCGAGGGTCCGCGCCCCCCGGGTTTCCAGATCTTCCCGGGTCAGCACCTCGGCGACCGCCGGCGCCTGCCAGGCGCTTTCCTGCCTTTTCGATGCGATGGAGAGAACTTCAAGATCCTCGCCCACAAAAAGAAGAAGGGTGTCATCCTCCACCGGCGGGTTCTCCGCTGCGGCGATGGCGACCGCCCCCACCGGCGCGAAAGCGATGAGGAGCAGCCAGACCGCCAGTGTCTTGATTGAGTCCGAAATCACTTCTTTCAGCCGCCCGATCATTGAATCATCCCCACGGATCATATATCGGCATTTTCGCTGTTCTCTTCGATGGACTGCCTGAGAAGAACCCTGAATTTCGCCCGTGTCAGACCCAGGAGCTTGGCCGCCGCCGTCTGGTTGTTTCCGGTCATGTCAAGGGCCTGCCGGACCAGGGAATGTTCCAGGTATTCCAGGGACACCCCCTCGGGGGGCAGCCGGAAGGCGCCCCGGCCATTGGCGGCGGCCGATGCCGTCTTCAGGAAAGACAGGGTCTCCGAGGTGATGGCCCCCCGGTCGTGGGCCAGGATGACGGACCGTTCCATCACGTTGGCCAGCTCGCGGACGTTTCCCGGCCAGGGGTATTCCATGAGCACCCGGACAGCCCCGTCGCTGAGCTGGATGCCCTGCCCACGGTCGAACCGCTCCAGGAAATGGCGGGCCAGGGTCGGAATGTCTTCCTTTCTCTCCCGGAGCGGCGGCGTCAGCAGGGGAAAGACGTTGATCCGGAAATAGAGATCCTGGCGGAAAAGCCCCTTTTCCACCCTCTCCTGGAGGTTCTGGTTCGTAGCGCAGATGAAACGGGCATCCACGGGGATTTCCTCGTTGCCTCCCACCCGCTGGACCTTGCGCTCCTGGAGGGCCCGAAGCAGCTTCGCCTGGGCGTCCGGGGAGAGGTCGCCGATCTCGTCGAGGAACAGGGTCCCCCCCGTGGCGTACTCGAACTTTCCGATAACCCGCTTGATGGCCCCGGTAAAAGAGCCTTTCTCGTGTCCGAAAAGCTCCGATTCCACGAGATTCGGTGAAATAGCGGCACAGTTCACGGGCACGAAGCGGTTTGTTCCCCGGGGGCTCACGCGGTGGATGTACCGGGCGATGAGCTCCTTCCCCGTTCCCGATTCCCCCGTGACAAGAACGGCCGACTCGCTCTCGGCGACCCGGGTGGCGAGTTTCATGAGGTCGCTCATTTTCCGGGAGGAAAAAACGATGTCCTCCTCCCCTTCCCGCTTCCTGAGTTCTCGTTTCAGCTCCCGGTTTTCTGACAGGATCCGCGAGAAATTGAGAGTCCGCTCCACGGTGAGGAGAATCCGTTCCTCCTCGAAAGGCTTGGTGACGTAGTCCACCGCTCCCTGCCTCATGGCGTCAACGGCCGAGTCGATGGTGGCGAAGGCGGTGATGAAGACGACGGGGCAGGTGAGATTCTCCTCGGTCATCCGTTCCAGGAGCTCCATGCCGTCCATGCGGGGCATCTTGATGTCCGAGATGACCATGTCGAAAGGTTCCGCCTTGATTTTCTCTAGCCCCTCCAACCCGTCGGCAGCCTGAGAGACGCGATAGCCCCGCCTTCCCAGCATGATGGAAAGAAGGTGGCGCATCCTTTCTTCGTCGTCGATGATCAGAATGTGGGCCATAATGTGTGTTTCACCTGTGTCAGCAATTAGCCATCCGTTACGCCCGCTCAGGCGGGCCGCGAAGGCCGGGCCGCGGAAAGTTCGATGCGAAAAACCGCCCCGCCTTCGGGATGGTTGCCTTCCTTCATGTGGCCTCCGTGGGCTTCCACAACCTGGAGAACGTAGGCGAGACCGAGGCCTGTTCCCCTCGACCGGGTCGTGAAAAAAGGCTCGTAAAGCTTCTCCCGGGCGTCTGCGGAAATGCCGCCGCCATTGTCTTTCACTTCCACGGAGACCCGGTCTCCGCTCCGGTCGAGGGTAACGGCGATGCGTCCCTTCTCCCCGTTCGCCTCGAAGGCGTTCTTGAGAATGTTGTCCACCGCCCGCGTCAGGAGGTCGGGGTCTCCCTCGATAAGACAGTCCTCCTCGAGGCATTTGAGGGAAACGTCGAGAGGGACGTTTCCGTGCTGCATTTGAAACCGCGCGACGATCCCTCGAAGGAGATCGTTTATCTCCAGCTCCCGGAAGACGGGCCGTGACGGTCGGGCGAAGGCGAGAAAATCCTCGATGAGTCGGTTCATCCGCCGGACCTCTTCTTCCATGTACAGGATCATGGTGTTTTCCGCCAGCCCCTCCTCTTTTTTCAGAAGATCCAGCGACGTCTTGATGACGCTGAGAGGATTCTTCACCTCGTGGGCGATCATGAGGGAGAATTTCCCCATCTCCGCCAGGGTGTTCCGGCGCATCATCTCCTCCTGGACTTTTTCGAAGGCTCTCCGGCTCTGTTCCAGGGAATCGAGCATGGTGTTGAAGGCCAGGGCCAGTTCCCGGGTCTCGGGCAGTCTCCCGGGATCGGCCCGGAACTTCATGTCTCCCTTGGCCACCCGCCTGGCCGCGGCGGCCAGATTGGTCACCGGGGCGACAAGGGAATGGGAAAGAAAATAAAACACGACGCCGACAAGAACGACGAGGGCGATGGAAAGGAGAACAAAGCGGCTTCGCAGTGTGACGATAAGCTGGTCAATCCCCCGGGTGCTGTATGCGACGAGGACCCGGCCGATGACGTTCTCCCCCGTGGGGATGCCGTGGACCTGCTCTGCGAAGGCCCGGATTTCCTCCTCCGTTTCCCTGAGGATGACAGGATATTCCTTGAAGAGAATCGATCCGGCCGTTTCCCGGGTCGACTCGGCCAGTTTTTGACCCGAACGGTCGTAAACGGAAACGGCGGCGAGGTCTTTTTCCGAAAGGAGGTTGACGGTCAGCCTTTTCAGCATGTCCCGGTCATCGATGAGGATGCCCAGCTCAGCGTTCAGCGCGAGCTGCTGGGTGAGAAAGGCGATTCGGTCGTCGAACCGGGTCTGGACGAACTGCCGCGAGATCCGGGCCCCCATGATTCCGAGGATCAGCGTCGTTACGACGATGATGGCGAAACCCGCCGCCAGGAGCCGGAAGTGAATGCCGAAACGGACTTTCATGGGCCCACCTCGACAGGATTTTCCGAAAGGGGCGCCAGGGACACGGCCATGCTTTTCGCCACCTTCTCGTTAAGCCACAACCGGTAGAAGGGTGAGCGCCTGTCACAGGGACCGCCCGCGAGGACCCGGAGGACCTCCTCGCCGCACTGGCCTCCGATCTCCCGGTAGTCGAAAACGAAGGACAGGACGGCCCCGCTTTCGTAAAAAAAGCGGTTGTAACCGATGGCAGGCACCCGGTTGTATATGGCTTCCCGGAGGATGTAGCGGATGAGGCTTTCCGTGGTGACGGTCCGGTCCGGAATGAGCCACAGGGCGTCGATTTTCTCCCAGTGATCTTTCAGGACCGCCGGGATGTCCTTCCGGGATGAGACGGGAACGGGGACGACGGACAGGCCGGGCTCGTCCCAGGCCCTTGCCTCGTCATAGAAATCGCTGTTGTTCTCCGGGTCGAAGAGAAGGCCGATTTTTTCGACACCGGGAAGAGTCCTTCGGACGGCCCGAAGCTGCTCCGCCACGGGCAGGTTCAGGGAAACCCCACAGGCCCCGTCACCGGGGACCATCTTTTCCGGGTTGAGAACCATGGAATAGAAACGGGCCCCTGTTTCCGGCTCCAGGTCGTCCCAGAGAAAGCGCACCGCCAAGGGTCCGATGGCAACATAGACCCGGTATTCTTTCCGTGAGAGCCGGTCCACAAGCGCCTTTTGCTCATCGGCGGGCAGTTTCTCCAGGTGAAAAGTGTCGAGAAATACGCCAGGATCGGAGTCGAGAACAGCTGCGAGGCCTTCCAGGGCCGCGATGTAGGGGCTGATCTCCTGGGAAACGAAAACGGCGACGGTTTTTTTCCCCGGTTCTTCCGCCCGAACGGGAGTCCCGCCGGAAAGAAAACACCACGAGAGAAGAAGAGACAAAAGGGTCGCCTGAACCACCGCGGAGCGCTGGCAGGAATTACGTCGAAAAGAATCGGGACAACGCACTTGGAACCTGGATACTCTCCGTTCAAAGACGACCCTGAAAGGGTCGGGCTATTTGCTCTCCAGCCTTTTCCGATGCTCCTCGAACTGCCTGGTAACCGATTTCACCTTTTTCTTGAATTCATCCGTCACCGCGTCCACGTCCTCCAGGCTCACGATGACCCGGGGTGTGATCATGATGATCAGCTCCTTCTTATTAGATACCTTTTTCTCACTGCCCGCCAGGAACCTCAGGACAGGAACGTCGATGAGACACGGAACGCCTCCGGCGGAATCGGATTTCGTCTCCTTGATGAGCCCCCCGATAACCAGGGTCTGACCGTGCTTCACCGACAGGGTCGTGTTTACCGCCCGCTTCGTGAAAGCAGGATAGTCCTTGCCGGCCACCTTGACACTCCCCGCGGGATCGCTGACTTCCTGGCTGATGTCCATGGTGACCATCCCCGTGTCATTGATATGGGGTGTCACGGTGAGAAGAATACCCGTGTCCCGGTACTGAATCGTGGTCTCGAAAACGGGGGTCGTCGTCGATGACGTGGTTTCGTAGGACGTGCTCGCCACGGGGATTTCGTCGGAAACATCGATCTTCGCTTCCTTGTTGTCCGAGGCCAGGATGTGGGGAGAGGAAAGGACGTTGACCTTGTTGTCCGTGGCCAGGGCATAGAGGGCCGCCTTCCATCTTTCCGTCAGCTGAACGGCATACCTGAGTCCCCCCGTCGTCGCCCCGATGCCCGCTGACAACCCTCCCGTGAAGGAGGCCACCGGGTTTACATTGTCAAAAGTCCATTCCACGCCCAGATCCGTCGTCTTATCCAGGGTGATCTCGGCGATGGTTGCCTCGATGAGGACCTGGCGGGGCATGATGTCCAGTTGCAGGAGCACCTTTTCAATGATCCGGTAGTCCCTCGGCAGGGCTTTGATGATGAGGGCGTTCCGCACCTCGTCCGTGGTGATGCTCACCTCACCCCGGATAGCGCCGGACTCGCTTTCCGCCCCTCCCGCCGCCGACGGTCCCGGTGGCGGCGAGGCCGCTGCCGGTTTCGCCGCTTCCTCCGTCTTTTGAGCAACGGCGGCCATGGACAGGGGGTTGGTCGGTGTACGGACCCGGCTTGGAAGCTCCTCCTTCTTGTCCGTCTTCTTCTCCGTGAAGATGCTCTGGAGGAGTTCTCCAATCTGTTTCGCTTCCCCGTTTTTCACGAAATAGACGTATATCTGCGGTTCCGCCGCATCACTGGGGATATCCAGTTCCCGCAGGAACGAATCCATCTCATCGAGGACTCGTTTCTGCATCGAAATCAAGAGAATGGCGTTCAGCCTCTCGATGGGGACGATGCTCACGTCGTCCTTCTTGCCTATAGTATAGGAAGAGAGCACTTCCTTCAGAATTTTGGCCAGATCCTCGGCCCTGGTGTTCTGGAGAAAGTAAAACCGGTGGCTCACCCGCTCGAACAGATCGGCATCGAAAACCTCCACCAGCTTCAGGCACTTCAAGACGTTTATCCCCTTGTCCACCAGGAGGAGCAGGTTCGAGCCGTCATGGGCCAGGATCGTCCCGTCCGCTGAAACAAAAGGTGTCAGGATCTTGGTCATTTCCTGGACGGAAATGAACCGGAGGGGCACGATCTGCATGATGACCCTCTGGTCCGGCGAAAGGTCTTCCTGATCCTCGCTATCCCGTATCAGGAGAGGCAGCCGCGTGCTTTCCTTCATTTTGATAATCCGGTAAAGACTCCCCTCCTTCACGGCGGTGAGGCCGTTGGCTTCGAGAATCTGGTAGAAAACGGGAAACAGGTCCGCCTTCCCCAGCATCCCCGCTGTGTGAACGGTCACCCGGCCTCCCACGCCGGGATCCATGATGTAGTTGAACGCCAGTATTTCGGAAAATGTCCGGATGACTTCATAGATGTCGGCATCATCAAAATTGAGGGTCACGCCTCCCTCGGCCTCTTGTTTTTCCTCTTTCGAGGTCTCTTCCGCCACCGGCGGGACGGCCGCGGCGGCGGGTCTCTTTTCATCGGGAACAGCCGTTGTCTTTTCTTCCGGTACCGGCTCTTTTTCCGGAACCTTTTCGCCGGGAGAAGAACCCCACGGAAAATAGGGCGTCTTTCCTTTCTCCTCCGGAGGGGCCGCCTGGGCTCCGGGCCGTGACACCTTCAGCTTCATGAACCCGAAGGGCGTGTTCACGTACTCGTATTCTCCCGATTCGTCCACGACCCTGTCAGGTGCAATGTCGGGAAGGGATTCCTTCGAAGCCTCCTGTTCGGTCGCTGCCGGACGGTCGCCGCCGGACGGGCCGTCGGGCAGCGCCTGTGATCTTTCCGCGGCGCATCCAGCGGATGCCATCATCAGAAGAAGACAGGCTATCACCCTTATCATTACCGATCCTTTGCTCATTTCCTGTTCTTACCTTTCACCGGGATCCATCATTCCAAACCCGGTTTACCGTTCTCACTTCTTTCTTATTTTCATCTTTCCGAAGGGGGTGTCGATGGTTTCGAATTCCTCTTCCGCCTTCCCTTTCTTGCCCGGGGCGGTACCGGAAGCCGGCGGGGTGCCGCCTGTCTTCTCCCCCGCCGTGGAAGCGGAGGCCGTTCCCCTTTTCTCATCGCCAGCCGGCGCGATCACCGTCGGTTTGTCATCAGGAACGGAAACGGCCTTCCGGGGCTTGTCTTCCCCATACAGGGCGATCTCGTATTCCTGGCCGTTTCCCTCGAGGAAAACCTTGTCTTTCTCGATCCGGGACACCTTGAAGGCTCCATAGGCCTCCCCTTCCCGGATCCAGAGAACGTCACGCTCACGGCCTTTTTTCTCCAGGTTGGTGACAAGGGCTTTCCGGTATCCTTCCATGAGGACGATGCCGTACAGAACCACTTTCTTGCCTGGAATTTTGAGTTCCTCCACCTCGGGCTTGTCTTCCCCGGAAGGTTCCGGGGGCGGCAGGTATTCTTTCCGGTTCGGGGAGAAAATGTTTTTTTCGAGGACCGCCTCGTAGGTCGTTTCGGGCGGCATGGTCTCCCGGCTGATTTTTTTCTCCGGAGCCCGTTCCGCTGGTCTTTCCGAGACTTTGCTGTCCAGAACTGACCGGTCGTCGTCGAACCAGACGTCGGCCGCCTTGATCCCGGAAAAAACAACGAGGACAGCCAGGGCCAGATTGATGAGCCATATCTTGGGGATCATGATGCCGCCTTTCTCATGTATCCCGATACGATGATGTCCCCCTGCACCTGTTCGCCCTCCTTCCCCATGGCGCTTATCCGGACCCGTTCGAAAACGAGGAGCTTGGGCGACGATTCGATACCGTAGAGAACATCCCGGAGCTGACGGGGGGAGCAGGTCACCAGGAACTGGACGGGAATGCGCAGGTAACTCTGTTCCTCCAGGTCCTCAGGTCGGAGGACCCGGACCGTCCTTATGTCCACACTGGCTCTTCCCGTGATGTCCGCCAGGATATTCTGTATGTCCACCGCCGCCAGGGAGGGCGTGTCCCCGTTCAGAAGCCGGGAGTCGAACCGCTCCACCGTCCGGGTCAGGGCGAGGAGGCGGCCCTCCAGGTCCCCCGCGTTTTGGACCGTCTCGCGGTACTTGGAAATCTGTTTTGCCTTGACGAGGATCTCCTCGTCTCCCGGCCACAGCCCCGAAAGGGCGGGGTAAAAACGGTACACGAGGCCCATAAGCAGCAGGACCGCCCCGATGCCGAGAAGCCATTTTCGCTCTTTTGTCAGTTCTATTTTCCGGATCATGAGGGCTACTGTACCTTGAGGCCGATGCGGAATCTTTCTTTGCCGTCCCGCCCCTTGGTGATCGGGGACAGGAAGGCGACATCCCGGAACCGGGGCGCAGACTCGAGAAGGGGAATCAGGTTTGACGTGGTGTCGGCATATCCCTCGATTTCAACGGACCCCGCCGAGAGGGAAAAACGCTGTACCCAGGCTGTCTCGGGGAGGATCGCCGTTATTTCCTTCAGGATTTCAAGCAGCGGCAACCGGTTTGCGGAGATCCCATTGAGGAAATCGATCTCATCCTCGAGGGTCCGGACCTGTCCCTGGAGACGCTCGATCCTCCGGACGTCCTTGGTGAGGCTCTCCAGTTCCCCGTTCAGCCGGTCCATGAGGACTTTCTGGTGAAGGACGGCGCTTCCCAGCCAGCCCGCCGTGGCCAGAATCGCCAGGAAAGCCAGGATGAAAAGGGCGTAATATCCCGCCCGGCTCGCCTTCTTCCGGAGTTCCGGGGGCAGGAGGTTAACGTTCAGGGGAACCTTTCGCACCCCCTTGAGGGCCAGGCCGTAGGCAGGGATGAGGGATGGCGACTTCAGGCCCCGGGCGGCGGCGTTGACGCCGTCGACCCGGATGTTCCCCGCTTCCGCCAGGTCCCGGAGGATTTCCTCGCCGAAGGGCTCACCGGCGCAAAGAACCGGCGGAAGGGACCCGTCAGGGCTCTTCCCCCGGAGTTCCGAAATAATGGACGCCGCCTTTTCCAGTGTCGCCTCCCGCCCGCCGTCTCCCCCATGGACCGCCTTGGAGAAAACCACCTGGTTTTTGCGCAGCAGGCTCCCTTCCAGGTAACCGTCGCCGGCGAAGAGGATGGCCCTCTCCGGGGCCTCGGGCACATCCCTGTCCGTGGCGATGTAGTTGACCAGGGCCGAGGAGAGGGTTTCCACGCCCGAGAGGCCCGGGCCGATGGTCTTCATGAGATCGATGTAAGGTTCCGCCGCTTTCTTCCGGACGACGGTCAGAAAAGCGCGAAGCTGGCCGTCTTCCCGCTCCTCCTGAATGACCCGGGCGTCGAAATGGACGGTGTCGGCGGCGAAAGGCGTAAATTTTTCCATCTCGTAGCCCACCGTCTCCCGGAGATTCTCCCGGGCGGCCGATGGAAGCTCGATAAGCCGGGAAAGGATTTCCCGCCGGGGGAGGGCCATGTAGACCTCGGCGGACGGAGGAACATGGTTCGTCTCCAGGAAGGTCTTGATGTGTCCGCACAGGGCCTGCATCCGCTCTTCCGGGGAAGAGGATTCCGCGAGGGAAAGGGCGAGCTGGTCCGCCAGGACAATGCCCCGGAACGAGCTTTTGAGAAAAACCAGGCCGAGGCGGTCCTCCTCGATATGTATTCCAAGACTGGATTGAAAAAGCAACCGTTCCTCCCCGTTATTCCGACGCCGTCATTCTTCCCGCCAGGACAGGAACCTGTACCCTGTCGGGCTTCTCCGGTCCAGTTCCACGGTCACGGAAAGACTGTCTCTGACGCCGCCCTGGCCAGCCTGTCCGGTGGACCTCACGGTGTAGAAGGAAGACAAGGCGAAGGTTAGATAAGGCGTCACCGCGGCGTAAACGTCCGGCCCCAGGATATCCGCCAGTTCGGAAGTCACCTTGAAATCCTTTTCCTTGCGGTACTCCAGGATCTGTGACACCAGGTCCTCCGTCATGAGGGGCAATGCAAGAAGCACTTCCGGTGAAGCGGCATTGATGTTGACTCGCTGGGTCACCTTCCGTCTCGCCGATTTCTTGGCCGCGGAATCGGGTTTTCGTTCCTGGAAAACGGTGAGCCTTTCACTCAGGCCACCGAAGAAAATCTCCGGCGTCATTCCCCTCACGAGAAGCAACTCGTCCACCGAATCGAAATCGCCGTCCTTGCAGTCATAGGGATCGCTAAGGTTCCTGTAATAGTCATCCTCCGCCCCGTTGACCCGGTGAAAGCCGTCCACATCCCGCCAGTCCTGGATGGAATCCACGATGATGTTTTTTTCCTCATCGGTCAGGTCAAAACCGTTCAGCATGACCCGGAGAAGTTTTTCATCCGCCAGATTCAGATTGATCTTCCCCATTTCATTGCCCAGCATGACGACATAGTGCCCTGTTCCATACGGGATGGGGGGCTGCTCCACATTCACCCGCCATCGCTGCTCCTCTGTCGGCAAGAGGTCTTCCTCCCCCTCCTTCAACGGTATGAGGTCGTTCCTGAGGAGCTCCACAACGGCGTGGTTGATTCCCGCCAGGGCGATGTAGTACGCCTCGGTTTCTTCCTTGAAGTTGCGGGTGACGTTCACCTCCGTGCGCATGGCGTGGCAGAACTCACCGACGATGACCATGAGAAGAGCCAACACCCAGAGAACGAGAAAGAGCGCGATGCCGCGGTCGTTTCCTTTTATCATGACCCTTACCCGGTATCCACGGTGACGCGCGCCACCACCGTCACGGGGGGTAACGATTCCTCCTCCGTCAGCGAAACCCGGACGGCCAGAGGCGCCTTGCCGTCCATCTCGGGGTCCCACGCACTCTGCCATTGGGGCTCCGCGCCTTCCTCCCCCTGTTTCAGGTAAGCGAAGGAAATGCGATAAAAACCCGGGAGGAGCTCATGAAAATCCTCCTCGGCCACGGCGGCGGGATTTGCCGGGTCGGGAAGAAACACCCGATTTTTTTCGAAGAGAAAAAGGGACTCCCGGTCCCCTTCCTCCTCTTCACGAACCTCATATTTTGCATAAACCATGCCATATTCGTTTCCTGGGACCAGGGCCACCGAGGAAAGAAAGGACAGGGATTTTTCGTCTCCCCGGAAAGCGAAGGCGCCGCCGGGATCCTTCACCATGACGGGCCAGGCCATGGAAGCCATCTGCCGCTGGAGAAGATCCATGACGATCCGCTCCCGCTGCCTCGTCTCGATGGTGGCTTCCCCTTTTTCCCAGGCCCGGACGCCCAGCCTCAGGGCGCCGAAGACGAGAACGGCGATGACGCTGAGGAGAGTGAGCGAGATGAGAAGTTCGAGGAGGGTGAATCCCCGGTTTCCAGGGTTCTCATAGCCTGTCATGGCGATTTTTGAAGCAGACTCCATTTTGCTGCCGTACGGTCGGAGAGGCTTCATTTTCGCCATTGTCCCCGCTCCGGAATCGCGACGCCGGTCCATCAGGCCGCCGCGGGTTCCTTCTCCAGGATACGGTTTGTCAGGAGTTCGAGAGATTTTTCCCGGAACCCCTGGCTCCAGAACACCCGGACGGTGATTTCAACGACCCGGAAGGGGAGCCTCTCGGCCTCCTCCTCCGGCAGAGGCACCGGGACGACCGAGGTTTCCCACCGGTAGGCCTTGTCGCACTCACCGGCCAGGAGGCCTTCCTCGAGGGGTGTTTTGAGAAGCATCTCCTCCATGATCTCCCGGGCGTAGAACACCCCCCGGGTATAGTCCTCCGCGGCTTTTCCCGCTTTCAGCCCTCCGGAAAAAAGCTGAAAGACAACGACGAGGGCGATGGCCAGGACGGAAATCGCCACGAGGGTTTCCATGAGGGTGAATCCCGGGGAAAGGCCCTTTCGGGTCCCCTGTGGCAGCGCCTGGTCAGAACGTTTCATCGGTGATGTCCTCGATCCGCACCGTGCCGGTTATGAAATCGATGTTTATGCCGTAAGCCCGCTCCCTGTCGTTAACCATCTCCAGGGTCCCGCCGCTGCATCCGCCGGTAGGCAGGAAAAGGATTTCCACCGTCCCGTCCTCCCACGACTCTTCTCCCTGGTGCACCCGTTTCCACCGGACTCCGGAGGGGAGAACATATTCCCGCCTCTCCGATCTCTTGCCGTCATCACGTTCCCCTTCCGCCAGAATGTCGTCCTCCCGCCTTTCCTCTTCGGGAAAGAGAACCATCCGATTTTTCTCGAAATCGACCTGGACAACCCAGGTCGCTTTCTTCGCCGTTGCCTGGTTCCGGGCATACCGGAGGGACCCCGCCGCCTTCTTCACCGCCGATGTCAGCTCCAGGTTGGCCAGGGAATCAGACACCCGGGGAACGACAAGAAGAAAGGAAAGGCCGATAAGGGTCAGGACGATGAGAAGCTCGAGAAGGGTGAACCCCGCCGGCCCCTTTCGGCCGGTCCAAAGAGCCAGGACGGACCCCCGGGCTTCCGGGCCCGGCGTTTCCGAAGGTTTCAAGGCGTTCCTCGGTTAATCGGACAGACCCTTCCAGTTCACCACGTCCTCATCTTCCCCTTCGCCGCCCTCTTTCCCGTCGCCGCCGAGGGAAATGATGTCAATTTCCCCGTTTTCCCCCGGTGACTGGTACACATAGGCGTGCCCCCAGGGATCCACGGGGATTTCCTTGGGAAGGTACGGGCCGTCCCAGCGCTCGGCATCTTCCGGCTTTTCCCGGAGGGCCTCCAGGCCCTGCTCCGTGGTGGGGTATTTCCCCACGTCGAGCCGATACGTGTCGAGGGCCGTCTCGAAGAGGGCGATCTGGGCCTTTGCGGCCTTCTGCCTGGACTTGCCCACTTTCCCGAACATCCGGGGGGCCACCAGGGCGGCCAGGAGGCCCAGGATGACCATGACGATCAGAACCTCGATGAGCGTGAACCCTTTTTCGCCTCTTTTGATTTTCACTGTTTCTCACCTCTCAGAATGGCATTTCGTTCATGCTGAAGATGGCCGTCAGCATGGAAATAACGATGAGCCCCACGATGACCCCCATAACGAGGATCATGGCCGGCTCGAGAAGATTGATGAACCGCTTTACCGCGTCTCTCACGATTTTCTCATAATTTTCGGCGACCCGGAGGAGCATGGCGTCGAGCCTGCCCGTTTCCTCGCCCACGGTGATCATCTGAACGGCCAGGGACGGAAAGAGGTTCAGGTCGTTCAGGGCCTTGGAAAGGCGGTCCCCCTCCTTGACCCGGTTGTTGACCCGCTCCAGGGACCGGGCGATCTCCCGGTTGCCGATAATGTCCCGGACGAGGGTCAGGGCCTGGAGGATGGGAACGCCGCTTTTCGTGAGGGTGCCCAAAGTCCGGGAAAAGCGGGCCACCTCGATCTTCCGGACCAGGTCGCCGCTTACGGGAAGCCGGAGCTTCATCCGGTCGAAACGCTGCCGTCCCGGGGGGGTGGCGATATAGCGCTTCGCCAGGTAAACGAGCCCGATGACGCAAAGAAGAAGGAGCCAACCGTAATCGCGGAGGAAGTAACTGAATCCGAGAAGAAGCCGCGTGGTCAGGGGAATGGCCTGGCCCATGTCGGCGAAGATGACGGAGAACTTGGGAATCACGTACGTCATGAGGATGATGATGGACACCCCCCCCACGGCGACGAGAAAGAGGGGGTAGACCATGGCGGACCGTACGAAATCGCGGAGTTCCTGGGCGCTTTCCAGAAAAAGGGCCAGCCGTTCGAGGACGGGGCCGATGACGCCCCCCGTCTCCCCCGCCCGGATCATGTTGACGTAAAAAGGGGAAAACACCCGGGGATACCGGGCCAGGGCGTCGGAGAGATAGGACCCCCCCTGGACGGCCTTCAGGATCTCGCCGATCACCTCCCGGAAGCGCTCCTTCTCCGTCACGTCGATCTGGATGGCCAGGGCCCGGTCCACGGGAAGCCCCGCGTTGAGAAGGACGGAAAGGTCCTGGGTGAAGATCATCACGTCCCGGGAGGAAACGACGTTGAAAAACCCCTGGAGGCGTTCCATGATCTTCCCCTCCAGGTTCTTTCCCGCCCCCCGGGAGAGATCGATCTGAATGGGAACGCACCCCATGGCGTGGATCTTCTCCACGGCCCCCTTCTTGTCAGCCGCTTCCAGGACGCCGCGGACGACCCGGCCCGACGAATCGGCGGCTTTGTAGGAATACACCGTCATTTCAATATCTTAAAAAGGTCACTGTTCGAGGGTCACCCGGAGAACCTCGGGAATCGTCGTGATGCCCTGGCGTATCTTGCGCCACCCGTCCTGGCGGAGGGTCACCATGCCGCGGTTTATGGCCACCTCCCGGATCCGGTCGGTGCTCGAGGACTGTATGATCTCCTTTCGAATGGCGTCGTCCACGGGAAGGTATTCGAAAATGGCCGTCCGTCCCCTGAAGCCCGTGTTCCGGCAGGCGTCACATCCTTCCCCGATGTAGAAGGTGACATCCCTCAGTTCCTCGGGGCTCACGTTCATGGACCGGATGAGCCGCTCTTCCGGTTCGTAAGGCTTCCGGCACTGCGGGCAGATGACCCGGACGAGCCGTTGGGCAAGGACCCCGAGCAGGGTGGAGCTGAGAAGAAAACTTTCGACCTCCATGTCGAGAAGCCGCGTGATCGCCCCCGGGGCGTCGTTCGTGTGGAGGGTGCTGAAGAGAAGGTGACCGGTCAGGGCGGACTGAACGGCGATCTGGGCCGTCTCCCGGTCCCGAATCTCTCCGACAAGGATGATGTCCGGGTCCTGCCGCACGATGGACCGGAGGCCGTTGGCGAAGGTCAGCCCGATCTTGGCGTTCACGTGAATCTGGTTGATGCCCCGAAGCTGGTATTCAACGGGGTCTTCCAGGGTGATGATCTTGTTTTCCGAAGAATTGATCTTGTTCAAGGTCGTGTAAAGGGTGGAGGTCTTCCCGCTTCCCGTGGGGCCCGTCACCAGGATCATGCCGTAGGGCTGGGAAATGAGCTTCAGGTATTCGGGGAGAATCTCCCGGGGAAACCCGATTTTTTCCAGGTCGAGGATGAGGGTTTCCCGGTCCAGGATCCGCATGACCAGGCTCTCGCCGTAAATCGTCGGGATCGTCGACACCCGGAAATCGATTTCCTTGTCCAGGACCTTGAGCTTGATCCGCCCGTCCTGGGGAAGGCGCCTTTCGGCGATGTCCAGCTTGGCCATGATCTTGGCCCGGGAGATGATGGCCGCCTGGAGCCTCGTGGGGGGCGACTCGATTTCGTGGAGGACCCCGTCCACCCGGTAGCGGACCTTGAACTCGTTCTCGAAGGGCTCGAAGTGAATGTCGCTCGCCCTCATTTCCACGGCGTTCAGGATGAGCCGGTTCACGAGCCGGATGATGGGGGCCTCGGAGGCCAGGTCCCGAAGGTAGTTGGCGTCCTCCTCGGTCCCCGTGGTGATGTCGAAGACCCCTTTTCCGGCCTCCTCGATGATGGTCTCGATGGACTGGCGGCCCATGCCGTAGAGACGCTCGATGGCCTCGAAAATGTCGTCCTCCCGGCCCGGCACGACATCAACGGCCAGGCCGTAGGCCATTTTCAGGGCTTCCACGGTGGAAAAATCGGACGGATCCGCCATGGCGATCCGGAGGGTGTTTTCCTCGAGCTTCAGGGGAACGAACCGGGACTGTTTCATGAACTTGACGGACAGGTTGTCCACGACCACCGGTTCCCTCGGGTAGTCGTGATAGGAGAGGGTTTTTCCCTGATCCCTGCCCTTGTCCACCTTTATTGAATGCGCCATTTATGACACCATCTTGTGATGAATGACCGCCCTGAGGGGTTCGCCCGACGGGCGGGTCTTTCGGCAGGATCCGGCAGGACCGGGCCGCCCCTTCAGGATTATCGGTACCCGCCGGGACTCTGACCCCGCAGAAAAATTATGTATGCAACAATCGAGCCGGACCTGTTCTCCTTCCGATCTTCCGGCCCCGCATTTCCTCAGGACAGCCTTTCATGTCTTCCGGTTTCGAACGTCGTCCTTGATTCGCTTTACGTGTCCCCGGCCGAGCCCCTTGACCTCGCAGCCCAGCTCGAAATACCGGCGGATCCTGGCATCGTCGAGGATGCCGAAACAGTCCACGATGGCGGCGGGACGACCCGTCATCTCGACGATCCGGTCCGGGTCCAGGTCCCTGTACGACTCGTGGCGAACCGCCAGGACCACGGCGTCGGCCTCTTTCAGGCAAGCGGCCAGGTCCTTGTGGACCCGGAGCTCCTTCAGCTTGTCCTGGTTGCGGAAAAACCGCGACCACGAATGACCCGGCGCGGGGTAGGTGTCCTGCTTTTCGAATTCCCACCAGTGTTTCACGTAGGGGTCGTGGACGGTGACCTCGGCCCCCATCTCGGTAAGCTTCCGGACCACGATCTCCGAACCGCTGTACCGGGTGTCCCCCACGTCCTCCCGGTAGGAAGCCCCGAGGACGGCGATCTTCGAGGCCGCCACGATCCTCCCCATGTTCCGCAGGGCGTCCCGGACGAGCTGGGCCGCGTGGAGTGACCGGGTGTCGTTGATGTCGATGGCCAGAGGGGTCACCCGGAAAATGTCGTCGTCGAAGCCCATGAGCGTGTTGTAGGCCCACACCCCGAGCCCCCCGTCCTTGGGCAGGCAGTAGCCGCCGATTCCCGGGCCGGGGAAGATCATGTTGGAATGGGTGGGCCGGACCCTGATCGCCTCGATCACCTTGATGAGATCCACGCCGTTTCGCTCGGCGAAGAGACTCCATTCGTGAAGGTAGGCGAGAATCGTCGCCCGGTACGAGTTCTCCACGATTTTGCAGGTCTCGCTCTCCAGGGGCCGGTCGAGGACGGTGAGGGGGAATTTTTCCACGTTCAGAACTTCCGAGAGAAATCGAACCACCCGCTTCTTCGATTCCTCGTTAATGCCGCTGCACACCCGCCAGAAGTCCCGGATGGAAGAAACGTAATCCCGGCCGGGCATGACCCGCTCAAAGGAGTGGGCGATGAGGGGCTCCCCGGTGATTCCCCGCCTTTCGAAGGCTTTCTTGATGATCGGGTAGGCCACGTACTCCGTCGTCCCCGGGGGGACCGTCGTTTCGATGAGGACAAGACAGCCCGGTTCGATCTTTTCCCCGATGACCCGGAGAGCTTCTTCCAGGGCCCCGATCTCGGCACGTCCCTCCACCACGTTCCCCAGGGCCTCTTTCAGGTAGTCGCACTGGACATCCACCACGACGACGTCAGCCAGTTTCAGGACATCGTAGACGAAGGTGGCCGTGAGGGTCTTCTTTTCCGTAACGCACCGCCGGATCATGGGAGCCACCTCGGGGTCCTCCGCCTCCACCGGGGCGATCCCCTTTTTGATCCACGGGATCTTCCAGTACGACCGAGGGGAGGGCCGCTGCATTCCGATAACGAATTTCTTCGGTTCCCCCGAATGCCTGTCCGCCGAATCGGCCACCACCGCCGCCATGACGGCACCGACGAAGCCGATACCCATGACGACGACGATCTCCCGGCCCCGGGCTTTCTCTTCGTCGACCATCTCCCTGAGACGGTCGAATTCTGTTTCGTAGTCTTCCGGCCCGGGAAGGGTGAACACTTCGCCGTCAGGTGCTATGGAGAGTTCGACACCGTTTTCCTTCATGTAGCCGATGAGGGCTTCTCTGTTTTCCAGTATGGCCACGACGAGTTTCCTTTCTGCATTGTTTTTTTCAATTCCGGCCGGCGGATGCTCCTGAAAAGGCGGTGACGGGAAAGGAGGCGCGGCGGGGCAAAGATGCTTTCGGGCACAGCTCCGCTTTCTCGGTTACATCCCGCCTGCTGGAACCCCACTCCGGTTCTCTTTTTCAGGAGTTTCTCCGACCGTCCGCCAATCGTATTGTGCCCGTTCCCGGCCCCTGCAAAACCGCCGGGCCGAGGACGGGTTGTTCAGACATATATATCAATTCCACCGTGCTGTCAAAGCCATGAAGCGCCCCCGCTACAAGGTTTTAACGGCCCGCCGGCACGCCTCCAGGGTCCGGTCCGTCTCCTCTGTCCCATGGGCAGTGGAAAGGAACGCCGCCTCGAACTGGGAGGGCGGGAAGAGGACGCCGTTTGCCGCCATGGCCCGAAAAAATCTTGAAAAGCGGGCCGTGTCGCTTTGGGAAGCCGTGGCAAAATCGCGGACGTCACCGGGCTGAAAGAAAATGGTGAACATGGAGCCCACCCGGTTGACCGCCACGGGAATCCCGCCTTCCTCGAAGATCCGGGACAGGTCACCGCACAGGCCCGCCGTTTTCCTTTCCAGGTCTTCATAGGGATTCTTTTCTTTCAGGATCTTCAGGACGGCAAGACCGGCGGCGACGGCCAGGGGGTTTCCCGACAGGGTCCCCGCCTGGTAGACCGGGCCCGCCGGGGCGAGCATTTCCATGATTTCCCTTTTTCCTCCGAAGGCGCCCACGGGAAGCCCGCCGCCCACGATCTTGCCCAGGCAGGTCAGGTCGGGGGCAATGCCCGAAAGGGTCTGGCAGCCCCCGAAGGCCAGCCGGAACCCGGTGATCACCTCGTCAAATATGAGGACGATGCCCTTTGCCGCCGTGAGGTCCCTCAGGGATTCCAGAAATCCCGGCGCCGGGGGAACGACGCCCATGTTCCCCGCCACGGGCTCGACGATGACGGCGGCCACGGTGTCGCCCCGGCTTTCCAGGAAAGCCCGCACAGCCTCTTCGTCATTGTACGGCAGGGTGGCCGTCAACTCGGCGAACACCCGGGGAACCCCGGGGCTCCCGGGAATCCCGAAGGTGGCGAGCCCTGAGCCCGCCTTCGCCAGGAGGGCGTCGCCGTGGCCGTGATAGCCTCCCTCGAACTTGACGATCCCGTCTCTCCCGGTGAAGGCCCGGGCCAGGCGGAGCGCCGACATGGTCGCCTCCGTCCCCGAACTGACGAGCCGCACCTGGTCCATGGCCGGGAAGGCCGAAACGAGGATTTCCGCCATCTCCACCTCCCTTTCCGTGGGAAGGCCGTAGCTCGTCCCGTCGGCGGCGGCCCTCGTGATCGCCTCGACCACCGCCGGGTGGGCATGGCCGAGAATGAGGGGACCCCACGAAGAAAGATAGTCCACGTAGGAATTCCCATCGCAATCGTACACCCGGGCCCCGCCGGCGCGGCGGATGAAGACGGGGTCGCCCCCGACGGCCCGGAAAGCCCGCACGGGGCTGTTCACCCCGCCGGGAATGACTTTTTCCGCCCTTTCAAACAGGGAAGCGCTCCGTTCTCTCATGGAAAATACCTCATGCTCGTTTTTTTGAATTCTCTCACCGTTTCCAGAATCCGGCAGTCTGCGACGCCGGTTCGGCGGGACATGGACGACACGATGTCCTTCACCGCCCTCCCCCGGCCGTGAACCATCGTGTAAAGGACATACCGTCCCTCGAAAGCGGGTGTTCTCTCGTAGCAGTGGCTCACCTCGGGAAAAGAGGCGAAGAGCCGCCCCACCTCTTCCCGCCTCTCCGGGGGGACCGCCCAGACGACCATGGCGTTTTCGCCGTACCCCGCCCGGCGGTGGCGCAGGACCGCCCCGAACTTTCGAAGGGTCCCCTCGTCCAGCCATTGGCGGACCGCCTCGAGGGCCTCCTTTTCCGAAAGCCCGGCCTCCGCCGCCAGGCGCTCGAAGGGTCTCTTGACGAGGGGGATGTCCCCCTGGATGCTCCCGGCCAGTTTTTTCCTCTTGACGTCCATTCCCTTCTTCCCGTTTTCGGCCGCCCCCGGTTCGCGGGCTCCGGTCCGCCTGCGACCTCCCAGGCCGAGTTGTTTTGACGAAGGGAATAACACGGGAAATAACTCTTGACAAATTCTTTTCGAATCGATAGATAGGGCACGCCGAAAGGAGGGCCGCGAAAAAGGCCCTCCCCGGGAAATTCAAGGAAAGGAGAGTAAAATGAGAAAGTCTTTGAAAACCATTTCCATGGGGCTCCTCGTACTGGGCGTCCTCTTCCTCACCGCCTCGTTCGCCCTGGCCAGTGAAGGCGCGTCGGCAGACACGGCCGCCTACACAAAGGCCATCGTCGTCGGCTGCGCCCTCATCGGTGCCGGTCTCGGCGTGGGTCTCGGCGCCATCGGTTCCGGTATGGGAATCGGGAACGCCGCCAGCGGTGGTTCGAGCGCCGTGGGCCGGAACCCCGACGCCCAGGGGAAAATCATGCTGACCATGCTCGTCGGTATGGCCATGGCCGAGTCCTGCGTTATCTACGCCCTCGTTATCGGTCTCGTCATCCTCTACGCCAACCCGCTTCTCAGCATCGTGACGGGCTAAACAGAACAACCGGACTCATAAGGAAAAAGAGGGAAAGCGAATAAACCGTGTCTTTCCCTCTTTTTTTGTGCCTGCCGCCCGCCGTCCGTCCCCTTACGAAGCCGCGCCGCGAAAGACGGCCCTGAAGGGACCTCCCGCTGAAGGCGGTACCGAAACAGGAAGGGGCCGGCCTAAGGCTCGGGGGCCCGGTTTTTCGACCGCATGGCCTTTTTCTCCGACTGCCTTTCCTTGAAGTCCCGGACCTTTGCCTGGGCCCGCCTCGACCGCCGTCTCTTTTGCCGGCGGATCTTTTCCCGCTTCTCTTTTTCCGCCGCCACGGCACCGGCCTCACGGGCCTCCAGCCGGTCCAGGAGCAGCCGCCGGGCCAGAAACCGGTTCATGGCCTGAGACCGGGTTTCCTGGCACTTGACGGAAAGGCCCGTCGGCTCGTGGACGAGAAAAACGCAGGTGGCCGACCGATTGACCTTCTGGCCCCCGGGGCCGGATGACCGGACAAAGGTTTCCCTGAAATCCTCCTCCCGGACACCCAGGGCGGCCATCCGGTTTTTCAGTTCCTCCTGTTTCCCCGGGGAAACGCTGAACTTGAAAGTCTTCACGGGGCCGCACCTCTTGACAGAAACGGGGAAATACCCCTATGAAAAAACGAGGCCCCCAAAGGACCCCAAAAACGCCCTTGATGGATCACTTCCGCGCCGCGGTGGAAAATGCTCGTCCCTCAGCTCATAAACGACCCTTTCGGAGACCCCGGTGTTTACCTGGAGCTGAAGCACCGCCGGGAGGCCTTTCTCCTCGACATGGGGGACCTCTCCCGGCTGTCCCCGAGAAAACTCCTGAAAGTGAGCCATGGTTTCATCAGCCACGCCCACATGGATCATTTCATCGGTTTCGACCATTTTCTGCGCATCTGCCTGGGCCGGGACCAGGACATTTCCCTTTTCGGCCCTCCCGGCTTCATGGCCCACGTGGAAAGCAAGTTCGGGGCCTATACCTGGAATCTCGTTGAAAATTACACGAACCGGCTCCGGTTCGCGGTCACCGAGGTGGGCGAATCCTACCGAAAATCAGCGCGGTACGAGTGCGGCCGCTCCTTTCGAAGAGAGAACTACAAGGAAAAGAAGCAGGGTCCTGGCTGTCTTGTCGACAGGGACGACCTGTTCGTCCAAGGCGTCCTCCTGGACCACCAGGTCCCTTCCCTGGCCGTCTCCGTGGCGGAGAAACAGCACCTTCACATCAAAAAGAACGTCCTCGACGCCATGAATCTTCCCGTGGGCCCCTGGCTCACGGAATTGAAGAAAAGCCTCCTCCGGAATGACCCCGATGACACGGAAATCACCGTCCGGGGGAAAAAGTCGGATCCCGCCGCCCCGAAGGTCCGCCTGTCCCTCGGCTATCTCCGGGACAGCGTCGTAGGGGTCTCGCCGGGCAAAAAAATCGCCTACGTGGCCGATGCCCTTTACAGCGAGGAAAACCGGAGAAAGATCGTCGAACTCGCTTCCGGCGCCACCGTTCTCATCATCGAGGCGCCTTTCCTCCAGGAAGATCGGGAGCGCGCCTTCCAGAAATACCATCTCACGGCGGCCCAGGCGGGAAGCCTGGCCCGGGAGGCGGGGGCGGGACATCTCACGGTCTTTCACTTCTCCCCCATGTACCGCTCCCGGGAGGAGGAGCTGGTCCGGGAAGCCCGGGAAGCCTTCCGACATCCCGGATAGGCCTCCCGCCACCCCTCTTTCCTTCACCGGAACAGACCGATTCTTGAAAATTCATGTCCCGGCCACCCTGAAATCCAGGCCGATTCTCCGGGATAGTCCATAAGCAGGGCTCATCCCCGGCCCCGGTCCCCTTTGCCTATGCCCGTTCGACCTGGAACCCCTCGAGCTTAATGGCGACGGAGCGCTGAAGGAGATCGATGGACACGACAAAGAGGTTTTTTTTGTAATCCGTCGCCCGGACAACCCCCTCGATGCCCCGGAAGGGCCCGTCGATGATCCGGGCCCGTTCCCCCAGACGGGGATAGTGATGGGGAACGATTTCCACTTTTGAGTCGAGAATTCTCCGGATGGCGTCGATCTGGGCCTCCGGGACGGGGGACGGGACGGGGCTGCTTGGCTTGCCGAGGATCCGGACGACGCCGTGGGTTTTCAGGATGTCCACCTTGACGTCGTTTGTCAGGTCGTCCACGTACGTGAAAAGATACCCGGCAAAAAGGGGAATCAAGATCTTCTTTTTTCGGTCCCTGCGCCGGCTCCAGACCTCGATTTTCGGAAGATAAGTGGTATATTCCTTGAGCCGGAGGCCCTGGTCGGCCTTGTCCTCGTGGCGGCTTTTCGTGTAAAGGGCGTACCAGGGCATGGCCGTCACGCCGGGCGTTCCAGGGGCCGGGCGTCCAGGACGACATCGTCCCCGTATCGGCGGACGGTCCGAAACCTTAAACGGACGGCGTCGTCCATGGTGAGAACCCCCAGGTCTCCCAAGGCCTCGATCCCCTTCCCCGCCAGTTTCGGGGCGACAATGACGAGGTACCTGTCGGCCTTTCCTTCCCGGACAAAAGAGGTAATCACGGAACTTCCGCCCTCCACGAGAAGGGAACTGATCCCCCGCCCGGCGAGGACCGGCAGGGCGGCGGCCAGGTCGACGCCCCCCTGCCGGCCTTCGGGAAGGACCTCCACGGCCACTCCCCGATTCCGAAATTTCTCAAGTTTTTCCTCATCGTGCCCCGACGTGGTAAATAAAAGCGATTTCGCCTGTTCCTGATTCTGAAAAACATTTGCCGCGGGGGAAACGGACAGGGACGCGTCGAGAACGACCCGCAGGGGGTTTCGCCCCCGGACCAGGCGAACCCGCAGATCGGGGTCGTCCTTCAGGACCGTCCCCGCCCCGACGAGGATCCCGTCGTGAAGGCTCCGAAGCCGGTGGGCGTATTTCAGGGATGGCCCGGAGCTGATCCACCGGGAGTGGCCCGTCGCCGTGGCGATCCGGCCATCCAGGGTCTGGGCGTATTTCACCGTGACAAAGGGCAGGCCCGTTTCCATGAATTTGAAGAAGGTTTCATTCAGGTCCCGGCATTCCCGTTCCAGGACGCCGACGGTGACGGAAACGCCCGCCTCCCGGAGCCGCCCGACGCTTCGCCCCGACACCCGGGGATTGGGGTCGGCGGTACCGATGACGACCCTGGCCGGCTTCTCCCGGAGCACCCGGTCCACGCAGGGCGGTGTTTTCCCGTGGTGGAAACAGGGCTCCAGGGTTACATACAGGGTTGCCCCCGCCGGTGATTCGGTCGCCCTGTCGAAGGCGTTAATCTCCCCATGAGGCCCCCCGAACCGCTCATGGTATCCTTCGCCTATAATCCGGTCTCCCTTCACGAGAATTGCCCCCACCATGGGGTTTGGGCTCACCTGTCCCGCGCCCCTGCGGGCCAGGCGAAGGGCTCTCTTCATAAAGGCAATATCTTTATCGGTCATTTCCATTTCTTCGAAAATTCAGGAGAAGGCCATGTTCCCTCTATAACATAGAAAAGCTTATCCATGTATTTTTCTCTTGTCCCTCAGGTATTTGAATTCTAACAGCTCCACGGGAAAGGGAAAACCTTAATCGGCGGGCATCAACCTGCGCCGGCACTCTCAGAGACGAAAATATCCAGGACGTCTCATCTTACGTTCGAATCGGTGTTCCAAGATCTGTCGACGCAAGCCCAATGCTTTCATGTTGAAAAATCATATAGATAGACCGATGCACCGGGGGCCTTGTAGACATCTCTCAAGGTTGCCCTGTCACTTAGATTATGAATAATGAATTTTTCTTCATTCACGGGACACCAGAAGCAATTGTGAGAGATAATCACCCAGATCCGACCCTTGCCGGCATGTTTTTCAATATCAAGTATGTATTTTCCAGGGGCTTCTCTTGATCTTATTCCACCTACAGCCTCGTTCTCATCAAAACCGTATTTCCCGGCGTAAAAGGAAAAGGCCGGCCATGAACTGTAGTAAACATAGACCACATCACTCTGCGATCGTTCTTTCTGAACATGAGCAAGAACCGGTTTTATATGCTCTCTCATTTCGGGATTTTCAACACGTTGAGCGGCTAGCGCAACAGGATGCATGAATAGATAGATTACCAAAGGAACAAGGCACACCCACGAGGCCCACGGGTGTATTCTCTTCAGGAGAATCCTCACAGTCTCCAGGGCTTCCGCAATGAGAAGGTATATGACAGGCCCCAGGAAAAGAAGTAACCGTCCGCTGGCAGGATATTTACGAAAGGCTGAGGCAATGAGGACGGCAGCAAAGGGCACCACGAGAACCAGTCCAGCCGACTTTCTGCGATAGAAGAATGAGACAACTCCAGCCGCAACAAGGAGGAAAATGAAAAAGGGCGGATTTGTCAGTCCGGCAGGATCTCTCAGAAAACCACAAAACACATTTATGAACCAGGAGAGATCCTCCCAGGGAGGCCAGGGCATAAAGGCATTTTTCCAGTAATTTAAAAGGCTTGAATTTGACGCCAGGGTTCTTAGAGACACAATATAAAGAAAAATGTAGCAAATGAACCATATCAGAAACGTCCACCCTGTCCACACCCATTGCTCTCTTTTTTTTGCAACGAAATCATTTACGATCAGTCCGATCCCGACGCCGGACAGGATGAACAAAGCCGGATGGGAAAAGAAAATGGACACGGTGCCGAAAGCACACAAAAACATATAATCAATTCGTCCTGCATCCTTTTCAAGACATTTTCCAGCAAGGAAAAGAAGCAGCAGGGTGAAGAAAACATCCGTGGAATACTGCTTGTTTTCAGATGCGTAATAAATCATTGGGCCGGACAGACTGAACAATCCGAGCGCAATGAGACCGCCGATACTGCCGACATATCGAAATGACACCCGGTACATCAGATACAGTGCCGCCAGTGACGCCATCACGGGAAAGATTCTCAGAACAAAATCCTCGCCGCCGAAAGCTGTCACCATCGTTTTCTGAGCCAATAGAAAACCGATAGGGGCTCCCTGACTGTAATCCAGCGGACCAAGGAGATTCCCGAAAGACCGGTTAACGATGTTCAGGGCCAGCATTGCTTCATCGAGCCACAGAGACCGATTCGCCGCATACTGATTCAACCTGAGAAAAGCCCCTGCTATCATAATTGCAAGAGCGGCGTATCGAGTGGCCTGATCTTTTATTCTCTCTCCTGTCATAAGTACCTTTCCTCGTTAAATAAATATGCGAACATCAGATTGTAACACGTGTGGGAATAGCGACCGGCGGAACGCGGAAAAAAGCAACATAAAGGCACTCAGAGTTCTCATTTTTAAAAACAAAAAAGATCAAATTTTGAGGACGAAGAACCGGAAATCACATTTTTCCATTTTACGACATGACCAGCATAATCAGAATGTTTGCTCTTTCAAGAAATCATTACTCTCAAGGTCGTGGCTTCATGGTGGTACTGAAAAATATATTAATCGAACAATTGGCCGCCCTTGTTCTTCCTGCAGTCACAATACCGGCTGTGGCTTGTAAAAAGAGAGGGTCCGAGAAGACCAGCAGCATCTTAAACCGGATTCTACGGAAAATCGAAAACAATGCCTTCAATAAAGCCCGTCTCCCAGGAACTATATGAGAGATCGAGGGATCACAAGTGTTTTTTTTCTATTGAATGTGATAATGGGGCAGTTGGTTGTGGGCAGTTGCAGCCAATGCCAGTTCAGTGGAGGACAGATGATCGAAGGTGTTGTAGTAAAAAAACTTCGGGTCATCCCCGACGAGCGGGGGCGGCTGATGGAAATTCTGCGGGCGGACGACGCCCTTTTCAAAAAATTCGGCCAGGTCTACATGACCACGGCCTATCCCGGCGTCGTCAAGGGGTGGCACTATCACAAGAAACAGTTCGATGCCATGGCGGTGGTCCGGGGAATGATGAAGATCGTCCTTTACGATTCGAGGGAGGACTCCCCCACCCGGGGGGAGGTGAACCAGTTCTTCGCCGGGGAGCACAACCCCGTTCTCATCCAGATCCCGCCTTATGTCTACCACGGGTTCAAGTGCGTTTCCGAGACGGAGGCCATCGTGGTGAACATCCCCACGGAAGTCTACGCTTACGACGACCCCGACGAGTACCGGGTGGACCCCCACGACAACGACATTCCCTACGACTGGAGCCGGAAAGACGGCTGATTGATCAAAGAAGGGGGACTTAAAAAGAAGGGGGACACCCTTAAATAATTCAAAGTAGAGCAGGAGGGGGGACACCCTTAAATACAATAACTTTTTTTAAAAGTTATTGTATTTAAGAGTGTCCCCCTTTTTATCAATTTTCTACGTTTTCTATTTCGAAAGATAGTCGTGAATGGCCCGGGCGGCCTTCTTTCCCGCCCCCATGGCGAGGATGACCGTCGCCGAGCCGGTGACGATGTCCCCACCGGCGTAAACGCCGGGGCGGCTCGTTTCCCCCGTTTCCTCGTTGGTCATGATGTAGCCCCAGCGGTTCGTCTCGAGCCCCGGGGTGGTCGCCGGGATGACCGGGTTGGCCGTCGTCCCCACGGCCACGACGACCATGTCCACGGGGATGAGGTACTCCGACCCCTCGACGGGAACGGGCCTTCTCCGGCCCGATTCGTCGGGCTCCCCCAGTTCCATGCGGAGGCAGCGCATGCCCGTCACCCAGCCGTCCTCGTTCCCCTCGTATGCCACGGGGGTGGTGAGATACCGGAACTGGACACCCTCTTCCTCGGCGTGGTGGATTTCCTCCGCCCGGGCGGGCATCTCGGCCCGGGACCGGCGGTAGATGATGTAGGCGTTTTCAGCCCCCAGGCGCAGGGCCGTCCGGACCGAGTCCATGGCCACGTTGCCGCCGCCGATGACGGCCACGTTCTTTCCCCGGGCGATGGGCGTGTCGTATTCGGGGAACAGGTAGGCTTTCATGAGGTTTGACCGGGTCAGGTACTCGTTGGCCGAATAGATCCCTCCCAGGTTTTCGCCGGGTACGTTCATGAAGACGGGAGCACCGGCTCCGACGCCCAGGAAAACGGCGTCGTAGCCCTCGGCAAAGAGGTCGTCCACCGTCTTCAGCCTCCCGATGACGGCGCTCGTGACAATCTTCACCCCCATCTTCTCGAGGTAGGCGACTTCCGCCTCGACGATGGCCTTGGGAAGGCGGAACTCGGGAATGCCGTAGACGAGGACGCCGCCGGCCCTGTGGAGGCCCTCGAAGATGGTCACGTCGTGGCCCAATTTCACGAGATCCCCCGCCGCGGTGAGCCCCGCCGGGCCGGCCCCGGCGATGGCCACCCGCTTGCCCGTGGGGGCGGCGCACTCGGGGACATCGACCTCCCCCTGGGCGCGCTCGTAATCCGCCACGAACCGCTCGAGTCGCCCGATGGCCACGGGATCGCCCTTCTTCCCCAGGATGCAGACCTGTTCGCACTGGATCTCCTGGGGACAGACCCTTCCGCAGACGGCGGGAAGGCTGTTCGTTTCCTTGATCTTCCGGGCGGCCCCGGAAAAGTCCCCCTCGGCGATTTTCTGAATGAAACCCGGGATGTCCACATCCACGGGACAGCCGGCAATGCAGGTGGGCTTCTTGCACTGGATGCAGCGCTTCGCTTCCAGGACCGCCCGTTCCGCTTCGTAGCCCAGGGGAACCTCGAGAAAATTCCGGACCCGGACCGCCGGTTCCTGCTCCGGCATGGACTGCCTCGGGATTTTTTCCTTCTTCGCCGGTTTTTCCCTGTTATTTTCCATCGCGGCACCCGCACAGGTAGCTTTCCATGGCTTTTTCCTCCTCGTCACAGTACATCCGAAGGCGCTTCATGAGGAGATCGAAATCCACCTCGTGACCGTCGAACTCGGGACCGTCGACACAGCCCAGTTTCGTTTTCCCGCCCACGTTCACCCGGCAGGCGCCGCACATGCCCGTGGCATCGACCATGATGGGGTTGAGGCTCACGATGGTTTTCACGCCGTAAGCCCGGGTGACATTGCAAACGGCCCGCATCATGGGCACGGGACCGATGGCGAAGACCCGGTCCACCTTCTCTTTCGAATCGAGGACATCTTTGAGGACGGACGTGACGAAGCCCGGTATGCCGTAGCTGCCGTCGTCCGTGGCCACGTAAAGAACGTCGCTTGCCGCCTTCATCTCGTCTTCCAGGATCAGGAGGTCCTTCGTCCGTGCCCCGATGATGGAGATCACCCGGTTCCCCGCTTCCTTGAGAGCCCTGGAAATGGGGTAGACCACCCCGATTCCCACACCGCCGCCGACGCAAAGCGCCGTCCCGAAATTCTCGATCTCCGTGGCGTGCCCCAGGGGGCCGAGGATGGCGTGCAGGCTGTCGCCCGTTTTCATGTCCGCCAGGTACCGGGTCGTTTTGCCTACCACCTGGAAGACGATGGTGACCGTTCCCTTCGCTTCGTCCGAATCCACCATGGTGAGGGGAATGCGCTCCCCCCTGTCATGGGTCATGAGGACGATGAACTGGCCGGCCTTTCGTTTCCGGGCGATCTCCGGCGCTTCAAGCACCATTTTCCAGATGCTTTCTGAAAGTTCTTTTTTATCGATGATCCTGTTCAAGGCTTGGCCTCCCGTTGGCGGTCCTCAAAAACAGACCGCCGTGAAAATATCTCCGTATCCGGCGGGGGTGGATTTTCCCTTCCGCGAATGCAAGCAAAATCCGTGCCGAAATGGGATGACAGGCGTGATGCTTTCATCGGGCGGCCCGGCAACACGGGGCGGTGTGTGGGCCGCTCAAGAAACAGGGAGCCCGAAGGCTCCCTGCGGAAAAACACGTTTTTCCCCTTTGACGGAACAAAAAGCGCCGTCCCGGGATATCGATCAGTACTCCTTGGTCAGCTTGTCCAGTTCCGCCAGAGAGAAAACGGGACCATCCTTGCAGACGTACTTGCTTCCCACGTTGCATCGGCCGCACTTCCCGATGCCGCATTTCATCCTCATTTCCAGGGAGGTGTAGATGTTTTCCTTGGAAAAACCGAGGTCGAAAAAGACGGGGAGGGTGAAGCGGATCATGATGGGGGGGCCGCAGATGACCGTCACGGCGTTTTCCGAACTCGGGGCGATCTCCTTGCAGACCGTGGGCACAAAACCCTCCCGGCCCGTCCAGCCCTCGTCCCCCTTGTCCACGGTGACATTCAGGTTCAGGTCCTTTCGTTTCGCCCACTCGGCGAGCTCGTCCTTGTAGATGAGGAGGCCGGGAGACCGGGCGCCGTAAACCACGGTGATGTCGCCGAAGCGGGCACGATTCTCCTCGTAAAGCATGTAGTTCAGGAGGGACCGGAGGGTCGTGAAAGCGAATCCGCCCCCGACGATGACGACGTTCTTCCCTTCCAGGTATTCCAGGGGCCAGCAGTTTCCCAGGGGGCCGCGGACACCCATGACGGTGCCTTCTTCCATGTTGTGCAGGGCCGTCGTGACGACCCCGGCCCGCTGGACGGTGAATTCCAGGAAGCCCTTCTGGGTCGGGGATGAGGCGATTCCGATGGGGGACTCTCCTTTTCCATAAATGGAAAGTTCCCCGAACTGTCCCGGCAGGTACTTGAAGCTCTCTTCGTCTTCCTTGTTCACGAAGGCAAGCCGGAACGTTTTGATGTCTTTGGTATCCACTTCCGTCGTAATTTTTACGACTTCAACAGGAATGGGCAAATAAGGGTTCCTCTCCATCACCTTCTCCCGAAACTATAATTTCGAAATATCCGTCACGATCTTCCGAATGTCGATATTCACCGGGCAGTACATGACGCACCTTCCGCATCCCACGCACGCGATGGCGTCGAAGTTGTCCACGAAATACTTGAACTTGTGCATGAGCCGCTGCCGCCACCGCTGCTTCTGGGAGGTCCGGGGGTTGTGTCCCGACGTCTCCTGGGTGAAGAGCCAGTACATGCACGAATCCCAGGACCGGACCCGCTTGCCTTCTCCCTTCTTGACCTCGTCGGTGATGTCGAAACAGTGACAGGTGGGGCAAAGGTAGGTGCAGGTCCCGCAGGCCAGGCAGCTCTTGTGGATGGTGTCCCAGAACGGGTGTTCAAAGTTCTCGTCCAGCCAGGCCTTGATTTCCTTTCCCGGAATCCTGGACTGGATCTCGCTTTCCGACTGTTTCACGAGGGCCGCTTTTTTCTTGTCGGCCTCTTCGTCCGCCTTCGGCAGATCCCCCCATTTCGCCAGGAGGGCTTCGCCCTTGGCCGTCAGGAATTCCGCCAGGTACGAATCACCGAGATCGGTCAAAAGAACGTCCGCCCCCTCCGTCGAAAGGGGATGGCCGCCCACGGACGTGCAAAAACAGGTGGTATAGGGGGGATGGACGCACCCGAGGGAAACGACCGTCGCTTTCTCCCGCCGTTCGATGTAGTAGGGGTCTTTCCACTGATCCTGGTTGAAAAGGGCGTCCAGAAGGACGAAGCTTCGGGCGTCGCAGGGCCGTACCCCGAAGAGAACCACCTCTTTCGCCTTCCCCGCTTCGTCTTCCTCCAGTTCCATCCCCCGGGGGGTCCTCATGAAACGAAGGAGCGTCTCCGCCTGGGGGAAGAAAAGGTTCTTCGGCGCGTCTTTCGTGTTCTTGTACGGGAGAAACGGCTCCTTCCCTTCCTCGAGAACGGCATAGACGATGTTGTCTTCCTCTTTAACGGGAGCGTAGACGGTCATGTCGGCGGTGAGCTTCTTCACCAGGTCGGCCAGGCTTTCTTTTTTGATGATTCTCTTTTCCATATCTTCCCTTAGATCTTCATTGATATGTCAGGTTCCGTTGACCTTCCGATACCTTCTTCTTTTTGCCCCCCGTTACAGGAGCCCCAGGGATTTGAGGAGGGGCGACGGGTCCGTGCTGTGAAGACGGAACCACCCCTCGGGGCCCGGAAGGCCCAGGGCCAGGGCGATGAGCTCGGTGAAGTAGAAGACGGGAAGCCGGAGTTCCGGGGTGGGCCTCATGTCCACGTTGGCCATGCACACGGGGCAGGCCGTCACCAGGCAGTTCGCCCCCGCTTCCCTCGCCATGGTCATGAGCTTGTCCACGAGGCGAACCACGATTTCCGTTTTCCCCAGGGTGAGGCTCCCGCCGCAGCAGTCGGTCTTGCAGGACCAGTTCTTCGGCTCCGCCCCGAGGGCGGTCATCATCTTGTCGAGCATGACGGGATTTTCGTAGTTGTCGAACTCGCAGACCTCGGGAGGCCTGAGGAGCAGACACCCATAGTAGGAAACGGGCTTCAGGCCTTCGAGCTTCCGGGTCACCCTGGCCGCCAGTTCGTCGAGACCGATGTCATTGAAGAAAATGTCAATGGGGTTCCGTACCGACAGGTCACCCCGGTAAGGCGCCCCGATGATCTCCTCGATCTCCTTTTTCAGGGCCTCGTTGCCCTTGAGATGGTGCTGGGCCATCTTGAACCGGTTGAAGCAGGCCGCGCAGGGAACCATGACATCGAGGCCGGCTTTCTCTGCCGCGGCGAGGTTTCTCGCCGGCAGGGCCACGGAAAGCTTGAAGTTGGTCATGTGGGCCGAAGAGGCGCCGCAGCACGACCAGTCGTTCACCTCGGCCAGCTCGATCCCCAGGGCCTGGCTCACGGCCTTGACGGACTGGTCGTATTCCTTCCCCGTGGCATGGAGCGAACATCCCGGATAATATGAAACCTTCAAAGACCGCCTCCTTAGAATCTATTGACGCGTCACTTGTTTTTCGTTCTGTCGAATATTCTGCGAACGGACGCCACGTCCTTCGTTTTCGGGGACACGAGGGCCAGCTTGCCCTTCATGAACATGTCGAGACCCAGCTTGAGGTCGGAAAAGAGATCCCCCGTGGTCATCTTGTACCGGGCGATCATCATGGGCTCGTTGATCCGGCCGCCGGATTTCACGCCGGAGAGAAACGCCTCGTGGAACTTGAGGATATTTGCCTCCCGGGCGCCCGTCCCTTCCTCGATGGCCATTTCCCGGAGGACGTCCATCATCCGGGCGATGTCCACGTCGTTGGGACAGCGGGTCACGCAGGTTTCGCAGGAAGCGCAGAGCCAGATGGTCGAGCTGTTCAGCACCTCCTGGCGTTTCCCCATCTGGATCATCTTGATGACCTTGTTGGGGTTGTACTCCATGGCGAAGGCCACGGGACAGCCGGCGGAACATTTCCGGCAGTGGTAGCACCGCTGGATGGGTACGCCGTCGATTCGCCTGTTGACTTCTTCCAAGAACGCTCCCATATCGTCTCCGTTCATCCTGCTATTCAGGGTTGTAAATGAATTCTTCCTTGTCCTCGTTTGAAAAGGTGCTGAGCGGCGGCGGGCTGTCCATGTCGGCGCCCACCCGGTTGTCGTAAAGATCGAACCCGTCCTTGTCGAGTTTCTTCAGGAACGTGCGGAGATCCACCCCCATGGGGCAGACCTCGACGCAGGACCCGCAGTCGACGCACCGGCCCGCCATGTGAAAGATCCTCATGAGCTGGAACATCTGGGTGTCCGAGGGGTCCACGGAAACCCCGATCCACGCGGGCTGGTTCTGCTCGGCGAAGCAGACCTTGCAGTAACAGGAGGGACAGGTGTTCCGGCAGGCGAAGCAACGGATGCACTTGGCCATTTCCTTCGTGAAGTAGGCCCATCTTTCCTCAATGGGAAGATTCTCGAAGGCGTCCACCTTGTCGTACTCCCCGCCGGCGTTCATGGGCGGGGCCGGTTCGCCGATGGTGATGTCGGAAATCACGGGATTGTTGAACGGGCAGGTCAGGCAGCTGTCGGAAAGGACCGACTCGAGGGGAACCGTCTTCGGCCCCGCCGACGTTTCGAGAACCAGGTCTTTCCCCTTCACTTCGGCGCCGGTAATCTCTTCACCCCCGACCGCCTCCGCCGCCTTCTTCTTCGAGACATATCCCGTGCAGGGAACACCGAGAACGACCACTTCGTCTCGGCCGTACTGCCTTTCCTGAAGATGAAGGACGATGGACCGGGTCGTGCACCCCCGGGCCACGATGCCCACCACTTTCTTCGTCCTCTCTTCCGGTTTCACCCGGACCTGGGAGGCCCGATGCTGGTGAATCAGGTCATGGGCGAATTTCGCCAGGTTCTGGCTGCAGAAGGCATCCCAGACCAGCCGATGGACATCCTCCGGTTTTTCGATGAAGCAGGGAACGGACTGTAGGGGCAGGGTCCCTTTCTCGTAGCCGACGATGACGTCGACCTTTTTCGCCTCCAACAGCTTCTTCGCCTCTTCCCGAAGTTGATTTGCTACGTTTTCCACGGTCTATAATTCCTCGCTCCCGTTATTTGACACGCATTCTGGAATCCAGTGAGAACCCGCTCCCCGCCGGGAAGCGCTGAAAAACCTTTCCCCCGCCGGCCCGCAGGCCTGCCCCGGGCGGATTTTCTAAAAGGCCTTGACGAGCTTCTTCGCCGGCCCCTGGGCCTTCACCCGCTCGGTGACCCCTTTCACAACCTGGGCGAACCGGTCCCCCTCGGAGGCGGAACACCAGGTGAAGGTCACCCGCTCCGGCTCGATCCCCACGTAAGTGAGGAAGTTTTTAAGCATGTTGAACTTCCGCCGGGCGGACAGGTTTCCCGTAAGATAATGGCACTCCCCGGGGTGGCACCCCGACACGAGGACCCCGTCGGCCCCTTCCTGAAGGGCCTTCATGACGTAAAAGGGATTGATCCTGCCTGTGCAGGGAACCCGGATGAGCCGGACATTGGGTGGGTACTGGATCCGGCTGATTCCCGCCAGGTCGGCACCGGCATAGGTGCACCAGTTGCAGACGATTCCGACGATTTTCGGTTCCCAGTCTTCCTGTGGTTTGTTTTCCGCCATATGATCCCCGTTTCTCCTTCGTGTTGACGAACCCCTGTGGGTCTCGAGATAGTCTTTTTTCGCGTCACCCCTACATGACCCGTATCTGCGACAGCACCTGCTCGTTCGTAAACCCGTTCAGATCGACGGCGTTCATCCGGCAGGAGGCCGTGCAGACCCCGCAGCCCTTGCAAAGGACGGCGTTGACCACCGCCGCGCCTTCCTTCAGATCCACGGCGATGGCCCCGAAGGGACAGTTCACTTCGCAGAGCCCGCAGGCCATGCAGCGCTCCTTGATGACATAGGCCGTTTTGCCCTCCGCCTCGATGAAGTCCTTCGTCAGGATCGTCAAGGCCCTGGAAACGGCGGCGTTCGCCTGGGTGATGGACTCGTCGCTGAACTTGGGCGCGTGGGCGAGACCGCACATGAAGACGCCGTCGGTGGCGAAATCCACGGGCCGGAGCTTCACGTGGGCTTCCAGGAAGAAGCCGTCCTGGTTCGTCGAGACCTTGAGCATCTTGGAAATGGCGTCGTTGTCCGGGTTGGGCGCCGTACCGACGCTGAGGGCGAGAAGACCCGCCTCGAGATTCACCGGCTCGTTCAGGATGGGGTCGAAGACGGCGATGTTGAGCTTCCCGCCGTTTTGCGTCACCACCGGCGGCCGGTCCTCGTCGTACCGGATGAACTGAACGTTCGCCTCCCGGGCCGCCTTGTAGTAGTCCTCCTTGAAACCGTAAGTCCGGATGTCCCGGTACAGGATGGTCACGTCCCGTTCCGGGTCCGCTTCCTTGAGCTTCAGGGCGTTCTTCACCGCCTCGCCGCAGCAGTAGCGGCTGCAGTAGGGCCGTTCCTTGTTCCGGGAACCGACGCACTGGATCATGACGACGCTCCCCGACTCACCGGCCCGGGGGTCCTTCTCGGCGAGCATCTTCTCCAGCTCCCGCTGGGTGACCACCCGGTCGCTCTCGCCGTAGAGATACTCCTTCGTCTCCAGCTCATAGGCCCCCGTGGCGACGATGACCACGCCGTGCTCGAAGGTGGTTTCCTTGCCGCTCTGGTCGACGGTGGTCTTGTAGTTCCCGATGAAGCCCTCGAGGTTCTTGATGCCCGCGCCGACGAAGACGTGGATCTTGTCGTTCTTTTCCACCTTGTCGAGGAGATCCGCCAGGTGCTTCCGGGTGTCGAGCCCCTCCAGGGTGAAGAAGAGCTTGCGGTAATTCCCGCCCAGCTGGTCTTCCTTCTCCACGATGTAGGACTCGAACCCCTGGTCCGCCAGGGACAGGGCGGCGGTGATCCCCGCCAGGCCCCCGCCGATGATGAGGGCGTTGTGGTTCACGGCGAGCTGGCCCGCCTTGAGGGGTTTCAGGAACTGGGCCTTGGAAATGGCCATGCGGACGAGGTCCTTCGCCTTTTCCGTGGCCTTTTCCGGTTCGTTCATGTGGACCCACGAATCCTGGTCCCGGATATTGGCCATCTCGAAGAGATACCGGTTCAGGCCGCCCTTTTCGCAGTTCTCCTGGAAGAGCCCCTCGTGGGTCCGGGGCGAGCAGGAGGCGACCACGACCCGGGTGAGGTTCTCGTCCCGGATCACCTCGGTCATCTTGTCCGCCGTGTCCTGGGAGCAGGTGAAAAGGTTCTCGGCGACGTAGACCACGTTGGGGAGCGACTTGGCGTATTCCACCACCGCCGGGACGTCGACGACACCGCCGATGTTGATGCCGCAATGGCAGACGAATACGCCGACCCTCGGCCCCACGCCCCGGAGATCCTTTTCCATGGGAAGCTCTTCCTCCGCCACCATGGTTCCCCGGCGGGACGCCAGGAGACTCGAGGCGCAGGCGGCGGCGCCGCTCGCTTCCATGACCGTCTCGGGAATATCCTTGGGGCCGCCGAAGGCGCCGCAGACGTAAATTCCCTCTTTCGAGGTCTGGACAGGGTTGTCGAGCCGGGTCCGGCAGAACCCGTGCTCCTCCAGATCGATTCCCAGGGCGGCGGCCAGTTTCTCCGACTCCGGCGGGGGGGTTAGCCCCACGGAGAGGATGACCATGTCGAATTCCTCTTCCTTCAGGCTGCCGTCTTCCTGGACGTAGGTGAGAAGGAGGTTCTTCGTCTGCTGGAGTTCCTTGATGGACGACGGCATGGAGCGGATGTACCGGATGCCGTACTCGTCCTTCGCCCGGTTGACGAAGCGGTCGAAGTCCTTCCCGTGGGCCCGGATGTCCATGAAGAAGATGGTGGGCTCCAGGGTCTTCAGGTGTTCCTTCCCGATGATGGCTTCCTTGGTGGCGTACATGCAGCAGACGGAGGAGCACCACGTGTTCCCGCAGTTCGTGTCCCGGGAGCCGACGCACTGGATGAAGGCCACCTTGCGGGGCTCTTTCCCGTCGGATATCCGCTGGACATGGCCGAAGTGGGGGCCCGAGGCCGACAGGATCCGCTCGAACTGGATGCTCGTCACCACGTTGTCGTAGATCCCGAAACCGTATTCCCCCCGGAGGGTGGAATCGAAGACCTTGAAACCGGGGGCGGCGATGATGGAGCCGACCGCGATGGTCTCCTCTTCCTCTTTCATGTCGTGATTGATGCAGCCGGCCAGGCAGGCGTCCACGCACATGTAGCACTCGGAACAGATGCCGCAGCTCAGGCACCGGCTGGCTTCCCGGACGGCCTCTTCCTCCGTCATGGGGAGAATCACTTCCTTGAAGTGGGTCCGCCGCTCTTCGGCGTCCAGGGCGGGCATGACCACCCTCTCCTCCTTGGGCACCTCTGAAACATCCGCCTTGTCGGCCAGGTTCTCTTTCCAGTTCTTCTCCCGCCCGGCCCGGACATCCTCGCCCTTCAGGTACCGGTCGATGGAGACGGCCGCTTCCTTTCCCGCGTTGATGGCCTTGACCACCGTGGCCGGTCCGGTGACGTCGTCGCCGCCGGCGAAAACGCCCTCGACATTCGTGGCGAAGGTGACTTCATCGACATCGAAAGTGTTCCACTTGTTGACGGAAATGCCGCTTTCCCCGGGGATGAAGGACAGGTCGCCGGTCTGGCCGATGGCGGGGACGACGGCGTCGAGATCGATGGTGAATTCGGAGCCTTTGATGGGTACCGGTCTCCGGCGGCCGCTGGCGTCGGGTTCGCCCAGCTCCATGCGGAGGCACTCGATCCCCGCAACCTTGCCGTCCTTGCCGATAATCCGGACAGGGGCGACGAGAAATTCCATGCGGATGCCCTCTTCCTCCGCCTCGTGGATCTCCTCGGGGGAGGCGGGCATTTCCGCCCTGGACCGCCGGTAGAGGATGAAGACGTCCTTCGAGCCCGTCCGGACGGCCGTCCGGACGGCGTCCATGGCCACGTTCCCGCCGCCGATGACGGCGACGCGGTCCCCCAGGAAGACCTTCTCGCCCAGGTTGACCCGCTTCAGGTAATCGATGCCGTGATAGACCCCTTCCAGGTCCTCGCCGGGGACGTCGAGCTTGCTGCTCACGTGGGAGCCCACGCCGATGAAGACGGCGTCGAAGTTCTTCCTGATCTCGTCGAAGGAGATGTCCTTCCCGACTTTCGTGTTGAGAACGATCTTGACGCCCAGGTCCTCCTCGATGATCTTTATTTCCGCATTGAGGACGTCCTTGGGAAGGCGGTACTCGGGGATGCCCACGGAAAGCCAGCCGCCCGCCACGGGCAGGGCTTCGTAGACCGTCACGTCATAACCCTCGACGGCCAGGTAATAGGCCGCCGTGAGCCCCGCGGGGCCCGCACCGATGATGCCGACCTTCTTGTTCTTCTTTTCCTTGATCTCGGGGACGTACTTCGTCTCGTCCTTGAGGTCCAGGTCGGCGACGAAGCGCTTGAGGTGCATGATGTCGATGGGGGTGTCCACTTCCGCCCGCTTGCAGGCCTCCTCGCAGGGGTGGTTGCACACCCGGCCGCAAACGGAGGGGAAGGGGTTGTCCTTCTTGATGAGTTTCAGGGCGTCCTTGAACTTGCCCTTGGCGATGAGGGCCACGTAACCCTGGACGCTGATGTGGGTGGGACAGGCGGCCTTGCAGGGCGAGGTGCCCAGCTTGTCGATGGCGTAACCGCTGGGAATGGCCTGGGGGAATTTCCGGTAGATGGCTTTCCGCGCGTCGAGCCCCTCGTTGAAGTCCGACGGGACGTCGACGGGACAGACGGCGGCGCAGTCCCCGCACCCCGTGCACTTGTCCAGGTCGATGAACCGGGGGGCCTTTTTCAGCTTCACGGTGAAGCGGCCCGGCTCGCCCTCCACGGCCTCAACGGTCCTCCGGGTCAGGATGTCCACGTTGGGATGGCGGCCCACTTCGACGAGCTTCGGGGACAGAATGCAGGCAGAACAGTCATTGGTGGGAAAGGTCTTGTCGAGCTGAGCCATGACACCGCCGATGCTGATGTCATTCTCGACGAGGTAAACCTTCATCCCCGAGTTGGCCAGGTCCAAAGAGGCCTGAATTCCGGCGATCCCGGAACCGACCACCATCACGGCGCCTATTTTTTCCTCTTCCCTGATCACGCTTTTATGCACCTCTGTTAGTGATTTTACCTACGTATAATTTAAGAATCCTGTCAAGTTCCTGCCAAAGATCACACGCTGTCAAAGGTCGTGAAAGAAACATTCAGGCAGCTTCGTAAAAAGATTCGGAGGCCGGGCGCCCGACTCCCAGGGAATGAGGCGTACGCATCTCAACGATACGCCGCAAAGGCGAGGGATGCAGGGAAACGCGGCACAGGGGCTTTCCGCGGAGCTGTCAAAGACTGCAAACGGGGTCGGGTTAACAGATATTGGAAGGCCTGTCAAGGTCTATTTCGGGTCCTCTCCAGGACCGGCGGGAACCTCTTGAAGACCCGCCTCGGCCAGGGTTTTTCGGATCAGTCCCCACAGGGCGTCCTTACCCTCCCCGGTCCGGGCGGAGAATGGAACGACCGTCTCGTCGGAATCAAGTTCCAGGGCGGCCCGGATCTCCCCGGCCCGGCGCCGGCGGACGCCCCGGGAGAGCTTGTCCGCCTTCGACAGGGCGATAACGTGGGCACGGTTGTAAAAACGGAGCCACGCCAGGAGGGAAAGGTCCTGCTCCGACGGGTCCCGCCGGATGTCGAGGATGAGAACCACGAGCCGAAGGAGTTTCCTCTCCATGAGGTAGGCCTCCACCATGGGACCCCAGGATGCCCGGACGGCCTCGGGCACCCGGGCGTACCCGTACCCGGGCAGGTCGACGAAGACCCAGGTGTCGTTGATGAGAAAAAAATTGAGCATCTGGGTCTTGCCGGGGGTGGCGCTCGTGCGGGCCAGTTTCTTCCGGTTCACCAGGGTGTTGATGAGGGAGGATTTCCCCACGTTGGACCGGCCGGCGAAAGCGATCTCCGGAAGAGAGAGGTCGGGATAGTGGCGGGCGGATGCCCCGCTTTTGAGGAACCGGGCCGTATTTATTTTCAAGGTTCGCCTCCCTTTGCCGGACCTCGCGGCGGTCCCGCTGGTTCTCCCGCCGTCAGGCCGTCACAATTTCACAATTTTCGCTCCATGGCAAGCGGTTTTGAAATCTCCCCGCACCGTTCTTTCCCTCTTTCATGTTGACTTGCCGGATCAAAGTTGATAGTAGTTTTTCGGTTGTACATCACGCTCCAGGAGGGCCCCATGAAAGGCGAAAAATATGTCCTGTGGTTTGACGAACTCGAACTCGACGATATCCCGGAAGTGGGCGGGAAAAACGCATCCCTCGGTGAAATGAGAAGGGAACTGACCGCCAAGGGGGTCAGCATTCCCGACGGCTTCGCCGTCACCGCTTTCGCCTATCGGCACCTTCTCGAAACATCGGGAATCGAGGAAGAAATCGAGAAGGCCCTGTCGGATCTCGATACCCACGACATTCAGAACCTGAGCGACCGGGGCGCCAGGATACGCTCCCTCATCTACAACGCCGAGCTCCCCGGCGATCTTCGGGACGCCATCGCCGAGGCCTACGGGAAACTCTGCGAGGAATACGGGGAAAACACCGACGTGGCCGTCAGGAGTTCCGCCACGGCGGAAGACCTTCCCGACGCCAGCTTCGCCGGACAGCAGGAGACCTTCCTGAACATACGGGGAACCGACGGCGTCATCGACGCCTGCAAGAAATGTTTCGCTTCCCTCTTTACGAACCGTGCCATTTCCTACCGGGAGGACAAGGGTTTCGACCACATGTCCGTCTACCTGTCCATCGGTGTCCAGAAAATGGTCCGGTCGGACATCGACGCCTCGGGAGTCATCTTTTCCATTGACACGGAATCGGGATTCAAGGACGCCATTCTCGTCACCGCTTCCTACGGCCTCGGCGAAATGGTCGTCCAGGGAACGGTCAATCCCGACGAGTTCTACGTTTTCAAGCCGACCCTCCTCAAGGGGTTCCGGCCCATCGTCCAGAAAAAACTCGGCTCCAAGGAAGTCAAGATGATCTACGCCGAAGAGGGGGAGAAATCGACGGCCATCGTCCCCGTTCCCCCGGAAGACCGCCAGCGTTTCTGCGTCAGCGACGACGACATCCTGACACTGGCCCGCTGGACCGCCATCATCGAGGACCACTATTCGGAAAAAGCGGGTTATTTCAAACCCATGGATATCGAGTGGGGGAAGGATGGGAAAACCGGCGAGCTTTTCATCCTCCAGGCCCGGCCGGAAACGGTCCAGTCCCAGAAGGACGTGACGGTCCTTGAAACCTACGCGCTGAAGGAAACGAAACCTCCTCTCGTGACGGGAACGGCGGTGGGATCCAAGATCGGCGCCGGTCCCGTACGGACCATCGAGAGCGTGGTCAACATCAAGGAATTCAAGAAGGGCGAGGTCCTCGTTACGGACATGACCGACCCCGACTGGGAGCCCATCATGAAAATCGCCGCGGCCATCGTGACGAACAAGGGCGGCCGGACCTGCCACGCCGCCATCGTGAGCCGCGAGCTCGGCGTCCCCTGCATCGTCGGGACCGGAGACGGGACGGAGAAACTGAAAGGCGTTAAGGAGGCCACCGTGTCCTGCGCCGAGGGGGAGATCGGCAACGTTTACGAAGGCATCCTGAAATACGACATCGACCGGGTCAACCTGACGGACATGAAGCGGCCGCGAACCGCCATCATGATGAACGTGGGAAACCCGGAAAACGCCTTCAACATCGCCCACATCCCCAACGACGGCGTCGGTCTCGCCCGGCTGGAGTTCATCATCAACAATTTCATCCGGATCCACCCCATGGCGCTGGTCCACTTCGACAAGGTCACCGATCCGGAAATCGGGAAGGAAATCGAAGAACTTACCCGGGGATACGCCAACAAGACGGACTTCTTCGTGGACAAGCTCGCCCAAGGCGTGGCCAAGATCGGAGCGGCCTTCTACCCCAATGACGTCATCGTCCGGATGAGCGACTTCAAGAGCAACGAATACAAGAACCTCATCGGCGGCATTTACTTCGAGGAAGACGAAGAAAATCCCATGATCGGCTTCCGGGGCGCCTCCCGTTACTACGATGAGCGATACCGGGAAGGCTTCGCCCTGGAGTGCAAGGCCATGAAAATCGTCCGGAACGACATGGGCCTGTCCAACGTGAAGCTCATGATCCCCTTCTGCCGAACCGTAGAAGAAGGAAAGCGGGTCATTCAGGTCATGAAGGACAACGGCATCGTCCAGGGGGAAAACGGCCTGGAGCTCTACATGATGGTGGAGATCCCCAGCAACGTGGTCCTCATCGAAGAGTTCGGCAAGGTCTTCGACGGTTTCTCCATCGGTTCGAACGACCTCACCCAGCTCACCCTGGGCCTCGACCGCGACTCGGCCATGGTGTCCCACATCTTCGACGAGCGGAACGGCGCCGTCATGGATCTCGTGAAGATCGCCATATCGAAAGCCAACAAAATGGGCAAGAAAATCGGGATCTGCGGCCAGGCCCCGAGCGACTATCCCGAGTTCGCACGCTTCCTCGTGGAGTGCGGGATCAACAGCATGTCCCTCAACTCGGACACGGTTATCAAGACGACCCTGGATATCCTGGAAACGGAAAAGAGTCTGGGGGTCTAAGAAGACAACAACAGCAAGACGAGCAAGACGGGGACAGATTTGAAATCTGTCCCCGTTCCTTTTTGTTAAATCTGCCCACCTCTTGTCCTTGTCCCCGTTCCTTTGTTTTTACCTTCCACGAACTAAAAACAAGAAAGGGGGGACGGATTTAAATCAGTCCCCCCTTTCTTTTCTTATTTTAATCGCCGAGCTCCCCCAGCTCAACGCCGCTATAATAATGTTTCAAAATCACTTCGTGGGTGTGCCCCTTTTCCGCCATTCCCCGGGCCCCCCACTGGCTCATTCCCACGCCGTGGCCGTACCCTTTTCCCTCAAAGTGGATTTCCCGCCCCCGCTTCACCATGGAAAAGAGGGTGCTCTTGATGTCCCTGGGAAACGTCTTCACCCGGAAGTGGTTCCCCGTCAGCACAGTCTCCCCGCCGTCGTGGACGATCCGGACCTTCCGGACCCGTCCCGAAGGACTCTTTTCAAGGGGTTCGATTTTCTGAATGCGTCCGACCGGTTCCCCCTTTTTCTTCAGGGCGTCGGCGATATCCGCCAGGGAGACCGCGGCGGACCACTGGTAGCTGGGGCCGATGGCGCTGTATTCGTCGCGGATGCCCTTCAGGTAAGGCACTTCGGCGGTCCAGACCTCCCGGGCGTCCTCCGTCCGCCCGCCGCTGTTGGAGTGAAAGTAGGCCAGGACGAGTTCGCCGTTGTGGAAAAGCACTTTCCCGGCCGTTTCGGCCACGGCCCGGTCGGTCTCTTCCTTCTCCGCGGCGACCCCGCCGTACACCTGGGAACTGGTGGTGCTGTAAACATCATATGCCCGGTCGCCACCGCGGGATTTCTGGTAGATGGCATAGGTTCTCGCCGCCACCGCCTGTGCCTTGAGGGCCTCCGGGGGCCAGCTCCAGGACATTTCCCTGGGCAGGACACCCCGGAGATACGATTCGAGGCCGAGGACATTGATCACATCGATCCCTTTGCCGGACAGGGCGACAATGAATTTTCCCCGGCAGGGCGTCCCCTCCACGGCCAGAGGGGCCGACCCCGTAGGCATGATAACGACCCGACTCTCCGAAAACTGCCTGCCGCCGATGGCGATCCCCCCACCGGACGCAGAAACGGCATGGACGCCCCCCTCCGGGAAAGTCGACAGCGTCGATTTTTCTTCTTCGCCCTTGACGACGAAGGCACCGGAAGAGCGGATCTCGACCTTCGCCGCCTCCTCGGCCAGAAGCACCCGGATGGTCGGCTCCACGGGGGGGCGTTCGGGCACATTTTTCACTGGAACCGGCTCTGGCGCCGGTTCCGGCGGGGCGGGCGGATTCATGCAGGTTTCGATCATGAACTCGGCGGTGAAGCGGCGTTCCGACGACGGGTAAAGGGACACAAAACGCCGAAAAAGAGCGAGGGCCTCGGAAAACCGGTTCTTTTCGAACAGGATCATCCCCGAGTTAAACAGGGCATTGGCCGCCTCCGGGGTTTCGCCATAGCGCTCCCCGACTTCCCTGTACTTTTCCAGGGCGGGGTCGGGCTCGTTAAGAAATATGCTGTAGATGTCTCCGATTCGGAGAAGGGACCGGGCAACGGTCTCCCGGTCCCCCGACTGGTCGGCGCTTTCCTGATAGGCGCCGATGGCTTCCAGGTACATCCCCTTCCGCAGGTAGGCGTCTCCCGTGGACAGGGGCCCGTCATCCGCCGCAAGGGCATTCGGGGAAGAAAAATAAATGAAGAGGGATGTCAGAACGGAGAAAAGGACAAAAACCGTTACACGGTTTCCCATGAAAACCCTCCCCCGGGAAAAGGATGGCGGAAAGAAAGAAGCTTTTAAGGAAGAAAGGCCACGCTGAAGTCGGTCTGTAAGCCGAGTTCTGTTCTCCCGGAAGGGAGCGGTGATCATTCCTCTGGGACGGCAGTTGCCTGCCGCCTCAAGCGACACTACCCGAGAACTTCAGGCGGGCCACCTTCAGGCGTTCTCCTATTTGGTCTTGCTCCGGATGGGGTTTACCGAGCTTTTCCGGTCACCCGGAAAACTGGTGAGCTCTTACCTCACCGTTTCACCCTTACCCCGGCCGGCGAGCCGGACGGGGCGGTTTATTTTCTGTGGCACTTTCCTTAGGGTCTCCCCCAGTCGCCGTTAGCGACCATCCTGCCCTGCGGAGCTCGGACTTTCCTCCCCCCCGCTCATGGCGGGGGAGCGACCACCCGACAGACTCCAGTGCGGCGCTTTCTTCCTGTTAATTTTAACGGATTGAGAGCCCCCCGTCAATGGCTTCATTGACGAGACGGTCCGCTTCCTTGTTTTCCTCCCGGCCCACATGGGCGATTGTCCAGGAGTCAAGGGCATCGAGAAGGGACCTTGCTTCGTCGTAAAGCCTTTTCAGGCGCTCGTTTTTGACCCGGTAACGGCCCATCAGCTGGCGGACGACGAGTTCCGAGTCCAGAAAAATGGCGAGGTCCCGGTAGCCTTTTTCGAGGCATTCCGTGAGACCCAGGATGAGACCCCGGTATTCCGCCTCGTTGTTGGTCCCCGTTCCCAGATAGGCGTTCCACCGGTGAAGAATTTTACCGTCCCGGCCGTAAAGGACCGCGCCGGCCCCCGCCGGGCCCGGGTTTCCGCGGCTTCCGCCGTCGGCGTGAAGTCGGAGCCTCTCAGACCCCTTCTTCATCCCGATTTTCCCAGTAAATGATCCGGTTGCAGTGAGGGCAGGAAATGATGTCCTCGTGTTTCCGGAGGTTGTTGTAAAGCTGCGGGGGGATGTTCATGTGGCATCCCGCGCAGATTTCCTTCCAGGCGGCGACGACGGCTTTTCCGTTTCTTTTCTGGCAGATGAGGTCATACCGGCGGATCAATTCGGGACGAATTTTTCCCCGGACTTCGGCATACTTCTCCCGTGTCTCTTCAAGGACACGATCGATCATGGCGATCTCATCTTCGATCTTTCCGATTTCTCCCTCATGGACCCGCCTGTGGGCTTCGTATTCCCGCTTCGCCTCGTCGAGTGCCCCGAGAGCCTCTTCGACCTGGTCGTAGTATTGAAGGATCCGGTCTTCCACGGCGTCGCTCGCCTCGGTGATGGTGTCCATCTCCTTCAACATGGCCTGGTATTCCTTGTTCGTCTTGACTTCAAAAAGGCGGCCCTTTACCTTACGGTGCGTTTCACCCAATCGTTTGAGCTCGTTTTCATTTTCCTTGAGGCTCCGCTGGAGGGATTCCGCCATGTCCTGCTTTTCCGCAACCCGGGCCTCCCGCTGCCGGATTTCTTCTTTCAGAATCCGGATCCTCTCGGGCAATTCGGTTTTCTTCACCGCCTCCCGTCGCATCCGGTCATCTATTTTCTGGAGTTCAATTAGAAATGATACCTGTTCTTTCAAAACCATTCCCTCTGTCGTATTAAAAAAAAATGCACCAGAATCTGGTGCATTTGTAGGTCCCCGTTCGCCGACGAGCATCCGGTCTTGCTTATTTTTGCTTGATGACTCATAATAAGGAACCGGTCCGATTTGCTGGTGGGCCCACCTGGGTTCGAACCAGGGACCTACCGGTTATGAGCCGGTGGCTCTTCCAGCTGAGCTATGGGCCCCGGGAAAATGTTTATCCGCTTTACTTATCGCTCTTCACACCATATGTCAAGATTATTTGAAAAAGAGAAAAGGGGGGATATGAAAATCTCTATTGACAAAAGCGGTTTTATTTTTATAATAGCGGATTCAATTTACTTGTAAAGGATCGAATCATGTTCGCAGTCATCAAAACGGGTGGGAAGCAGTACCGGGTCGCACCGGGTCAGATCGTCCAGGTCGAGAAAATAGAAGCGGAAAAAGGTGCCGTCATCTCTTTCGACGAGGTGCTCATGGTCGGGAAGGAAGAAGGGACCGACGTGGGACGGCCCGCCCTGACATCGGCCACGGTGACGGGGGAGGTCCTGGGGCAGATCCGAGGGCCCAAGATCATCGTTTTCAAGAAAAAGAGACGGAAGGGCTACCGGAAGAAAACAGGCCACCGCCAGTCTCTCACCGTTGTCAGAATCAAGGAAATCGCCCCTTAACGGAGGATATCATGGCACACAAGAAAGGACAGGGAAGCTCCCGGAACGGGCGGGACAGCCACGGTCAGCGGCGAGGCGTCAAGGTCTTCGGCGGGCAGAGCGTTTCCGCGGGAACCATCATCGTCCGCCAGCTCGGAACGAAAATCCATCCCGGGAAGAACGTCGGCCTGGGAAAGGATTACACGATCTTCTCGAAAATCGACGGGGTCGTCACGTTCGAGCGGTTCGACAAGACGCGAAAGAAAGTCAGCGTTTACCCCAACTGATTCCGTCGGAATTCGTTTCGCAGGGAAACGTCTGGAAGAAACGAAGGTGTTTGCAGGCCCAGGGCCCGTCAAGCACCTTTTTTCTTTGATGAAACATGAACTTCGTTGACGAAGCCAAAATTTACGTGAAAGCCGGCGACGGCGGCAGGGGATGCGTCAGTTTCCGGCGGGAAAAATACGTGCCCAAGGGCGGCCCCGACGGCGGCGACGGCGGGAAGGGCGGCGATGTCGTCCTTCGGGCCCTTCCCAGCCTCAGGACCCTTCTCGATTTCAAGTACCGGCAGCACCACGTGGCGGAAAGAGGGGGCCACGGGGAGGGAAACAACCGGACGGGCCGAAACGGCGGGGACCGGGAAATCCTCGTCCCCGTCGGAACGGTGGTCCATGATGTGGAAACCGGCGAGATCCTGGCGGACCTGAAAGAAGCGGGGGAATCCCACATCGTCGCCCGGGGGGGCAAGGGCGGCCGGGGCAACGCCCGGTTCACCACCCCGACCCGGCAGGCGCCGCGGTATGCCCAGAAAGGGATCTCCGGGGAAGAAAAATGGATTCGCCTTGAGCTCAAGCTCCTCGCCGACGCGGGCATCATCGGCCTGCCCAACGTGGGCAAATCGACCCTTATTTCAAGAATCTCGGCGGCACGGCCAAAAATCGCCGACTACCCCTTCACCACCCTGGTCCCCAACCTGGGGGTCGTCCGCTATGGCGACGGCGAAACCTTCGTCATCGCCGACATTCCCGGCCTCATCGAGGGGGCCCACGGGGGAGCCGGGCTGGGCATCAAATTCCTCCGCCACGTGGAGCGGACCACGGTGCTTGTCCACCTTCTCGACATTTCCCGGGATCCCGAACCCGACCCCTGGCGGGATTATGAGCTCATCAACGGGGAACTTGCCAGTTTCAATACCGCTATGATAGAAAAACCACAGGTCGTGGCGATCAACAAGATCGACCTGCCCGTCACGCGGGAGCGGCTGAAAACGGTGATTCCCCTCTTCAAGAACCGGGGGATCATTGTTTTTCCCATATCGGCCGCCACGGGAGAAGGGTTGAAGGAGCTCGTCGGCGAAATCGCCGGTAAACTGAACGAAAGCGGTACGGAAGGACCGACATGCCAGAAGAACGAAAAGACATCCTGAAAAACGTCAAGCGGGTCCTCGTCAAGGTGGGAACGGGTACTCTCACGGGAACGGACGGGCTCGACATACCCATCATCGAGCAGCTCGTCGACGAAATCGCCGGCTACGAGAAAAAAGGCCTGCAGTTCGTCATGGTCTCGTCGGGCGCCATCGCTTCAGGCAAGCACCGCATGGGACTCAAGGGAACACTGAAGAGCCTCCCGGAAAAGCAGGCCGCCGCCGCCATCGGGCAGGGCCGGCTCATGCGTGTCTATTCCAACGCTTTCGGGAGACACGGCATTTACGTGGCCCAGATCCTTCTCACCATGAGCGACCTCACCGACCGGACCCGTTTCCTCAACACCCGGAACACCCTGACGGTGCTCATGGAATGGGGCATCGTCCCCATCATCAACGAAAACGACACCGTTTCCGTGGACGAGATCAAGTTCGGCGACAACGACAACCTGGCGGCCATGATGGCCAACATCATGGAAGCGGACCTCCTTATAAATCTCACCAACACGGAAGGCCTTTTCGACCGGAACCCCAGGGGGGGAGCCAAGGCCCGTCTCATTCGAACGGTGCCGGAAATAACGGACGAAATAGAGGCTTTCGCCACTTCTGAAGCCGACCCCGTGGGCATGGGGGGCATGAAGAGCAAGGTCATCGCCGCCCGAAAAGTGACCGCTTTCGGAATCCCTTTCATCATCGCCCACGGAAAACGGAAGGGTATCCTCCATGAAGTCCTGGAAGGAAACGAGGTGGGGACTCTTTTCCTTCCTGCCACGGCGGCCCTGAAGAGCCGGCAGCACTGGATCGCCTATACCCTCCGGTCCAGGGGAAAGGTATACGTGGACGACGGAGCCCGGGACGCCATCCTCCTCAAGGGGAAAAGCCTTCTTCCTTCGGGCATCGTCGGGGTGGAGGGGGAATTCTGCCTGGGAGACCCCGTCACGTGTTTCGACAGCGCCGGCGTTCTTTTCGCCAAAGGTCTCGTGAATTACAGTTCGGCGGACATCGACCGGATCAAGGGTCTCAGGACGACACGGATCGAGCAGGTCCTCGGCAGCAAGCCTTACGACGAAGTCATCCACCGGGACAACATGGCGGTAACGAAGAGTTACCCCAAAAAAACCTGACCGGCGTGCGGGACACCCCGCGGGCCGTTCTGACGGGACGTGCCCTCTCGAAACTTAGAGGCAGCCGAGGGGACTCGTGGGCTTCAGGAGCCGAAGCCGACGGCTCGGAGCACCCGAAGGGTGTTGGGTGATACGGGAAGGCATTCTATTTCCTTCCAGGTGAGCCATTTCGCGTCGGCGGCGTCGTCGGCGGCCCGCACCTCACCGCCGGCGTAGCGGGCCATGAGATCGACGATGACATAGTGAAATCGGATTTCCCCGTCTTCATCCCGCTCGATGAAGTCAAAGGAATAGACGGGACGGTCCGCCTCGATCCGAACCCCCGTTTCCTCCAGAATCTCCCGTTCCGCCGCTTCCTTCAGCGTCTCCCCGATTTCCACACTGCCGCCGGGAATGGCCCACAGGCCGAGGCTCGGGGGAATTCCCCGCCGGACGAGGAGAACCCGTTCCTTTTCGATGACGATGGCCCCTACACCCACTCTCGGGTAATCGGGGTATTCCCGTTTTCCAGGCCTGCCTTTATGTCGGGATTTCATGGCCTTTCCCCGGATATGTTGAAATCGAACCGCCGTTCCCCAAAAGCGTCGGGACCGCTCTTGAAAGACCGTTCGACGAATGTCACCGTCCCGTTCTCACGGACGATCAGGACGGTGGAGGACCGCGTCCCGTACACGGGGCTCTGAATGAAGATGGACGAGAGGATGCGCTCCCACTCCAGGCCGATTCCCGTGTCCGGCAGGAGGGTGTCATCGCAGCGGGTCGTATCGGCAAGCACCCGGAACAAGGCCCCGGGATCCGGTTCGGACCGGCTCTCCAGGATCTCTCGGAGCGCCCTTTTCCCTTTTTCCACTTTCGGCCAGGGCGTGTCGATGAGATGGTTGCTTAACCCGTGAATCCCCGGACCCACGGGTACCCAGCCTCCCCCGAAATTCGAAAAACAGTCCAGGCTGCCGGTATCCATCACCAGGAGGCTGAAACCGTTATAAAGCTCCCCCTGGTCCAGGACCCGTTTCCTGAAAGAAGGAAGGTCCTCCCCGTCGGCCAGAAAGGACTTGACGAGATCGCCCCGGGAAGGGGCGCCGATCTTGACGAAAAGAGGGGCCCGGTAATTGGTGACAGCGGCGAAACGGCCGTCTTTGCGGACGCCGATCCAGGTACCCCCGCTTCGGAGATCTCTTCCCGCCAGGACTTCCGGGGCGTCCTCCCAGAAATGGGCCGCTTCGGTGGGCCTTTCGTAAAACTCGTCCCGGTTGGCCGCCAGGATGAGCGGAAAGCCGGGGTGGCATCGCCAGGCAAAAAGGATGAGGCACACAGTCGTTCCGTCTCTCAAAGGGGGTCGGACATCTCGATTTTTTCGACGACCCGGGACATGATCTTTTCCATGACCTCCCCCGCCTTTCCATGGATGACCACGTGGGAATTGATGTCATAGGTGGTGGCGGTGAGATTGACGATGACCAGCCTGGCACCTCCTTCGAGGGCATAGGCGGGCATGTAGGCCGCGGGGTACACGACCAGCGAGGATCCTATGACGAGAAAAAGATCACACTGCGAGGCCTCGCGGATAGCCGCCGACAGGACCGTGCCGGGAAGCTGCTCGCCGAAGAGGACGACATCGGGCTTCAGGATGCCGAAGCAGTCCGCACAGTACGGTGACTCATCCCCGCCGGCTACCCGTTCCATGATTTCCGCCAGGGGGGAACGCCGGTTGCAGTTGAGGCATCGGACATGGCTCATGGTCCCGTGCAGCTCGAAAACCCTTTCCGGATCGTTTCCGGCCTTCTGATGAAGATTGTCGATATTCTGGGTGATGATTCCCCGGAGCCTGCCCCATTTTTCAAGACGGGCGAGGGCGTGGTGGGCCCTGTTCGGCTCGGCCCGGGTGAAGTGTCCCCCCTCGAGGAGAAATTTCCACTGCTTTTTTCTCGATTCCTCATCGTTGAGAAATTTTTCGATGGTGAAATCGGAGGGGTCGAACCGGGACCAGAGGCCCCCGGGGCTCCGGAAATCGGGAATTCCCGACTCGGTGCTGATTCCAGCGCCGGTAAACGCCACGATCTTTCTCGATTGGACGATCAGGTCCGCCGCCTGATCGATCTCCCTGTCCGGTGTGATATCCGTCATGCCACCTGTCTCTTTTCCCGGATCCTGCCCTGCCGAAACACCGGGTGTCGAAAGAGGCGCCCCCGAAAGGCCGGCCTACTTTCCACTTTCCTCTTCCGCCGCGGCGGAAACTTTCTCTTTACGGCCCGCCACCCGGCAGGCATTTCCCGCTCACGTCGAAATCCCCATTTTGGGGAGGATGACCCCCTGGACGACAATCCAGAGAATGAGAACGCCGATGAAAATGAGCCATTCCATTTTTGTCGTTTCCCTTCTTTTCGTTGCGCAAAAAGAAAAACATGGGCATAAAAGAAGACCCGGAAGGGCCGGCCCGCCGTGGCGGTCACAGTCGCCCGGGCCCACGCTTCTTTTGTAATTATAACATAGGCACGGCGGAAAGGAAACGCAAACCCTGTCCAGCCGTTGACATGAGGGCCCGATTTCTCTATACTTTGCACCTCCGAAAAGGATTTCGCCGTGCCCGGAAATGCCCGGGAGGCCGGTTTTATCTCTCATTGAAAAACCCTTTCAGGATTGTCCGGCACCCTTGACCCGGAAGGACAGGAGATGAAGAAGAAAGACCGTCGTGTCCCATCGACCCTGTCAAGGTTGAGTACCCTGGCCAAGGCTATCGCGTCGGGCCACTACCGGGACATGGACGCGGATGATCTCTTTGCCATGACCGAGGAGAAGTACCCTCCGGAACTCCGCGAACTGGCGGAGGCCTTTGGCATGATGATGGTCAAGGTGGAGGCCCGGGAGTTCCGGCTCGAAGAAACCGTCGCCGAACTGGAAAAGGCCAACCGGAAACTCAAGGAGTACTCGGAGCACCTGAAAGATATGGTGGCGAAAAGAACGAAAGAACTGGAGGAGGCCAACCGGAAACTCGAGAGAAGGGCCAACATCGACGGGCTGACCCACATCGCCAACCGGCGCTACATGGACGAATACCTTCAGAAGCACTGGAACCGTCTCAAGAACCAAAGAAAGCCCCTTGCCCTCATCATGGCCGATATCGATCATTTCAAGGGGTTCAACGACACGTACGGACACCAGGAGGGGGATGAATGCCTGAAGACCATCGCCCGGATCCTTGACGAAAAGATGCGCCGTTCCGAAGACCTGGCGGCCCGCTACGGTGGGGAGGAGTTTGCCGTTCTTCTTCCGGGGACCGGCATCGAGGCCGCCATGGATATGGCCGAGGATATCCGACGGGAAGTGGAATCCCTCAAAATCCCCAATGAAAAAAATACCGCCAGCCCTTTCGTCACCATCAGCCTCGGGGTGACCGCCGGGATCCCTGGGGAAACAGGGACACCCGACGAACTCATCGAACGCGCCGACGAGGCCCTCTACGTGGCCAAAAAGGAACGGGGCCGGAACTGCACCGTGAAAGGGCGAACCCTCGGAAGCGCCTGATAAGGAGGGGCTCCCTTCCCCTCCCGGGGAGAGAGGTCATGAGCCCCTTTTTACGCTACCGTTTGACCACCAGGACGGGTTTCTTGGACTTACGGATGACTTTTTCCGAAACGGAGCCGAGAAACATCTCCGCCAAGTTGCTTTTTCCATGGGAACCGAGAACGATGACGGACGCGTTTTCCTCTTCCGCCACCCGCAGGATCTCACTGAAGGGGACTCCCGATTCCAGGCGCTCCTTGACCTCATAACCCTGGCCTCGCAGTTCCCCGGCGATGGCCTTGAGTTCCTCGACCGCCTTCTCCTCCCAGGCCTTCTGGATCTGGACGAAGTCCGTGGGCATGTGGCTTGGGAGGGCATCGAAGTTCCGGCTGTCGATGACGTGAAGGACAACCACTTCCCTGGCGCCGGCCTCTCTCAGGCGGGCGGTGAAGGCGAGGGCCTTCCGGGCGACTTCGGAAAAATCCGTGGGATAAAGAACCTTATCGAACATGATGAACACCCCCTTCCGGTTTAGTCTGAAGCGTTCTCGTCGCTGGAACCGTTTCCATGACAGCGGTTCCCCTTCCAAAGCGGATTACGGGTCCGAAACCTTTACGAACGCCACCGGGACGAAAACCGTGATCGGTCCAGAATGACTCCCCGGCCGAAGCGGGCACGCGGAGAGAAAGACAGCGGAAATTGTAAAATCTTTATTTATATTTTAACTTAAGAAAAAGACACTGTCAATTCCAAGGGATGACTCCACGGGATGACTCTGTCCGGGGAAGGAGAAAAACCATGGACCTGTCCGTCTTCAAGAACATGACCGAAAGGGACCTGAGGCACTATATCGAATTTCTTCTGTGGCACTACCGGGTCATGGACGCCTTCTGGTTTATCAACGTTACCGATATGTTCGACCAGAAAACGGCCGAGGAAATCAACCGGCGGGTCTGGGGACGGGTCCCGTCGATGGCTGCCAAAGACCTGATCAACCGTTTTTCCATCGAGGAGAAGGGCCTGAAAGGCTTTGTAAAAGCCCTCCGATATTTTCCCTGGACCATCCTCATCGAATACGACATCGAGGAAAAACCGGAGGAGGTCATCATCCGGGTACCTCTCTGCGCCACCCAGGCGGCCCGCAGGAAACGGGGATTGCCCGAATTCGACTGCCGGGACATGCACCGGGGGGAATTCGAAAGCTTCGCCCGCATCATCGACCCCCGGATCGAGGTGATCTGCGATTTCGCACCGCCGGACCCCCACCCCGAGGACCTCTATTGCCGCTGGCGGTTCCGGCTCAAGAATCCTGAAGAAACGAGCGATACGGCGACTCCTCCCGGGGAGTAGTCAAATTCTCAAAGAGCCTGAAGGGGACTTCCTTGATGCAGACCCGATTTAAGAACCAAACAAAGATCGGGCGGCCGGGCGATTCATCGATTACTCCACTGCCTGTGCTTTCAGGAACATGGCTTTTTCAAGGGAGGTGAAAAAACTCACGTAAGGCTGCGGGTCGATCACCGGCTCGATATTGAACTGGGCGTTCGCCCGGACCACGAGGCGCGATTCCCCTCTCGGGCAGACGGTCACGGTCATCCTCAGGGCGTAGGTGTTCAATTTCGTCCCCGTCACCGAACCCAGGTCCAGATCGGCCTTGTCTATGATGAATCCCAGATCCTGGAGGGTCGCGATGACCGTTCGCATCGTCTTTTCCTTTTCCGCCGTCTCGAACACACGGCTTTGCATGTTTCTCAGCTGAACCGGGCTCATGCCCGCGTCCATCAATCTCTCATGGGTTGTCGCGCAGGCCAGGAAAAGAAACAGGGACAGGAAAACAGCCAGCTTCAACCCCTTTAATATAACCGTTTCGAAAAAACCTTTCATACGCCCTGGGCCTCCAGAAAGACGGACTTGGACAGCCGTTCAAAAAAATCTTCGTATATCTTGACATCGCTGATCATTTCCCTTCGGCAAACCTGGCCCATGGTATTGAACACAATCCGCTGAAAGGTCACGCGAACGATGTGATGACCGGGGTCCGCGGGCCGGGTCACCACGCTGGCCCGCATGATCTGGTCCTTGTCCACCGACATGATAATGCCGGTCATCACGGCGAAAAGAACGGCGCCGACAACCTGCGCGGCCTTGACGGCGCTTCGGGTCTTGCAGCCCAGAAGGACGCCCAGTTCCGTCTCCGATTCCTCGATGGTGAACCCCAGGTCCTGGAGCAGGGCCGCGCTGGCCGAGAGGATTCTTTTTTCGTCGGCCGTGTCGAACCGCCGTGTCTGCAGTTGCCGGTGCTTCAGTGACTCCGGTGTCAGCATGAGAGCTTCCCGGGGAATCTTGGGCTGGCAGGCCGAAAGCAGAAGGATGGAAAGAATCGCCGACAGGATCCTGAGTCGATTTCCATGACGTTTCACGGCCGTAACCTCAGAAGCGGGAAGCGTGATAGGCAAAATCCCGCACCTTTTTCCCCTCGTCGAACTTGATGATCACCGTCAGGGTCCGCTGGCTTGTGGATTCAGCCCCGGCCTCCTTGGAATACCCCGGCGCCGCGCCGCCTCCCAAGGCGCCCGACCCGCCCGTCAAAAGGCCCAGGATGAGCGCCGAAACACCGCCCCGGCTGGCCGAATAGGCCCGATCGGTAGCGATCCTGTCATAGATCCAGACCTCGCGGCCCATTTCGTCCGTCGACACGATATTCGGCGATCCCAGGACCTGGGCCACCTCGGTGCCCGACATCCCCACCCGGATTTCCTTCTGAACCGTCCCTACGGTCAGCCGGTCACCGGGAAGGGCTTTTCCCACGTCACCGGCGTGGTCGACGGCACTGACGCAGCCACTAAGAAAAAAAAGGAGGAAAAATAGAACGGCAAATTCAGTATTTTTCATATGACCTCCCTGGAAATAATGGTTTCTTTTGCGAGTCACGCCTGCCTCACGGGAAGGCCCCATTCAGCAGCATCCTTTAGTGACAGCGATCACCCTCCAAGCGATAACCTACGATAATCCCATCTCGATTTACCTCGAAATGGACAAAGCATCCTTTCCAATTCGGTAAAACATATACCCAATTCCCATTTTCCATCCCGTATGTTTTCTCCTCCCAATTGATTTTATGTTTATAGGTTCGAGGATCGGATGTGTCTCTGGTAACAATTTCTCTCAATTCATCGATATGCTTTCCAATACAAGATTTCGCCCAATAATTCGTTGGCGGAACAGACACACACCCGACAAAAAGAATACAGAAAATGAGTATCTCAAAGTTGAGCTTGAACAGGATGTTTTCTTTCATGAAGTTGAATTACTTACTTTTGTTTAGTCAGAACATACATCATTACTTTGCTTTCCATCTTTGAATCCAATCATCTGCTAATTCTCTGGCTTTTTCCCTCTGGTCAGCGGTCATTCGTGATTCCAGTTTTTCTCTCACTTTCTTGGAATCTTTCATAATATATTGACACTCCACTATATACTTTGGGCTGTTGGTTACAAAGTTGGTAACAATATTTAGCCACTTTAATCCCTCAATATCATTCGATATTATTGTTAGCCTCTCCGAATACATTTCAGCAAGATCATAAATGGCACAACGATGCCCTTTTTCTGCACCCTTTAAAAAGTATTCTTCAGCCAATAAGCAATTTTTTGAAACATTTCCTTTTCCATGGCGATAAATTGTGCCAACGAACCAATATGACTGAATATCGCCAAGTTGAATGGCTTTCTTGTACCAAAAGAGTGCTTTTTCATGATTTTCAGGTAAACCAGGTTTATAATTATAGAGATGCGCCAACTTTTGCGCAGCTATTGGGTCACCCTGTTCGGCACCGGCTTCATAAAGATCGGCTGCCTGTAAGTAATGACCTGCTCTTCGTGCAGCATCACCAGGTGTAATACTGCAAGCTGAAGTTATTATAATCATGAGCAACATAATCACGAGATGCCGCATATTTAATACTCCATAAATGAAAATAATCTGGAAATTGATATCGATACATCTAATTGATATATTTATCAATATTTCTTCTGAAGAATGTGCATCATGACTAAGCTTTCTATGTCCGATGCCATTAGAGCGGGATAAGTAATCACTGCAGCCGGAATCATTCCCGGCCAGCAAAATACCTCTCTTAAACCCCACTGTCCCAGCCATATTTGAAAATTATCATGAACCCCTGCAATTGCATTAATTCCAGGTATCTGATTAGCGGCAAGTGAAACGGGACCGCCTTCATCTAAAAATCTTTCCCCTGGTATCCTTGTGGCATAGCCGACATTATTATTTTCTTTACATGGTGCAGTATTTAGGTTCTTACATACAGCCTCATCGCCAGATTCCCATGTTGCGCTATAATTCGTTATTTTGTAATAGGTATAAGCTGCTGATGCCATCGCGAGAGCGACAAGAACTCCCTTATCCACGCTTCCCCCTGACAATGCAGCTACAGCACCGCCTGCCACCGAGTGAAGAGCCACGCGCCCCAACGTCCACAAATCTCCATAATAACCGGCTATGGCACCAAAAGCCGCTCCACTTATGGCCCCCATGCCGGCCCCGCTCATGATGCCCTGCCAGATATTCCCGGAGGTAAACATGGCGTTTAGTCCCCCGGCAGTCGCTCCTGCCGCAATACCACCGACAGCGCTGGAAACAATCGTTCCACCGACAGTTTTACCTATTGCCCCGGCGACATAGCCGCTTACATCGGCGAAGACACCGCCTGAGATTCCTCCAATAGTGACTCCAAGCATCGTGGCGCCAAAATCCCAATTACTCTGAACCGCAGCAAAAATGCCTCCAAGAATAGCCCCTACTATGAATCCCGTTCCAAAAAAATGTCCGCTCGGGTCGATATAAATGAGGGGATTGTTCCGGCAGTAAGCATACCGGTTGAGGATCTGGGGGTCATAGGGATCCTGGACAATGGGATCCGGGGAGACGAACCTTCCCAGGGCGGGGTCGTAGAGCCGGGCGTTGAAGTTGTAGAGCCCCGATTCGGTGTCCATCTCCTGGTCGGTGAACTTGTAGTCGGTGGTCCAGGTGCCCCCGTGCTCCCGGATTTCCCCGAAGGGGAGGTATTCCGCCGACTCGACGACCCGGCCCTGGCTGTCCGTCAGGACCGCCGAGCTCCCCAGGTGGTCCTTGTGGTAATAGCTCGTGACGCCGTTTCTGATCTCGGCGACCCGGATGGTCCCGGCGAAGATATAGGTGACCGCCCGGCCGTTTGTGATGTGACAGGCGTCGTCGACGTAGAGGGTCTCCGAGACCACCGCCGGGTCGATGGAGGTCCCCCTCGTAAGCTTCAGGGAAAGGACCGTCTTTTTCGTCCTTTTCCCTTCCCCGTCGTAGGTAAACCGGACCCTGACGGGGGCGGTCCTGTCCTTGTAGGTGATCTCTTCGGGCCTGCCCTCCGCCGTCCAGGAAAGGGCCCGCCAGCCCGGATTAGACGGGTCGGAAAGATCGGGGCCGTAGACGAGGTTGCCGTTTCCGTCGTAGCTCAGGTAGTGGACCTTCCCGTTCACCGAAACGGATCTCAGGGCGTGGGGGCGGCTTTTGTCGTAGCCGAAGGTGAAGGAAACGCCGCCCGCCCGTTTGGATGTCATGTTCCCGATCCCATCGTAGGACCAGGTGTCCGTCGATACGGCGCTCCCTTTTATCCTTCTTTCCGAGGTGAGCCGGTGGAGGCCGTCATAGGTATAATCATAGGTGATGCTTTTCAGGCCGTCCGTTATCCGCTTCAGGTCCCCCGCCCTGGTGTATCGATAGCTCTTCTCCTGGAGGACCTCCCCCGTCCTGCCCGTCGTCGTGAGGGACAAAAGCCGGGTGGACTTCGGGTCGTACCCGTAGATCGTCGCCGTCCCGTTTCCCTGGACGAGGCGGCCCATCTTCCCCGAGGGCTTATAGCCCGTGCAAGCCCCCAAGACCGTCCCCCCCGAGGACACCCGCCAAAGGAGGTTCGAGCCCGGGTGGTATTCGTAAGCCACCGCCGTCCCGTCGGGGTGGGTCACTTCCGTCTTTTTCCCCGAAAGGTCGTAAGCGTGACGGGTGGTAAAGACAGTCCCCCCGATGGTCTTCGTGACTTCGGTGACCCGTCCCATCCGGTCGTAGGCGCCGAAGGCCGTCACCTGGCCGCCGCATGTCACGGAAGCCGCTTTCCCCTTCCCGTTTATGGCCGTGTCGTAGGTGTACGTGACCGGGGAATCGCCGGTGGAAAAGGTCTTGCCCACGAGCCGGTTCAGGCCGTCGTAGGCGTACAGGATCGTCTGACCCTTCCCGTCGGTCTCCCTCAACCGGTTCCCGTTTCTGTCGTAGGCATAGACCCGGGTCCCCAGGTCGGGGTCGGTCATCTTCGTCCGCCGCCCCAGGGTGTCGTACGTGTTCGTCCACCTGTTCCCCTTCCCGTCCGTCACCCCGAGGAGGTCCCCCGCGGCATTGTATGTATAATCCGTCTTCAGGGTGCTTCCAGTTAAATACTCCGTCACGGCGGTGACCCTCCCCAGGGCGTCCCTGTGCTCCGTCTTTCTCCCCCCGTCGGGGTCCGTCACCATCGTGTCATAACCGCTGTACGAAAAGGTCGTCACCACCGTCCCGTACGTCCCGTCGGCCTTCTCCATCCGAAGGGGCCGGTCCAGGCTGTCGTAGAATGTCGCCACCAGGGGCGCGTCCCCCGGGGAACTTTGGGGCCACGTCCGCCCCCTCCCGAAGAAGGGGCCCGTCTTTTTCGCCACCCGGCCCATCGCATCGTAGGCCGTCAAGGTAACGACGGGCGTACCGCCCTCCCCGAAGGCCATGGACTGGACCTCCCGGCCCAGGCCGTCGTACCAGGCATACCGGTCGATGGTGCTTCCCGCCGTCTCCTTCGTCCGGGTCACCGTGTACCGGGGACAGGTGTTGTCATGATAGGTAACCGTCTTCCCGCCCCCGTCGGGATGGGTTGTCGTCACCAGGCGGCCGAAGACGTCATAGCCGTAGGCGGTCACGTTCTGGTTTTCGTCTTTCACCCGGGTCGGCTTCCCGAAACGGAAGTCCAGGGCCTCGATGGTGGTCACGTGGGGGATGCCGCCCGTCATCGGCCGGGTCACCCGGACAGGATAAGTCGCCGAATACGGATCGTATTCCGTCGTCGTCACGTTCCCCTCCGGGTCCGTCTCCGTGATCTTGTTCCCGTACCCGTCGTAGGTCATCGACCGGGTCACCGTGCCGCCAAGCCACGACTTGGAAAGGAGGTTCCCCGTGTCCCTCTCGTATTCGAAGCGCACCTCCCGGGCCAGGCCCGTGGAACTCCCCCGAAGGCTCTCCCCGGTCTTCCGCCAGAGCCACGTCCCCAGATTCTCCCACGTGTACGCCTCCGTCACCGTCTCCAGGCCCGTGCCTTCAATCTCTTTCTTGAGGAGGATGCCATTCGAATCATCATACTCATACCACTCTCCTCTCTCGGAAACGATTTCCCCGTTTTTCAAATCGGTATGAGCCATATACAGAACCCTGACGAAGCCGCAGGTCTTGCCATCCTCGGCGTCCAGTGAATGGATATACCAGTTCCACCAGGAGGCTTTCCGGTACGTGACACCGTCGAGATCGGTGAGAAAGCGCATGCGCATTTTCCCTTTCAGCAGATCATGCCCCGCGCAGTAATAGAACTCCTCCATGGAACCGTCGGGATTTGCCTTTTTCACCTTCCTGAACCCCCTGAAATTCACCACATCCGTGATTTCCAGGTCTTCTTCGGCATAACCATACCGGGTTGTGGAAACGCCCCCAAGACCGTCATAAACGGAAATGGAGGAAACGACCTCGCAGATGAAAGGATGGGAGGAACTGTAATATTTTGAGGACGGATCGTAGGTGACGATGATCGATACGCTTTGTCCCTCTTCCGTGATGCAGCTCAGGTATTCAGGCAAAGAGCCCCCGTTTCCCGCCCACACGCCGTAACTGAATTTTAGAGTCGTCAAGGCCGTTTTTCCGTCGGCACCCACCTCCTTGACACTGCTTACCCTGGATTTCCCGTCGGGATTCTTGTCGTAAGCGAGAACGTATTTCCGGCACAGGTCTCCCCCCGTCCAGACCTCGATCTGCTTGAGCCGTTTTGTCGTCAATACCCAGCATCCGCACTCCAGGGACTGAATGGTGTCTTCACGGGCTTCGAGAACGCACCGGACTTCCACCGTCCCTTTCCCACCGGGATAAACAATCTTGTCCAGGTAGAACGTATCCCAGACATGATCGTGAACAAGGGCATGGTGAAAGGTCACCCGATTCCCGTTCGGGTCTTCGATGGCATCGAGATACCACTCAAAGGTCCCTCCTGTCTTTCCATCCCACGTTTGAACGACATCGAGACGGGAGCTTTTCGATGAACCGAAAAAATATTTTCTCCCGTCTCTGGCGAAAATAACCCACCCGCCCGTCACGGGATCGAGATAGTATTTGGAAAAAGCACCCTCGATCTTCGCCCCGTAAAACCCCGCGCCCCAATCCCCTTCCCGGGGAACGAGTTCCTCGTAATGACCGCTGTGAACGTGGAGAAAATCCCTTTTGTCGTATTCGGTCCGCTTGTTTCGCACCGATCGACGGATGACCCCTGCGTCGAAATGCCACCCCACGCCCACCCAGCCGTTTCCCGAACGGCTGTTGTAGGAGAGGGACAAAGACGGCTCGATCCCGTTTCTCCCCGGAGGGAGGGCGATGGGAACCCGGTAGGCCATGGCGCCCGTGTTGGCGATCATCTCGGGAACGACGAGCGGGAAATCGTCGCCAACGGGATCGACAACCGGGACGGGTTCAGTCTGTTCCGGTTCCGAATCCGGCGATGGCGCCCCGCCCGTTTCCGGCTCGTCACCCTGAATTTCCCGGCTGTCTTCGGCAAGGGGGTCGGCCCCGTTTTCGATGACAAGCACCTGCGGGCCCTGGGCGTTCTCTTCCAACGGGACCGCCCCCAGGGACGGGTTAACCGGAAAAGCGAAAGTGGAAACCAACAGAAAAACGAACGCGCTTTTTTTTGAAAAGAAGTGTCTTGACCACCCAGGCATGAATGAACCTCACTGTAAAGGAGAATAGAAAAACGGGATGCCTCTCCCGAAAAGACGATTTTTTTATTGCCGGTGATTTCACAAGGCGGCTCACCGGCGGGCCTGAGGAGAAGAAGGAGTCATAAGGGACCCGATTTTTCCACCTCGGGTCGGGTGGCGCAGCAGGCATGTCGGCCTCTCTCAAGGAAGCCGTCCCCTTATTTACAAGAACCGTGCCAAAATATAACTATTTGTTATTATAGTATTATTGTTTTTAAAGGGCTCCCTTCGCGCCCCGCCGGTTGGCATCCCGCCATTGGCAGTTGGCACCCCTGTTGGCACCCCGGTTGGCGGCTGCCGGCTTCTTTTTCACTGTTTCTTTTACGCCTTGACAGGGGGTCCCCCCCTCCCTATACTCGATGTCAAAAAAGGGCCCCGAACGCCCGGAACACGGCGGGCCGAAAGGCCCGGCGCGGGAAACCATGGCCAAGTTCAACCTTGACGAATACGTGCAGCGGCTCCGTAAAAACCGGCGGTTCATGGAGACCGTCACCGCCGCCTGCCGCATTCCCGCCTTCGAGGGGGAATACGCCCCCTTTCCTTCCTGGGTGGCGCCGCGGCTCAAGTCCGTCCTGAAGAAGGACGGCATCGCGGAGCTTTACAGCCACCAGGCCGAGGCGGTGGACAAAATCCGCCGGGGCGATCATGTGGTCATCGTCACCCCCACGGCGAGCGGCAAGACCCTGTGCTACAACCTTCCTGTGCTCCAGCGAATCCTGGAAGAGCCCGACACCCGGGCGCTCTACATCTTCCCCACCAAGGCCCTCGCCCAGGACCAGATGCACGAGGTCCACGGCCTTGTCGGCGCCCTCGAGGCCGACATCGGAACCTTCACCTACGACGGCGACACCCCCGACGACGCCCGGCAGGCCATCCGGAAGCAGGGCCACGTGGTGGTCACCAACCCCGACATGCTCCACACGGCCATCCTCCCCCACCACACCAGGTGGCAGAAGCTCTTCATGAATCTCCGCTTCATCGTCATTGACGAACTGCATGTCTACCGGGGGGTTTTCGGCTCCCATTTCACCAACGTGATCCGCCGTCTCTCCCGGATCTGCCGCTTTTACGGAACCGACCCGACCTTCATCGTCTGCTCCGCCACGGTGGCCAACCCGAAAGAGCACGCCGAACGGGTCCTGGAGCGCACCGTGGCATGCATCGACAGAAGTGGCGCCCCCCGTGCGGCCCGAACCTTTTTCATGATGAACCCCCCCATCGTGAACCGGGAGCTGGGAATACGCCAGTCGGCCCTCACGCCGGCCCGGAAGCTCGCCGCCGATCTCATCGGCAACGACATCCAGACCATCGTCTTCACCACGAGCCGGCTCAACGTGGAAATCCTCACCAAGTACCTCAAGGACGCCTTCCGGAAGGGAAAACCGGTGGACGACCGTTTCGTATCGGGCTATCGGGGGGGGTACCTGCCAAACCTCCGGCGATCCATCGAGCAGGGCCTCCGAAGCCGGGAGGTCATGGGCGTCGTGAGCACCAACGCCCTGGAACTGGGGATCGACATCGGGAATCTCGAGGCCTGCATCATGACGGGGTACCCCGGCTCCATCGCCAGCACGTGGCAGCAGGCCGGGCGGGCGGGCCGGCGGACGGGGGAAAGCCTGTCCCTCCTCATCGCCAAAAGCGCCCCCCTGGACCAGTTCATCGTGGAAAACCCCGACTATTTCTTCTCCCGGTCGCCGGAGCACTGCCGGGTCAACCCGGACAACCTTCTCATCCTTCTCCACCACCTGAAGAGCGCCGCCTTCGAGCTGCCCTTCGAGCGGGGGGAGCGTTTCGGCGGGGAAAACCTGGAGGAGCTCCTGGCCTACCTGGAGGAGAAAGGGGTTCTGCACCGGGTTTCGGACCGCTGGCACTGGGCGGCGGAGAGCTACCCCGCCGACGAGGTGAGCCTTCGGAGCATCAACCCGGAAAACGTGGTCGTCGTCGACGGGACGGTCACCGGCACCCCCGCCGTCATCGCCGAGGTGGACTGGGACAGCGCCTTTACTACCGTCCACGACGAGGCCATCTTCATGGTGGAATCCCAGCAGTACCACGTGGATCGGCTGGACCTGGAAAGAAAGAAGGCCTACGTCCGGAAGGTGGACGTGGACTACTACACCGACGCCATGACCTACACCCACGTCCGGGCCATCGACGTTTTCGACCGGAAACAGGAAGGCCCCCTGATCGCCGAACACGGCGAGGTCCAGGTCGTCCGCAAGGTCGTCGGGTTCAAGAAGATCAAGTTTTACACCTCGGAGAATCTCGGCTACGGGGACGTGGATCTCCCGGAAAAGGACATGCACACCACAAGCTACTGGTTCACCCTCCCCCGGGATTTTCTCAACGGCCTCCCCTTCGGCCAGGCGGAAATCGTCGACGGTCTTGCCGGTCTCGCCTACAGCCTCCACCATCTGGCGGTGATTCTTCTCATGGCGGACACCCGGGACATGGACCGTTCCATCGGGGACAAAAGCGGGGAGTGGTTTGTCCGGCAGACCCGGGACCGGCGGTGGATCACCCTCTCCCCGGGCTTTTCCACGGAACGGTCGGAGGAGGCGCCGGAAACGGGGATCGACGCCTTCGATCCCACGGTCTTCCTTTTCGACGCCTACCCGGGGGGGATCGGATTCTCAGCGCTTCTCTTTGAAAAGCACGGGGAGCTTCTCCGGTCGGCCCGGTCCCTCATCGCTCACTGCCCCTGCGGGCACGGCTGCCCGAGCTGCGTGGGGCCGACCCTGGAAGTCGGCCGGAAAGGCAAGGACGTGGCCCTGGCCATCCTGAACGGGGTCCTCCCGCCATGAGCACCCGGGACCGCCTGAAACGCCTGACCGGCGGGACCGCCCCCCCGGAAAAGGAGAAAGACGACCGCCTCGGGGACCTGCGCCGGCGGATCGACGCCATCCTGTCCCGGAAGCGTGAGCCGCCTACGCCCCCGCGCCCCGCCGTCACGGGAGGTGGCCGGGCCCTGGAAGAGCTCCTCGCCGGACGGGAGGAACGGACGCCATGGGGGCCCTTTTTTTCCGTCGAGGCCGTGTCCGGCGCGGAAACGGTCCACGGCTGCCGGCCCCTGGGCGAACTGGCGGATGTTTCCATGGAAAGGCTTTCCCTCCTCGCCGGAGCGCCCGCCCTCGCCCGGTTCGCCCTCCAGGACGGCCTTTTCCTGGACACGGAAACAACGGGGCTTTCCGGCGGAACGGGCACCATGGCCTTTCTCGTCGGCGCCGGGTGGTTCGACGGCAAGGATTTCCGGACCCTCCAGCTTTTCGCCCGGGACTTCGGGGAGGAGCGGGCCCTTCTCTCCTTTCTCAAGGACCTCGCGGAAGGCCGGAAGTTCCTCGTCACCTTCAACGGGAAGGTGTTCGATCTCGGGGTTCTCGCGACCCGGTTCATCCTGAACCGGGTTTCCGATCCCCTGGCCTCCCTGCCCCACCTGGACCTTCTCCACCCGTCCCGCCGGATTTTCCGCCACCGCCTGGAAAGCTGCCGCCTTTCCTCCCTGGAGGCTTCCGTTCTCCGGTTCCAACGGAAAGGCGACATTCCCGGGTGGGAAATTCCCCAGCGCTATTTCGACTGGCTGCGCCGCCGGGATGGGCAGCTCGTGTCGGACATCTTCGAGCACAACCGTCTCGACATCCTCTCCATGGCGGCCCTGGTGATTCATTTTTCCCGCCTCCTCGAAGAGAGGGGTCCCGGGGACGGCGAGCATCCCGCCGGCGACTGCCTTGCGGCGGCCCGGCTTTTCCATGATCGGCAGCGGTTTCCCGAAGCCCGGTCGGTCCTGGAGGGGATCATCGCCGGGAACGGCGAGGCCGCCGGGGAGGCAAAGCGGCGGCTCTCCCTGCTGCACAAGCGGAACGCCCGGTGGGACGAGGCGGCCCGCCTCTGGCAGGAAATGGTGGACGAGAACCCCGAAAATCTCTTCGCCGTGGAGGAACTGGCCAAGTGCCTCGAACACCGCGTACGGAATTACGGGCAGGCCCGGGTCCTCGTGGAAAGAGCCCTGGCGCGGGCCCCCTGGGAGGCCCGGCCCGCCCTCCACCGCCGGCTGGAGCGGCTCATGAGAAAAGAAGGGCGGAAATCGCCAGCCGAGTGAAGCGACCGAAAATCAGAAAGGAAGAGACCTCATGGAAGGGAAAATCCGGATGTACACCTTGAGCACATGCAGCCACTGCAAGGCGGCCAAGCGGTTCCTGGAAGACAACGGCATCGCCTACGACTACAGGGACGTGGACCTCCTGGGCCCGGCGGATCGGGCGGCGGTCCTGGAGGACGTCAAAAAACTGAATCCCCGCCTTTCCTTTCCCACCATCGTCATCGGCGAAACGGTCATCGTGGGGTTCAAGGAAAAAGAAATCCGGGAGGTGCTGGACCTGTGAGCGAAGCGGAAAAACTTTACGAAACCCTGAAATCGATCCAGGAGCCAAAGGGGTATTTTTTCAACGAAGACCGGGAGCGGGTCATGGATCTCCTGGAAGCCCTTCTCCTCAACCGGAAGCGTTACGGCTACATGAGCTGTCCCTGCCGCCTCGCCTCGGGAGACCGGGAGAAGGACCGGGACATCCTGTGTCCCTGCGTCTACCGGGAGCCCGACGTGGCCCAGTACGGGAGCTGCTACTGCAACCTCTATGTTTCCCGGGAATGGAACGAGGGGAAGATGCCCCGGGAATACGTTCCCGAGAGACGGCCGCCGGAAAAATTCCTGTGAGAGTGACGAATCCGTAAGAAGCCTCGCCCACGGCGCTCCCTTGGGCCCCATCGCGTCGGCGGACCGGTCGGCGCCCCGTCTTTCGGGATTCTGGAGCCAGGCCTCGGCGTCTTACGAAGGGGGAGAAGATTCGTCGAGATATCGATCCAGCCCCCGGACCGCCCGGATGCTGTCCGACATGAGGATGGCTTCCAGGCGGCGGCGGTTTTCCGTCAGGGCGGCCCGGTCCTGCTCCCGGTGCCACAGGTGGAGGACCGGCGTGGCAAACCGGGCACTCTTCCGGCGAAGGCCGGACCGGAGAAGACGGATCACCAGGTCCGAGTCCTCGAGACCCCAGCCCGAATAGGACTCATCGAGACCATTGACGGCCACAAGGTCCTCCCGCCACGCGGCGAGGTTGCACGTCATGGCCCCTTCCCACCGGGTCCCGGCCCATTTCCGGACGAACGAAGGAAGGGGGAGGGGGAAAAGGGGGAAAAGCCGGTTGACCTCTCTCCGGAAACGGGCCTTCGACCACGCGAAAGCCCCCCAGGCCTGGACGGGCAAGCCGTTTTCCAGGACCCGGGACGTCAGGCCATCGGAAAGAAGCACCCGGTTTCCCACGACAAATTGTCCTTTCTCCGCCAGCCGCCGGTGCCCCCCCACAAAGCCGGCCAGGGGAATGCAGTCCCCGTCGCTGAAAACCACGTAGTCGGCCCATGTCGCCGCCAGGGCCCGGTTCCGGACGGCGGCCGCCCGGAAGCCCCGGTCTTCCTGCCAGACGTGGCGGACCTCGAAAGGGGCCGAAGCGGCGAACCGGGCGACATCCCGGGCCGTGTCCTCCCGGGAGCCGTCGTCGGCGATGACCAGGGTGAAATCCCGGTCCCTCTGGGCGCGGTACCCCTGGAAAACCGCCCGGAGAGCGTCGGGCCTGTTGTAGGTCGTCACGATGACGGCGATGGACATCACTTTCCTTTACCGAGGCTTGCGATCTTCACAGGGCGACCTGTTTCCTCATGAACACGAGCATGTCGTGACCTTTTCCAAGCCATCTCGACGGCTGCTCGAGGATCTCGCAGAGTCCTTTCGACACCCTGTAAACCAGGGGATGGCAATCGTTCCTGTCACGGAAGCTGACGCTTCGCGTGGTGATCCTTTCGATCACGAAACCGCTGCGATCCGCCAGCGTCTTCATGGACAGGGGGTTGAAAAAGCTCACGTGACCGCCGTGTTTCTCGATACGAAGGTATTCCCAGCTCGATTTCATGACCGCAAAGGTCCAGCTGGCCGTATTGCCCGTCCCGATGACGCAGATCCCGCCCGGCCTCAACAACCGATTGCATTTTCGGGCCGCCCGCAGGGCATCCCGGAGGTGTTCCACCACTTCGAAAAGAACGACGGCGTCAAAACGCCCCTCCGGCAGGGGAACCTCTTCCAGGAGGCCCTGGTGGACCGTTAGCCCCGCCTCGCGGGCCGTCCGGACAGCCTTTTCGCCGGGTTCCACGCCCTCGGCCTGGAACCCCATTCGCGCCGCCACACCGAGAAAATACCCGCTGGAACAACCCGCGTCGAGGAGGCGGATGGACTTACGGGGCTTGCCCAGCCGGGTTTCAATCTGCTCGAGATACCGCCTGCTTCGGATGAAGCGCCTTTGCGTGGCATCGGGCTTCGGCAACGTTCCCGCCTCGTCGTCAAACTCCCCCATGGACATCCGGTAACGTTCCGCCGTGCACCCGCTGATCAGCTGGCCGCACCGGGCGCATCGTCGCAGGGGTCCTTCGGGCAGGACGATGTCCGTGATCAGAAGGGGCCCGTCACACCCCACGGGGCATTGCGTCACGAAGGTCAAACGCGCGCCTCCCTGCAGCAGGGCCGGGCGGCTGCGAAAAAGGGACCGGTCATTTTCTCTCCCCGAGAAGCATGAGCTTCAGGTACCGGTAATAGGTCCCCTCGGCGTTGGAAACGGCGAGCATGAACCCTTCCCGGCCGTCGAGGAAACCCGCCCGAAGGACATAGGTGCTGAAAAAACTCCAGAAACCGTGTCCCAGGGCGGTCCACAGGCCGGCCCGCTGCCCCCGGCGGTGCATCATGGCCGCCCCGTAGGTGGAATAGGCGTTGACCTTGTCGAGAACGTCCTCCAGGTTTTCGAAGGATTCGTGGAGGAGGGATTCTTTCAGGGTCCCCACGGGACCGTCGGTGACAACCCTTTCGTGAACGAGGTCGTTGGTGAACCGCCCTTTCCCTCTCTGGAAAAGGCGCAGGACGTAATCGGGCCGCCAACCGCTCCACCGGATGTATTTCCCGCAATAACGGGAGAAGCGGGGGATGCGGAAGGCCGTGTTGTCCCCGGGGACGGCGACGGCCGCTTCGATCTCCGCCCGGAGGGCCGGGGTGACTCTCTCGTCGGCGTCGATGGACAGGATCCAGTCTCCCGTCGACCGGTCGAGAGCCCGGTTCTTCTGGGGCCCGAAGCCCGGCCAGTCCGTCTCGTAGACCCGGTCGGTGAACTCCCGGCACAGGGTGGCCGTGCCGTCGGTACTCCCCGAATCGAGGACGACGATCTCGTCGGCGAAGGAAACCGATTCGAGGCAGGCCCGTATGGAGGCGGCCTCGTTTTTCGTGATGAGAATCACCGACAGTCGCTTCCCCGGCGCCCCGCTCATGCTTTCCCCTTCTCATAACCGGCGAATAAAAGGGCCGAAACAAAAACGAAGAAGAGCGCTTCCGTGTGATCCGACAGGAGGGAATTGAAAAGAGACCCCGTGGCCATGGTCAGCACGAGACCCCGGGCGAGGAGAGGATATAACGGCCCGGAAAGAGAGGCCGCGGTTATCCACTGGACGGCGAAAAGGGCAAGAAGGAGCACGGTCCCGGCGAGGCCGAGCTCAACCGCCGTGAGCAGGTACTGGTTGTGGGGATTGTCCGTGAGAATCATTCCCGTCTCCCTGTATTTTTCCGCGTAAACTCGGGGGAAGCTCCCCGTGCCCCAGCCCTTCCAGGGCTTCTCCAGGAAAAGTCCCCAGCTGTTCTTCCAGAACTCCATGCGATAACCGACGACGTTGACCACTTCCGTGCTTTTCTGCCCCGGTCCCCACTCCTGGAATTCCCGGACCGCCTGGGTGGTCCTCTGGTGAAAGGCGCTCTGGGGAAGGGCGAAAGCGAGGCCGAAGAGGACGACGATGAACGCCAGGGCGGCGGCGCCCCCTTTTTTCCAGCCCAGCCAGTGGAAAAAATAATAGAGGATGAGAACGGCGAGGATCACGTGACCCGTCTTCCCGGGAACCATGAAAAGGATGTTCCCCATGGCGGCCAGGGCGAGGACGGCACCTCCCGCCCGGACCAGGAGGTTCCCGGACAGGCGGGCATACGCCGCCCAGGCGAAGGCCGCAAAGGCCATTAGGACGTTCTGTGTGATATAATTATGAGTTACGTAAGGATTTTTGGGAATACCCTTCCAGAAGCCTCCCGGGGGCAGCTGGTCGAAAAAGAGGAGAGAGGAAACAAGAAGGATGAACGACATGGCCGCCAGAAAGGCCCACAGGCCGTAACGGCGGAAGCGGGGCTCCCGGAAAAGGGGGATGAGAAGCGGGATCAGGAGGAAGGTCTTGGCATCGGAGAAGGCGTCCCGATCGGGCGTCCCCCAGAAAAGGCCGGCCCCGCAGAGGATGGCCAGGAGCAGGGAGGCGACGGCGACGGGATTTTTGACGATGTCCCGGAACTTGTCGACGAAGGCGGCTCCGACAAGCCACAGGAGAATCACAAGGGCAAGGAGAACGCTGTCGAAGGCCGTGGACAGGGGCAGGGAAATCCCCAGGGCCACGGCGGCCCAGGGCGCGTAGAGACGGGCTTTTTCCTGGATGGACGGCCAGGTCATGGAAAGATCCTTTCTTGACGATCGCTCGCAGGCCCGGCCGGCCGGGCCGCTGGTTGAAGAGGTTTATAGGACAAACCCGAAGACCTGTCAAACGGCCGTCTTCACCGTTCCGGGGAAGCTCCCCCGGTGCTGGGCTCGTCCCTGGTGGTCGAACGGCGTTCTTTTCCGTTTATCCCTTCTTCGGAACGTCCCCCTGGATGGTCTTTTTGATCACCTTCTCGAATGTTTCGTCGTGTTCCACCCGGAAGGCCTCCTCCCATCCCCGGGTCCCGGCGTCGATCATGAACCGTTTCGTCGTCATGAGGGCTTCCAGGGGCGCCTCGAGAAGTTTCCGCCCCCAGGTCACAGCCTCATCCACGAGCCCGTTCTCTTCAAAAACCTCGCTCACAAGGCCGATTCGAAGGGCTTCCGCGGCGCCGATGGACCGTCCCGTCAGGCACAGGTCCCGGGCCATCCCTTCTCCCACGATCCACCGGAGGGGTGTGAACAGGGTGGGAACCCCGAATTTGATCTCCGGGTGGGCGAATACCGCCGTGTCGGAACAGACCCGGATATCGCAGAGCTTGGCCAGGTCGAATCCCCCGGCCAGGGCTGGACCGTTCACGGCGGCGATGGTGGGCTTGGGGAAATACCAGAGGTCCCGGTGATATTGAGCGGAGGTCCGGAAGATTTCATCGAAAAGGCCGGGATCCCGAAATTCCCTGAGATCGAATCCCGCCGTGAAGGCCTTCCCCCTCCCCGTCACGATAACGGCACCGATTTCCCGGTCTTCCCTCCACCTGGCGAGGCAGGCGATGATTTCCTTCCTCATGACAACGGACAGGGCGTTTCGAGCCTCCGGCCGGTTCAGATACAGGACGGCCACGGGACCGCGGGTTTCCGTTTCGATGGTCTGAAAATCCATTCCCCCCTCCTTTCGGATCTTTTCCTTTCCTCTTGACAGCTTAAGGTCATTCGTGTTACGGCCTTTTTAACGCGAAGCGTCGAGAGAGGCAAGAAGTAATTCCCATGAAGACGCAGTTTCAGTCATTCACAGGCTGGTGGTGGCGGGCGGTGACATAGCCTGCCCGCATATGCTCGAAGAACGGGCCGTGGGCGAGGACGGAGGGACTTACCCATGGCGGACGGAAATAAGGGAAAGCAAAGGCCATGGCAGGAAGGCTCCATGGCCTTTCCTGTTTTTGATACCTTTTTCAGGTTACCATTGACGGCATCATGAAGAAATTTTTTTAAATTGAAGGAAATTCAAGAAGGAGCGTGACCCATGGAACAGGTGAAAGTGACCCTGAGAGATGACGAGATCCCCAGGCAGTGGTACAACATCATGGCGGACCTGCCGACGCCCATGAACCCGCCGCTCAACCCGGCGACCGGCCAGCCGGTGAAACCGGAGGATCTCGCCCCGGTTTTCCCCATGAACCTGATCGAGCAGGAAGCTTCGTCGGAACGCTGGATCGACATCCCCGAACCGGTTCTCGAAAAATACGTTCTGTGGCGTCCCACGCCCCTCTTCCGGGCCCGGAATTTCGAAAAGCTTCTCGACGCCCCCGTGAAGATCTACTACAAGAACGAGGGATACAGCCCGGCGGGGTCTCACAAGCCGAACACCGCCATTCCCCAGGCCTATTACAACAAGGTATTCGGCATCAAGCGTCTCGCCACGGAAACGGGGGCCGGACAGTGGGGCAGCGCCCTTTCCATGGCCTGCCAGATGTTCGGCCTGGAATGCCGGGTCTACATGGTCCGGGTCAGCTACGACCAGAAACCCTACCGGCGCATGATGATGAACGTCTGGGGGGCCGAGTGCATTCCCAGCCCCAGCGACCGGACCGCCGCGGGACGGGCCGTCCTGAAGGACCACCCGGACTCGCCGGGGAGCCTCGGCATCGCCATCAGCGAGGCCGTGGAGGACGCCGTGACGAGCCAGGGTGCCCGGTACTCCCTGGGAAGCGTCCTCAACCACGTTCTTCTCCACCAGACCATCATCGGCCTGGAGGCGAAAAAACAGTTCGAGAAGATCGGGGAATACCCCGACGTGGTCATGGGATGCGCCGGCGGCGGCAGCAACTTCGCCGGCGTCTCCCTTCCTTTCGTGCAGGACAAGATCCACGGGAAAAAGATATCCATCGTCGGCGCCGAGCCCACGTCCTGCCCCACACTGACCCGGGGTCCCTTCGGCTACGACCACGGCGACCTGGCCTGCATGACCCCTCTGCTCCCCATGTACACCCTGGGACACAACTTCGTTCCCGCCCCGATTCACGCCGGCGGCCTCCGGTACCACGGAATGGCCCCCATCGTGAGCCATCTGGTCCATGAAGGAATCGTCGAAGCCAGGGCTTACAACCAGCTCGAAACCTTCGACGCCGGCATCAAGTGGGCCCGGACGGAGGGATACATCCCCGCCCCGGAAACGGACCACGTCATCGCCGCCGTGGTGGACGAGGCCCGCCGGGCCCGGGAAGAGGGGAAGGAAAAAACGATCCTTTTCAACTGGAGCGGCCACGGGCTCGTCGATCTTGCCTCCTACGACGCCTACCTGACGGGCAAGCTGACCCAGTACGAGCTTCCCGACCAGGAAATCGAGCGGGCGAAGAAGCTGGTCGCCGGGTACCCGAAACTGTAACGAACAACGCGGGGGCGGGCGGGTGACGGCCTTGCCCGCCCCTTTGCCGCAAACGGAAACAGATGCAAAAAATCGAATCCCTCATCACCCGGTGCCCGAAGCTCGGGTGCGACATCCCGTTTTCCTACTGCCTCCGCGAGCGGGGATCCCTTCCCTGCGCCCGAATCCTCGCCTGCTGGGCCCACAGGGTGCCCGTGGAAGATTTTCTCAGGGAACGCCTCACCGAGGACCAATGGGACCAGGCCTTTCTCGCGCCGGACCGGGACCGCCTTTCGGCCATTCTCACCGCCGCCGGGAAGGCAAAAAAAGAGTAGATTCCCTCCTCTTTCCGTTATAAGTTTCCTGAAAAACGTATTTCTCGAGATGCCATGGACCTCTTCGACCAGGAAAGCACGAGCGGGGAGGCATCCCGGGACCGTCCCCTGGCGGACCGGATGCGTCCCCGTTCCCTGCAGGAATTCACCGGCCAGGACCACCTCCTGGGCAAGGGAACCCTCCTCAGGCGCGCCATCGAGGAGGACCGTCTTTTCTCCATGATCTTCTGGGGTCCCCCGGGATCGGGAAAAACGACCCTGGCCCGGCTCCTGGCGACGGAAACGAAAGCCCGTTTCGTCGCATTTTCCGCTGTCCTGTCCGGAGTCAAGGAAATCCGGGCCGTTGTGGAGGAAGCGAAAAACACCCGCCGGGACTTCCGCCAGCGGACGATTCTCTTCGTCGACGAGATCCACCGGTTCAACAAGGCCCAGCAGGACGCCTTTCTTCCACACGTGGAGAGCGGGCTCATCACCCTGATCGGGGCAACGACCGAAAACCCATCCTTCGAGGTTATCGCTCCCCTCCTGTCTCGGCTTCGCGTCTTCGTCCTGAAACCCTACGGCGCGACGGAACTCGCCGATATCCTTCAAAGAGCCCTGACGGACCGGGAACGGGGCCTGGGCGCCCTGGCCCTCCATGCAGATGAGAAAGCCCTGGCCCACATCATCGCCACTTCCGACGGGGACGCCCGGACGGCCCTGAACAGCCTGGAGGCCGCCGCCACCCTGGCGGTGACCGGTAAAAAGGGGAAAGGCTCCATCGATCTTGCCGCCGTGGAAAAAGCCCTGGAACGAAAAGCCCTTCTCTACGACAAATCGGGGGAGGAACATTACAACCTCATCTCGGCCCTTCACAAGAGCCTCCGTGGCAGCGACCCCGACGGCGCCCTTTACTGGCTCGGCCGCATGCTCGAGGCGGGCGAAGACCCCCTGTACATCGCCCGCCGGATGGTCCGGTTCGCCTCGGAAGACGTCGGGAACGCCGATCCCCGCGCTTTGACCCTCGCTGTTTCGGCCATGGAGGCGTTTCGTTTCATCGGCCTGCCCGAGGGGGCCCTGGCCCTCGCCCAGGCGGCGGTGTACCTGGCCACGGCCCCGAAAAGCAACGCCCTTTACCGGGCCGCCGGAAAAGTCCGGGAAGCCATCGCCGACCGGGGCGCCCTGCCCGTGCCCCTCCATCTCCGTAACGCCCCGACCGGGCTGATGAAGGGCATGGGCTACGGGAAAGACTACCGATACGCCCACGATTACGAAGACGCCTACACACCCCAGACCTATCTGCCGGAAGAGATCGGAAACCTGACCTTCTATACCCCCACGGACCGGGGATACGAAAAAATCATCGGGGAACGTCTTGAATACTGGCACAAAAAGGGGAAAGCCCGCCCGAAAACGGGTCCCGGGAAACCACCGGCCAGCCCGGGGGCGGATGAGCCGTCGGCGGATTGACGGCAAATTTTTCCTCTGCTATCTTCTCCAAAGCCGCCGCCGAGGCAGGATTCGCTGAAAGGGACCTCATGAAAAAAAGGCCTGTCTTTTTGATGCTTCTCGCCATCTCCTTCCTTTTCTCCCTCCCGTCGGAGGCGTATCTTCCCGGGGCTGCCGAAATTCTGGCCCCCCTGGTGAGGATGGCCGCGGGAACGGAAACGATCCGGGCCACGGGGACGGTAAGCCTTGCCGGAACGGAGTCGAACGGGGACCCGCCCGCGGTCCTGCAGGAAAATACCTTCATGAAGTCGCCCCATGCCTGTCGCTTCGAAACTTCAACACCGGGGGGAATCGACGTGACCATTTTCGACGGCCGCCGCTCCCTCGCCATGGTCGGGCAAAACCGGGCTATCCGGGACAGTCTCGTTTCCGTCCTTCCCGCCATCCTGTTTCTGGAAAAGCCCCTGGAAACCCTCCTGAACGACCTCTCATTCCTTGGCGTCCACACCAACCGGGTGGCCCTGGAAAGGTTCGGCGGAAAGATCGCTTACGTCATCGGGAACAACGAAGACATCTATCCCGGCAGCCGTCTTTGGATCGACAAGGCGACGGGACGGCCTCTCCGGTTCGAGGGGCACATCTTTCGTGAGGGCCGCCCCGCGTCCCTTCGGGCCGACTTCGAAAACTACCAGGACATCCGTAAAGGGACGGCTTTCCCGAAAGAAATCGTTTACTTTCTCGACGGCCTTCCCGCCGGCCGTCGGATTTTCACGGATATTTCCCGGAACGTTCCCCTCCCGGACGGGCTTTTCGCCGTCCCCTCCACCGGGAAATCCCCCTATCCCGCTCTCTCGGGCTTTCTCGACGCGAGAACGTGACATGTACCTCCAGGCCGCCATCCCCGTCCCTGTCTTCAGAACGTTCACATACGCCGTCCCCCGGGAACTCCGGGAGGCGGTTTCCGTGGGGAAACGGGTCCTTGTTCCTTTCGGAAAAAAAAGGACCACCGGTTACATTGTGGGAACCGGGGAAACGACGGAAACGGAAAACCCGAGGGACATCGTTGAGATCCTGGACGAAGAGCCTCTTTTCTCACCGGAGGACCTCCGGTTTTACACGTGGGCGGCCGACTACTATCTCCACCCGCTGGGGCTTACCCTGAAGGCGGTCCTGCCGTCGGGCCTGCACCGGGAGGGCGGCCTGTGGGTCAGCGCGTCTCCGGAAACCGCTGAAAACGGAGGGGTCTCCGCCAGGGAAAAAGAAATTCTCCAGGTTGTCCGGGACAGTCCCGGGGGCGTGGCCATGGAGGCCCTTCGAAAGAGGTTCCCCCGCTCCTCCCTGAACCAGTGGGTCGAAGCCCTCCGGGATCGCGGTCTCGTGGAAATCCGCGAACGGGTGTCCCCGCCCCGGGTCCGGGAGAAAAAAGAACGGGTCCTCTCCCTCGCGGAAGCGCCCGTGCCGGCGGGTAACCTGAAAAAACAGGAAAAGCGGCTTCTCGACCTGCTCCGTGTCGAAGGAGATCAGCCTCTTTCAGGCCTCCGGGGGCGTTTCCGCGGCCTCCTGCCACTGGTGCGCCGCCTGGAGGCCGGCGGCTATCTTCGCTCCCGGGAAATCGATGTCTACCGCGTCACGGGACCGGGTCCCCGGATCGGCGGAAGAAAAACCGGGACAATTCTCACGGGGGAGCAGGAAAAAGCCCTGGAAGCCATCAGCGAGGGAATGGAAAGACGGGAATATTCCCCCTTTCTTCTGCACGGCGTCACGGGAAGCGGCAAAACGGAAGTCTATCTCCGGGCGGCCCGGGAAGCCGTGCAACGGGGCGGCGGCGTTCTTCTCCTCGTCCCGGAAATCGCCCTGACCCCCCAGCTTCTCGGACGGGTCCGGGATCATTTCCGAAGCGAAGAAATCGCCGTGATCCACAGCGGCATTTCGCCGGCGGAAAAATTCGACGCCTGGCGGAGAATCCGCAAAGGGCTGGTGAGGATCGTCGTGGGCGCCCGGTCGGCCGTTTTCGCCCCCCTGCCCGACGTGAAACTCATCATCTGTGACGAGGAGCACGACCCGTCCTACAAGCAGGATGACCGCTTCATGTACAACGGCCGGGACCTGGCCGTCGTCAGGGCCCGGATGGCCGGGGCGGCGGTCATTCTCGGTTCGGCCACCCCGGGGATCCAGACTTTCTACAACACGGAGAAGAAAGGGTTCGGTTATCTCGCCCTGACCCGGCGGGTGGACGATCGAACCCTGCCCGCCGTGGAAATCGTCGACATGAAGCGGGAAACAGCGGAAGGGCAGCGGCTTCCCGTTTTTTCGTCACGCCTCCACGACGCCCTGGCGGAAACCCTGACGGCGGGGAAGCAGGCCCTCCTTTTCCTGAACCGGAGAGGGTTCGAAACCTTCCTCTTCTGTGTCTCCTGCGGACACGCCCTGAGGTGCCGGAACTGCAGCGTTTCCCTGACCCACCACGCCGGGGAAGGGGAACTTCGATGCCATTACTGCGGTTTCGCCCTCAAGTCGCCGGCCTTGTGCCCCAACTGCCGGGGAGGCCGGATCCTCAGCCACGGCATGGGAACGGAAAAGCTGGAGGAAGAGACGCGACGGCTCTTCCCCCGGGCCCGGGTCGCCCGGATGGACAGCGACACGACGCGGAAAAGGGGGGCCTACGAAAGAATCCTCCAGCGGTTCGACGGGGGGGACATCGATATTCTCATCGGCACCCAAATGATCACCAAGGGGCACGACTTTCCCAACGTGACCGTCGTCGGCGTCGTCTCGGCGGATCTTTCCCTCAACATCCCCGATTTCAGGGCCGCCGAGCGGTCCTTCCAGATGCTCACCCAGGTGTCCGGGCGCGGAGGGCGGGGAGATTTTCCGGGACGGGTCGTCATCCAGACCGTGCACCCCGGTCACTACGCCATCGGGTACGCCAGGGATCACGATTTTCACGGGTTCTACCAGGAGGAGATAACGAATCGGGAGGCTCTCCGGTATCCCCCCTATTCCCGGATGGTGAATCTCAAGCTTTCAGGGCTCCACGAGGATCGGGTGCGGACCGCCGCCCGGGACATGGCGAGCCGGGCCCGGGAATCGGTCGAAAAGGCGTCGGGCCGGATGCCCGTCGTCGTGATGGGACCGTCCGAAGCACCCCTGGGAAAACTCAAGGGAAGATACCGGTGGCAGCTTCTCCTCATGGGACAGGATGTCGCCACCCTCCACCGGCTCGCCGGGGAACTCCTTGACGGGACGCGGCAAAGAGGCATCGAGACCCGGGTCGACGTGGATCCCCACAACTTTATGTAAGAGGAGGGGGAAAACGCCCCCGGGACGGCCGTCGGCCCGCCGGCGGGAAGCGAAGATCCATTTGACAAAATTATGACGATAATCTAATGTTACTGAACTTGTAAAAAGTAACTAAAATGACGACTTCGTAAAAAGTTCGAGATCAAGGCTTGCGAATCCCGAGGAATGAGGCGTACTGACAGTACGCCGCAGTGACGAGGGATGAAGCGTAACGCGGAGATCGGACTTTTTACGAAGTCGTCAAGGTTGGTGAATATCCGGGGGCGCAAAGCCCCCCTTAAAAGGGGTAAAAGACATGTTTGGAATCGGCATGCCCGAATTGATCATCATTCTTGTCATTATCCTCATCATCTTCGGGGCGGGAAAACTCCCGGAGATCGGAGGCGCCATCGGCAAGGGAATCCGCAACTTCAAGAAGTCCGTTGCCGAAACGACCGAAGAAATCGAGAACCAGAAGGACCCGAAAAAGATTGACGAAAAAAAATAAGCGCTATGTTCCGTTCCCTGTTAAAAGGGAACGTCATCATCTCCGGGCATCTCCGAGGTCGGTGAAAACGGCCTGTTTCCCGAAGCTTTAGGGCTTTCCCCGCTGTCCTTCCCCTTGGAATCGAGCATTTGCATATTCTGCGCCACGATTTCCGTGGTGCTGCGCTTGTTCCCGTCCTTGTCTTCCCAGGACCGGGTCTGCAGCCTGCCCTCGATGTAGACGAGGCTTCCCTTGGACAGGTAGCTGCCGCAGATTTCGGCTAGCCTCCGGTAGGTTACTATACGGTGCCATTCCGTTTTTTCGACTTTCTCGCCGTTCTTATCCCTCCACTGTTCGTTCGTGGCCATGGTGAAAGTCGCCACCATGGTGCCGTCCGGGGTGTACCGGACCTCGGGATCCTTTCCCAGCCTGCCTACAAGCATGACCTTGTTGACCATGAAACCCCCCTGCAAGATTTTTTCTACAGAGCCGTCAAATTTCGCGAATCATACAATACTTGACCGGCGCTGACAATGACTTTGTCTTTTTCCTATAAAGCAATATTCGTGCCATTTTTCTTCGGTTCCCTTTTGCCGCCCCGAAACAACCGGTAAGACCGATCCCGCGGATTTTCCGCTGGACCGCGTCGGCCGGGGTTTTCCCGGAAACACGGGAAGTCCTTTAAATTGCGACTTCAAACTTGCCCTGGAATATGTTAGAGGTGTGTGACTCTCACGGGTTGACACAGCAGGGGTGAATCGACTTTCAGGAAAGAATCGCGAAAATCACAATGTATCTCTATCCCGTCCTCATGATCGGGCTTGTCGCTCTCACCGTTTTCTGCGCGGCCATGTCGCTTTTCTTCGCCGCCCTCATGGGGCACCCGGAGGACACAGTGCACCGGGTCGCCCGTTTCTGGGGAAACGCCTGTCTTTTCATCTCCGGTGTCCGGATCCGAATTTCCGGGCTGGACAGGATCCCTCGGGGCCTCCCGGTGATTTTCATGGCGAACCACCAGGGAAATTACGACATTTTCACGCTTTTGGGAAAAATACCGGCCCAGTTCCGCTGGATCGCCAAGAAAGAAGTCTTCGCCATCCCCCTTCTCGGCCCCGCCATGAAAAAAGCGGGATACATCTCCATCGACCGTAAAAACCGGGAAAAGGCCATCCGGAGCATGGACGAGGCGGCCGAAAAAATAAGGCAGGGCAAATCGGTAATGACCTTTCCCGAAGGAACGAGAAGCCCCGACGGCAGCATCGGCCCTTTCAAGAAAGGCTCTTTCTACCTGGCCATCCAGTCCGGCGTCCCGGTAATTCCCGTCACCATCCTGGGCAGCCGGAACGTGATGAAAAAGCGAAAAATGAACATCCGGAGGGGAACCATCACCGTCATCATTGACAAACCCATCGATGTGAAAGAATATACCCTTGATAATCGGGAGGATCTCCTCGAGAGAACACGGAGGGTCATCACGGAGAACTACCGTAGACACCACATGGAAGGGGGACCCGTTTCCCGTTGAGCTTTCCGGAAGCCGTTTTTCTCGGCATCCTTCAGGGTCTCACGGAGTTTCTGCCCGTCAGCAGTTCGGGTCACCTGGTCATTGCCCAGGGGTTTTTGCCGGGTTTTGAACAGCCCGGTGTGCTCTTCGACCTGGTCCTTCATGGGGGGACGCTCGTGGCGGTCATTTTTTTTCTGAGAAAGGAACTGTCCGAGATGCTCCTGGCGCTTTTACCCCTGCCCCCGGGGGTGACCGCGGCGGCAGGAGAGAGCGGCCGCGCCGTTCACCGGAAGATGTTCCTTCTTCTCGTCGCGGCGACCGTCGTGACCACTATGACGGGATGGCCATTCCGTGACGGGATCGCCAGTCTTTTTGAATCCCCGACGACGGCGGCCTTCCTGCTCCTGGTCACGGGCCTCCTGCTCTTTTTCGCCGACAGGGTACAAAACGCAATGAGAGCGAAAAAAGACCTCAACATTTTCGACGCCCTCATCATCGGCTTCGCCCAGGCCCTGGCCCTTCTGCCGGGCCTTTCCAGGTCGGGGGCTACCATTTCTTTCGCTCTTTTCAGGAAAATCAGCGGTGAAACAGCGGCTACTTTCTCCTTTCTACTGTCCATTCCGGCGGTTGCTGGGGCCATCCTTTACGAGGCCTGGAACATGCCCGCCCTGCCAGAGGGCGCACTGCCGGTCTATGGCGCCGGGTTTTTCGCCGCCATGGTGACGGGATTTCTCTCTCTCAAGATGCTATACCTCTTTATCAGGAAGCACCGGCTCCGGGTGTTCAGCTATTACTGCTGGTTCGTCGGATCGCTCGCCTTGATGACCATCGCCCTGAAGTAAGGAACCATGGCAAAAAAAGAAAAGGAAAACAGAAAAGGAAAGGAAATCGCCGGTCTCGTCCTTCTGGCCCTGGCGGTCTTCCTTCTCATCTGCCTTCTTTCCTACCACCCTTCCGATCCCTCGCTTACCCACTTCGTGGCGGGAAAGGCCAAGGTGAAGAACCTGGGCGGCATCGTCGGGTCCTATACCGCTGACGGCCTTCTCGGCGCCCTCGGTTTCAGCGCCTTCTGGTTCCCCTTCTTCATCGCCCTTCTTTCAGTCCGGCTTCTCTTCAACCGGCCCGCTTCTTTCCGCCTGCTGCCCTGGCTTGGGTTCTTCGGCCTTCTCGTTTCCACGGCCGCCCTTCTGGCCCTCCGATACCCCACCCTGCCATTCCTGGACAACCCCATCGCCTCGGGCGGCATCGCCGGAAAGACGGCGATCCGGTCGCTGGTCCCCTACCTGAACCACATCGGGACCGGCCTCGTTCTCGTGGTCCTCTTTCTTTCCTCCCTCATGGCGGCCCTGAACGTCTCGCTGGTGGCCCTTTGCGGCGCTTTCATCGGAGCGGCGGGAAAAGTCGCCGGCGGGGTCCGGACCTTCACGGCCATCCGGATCGAGAGGATGCGGCGAAAACAGAAGCCCCCCGCAATAAAAAGGGAAGCCGCTCCCAGGGAAACGCCCGTCATCATCAAGGAGGGGCCGGCAAAAGAGGCGGCGAAAAAGCGCCGGGAGGAGCAGCTCCGTTTCGATTTTGTCCACGAGGGGGCCTACCAGCTCCCGGGCCTGGCCCTCCTCGACAAGGCGGTCAAAAAGGACACCCGGATCCAGAAGGAAAGCCTGATCATGAACTCCCGTCTCCTGGAAAAGAAGCTCTCCGACTTCGGGGTGGAAGCCAGGGTCGTGGAAGTCAAGCCGGGCCCCGTCATCACCATGTACGAGCTCGAACCCGCTTCGGGTGTCAAGATCAACCGCATCACGACCCTGGCCGACGATCTGGCCCTGGCCCTGAAAGCCCCGAGCGTCCGGATCGTCGCCCCCATTCCCGGCAAGTCGGTCATCGGCATCGAGATCCCCAATCACGAGCGGGAAACGGTCCACTTGAGGGAAGTGCTGGACAGCGAGTCCTTTCTCCAGGCGAAGTTTCGTCTTCCCATCGCCCTGGGCGTCGATATCGTGGGAACGCCCGTCATCGCCGACCTGACCCGGATGCCCCATCTCCTCATCGCCGGCACCACGGGGTCGGGAAAGAGCGTTTCCCTGAACGCCATGATCCTGAGCCTTCTTTTCAAGGTCACGCCGGGGGGGATGAAATTTCTCATGATCGACCCCAAGCGCCTGGAACTTTCCGCCTACGAGGGAATCCCCCACCTGATGCACCCCGTCGTCATGGACCCCAAGAAGGCTTCCCAGGTTCTGAAATGGGCGGTGGAAGAAATGGAGCGGCGCTACGAAGTAATCAGCCGGTCGGGCGTGAAGGGGATCGACAAGTACAACCGGATCATCGAAAAGGAACGTCAGGAACTGTCGAAATCCCGGAGCGAAGAAGGGCAAAAGCCCGCCATCTCGGGATTGGACCTGGAGCCGGGGGAAGGCGACGCCGGAGAACCGCCGCCGTTGCCGGAAACGCTCCCCTACATCGTCATCGTCATCGACGAACTGGCGGATCTCATGATGATCGCCTCCCGGGACGTGGAAGAGTCCCTGACGCGGCTGGCCCAGATGGCCCGGGCCGCGGGCATCCACCTCATCCTGGCCACCCAGAGGCCTTCCGTGGATGTCATCACCGGTCTCATCAAGGCCAACTTTCCCACCCGGATTTCCTTCCAGGTCTCCTCGAAGGTGGACTCCCGGACCATTCTCGACCAGCTCGGCGCCGAGAAACTCCTCGGCATGGGGGACATGCTCTTCATGCCCCCCGGTTCGTCCAAGCTCGCACGGATCCACGGGCCTTACGTGGCGGACGGCGAAATCCAGGCGGTCGTCGAGTTCGTGAGCCGGCAGGGCGCCCCGGTCTATGACGAGTCCATCATCAACTACCAGCCGCCGGCAAAGGAGGACGGGCGGGGAGACGGGGAATACGACGAGAAATACGACGAAGCGGTGGAACTGGTCACCGATCTCGGCCAGGCGTCCATTTCCCTGGTTCAGCGCTACCTCAAGATCGGCTACAACCGGGCGGCCCGGATCATTGAAAAAATGGAGGCCGACGGCGTGGTCGGTCCCTCCGACGGGGCCAAGCCCCGGAAGGTTCTCGCCCGGAAACTTCCCGAATAACCCATGAAGACCTATCATCTTATCAGCCTCGGGTGCCCCAAGAACCTGGTGGACTCGGAAGTCCTGGACCAAGCTCTCGAAGGACGGGGCCTCGAAAAAACGGGGAACCCGGCGAAGGCCGACATGGTCATCGTCAACACCTGCGCCTTCATCGAGCCCGCCAAGGTGGAATCCATCGACGAGATTCTCCGCATCGGGGAAATCAGGACAAAGTCAGGCCGTCCCCTTCTCATCGCCGCCGGCTGCCTCCCCCAGCGGTATGGAAAAGAGCTTGAAAGACTCCTGCCGGAGGTGGACTTTTTTTTCGGGACGACCGCCCCCCGGGACCTCCCGCTTTTCGTGGAGGCCCTCCTGGAAGGGTCGGAAGACCTGCCGAGAAACCGGGTCGGGCCGCCGGATTTTCTCATGACCGCCGCCTGCCCCCGGCGCCTCACCGAACCCCGGTTCTCCGCCTACCTGAAAATCGCCGAGGGGTGCTCCAACAGATGCGCCTATTGCGTCATCCCCGATCTTCGCGGTCCCTTCCGGAGCCGACCCCTGGAAGACATCCTGGCGGAAGCCCGTCAAATGACCCGGGAAGGCGTCCGGGAGGTCATCCTCACCGCCCAGGAAACGACGGCCTACGGGAAAGATCTTTACGGCAGGCCCGTCCTGGGCCGACTCCTGAAGGCGCTCTGCGCCCTGGAAGCCTTTCCCTGGATCCGGATCCTCTATACCCACCCCGCGCGGGTCACCGGGGAAATTCTCGAGGTCATGGCGGCGGAGAAATCGATCTGTCCCTACCTGGACTTGCCTGTCCAGCACATCGACGGCGGTCTTTTGAGGGCCATGAGACGGGCGGGAACGGAAAAGAGCATCCGGGCGGTCATCGAAAAGGCCCGGCAGACCGTTCCGGGAATCGCCCTGCGAACCTCCCTCATCGTGGGTTTTCCGGGGGAAACCCGGGAAAAATTCGAAAGCCTCCTGAGATTCGTCGGCGAGGCCCGGTTCGATCACCTGGGGGTTTTTCCCTATTCCCGGGAAGAGGGGACGGCGGCGGCGGCCCTGCCCGGCCAAGTGAGGCGGGACGTGAAGGAGCGCCGCAGGGACCGGATCATGGCCGCCCAGGCGGCTGTTTCCCGAGAAATAAACCAGGGCCTCGTGGGAACGGTCCAGGAGGTCCTCGTGGAAAAAAACGGGCTATCCGGGGAATACCCCCTGGCGGGCCGGGCGAGGCGCCAGGCTCCCGATGTGGACGGCATCACCTACCTTCGGGCCAGAAACGCCCGTCCCGGGGATTTTGTCCCCTGCCGCATCGTCGATGCCGATGAATACGACCTTTTCGGCGAAGCGATCCCCTGAATTCTTTCCCTCCCAGGCGGTCGACACGCTGAAAGAGGGAACCGCCTTTTACGATGCCGGGAAACAACAGGGGTTTACGGCCGGGTCGCACGCAGGGGCGTGTCAGTCCCCTGACAGGGTTTTCCGGGGCCTGTAAAGCCCCTCTTGATCCGTCCCCACCATGCCGGACCGGAAGGTTCTCTCGTCCACGGGGGACAGCCGGGAGACGCCCTCCGGGGGAAGGAGGGGGTAATGCCGGGACCGGTCCAAGGCCTCGACGATCTTTTCCAGTTCGCCGTCTTCGATCATCCATTGAAGGCCGTCGTAACGCCTGAGATCGAGGGGGACGGAAAAGGACCGCAGGGTCTTTTCCCTGTCGAGGTTGTAGTAAAACTCGAAATAGGAAAGGGCCAGTTCCCGGGGAGAGCGGAAGACGGGCTCCCGGAACCGGAGATGGACGAAGTTGGACGTGGCGACGGCCCCGATGCGGCCGCTTACGCGGTAGAGGGCGATGACGTGGTCGTCGTCGTTCTCCGCCCGAAGATCGACGATAACGGGGGCGTGGCCGATCCTGCGAAGGGCCGCGGCGGCGAAGAGAGCCCCGTCGAAACAGTGGGCCTTCCGGTCCCGGAGAACGCTCTTCGGGGACCGGTACACGGGATCGGTGCTGTAGGGCACACCGTTCAGAAATGCCTGGATCCGGAACGGATCTGTCAATTCATCAAGAACGGCCTGTTCTTCAGGATCCCAGGAGCACTGTCCGGCCATCGTCTCCTCTCTTGCCGCTAATTGAAGATCTGTTATAAAACCAGCCCTTTCAAAAGCCTCCCACGGGGGACCGGGAGCCGGTTTCATGGTTCTTTCATGAGGGACCGGCGCATTTTTCAGCCCCCCCCTGGGGGACACCCGTCAAAAAACCGGCCTTTGTCTTCACTTCGCCGTAAAGTGGATCACCCGGTCATAGAGGAGTTCCGAGGCCGCCGGCCCCACCAGGGTCCCAGGCTCCACGTAGGCCCGGAAAGCGGCGAAGAGATTGTCGAAGGTGATTCGACCGCACGGGGAGTCGGGAACCTGGAGGCAGTAGTCCTCTCCGGGCATACAGTTTCTGGATACCTTCCAGGCATAGAAGAGGGGGGCATCGGGATGTCCCGGGAGATACGATGCGGCGCTTCCCTTCATGCCTTCCCGGCTGTCGGCGCTTTTTTCGCTGTTGACGCTCAGGAAACCCAGGTGGATGAATTTCTCCAGGGGCAGGAGGTCGGTCACCACGTCCTCCGTGTAGATGTTCAGGTTCGAGTAGACACACTTCCCCGTGAGGGCGTGAATGATCCCGTACACCATGAGAAATTCATCGGGGTCGTCGCCCAGGGCGACGGCATCCGTTCTCAGGTAGATGGTGTCCCGGGTCTCCCCGAGGACGTCGATTCCCCGCTGAATGGCATCGTACCCCTCGGTAAGCCACACACGGGACTCATACTCCGTGGCGTTCAGGTGACCGTACCGGGCGAGGATCGCTTCCCGAAGGTCCTCCAGGACGTCGATCCGATCGAGTTCCGTCGTCCCCGTTCCCCGCACGATGAGGGATGGAACGTCGTAGGGCTGGAGCGCCTGTTCATGGCCGGGCTTGGGGGTCAGCCGGAGCACGACCCCCCGGTCGTTCGGTTCGTATGGCGGTTCGATGAGCTTTCCGCCCACGATGACCGGTTCCGGCTTCATGTAGGCCTCCTTTTCGCCGGCATTCTCAAAAAAAGCGATACGATGCAGAAAGGTCAGTTCGTCGTCCATGAGACCCAGCCCCATGTTCAGGATGGACGACGGAATCACGTCGGTGTTCATGATTTCCGGCCCGTACCCGGCCTGCTCCGCCGCCGCCCGGATGCGGGCTTCGACGGCCCGGTCCGCCGTCGAGATGAGCATGACGAGCTTCCCGAAAGGATCGTCTCCGCCCGCCGTGTTGATCCGGAAATTGTTGATGGTGTCCCCCAGGCTCGCGTAGATCCGATGAATCATGGGTTCCCCCTCGACGAGATATCCCGCCAGGTAGGTCTTGTAACTGAAGTATTTTGCCGGGGGCGGCGTCCTGCCCACGAAGACCACGGCCTCGTCGGGCCGCATCCGGTAAGTCCAGGGAAAGGTGTTTCGCACCGCCGGATCCTGATCGGGAGCCGGCGGCAGCACGTAAACCATGTATGGCGTGTCGTTATTGTTCCCGTAACAGCTCGGCAGGACCTTCCTGCAGAAGAGGTCGGGAATGTCCAGCGGGAGCAGTTTCCCGTCCTGCACCTGGAACCCCGCCTGGTCGAGGGCCGCCCGAAACCGCCCTACGTCCCCCGTCCCCGAGCCGTCGCCGCCGCTTGAACAGCCGACGACAAAAATCAGCATGACCATCATGAACAACATCGCGCCGCGCATCACATCCCTCCTGTCCCGACTCAAAAAAACCTTTCACTGTTTCCCCGTTCTTCCATCGAGGGAAGCGGAATCCCCTTTCCCCCGGCGTGAAAACCCCTTTTTCTACTGTCCTTCCCGCACCCGCCCGTAAAAAGCCCGAAGATCCTCCCCGAACTGGCGGTGCGCCTCGGGATTGGCATAAAACATGTGGCCCCCGGGGTAGGTCTTCATGGTGATGTTGCCCCTTCTTTCCTCAGGAATATCGAGATGGCGGATCGTGTACAGGACCGAATCGTAGGGAACCTCGAGGTCGAAAAGGCCGCTTCCGATGAAGACCTTCAGGAAATAGCAGCGGTTCAGGGCCTGGGCGAAGTCGTCGCTGATGTCGGGATATCCCGTGTTGATGGAATCGGCATTCACGGGCGGAACCCGTCCCGATTCCCAGTTCCACTTCAGGTAGACCTCGGCGTTCCCGCTCAGGTACCGTCGGTCGGTCCGAAGGCCGAGATCTTCCGAGAGATAAGCCGTCATGGCCGTTTTCAGGGGGCCGGCAAGGAGGAAGGACCCCTGGTCGTTGTCGTCTCCCGTGTAGGGCCCCAGGGCGGTCACCCGGGAGTCGTAGACGCTGATGGACATGCCCTCCGGCTGGAGAAGGCGCCCGGCGAACTCCCGTTCGCGAATCCGGAGATTCTTCTCCAGGATCCACGGGGTATCGATTCCCGTGTATTCGGAAAGCCGTGTCGCTACCGCCTGCTTTTCCTCTTTTCCCAGGGTGCTTCCTTTCCAGAATGCCGGGAGAAGCCCCTCGACGGCCCACACCCGGACCTCTGTCAGCGCTTCGGCCAGGTTTCCCTGGAGGCGGGGAGCGATTTTCCCGTGGTGCCAGGCGGCGGCGGCGTAGGATGGCAGGGAGAGAACCATGGCCCGGTCCCCCAGGGCGGACCACTGGATGTTCTGGAGATCCAGGGCCGGCGAGATCATCACGAGACCCACGGGGTAGAGACCCCCGTCCTGAAGGGAACGGGCGAGCCCCGCGCCCCGGACGCCGCCATAGCTTTCCCCGGCGATGAAGACGGGGGACAACATGCGCCCCTGTTCGGTGAGAAACGAGAAGACAAAGTCGGTGATGGACGCCACATCTTCCCGAACGCCCCAGAAACGGCGGGGATCGACGCCCGGGGCGGCGCGGCTGTATCCCGTCCCGATGGGGTCGATGAAGACGAGGTCGGTGAAATCGAGAAGGGTGTTGGGATTGTCCCGCAGCGTGTACGGCGGCGGCAGGAGGGCCGTCCCGTCGGCGCTCCGGGGAATCGTCTTCGGCCCCAGGGCCGCCAGGTGAAGGTACATGGATGCCGCTCCCGGACCTCCGTTGAAAGCGAAAGTGACCGGACGGCTCACGTCCTCCCTCCCGTCGTTTTTCCTGTAGTACACGAAGAAGATCTCCCCCGCCGGGCTTCCCGTCTCTTTATCGGAAAGGGGGATGAAACCCGCCGTGGCGGTATAGGCAAGTGTATGGCCGTCCCGTTTCATCGTGTGCTTCGTCACCGAGTGACCGGCCTTCGCGGATTCGGCCGACCGGGCGTCGACGGAAACCGTCCCTGCCACCGACAGGATAAAAACGGCCAACAGGATCTCCCCGAAAACTCGTCTCGCCGGTTTCCGGCATCCCTTCATTTTCATGGCTCTTTTCCCTCCTTGAAAGATTTCACCGTTTCAGTAGACCCGGCCCCGGCCGTGTCTTTTCCCCAGGACTTCCAGGGTGTCGTTGACCACCAGGAAGGCCTCGGGATCGATGGCCAGGATGGTTTCCTTGATTTTCGGCAGCTCACGCAGGGTGGTGATGGTAAAAATCACGTTTTTTTCCTGTCTCGAAAAAGCCCCTTCGCCCTTGAGAAAGGTGACGCCCCGGCCCTCGCTGGACAGGATCTTGTCGGCAATGGCCCGGGCCCGGTCGGAAATGACGATGAGAGACTTCCGGCGGTTGAACCCGGTGATGACACTGTCCGTCACCCGGCCCGTGACGAACAGGTACACCATGGAATACAGGGCCACCTGGACGTCGTAAAGAAAGGCCCCGGCGACGAGAACCGAGGCGTTAGCGAAAAAAACGACCTGGCCGATCCGGAAACCGAATTTCTTGCTGAGAGAGACCCCGAGAATGTCCATCCCTCCCGCCGAGCCCGCCGACCGGAGAATCAGCCCCGCCCCGAAACCGCAGATAACCCCGGAAGACAGGGCGGCGAGAATGGGGTCCCGGATATCGGGAACAGGGGGTTCTAACACAACGGCCGCCAGCGAGAAAACGGCCGTGCCGAAAACGGAGTAAAAAAGGAACCTTCGGCTCACGGTGAACCAGCCGATGGCGGCCAGGGGGATGTTCAGAAGCAGATAAAAAAGCCCGACCGAGACGGCGGGAACGGCGTAATGGCCGATCATGGCGATCCCCACCACACCCCCCGTGAGGATGTGGTTGGGAATCATGATTCCGTTCAAACCCAGGGCATAGATCACGCTTCCCCCGGTGATGAGGGCCGCGCTCTCCAGAACGGGGCGGAACGATCGGCTTTTATTCGTTTCAGAAGCTATCATGGTCTTTTTTCAATACCACCTGATTTTTTTCTTGTAACAAAAAAGACCCGTCCAGCCAAGGAAGGTTTTACGGGCCGGGCGGGATGGGGGCCCGAAGGGACCCGGCGCCGGCCGCCGTTCCGCCGCAGCCCGTCACGGCTTTTCCTGTTGGAAAAAAAGGTTTCGACCGTGTATCCTGTTCGAGGACACCCCGAGCATGCGATCGAATACGGCCCGGAACCGGCGGGTCATCGTTCGGGTTCGGGCAAGAATCCTTTTTCTTCTTGCGGCGGACACCATGAGACTTATTTATATCACCGACGTTCACGGCGCTTTCGAACGGGTCGGGCAGATCCTCTCTGAAACGGTGGCCGATCTCTACATCATTGCGGGCGACATCGTCGACATATCCTTTCACACCGCCAGGACGGCCATCGGTTATCACGACCTTCAGACTTACTTTCACAGCCTGAGACGAGGCCGGGGCAAGGCGGACCTGTCCCTGGAGGACTTCGTCGACGAACTCCTCGAAGAACCGGGCCTGCCGGGGGATCTCCTGGAAAAAGGAGGCCGGTACCGCCGCGAAACCCTTCACGCCCGTCGCGCCCTGCGACAACAGTACCGGCTTCTTGAAAACATCATTGCCCTTGAATGGCGAAGCCCCGTATTCTGCCTTCCGGGAAACCACGACATGGACCTCGGGCACACAGCCCTCAAGGAACGGGACCTCCACATGATTTGCCGTAACGCCGGCCCGCTCCGGGTGGCGGGGTACGGCGGGGCGGGAGGGCACACCCCCGGGATCCCGGAGCGATACATGGTGAAATACCGGGCCGGAACGGGCATAAGCGAAGAGAACAACGAGATGTATCGCTTCTTCAGAAATAACGAGCCCCACATCATCGTAAGCCATCAGCCGGCTTACGGCATCCATGATTTCGTTCCGCCCATGGGTGAAACGGGATCCATCGCCCTTCGCAGGTACTGCGAAAAACATCCCGTTCTTCTGTGCCTTACCGGTCACCTCCACGATCAATGGGGCCTGGAGGAATCGGACGGGACCGTTTTTCTCAACCCGTCCCACTTCGGGGAAATCGCCCGGGACAGAGGCCAGCGGTCCGAGGGGGGGTTTTTCTTCGACGTGGACATGGGAGAAAAGGGCGTGACCCGGGTCAGGCACAGAAAGCTTGCCGCAGGAATCATCTACGATGTGGTGGTGCACAAACGGCAAGGCGGCCTTTGGAAACAGGAGGTGACGGACCGGGGCCGTTACGAGGCGCTCCTGACGGGACGGAACTGCGAGACCGGAAAGGACAGTGGAACACATATTTCCGATGACACCCTGGAAAAAGAACTTCGGAGATTCTACGATCTTTTCCAGAAAGCGGGATCCCGGGGAAAAGGGCCGGTCCTGGAAAAAGCCCTCCGCCTCCTGGAAAAAGGCTTGCCGAAGGATTTCGCCGTGGACGTCATGGCCGGGTCCCTGGAGGGGTCGTCCCCAAAAAAAGAGGCGGACGTGGATCTCGTCTTTTACCTCCGTTGCGGAAGATCGGGGATCTTCCCCTGCGACTCGGACAAACGGGCGGCCTGCCCCCTCTTTCTCGAGGCAAAGGAGAAAATCGGGGAAATTCTGGGGGATGACATCACCTTCGCCGTCGCCGACTGTATCGACATGGACCGGGTGGCCCAAAGCGTGGGTGACAAAAATTACGACTGCCAGCTGACCCAGCGTTTCGTCTCCTACCGCGCCATGGCCCGCCTCGTCAACGGCCCGGTGGTTGCCCCGGTAGCGGCCCTGATCGCCGAAAACGAGGACTTCCGCCGGGAAATCGAGGGATGCATCCGGTCTTATTTCAGCATCTTCCTGGAAACGGCCCGGCATGTCCCGTCGTTCGCGAAATATGAATCGCGCCTGAAGGCCATGGGCATCATTATTCCCGAACCGATTGCACGCAAGCTCCGGGCATTCCTGAAAGATCAGTAGGGACGGCGAAAAAGAATCAAGGAGGACAGGATGAAACGGAATGAATCGGAGGTGACCCTCCTGGGACGGATGGCCAATCTAGCCCTTTCGTGCCTGTCCCGGGAGGAGGCCGTGGCGGTCGCCGGCAGATTTCTCCCTCAACTGTTTCCCCGATGGACGGGGGTTCTCTATCTTCGCCAGGGCGGTCACGATTTTTATGACCCGGCCGTGTCATGGGGTGAGGAGCGGCCCTGGAAGACCTTCGAAGGCCGGGAGTGCTGGGCCCTGAGACGCCGCCGCATTTACGCCGTCGGGGGAGACCGGGAACAGCCCCCCTGTCCTCACACCGACTTCGACCCGTCTCGATTCACCTCGTTTTGCATTCCCATGACGGCCCGGGAAGACGTTCTTGGCCTTCTTCATCTCCTCATTCCCGCCGAAAAGGAAGCCCGGGAGGGGCCGGAACGGAATGCCGGAATGCCTTCAACGGCCGAACGCCGCCTCGCCGCCCTGGCGGCGGACGTTCTTGCCCTCCTTCTTGTCAACCTGAAACTGCGCAAGGAGATGGAAGACCTGTCGGCGAGGGATTCCCAGACGGGCTGTTACAGCCGTCGCCACTGGGAAGACGCCCTGGCCCGGGAGCTCAAAACGATTCAGCGCTCGAAAAGGCCCTTTGCGGTCATCCTCATGGACGTCGACCATTTCGGCCAGTTCACCGAGGCCTACGGCCACGGCGCCAGCGCCCTGGTGCTCCGTGACCTGGGGGCCTTCCTGCGGGAAAACCTCCGGGACGTGGACATGGCCAGCCGCTACGGGGCCGATGAGTTCGCCCTCCTCCTGCCCGACACGACCCTCGAAACGGCCCGCCGGCGGGCGGAAAATCTTCGGGAGCTCATGAAGGACCTGTCCCTCCGGGACGGCCGCGCCCACATGCGGCGGGTGACGCTTTCCATGGGCGTCGCCGCTTGCCCCGGCCACGGGGAAACGATGGGCGACCTCATGGAGGCGGCGAAGACGGCCCTGAAGACGGCCAAGGAAACGGGCCGGGACCGGGTCTGCACCGCCGCGGATTGAGAATACGATTCGCCCCCTCTTATTTGCAGGCGTAATCGTAGTGATCCGGCAGAACGTAGAGGTCCGGGGGAAACCACCGGGTGAAGAAGTCGGCCTTGTAGAGACCAAGGGGGCTGTCCTCCCGGGTTATGTCGAAGTCATCGAAGAGATCGGTCATGGTCTCGGGGGGCAGGAAGCTGTGCCCCGACGACCAGCTCTTGTGCTGACTCCAGATCGTGTAGAAATCGTTGGAGAGGCCGTTCTCGTTCCAGGCCATGGTAGACGCCTTCCAGTAGTTCGGTTCCACCACTTTCTGATGGTCGCATACGGGATAGCCGCCCTGTTCGCAATGGCAGTAATCCCCGGGAACCTCGTAATCGGACCCGAACATGGGTTCGATCTCGTTCAGGACCGGCAGGAGGGTCTTGTAGATCTGGGCCTTGAAGCCCCGGGTCATGAGACGGATGGCCTCGTCCTGGTAATCGGGAACCCACCACCGGCCGATGCTGCCTTGGGCTGCCTGGAGCTTTCCCCAGTCCGAAACGATGATTTCGTAGGCCTTGAGGCGCATGAAGTCGGCTGTCAGGAACTGGGCGCCGAAGGCCGTCCAGAACTGGGAAACGGCGGCTTCGACCTTTCCCATCTCCTTCGTCGCGGTGGAAGAGGAGGGAATGAAGCCCGACCCGTAAGCAAGAACGGCGCTCGTGGAGCCTAAAACGGCCCCGAGCAGCGCTGGTCCGGGAACTTCCGGAACGGGGGCACCCTCCGTGGAGGTCATGGCCGCCTCCTCCCCAAGCAGGGGAACCACCATGGCGGCGACGGACAGGACCGTCAGGACCCCGTTCAGGACTTTCATGGCGACGTTCGTGTCCTTGGAGATGTTGAGGCGCTGGTAGATGTCGCTGTAAAAACTCATGAGCCCCGAGGTTTCCTGTCCCTGGAGCGTGGTGAAGAACTCCCCGAGATCATGCCTCAGGAAATTGCGGACATCGACCACCGCCGTGACCTCATCCCGGAACTGCCTCCGGACGGGGGTGAAATCGCCGGTGTAGTCGAAATCGGGGTGACTGTTCAGATACGCCTGGACATCCTGCTCGATGAGGCTGCCTTCCAGGGTCGACTTCACGTTGTCCCAGGAGTCGCTCCAGTTGTCATAAGCCACGCGAAGATCCTCCCGGGCCTCTTCCCCCATCCAGGCGTCGAAGACATACCCGCTGATCCACCGGTAGGCCGCCCACTGGCCCGGGGAGGCGGGATCGATCCAGGGAACGGGGTCCTGAAAGAGAAGGAGGGGCAGGCTGTAATCGATCCCGCCCAGCCCCCCCTGCCCGTCGGCATAGCTGAAGCCGCCGTCATGAAGAAAGGGCCGGTACCAGCCCTGGCGGTTCCGCTGGAGGAGTCCCCGGACATTCCCCTGGGAGGCTTTTGCGGCAAGGCTGCTTGCCTCGACGGACGGAAGGGCCACGCCGTCCGATTCGGTGACCGTTCCCAGGCGGACCCGCCTGTGTGACAGCGGGAAATCGTCCGGGACGGGGACACCGAAAAGGGCATAACCGGCGGGGTCCCCGCCGGTTCCCGGCGTTTCCAGGACCTTCTGGACGGTGTATTCCGTCCCGCCGAGCCAGTTCACCGACTTTTCGAGGTTCATGAGACTCACCTCGATGTAATTGCCAAGGGCGTCGGAGATGAAAGGAACTCCCACGGTGGACAGAAATACCAACCGCCGCTCGTCCCGGGTCGAAACGGTCTGCCACAGGTACGACGCCAGGTTGTTGAAGGCGATGCCCGGGTCGTTTCCCATGTTGGTCTCGTAGAACAGGTTATTCAATTCAGCGAGCGTGTCCCGCTTGAGAACGAGAACCTGGACGCCCCCCTTCCCGGCGGGAACGGAACCGCCCGGGACCGGCGCCGGGTAGGTTTTCCCTCCAACCTGGAGGGATTCGTCTCCATGGTTCGAGGCGAAGGCCACCACGGGATAGGTGAACTGGAAATTCCCGTTCATGTCCCGGGTGACGAAGCCCTGGATGGCCTTCACCGTGTCGTTATTGGCGCCGACGGTGTGTTCACCGCTCATCCATTCAAAGGCCTGCCCCTTCGGAAGGCCCGGAACCCCGATGAAGTTGTAGACATACGACCGGTGGCCAGCGAGACCGGAAACCCCTTCAGCGCCGCCCATCCAGCCGAGAATCATGTCGATGTCCTCAGCCCAGGTTGCATTCAGATTCGGCAGGTCCCCCAGGCTCGAGAGGATGACGAGGCCCCCCGAACCGGCACAGCTGTCGTAAGCATCGGCGAGCGCCTGGGTGAAGGCGGCCCACTCCTGGTCCGTCCCGACGACACAGGAGCGGTGAACCAGGGGCAGGAGAGTCTTCTGGTCCAGAACGAGGATATGGAATCCGGTCATGTCATTTTCCGGCGCACCGTCGTCGGCGGGCACCCTGTAAAGAGCCCCGCCCACCTGAATGGCGTAGTCGCTTCTCTCAACACCGGTGTCCCGGACCACCCGGGTATTCACGGGGACAAGGGCGGAATTCCGGTACCGGGCCTCGAAGACGACCTCGTCGGGTTCGCTCACGTTGGTGCCGTCCGAAACGGTCAGTTGCAGGGTGTAGACGCCCGGCACGTCGGGTACGACGGAACCGAGCCCGGAACCGTCCTGTTCGATGACGGCCAGGCTTTCCTTCGGCTTTTCTTCAAAGGTCCACATGTATTCGGTCAGGGGTTTTCCCGCCAGGTGACCGGAGTCCCCGCCGTCAAGCCAGACTTTCTGCCCCACGAAGACCGGGCGGTCCGGCCCGGCATCGGCCATCATGGTGACGTTCGAATCGCCGTCACTGCTGCATCCCGCCGCGAACAGCAAAAATGCCAGGAGACATGAGAACAGGATCCGCCGGAACCGTTTCACCGATGAAGATCTTTCCCGTTTCCTTTCTTTTTCCGCCTCATGGCTTGACTTCATGAATTTCTCCTTCCTGTTCACGAACCGGCCGTTCAAAGCGGCCCGTCATCTCCTTGAGCGGAGGGATCCCCGCCCGTCCCCCCATCCCGGTGGCGACCCGGGAAGCCGCCCAGGCGCCGAGATCGAGGCTCTTTTCCGGACCCCATTCCCGGAGAAGTCCGAAGATGAAACCGGCGTGAAACACATCCCCGCATCCCGTGGTGTCCACCGCCTCGACGGGATAAGCGGGTATCCGGAGTTTCTTCCCGGCGAAGGAGGCCGCGTACCCCCGTTCCCCAAGGGTGATCGCCGCCAGGCGAGGACCGAGTTCCCGGATCCTGCGGCAGGCCCCGGCAGGATCGTCCCCACCGGCAAGTTCCCGGCCGAAGCTCTCCGAAGCAATGAAATAATCGGAAAGCCGGGCCAGCTCGAGCATCCCCTCCCGGAGGGTGCCGCCGTCCACCACCACGGGAATGCCCGCCTCCCGCGCCTTCATCGCGGCATGGAGGGCGGCGTCGATCAAAAGCCCGTCGGTGTGGAAAACCTTCGCTTTCCCGAGAACCGCCAGGTCCACTTCCCCCCTTGCCAGGGGCTCTCCCGTGGGCCGCTGCCAGAAGACGGTCCGGCGGCCGCCGGGGGATTCGGCGGCGATGAAGGCGAACTGGGAAACGCCTCCCCGGCGGACGGCCACACCGCCTGTATGAAGGCCTTCCTCCCTCAGTGACTTCAGGATGAGGCGGCCGAAGGCGTCGTCCCCGACGACGCCCGAAAAGGCACACCGGAGACCCCAGCGGGAGAGTGCGACAAGGGCCGTGGCCACGGGACCGCCGCCCTGGACGGTCAGGTCGGAAAACTCGGCCTTGACCCCCGGGGGCGGATACGCCCCGAGGCGTCCGATGTAATCGAGGGAGCACTGGCCGAGGCCGAAAACGTCAAATACCTTCAAGAGAGACTGGCCCTTCTAAAGTATGCCCAGTTCCTTCCCCAGGACCTGGAAATATTTCGGGAACTCAGGCTGGAAATTGAGGTAGAAGGGCACGGGATAACGGGCGCCGACCTTGTTGCCCGCCTCTTTCAAACCCTGGACGAACCGGGCGAGAGCACCGCCGGGCATGGCGAAAACCATTTCGTCATCCTGGGTGAGGGAAAAGACCCGGTCCCCCATGCCCGGCACGGCCATCCGGGGGGCCTGCTCCCGGAACGGGGCGATCAGATACTCGCTGCATTCCACCTTCCCGCCGAAATGACCGGCCACCCGGACACCCTCGAAGTAAGACCAGGCCTGGGCCAGGCGCATGACCTGGGCGGGGTTGCCGTAGACGAGGACCACATCGGGCGCCATGACGGCCCTCGACAGGGGTGAGAAAAGCAGGGCGCCGTGCTCGCCCGGTCTCAGTTTAAACAGGGACGCCGCTTCTTTCTTCCCCGCCTCCTCGTTTCGGGAATAATTTCCTTCACAGAAAAGCCGCGTCAGGGAAGCGGCGGGATCCTTTGAATCGCTCATTCCGAAGGCGATGGCCGCGGGAACGCACACCAGATCTTCCCGCGTCACGCCCACGGCGATCCCGTAAAGACGGGCCATGGTGACGACCTGGCACAGGGCCATTTTTCTGTCGAAGGTCTTCACGGGCCGCCGGGTCTTCTCCGGGAAATCCCCTTCTTCCTTCAGGAAATTCACGGACACGGGGGATGTCCGGAGGCGCAGACTGCTGCTCAGAAAATCCGACACGTCCGGGTAGCGGATCTCTTCCATTTTGTCCCTCCTTTTCAATCCCGACGCCTTCGGCATCGGCTATTTCAGAGTCCCGGAGGCGGCGTTTCCCGGGGATAGGTCACGACAAAGGCGATGGAGATTTCCCTCGTCTCCCCCGGTTTCAGATCCAGTGTCCAGAGATGGACGCCTTCTTTGTCCCGGTAATTCCTTTCATCCGGTTCGGGAAGGAGTTTCACGTCCTTCACCTCGATGCGGTCCGTCCGTGACACGGGGACGGCATCCAGAACCCGGAGAGTCACCTCCTTTTTTTTCAGGTTTTCCACTCCTATGACATACCCCATCTCCCGGACGACCGTTCCCCGCTCCACCCGGCCGAAGTAGGTCTCCCGGACCTTGTCGATGGCCTTCGTGCGGGTGACCTTCACCTCCCGGTCGGCCCCCAGGTTGAAGTCAAAGGCCTCGCCGGGCTTCTTTTCGCCCAGGTAGGTCTTTCCCACGTACCGGCCTCCGAAGTAGACGTTCAGGGGACCGGCGAGAATTTCCCCGTCCCCCTTCGCCCGGCAGACGAGGAACGTGAGAGGGCTCAGCCGCGGAACGGCCAGGTCGAAAAAGGCCCCTTCGACGTTCCGGGTGAACAGGGGCAGGAGGGTTTCCTTCTCCCGGGAGGGGATGTCCACCGCCCGGGGAAAACGGTACTCGAAGGACAGGGGAAGTTCCGTCCGCGCCGCCTCGGCAAAGGCGGCTTCGGGGGCGGCGTTTTCCGATTCTTCCTTCAGGACGGCCATGGGAGCGGCCGCCCGGGCCCGGTCGGATGAAGACATCTTCCCCTCCAGGCCTGCGAGAGGTCTCATGATGTCGAGAACCCACGAATCAGGCTCGGGAACCTTCACGCCCTTCAGGGGAATCACATTGGACACGACAAGATCCGCCTGGTTCCAGTCCTCTCCCGTCTTCTGGAGAACGGAGGAAAACATGGTGAGATCAACGCCGTCAAGAGAAAGAGGGACAGAAGCGCGGTACAGGGGACGCCAGTGGGCGTTCCCGACAACGTAGCCTGCCTCGACCCGGACCGTCTGGTCTTTATCCCCCTGGAAAAGGATCTCGATGAACTTTTCCATCTTCCCGGCGGGCCGCCGGATCATGGCGAGTTCCTCTTCCAGGGCCTTGATCTCCTTGTGAAGACCTTCCATCTCCCGGTCCAGGGCTTCTTTTCTCTTGGCCAGGCTTTCGAAGCGGGATCCCAGGAATTCCAGGGTCCCCTGGAGGCTTTCCGTCCCCGGGAAATTCGTCTTCATGTCCTGGGGAACCTGGGTCTCGGCAAAACGGACCACCGAATTGAGAAAGGTTTCCTGTCTTTCCAGGACGGCCTTCTCATCCTGAAGGGCCCGCTCCCGCCACCGGCGTTCGCCCAGCCGGTCCTCCAGGTCCCGGACCTTGTCCTGGGGTGTTCGGGCCACGGGGACCTCCCGGTACTGGACGGCGAGGATCCGACCTTCACCGAACACCTTCGCCGTCACCGAGTCGGGGTCCACCTGAAAGGCGCCGACGGAAACCTGGATCTCGTTCGGTCCCGCCGTGACAGGGACCTCCACCGTTCGGGTCACCAGGGCCTGGTTGCTGAAAAGGGTCACCTCCGTGATCCGGGAAGGCGCCGTTTCCGCCGCCGACAGGGAGTGGGCCAGGAGCACGAGAACGGGAACGATGCCCCGGGTGAGAATTTTTTTCATAAATCCCCCTTTCGTTGAGCGACTTTCCCCTCATACCGTCTTTTCCGCCGGCTCACCGCCGGGAGAGACCGGCCCCGCCGGCCTGGCGGTTCTGCCCGCCCCGTCACGGGGAACAGGGACCGGGATCGCGGGCCGGTTTCCCGGTTCGATGTTTCCGCCGGGGGATTGCTGTTACGCCGTTACGGGTTTCGGGCGACAATTTTTTTGATGATTTTTCCGCCCCGGTTTTCCACGGAGAGGATCTCAAAACCCGCCTCCTCGATGAAATCAACGGTTCTGCGGTTGATGTGGGGGCCCACCAGGGCGTTTATGACGGGATTGACGAGGTCCATGACGGCCCCGGCCAGGGTGTTTTCGCTTCGCACGTGCTCGAGAAAAAGGGCCGTGCCGCCTTTTTTCAGGACCCGTCGGATTTCCGCGAGTCCCCTCTGGGGATGGAGAACGGAACAGAAGACAAAGGTGGACACGGTTGTGTCGAATGTCCGGTCGGGAAAGGCCATCTTTTCCACGTCCATGACCTCGAGGCGCGGGTGCATTCCCCGTTCTTCCGCCTTTTTTCTCGCCCGTTCAAGCATGCGCGGGCTTACGTCGATTCCTGTCAGGTCCGCTCCCGGCGGGTACCAGGGCAGGTTTTTCCCCGTTCCCACGCCGATTTCAAGTATTTTCCCCCTGGCCTGGGAAAGAAGGTCCCGGCGAAAGGCCGAAAAAGAGAAGAACTCCATGGGCGATTCCATGAAATCGTACATCCAGGCGACCCGGTCGTATTTCCGCCTGACCTCGTCCGTCTTCATGGCGCCTCTTCCCCGTGCTGGGCTTCCCTTTCCACTCTTTTTTCGTGAAGCCGGGCCGCCCGCCGCGCCTGGGCTTCACGGTTCCGGCGGACCTCCACGTCTTTTTCCAGGATGAGGGGCGGCACCGGAACGGGCTTTCCAGCTTCGTCAAGAGCCACGAAGGTCAGGTAGGCCGAGGCGGTGTGGCGGATCTCCCCGCTGAGAAGGTTTTCCGATTCCACGCGGACCCCGACTTCCATGGAACTTTGGCCCACCATGTTGAGGCCGGCCTTCAGGGTCACCATATCGCCCACGAACACGGGGTTGTGGAAATCCAGGCGGTCGATGGAGGCGGTCACCACGTTGGTCCGGGCGTGACGGGCCGCCACGGCCCCGGCGGCCGTGTCGATGAGCTTCATGATCACGCCCCCGTGAACATTCCCCGCCGGGTTGGCGTCCTGGGGATTCATCTGCTGGGCCATGACAACCCGGGAGCTCATCACGGTCTTTCCGGTCACAGGCTTGCCTCTTTCCGTTTCGTTGAAACCCCGGACGCCGTTCTGTTCTTCATTACCCGTCACCACCGGTTGCCCGGGAGACCGTCTCGTCCCCCTGAAACCCCGGGTCCCGCGAATCGTCACCGTCAGCGGAAACCGCTCCTTCACGGCCACGGTCGCCCATGCCCTCCAGCAGGGACCGAAGCCTGGGGGTCATGTAGATCCCGCTCAACTCGAACCGCCTCAGGGCCTCCAGGAAAAAGCCGACCCGCTCCTGCCGGCCTGTTCTCTTGTCCATCATGAGATGGTATTCGCCCCTGATGCGGCAAAACCCGCCCGTGAGACCCGGGGCCGTTTTCCGCAGGTTCTCGTATCGGACCCGAATTCCCAGTTTTTCCGCCAGGGCCTCCAGTTGTTCGAGAAGACGGCTCTCCGTCATGGGGCACCCGAAATCCTTTTTTTCACTTATAACCTATCCCCTGTATTTCGTCAAAATAAGGAAAGGGAGCCCTCTTTCGGTTTTTTTTCTTCCTTAATGCGGCTCTGTTCCAAGACCAGCTGGTAGGCCACGTAGTATTTGTAGATGTTGCTCACGTACTGGACCGTCTCGCGGCCGATCTCCCGCGCCGCGACGATTTCCACGTTGTTGAACCACCGGTCGGGGTCCAGTCCCCGGGCCTTCGCATTTTTCCTGAGCTGCCGGATTCTGCCGGGTCCCGCGTTGTAGGCCGCAAATGAGAACAGGGTCCGGTTCAGCCCATCCATGGCGTCTTCGCTGAAATACCGGTCCGTCAGGTGCCTCAGGTACTTCGTGCCGGCGTGGATGTTGTTTTCCACGCGGTCTATGCCGTCTACCTGCATGTGAGCCGCCGTGGCGGGAAGGACCTGCATGACGCCGACGGCCCCTCTCGGGCTCCGGGCGCTCTGGTCGAGACGGGACTCCTGGTAGCCCATGGCCGTGAGGAGCAGGTAGTCAAAATCGTACCGGTTGCCGTATTTCTTGAAAAAAACCACTGTTTCGTTGAACTTCCGCATCTCGTCGCTTGCCGTCGCGTTGACGATCCACCGGGTGTCCCTGAGGTACCGCCTGAAGAGGTCGTTTCCGAAGGCCGTTCCCTGTCCGTCTTTCCGGATGAACGCGTTGACGGCCTTTTCGAGCCCCGGACTTCCCTTCCGGAAAGCCCAGCCGATGTCTCCCCCCCGGCGGATCACGAGGTCCGGGCGGACGTCGATTCCGTCCAGGATCATGTCCCAGAACGTTGCCTTGTGATCGTCCATGACGATCATGGGAATAAGGCCGGCATGGACCATTTCGAGGAGATCCTCGTCTTCGAAAACCTCGTCGGCCGGTTTCACGACGACGGGCCTGAGTCCCTTTTCCCGGAAGGATTCGTTCAGTTTTTTCAGGCTTTCGTAGTAGCTGCTGGAAACCCGCACGTGGATTTCCCGCCCCGAAAGATCCTCGAGGGTTTCAAGCGGCGGGCACGAGGGACCGGTGACGATGATCTCGTTGACACCGCGGTAAAAGGGGTGGGAAAAATCGACGTGCTTTTTCCTTTCCGCCGTGATCGTCAGGTTCCCCACGGCAATGTCACCCACGCCGCCCTGCAGATCCGGAAAGAGCCTGTCCCGGGCCGTGGGAATGAAGATGACCTGCACCTTCATGGTCTTTTTCCCGAGATCCCCGTTGACCCTCTTCTCGAACTGCTTGAGGGCCTCGTAGCTGATGCCCCGCTGCCTGGCGCCGTCAAGAAAATAGAACGTCTTGTTGTAGGGCAGAAGAACCCGGATCATGCGGCGTTTCACCATGCCGTCGAAATCGCCTGTCCAGGGCCGGAGGGCCCGGCTCAGCATTTCGTCGTCGGACCGGTCCGCCGCCCGGCCGCCGGAGGGCATAAAACAGGGAAGAATCACACCGGCAAGAAAGAACAGGAAAAGACAACGAGCGAAAGACGCCACGGCACAGCCCCCTTCCTGAGACTCCTTTTTTTTCAGACTCCCTTATCCAACGATCCTCTTTTTTCGTCAAGCCCGGGTTGTAAATCCACCAGCGATCCCCGGCGGGAAGAATGACCGCCGGTTTTTTCCTGGAATAAAAAATTTTTCGCCAATGGGGAACTTTTCGGCTTCGCTGCCTGTCCAAGGAAATAAACGGGAATAAAAGGAGGTCTCCATGAATACGGAAACGAAAAGGCTCGTCGTCCTTGTCCTCATCATGCTGCTCTTTGCGGCGGCACCGGCGCCGGGACAGGCCGGGCCCGCCGGAGACAGAACCTCATCGCCCTATTTTTTCGTCGCCAGCGGCGATTCCCCGGTTGACGCCCTGCCGCTGAAGGCAACATCGGCCAAGGTTCTCATTGCCGGGGTCATCGCCCATGTCCAGGTGACCCAGGTCTACAAAAACGAGGGGGCCATTCCCCTGGAGGCTGTCTATGTCTTCCCCGCGTCGACCCGGGCGGCCGTTCATGCCATGAAGATGACCGTCGGTGACCGGGTCATCGAGGCCGAGATCCGAAAGAGGGACGAGGCCCGGCAGGCCTATGAACGGGCCCGGGACGAAGGAAGAAGTGCCTCTCTTCTCGAGGAGGAGCGGCCCAACGTCTTCCGGATGAACGTGGCCAATATTCTGCCGGGGGACGAGATCCGGGTCGAACTGGGGTACACGGAACTCCTCGTCCCCACGGAACGGGTCTATGAGTTTGTCTATCCCACCGTGGTCGGTCCGCGATACGCGAACGGACAGAATGGAAGGGATCCCTCCAGTGAGGACTGGAACCGGAACCCCTATCTCCACGAGGGAAACCCGCCGAATTATACCTTTGACATGGCGGTCACGGTCTCCACGGGGCTTCCCGTCGGCGAGGTTTCGTGCCCCTCCCATCGGGTCACCACGGTTTTCGACGGCCCCGCCGCCGTTCGCATCGCCCTGGACGCCTCGGAAAGGCAGGGGGGAAACCGGGACTTCATTCTCCGTTACCGCCTGGACGGTGACCGGGTCCGGTCCGGGCTTCTCCTTTACGAGGGCCGGGATGAGAATTTCTTCCTTCTCATGACGCAGCCGCCCGCTTCCGTGGTTCCGGAAGACATGCCCCCCCGGGAGTATGTTTTCATCGTCGACGTTTCCGGTTCCATGCACGGATTCCCCCTGGAGGTTTCCAAGACCCTCCTGCGGGACCTCCTGGGTGGCCTCCGTCCCGTCGACCGGTTCAACGTGCTCCTCTTCGCCGGCGGATCGACCCTTCTTTCCGGCGAATCGCTCCCCGCGACGGCAGACAACCTGAGACGGGCCCTCGACGTCATCGACCGCCAGCGGGGCGGCGGCGGGACGGAGTTGCTCCCGGCGCTGCAACGGGCCTTGTCCCTGCCCGGCGGGCCGGGACTGTCCCGAACCTTTGTCATCGCCACGGACGGGTATGTCACCGTGGAAGAAGAGGTTTTCGATCTCGTCCGGACCCGCCTGGGAGACGCCAACTTCTTCGCTTTCGGCATCGGGTCGAGCGTGAACCGGCACATCATCGAGGGAATGGCGCGGATGGGCATGGGAGAACCCTTCATCGTCACAAAGGCGGGGGACGCCCCGTCGGAGGCGTCCCGTTTCCGCCGGACCGTCGCCGCGCCGGTCCTGACGGACGTGGCCGTGAGCTGTGAGGGATTCGACGTCTTCGACGTGGAACCCTTGAACCCTCCCGATGTCCTCGCCGAGCGTCCTGTCATCGTTTTCGGCAAGTGGCGGGGGACCCCCCGGGGAACGATCACGGTAACCGGCATGACGGGAAAAGGCCCCTACCGGGAAAAAATAAACATCGGCACCGTCCGTCCCACGGAGGGAAACAGGGCCCTCCGGTATCTCTGGGCCCGCCACAGGATCGCCCTTCTCTCCGATTACAACAGCCTCAGGGCCGACGATGGGCGGATCGGTGACGTCACCCGTCTCGGGCTGGAATACCATCTCCTGACAGCCTGGACGTCTTTCGTCGCCGTGGATACCCGCGTTCGGAACAGCGACGGCCGGCCCGAACAGGTCGTTCAGCCCCTCCCGCTTCCCCGGGGCGTGTCGGACTATGCCATAGGAGGAAGCCATTTAAAAGCCGCCGGTCCCGCACTTTCCATGCCCCTGCGGAATACCTTTTCGGAAGCGGCGGACCGGCCGGCCCAGGACCGGGGAAAGGGCGAGGAAATTGGAAAATCGCAGGCGAAACTGGCAGTAAGCCAGATCAAAACGTCCCCGGAACTTTCCCGGGAGGCCGTGGAGAAGGTCTTTCAATCCCGTCTTCCCGATCTGGAAGCCTGTCTTGCCGGCCTCGAGACCCTGCCCTCCCTGACCTTCGACGTGATCCTCCGGCCCGACGGCACCGTGAAAGACGTCCGGGAGGCGGCCGGCCTGCGCCAGGCCGGGGGTCTCTTGAAATGCCTGGTGGAAAAAATAAAATCCTGGACGTTTCCCCGATCAGGGACGGGACGGGAGGAACGGGTGACGGTAACCATTACCCCCGTTCCCTGAAAACCGGTGAAGGATCCCCGGAACGGGCCTGGAAGACAAGGCCCGTTCCCGGGGGCCCCTCACCCATTCTTTTCTTGACAATCGGCAAAAAGTGATACGAGAGAAGAGAAATCGAAACACCCGGGGATGGTCATGGCGGAAGGGGAAGATAACCGGCGGCGGACAGGGAAAGACGAGGACCTCCCTTTCGTGCGGGCCTGCCGGGACGGGGACCGGGAGGCCTTCGGCGTCCTCGTGGAAAGGCATCAGAAAAAAATGATTAACACGGCCTACCGGATGCTGGGAGATTATGACGAAGCCTGTGATGTCGTTCAGGATGCCTTCGTTTCCGCCTTCCGGTCCATCGGTACGTTCCGGGAAGAATCCCGCTTCGTCACCTGGCTCACGGGGATCGTCATCAACCGGGGAAGGACGCGCCTGAAACAGCTCGCGAACCGGCGCCGCCTGGAAGGACCGTCCCGGGACGGCATGGACCGCGCCGGCAGCGGGCCGGACGCCGGGAACCCCGTTTTCGACACCGTCACAAAAAAGGAAAGAAGCGCCCGGATTCAGGCCTGCATCAGCGGGCTTGACGAGGACCAGAGGACGGTTCTCGTTCTCCGGGACATTCAGGAATTTTCCTACGAGGAGATCACGGACATCCTGAAAATTCCCGACGGGACGGTCAAATCCCGGCTTTTCCGGGCGCGCCTCGCCCTCAGGGACTGCCTGAAAAAAACCATGGGGGATTTTTTATGAAGTGCCAGGACGTTTGGAACCTTCTTCCGGCCCTGATCGAGGAAGGGCTTCTTGATTCCCGGGAAGCGGAAGAACTGCACAGGCACCTGCAAGCCTGTCCCGCCTGCCGGGCGATCCTGGAGGATCTTCGAGAATCCCGGGATCTCCTGAAAAGCCTGGAACCCGTCGACCCCCCGGCGGGATTCAAGGACAGGATCCTGGACCGGCTCGGCCGGGATCGGGAGAAACAGGGCCGGCGGTGGCGGGACCTTTTTCATCCCCTTCCCGTCGGGCGCCCCCTGCAGGCCCTGGCGACGGTTCTCGTCGTCGTCCTGGCCCTCACCGTATTCCGGGGACTGGAGGACCTGAAGAAAGGCGGGGAGCTTTCCCGGGCCCCCCTGGAAGAAGCCGTAAAGGGCAAGGGGCCGGAATATCCCCCCCCGCCGGCCATGAAGGGCCAGGCACCGGGTCGGCGGGCCCTGGAGGTCACCGGACCCCGGGAAGAGGCCCCTTCCCGGGGGACCGCCGACAGGACGCTTTCTCAGCCCGCGGCCTCTTTCGAAGCCTCGTCGAAAAGTCACCCTTTCAATGAATCGTCCCGCCCCGAGGATAGGATAAGGGACACCGGCCAGTCTACTGCCGGAGAAAAGGCGGCGGTCCGGAACGGGTCCGCCGACGGGCGGATCACCCTCCTGGTCCCGAACGGGCCGTCGGCCCTCCGGGCCGTGGAATCCCTCCTCGTCCGGTCCGGCATACCCGTTGAAAGCTTCGCGGCGGGTGAGGGAAAAACGACCCTGGTCCTGGTAACGGACACCGGTCGTCTTCCGAAACTTCTCGAGTCGCTCGGAAAGATCGGCGCCATGTCGACGGAGGGACCCGGTCCCGACGGGGAAGGCCCCGTCACGATGATCCTGCAGATCGTCGAGAGCCCCTCTCCTTGATTCCCCCAGGGTCGAGTGTTATAGTGACGCCACAAAAAAGAAAGGATCACCGCCCATGGACACCCTTTCCCGCCAAAGAGAGGCCCTCTCGAAGAAGCTTTTCCCCGAGGGGATTCCCCGCCTGTGGTGCCCTCTTCTCACCCATTACGACGGGAACGGAAAAATAGACCTGCCCCGGATGAGGGCCCACTTCGCCCACGTGGCCCCCTGGGTGGCCGGTTTTCTCATCCCCGGTACGACGGGCGACGGATGGGAACTTGACGACGGGGAAACGGAAACGGTCGTCCGGTTCGCCCTGGAAGAGGCCTCGAATCATGACAGCCGGATCCTTCTGGGAGCCCTGCGACACGGGACGGAAGACGTCCTGGCCCTCATGGACAGACTTTTTCGGCTTCTCGAAAGTAGTACGGAAGAAAAGGACCCCCTGGCCGTTCTCACGAAATCCCGGGTGTCGGGATTCACCGTGTGCGCCCCGAAAGGAAGAGGACTCGACCAGGAAACCATCCTTCGGTCCCTTTTCAGCATCGCCGACCGGGGATATCCCCTGGCCCTGTACCAGCTTCCCCAGGTAACGGAAAATGAGATCCATCCGGATACGTTCGACCGGCTCTGTCTCACTTTCGCAAACATCATCTTTTTCAAGGACTCGAGCGGAGGCGACAGGATCGCCGCCGCCGCCCGGCATCGGGAGGGAGTCTTTCTCGTCCGCGGCGCCGAGGGCGGTTACGGCCAGTGGCTCACGGAGGCCGGCGGTCCCTATGACGGGTTTCTGCTGAGCACGGCGAACTGTTTCGCCGCCGAACTTTCGGCCATCATCGACGCCACCGGCCGGGGCGACCTCCTGTCGGCCCTGGAACTCTCGGAAATCGTCACAGGAGTGTTCAGAGAGGTCTCCGGCCTGGTCGGCGGGCTCCCCGTCGGAAACGCTTTCACCAACGCGAACAAGGCCATGGACCACTTTTTCGCCCTGGGACCGGAAGCCTCGACGGCCCCGGGCCCCATGCTGCACGGGGGGGTCCGGATACCGCCGGAAGCGCTCGAGAAAACGCGGGAGAGCCTGAATCGTTTCGGCCTCATACCGGAAACAGGGTATCTCCCGTAAAAGATCGGCCATTCATGGGATCCCTGAGGCTTCTGAAACCCTATTTCGTCGAGAACCGCGTCGCCATCCTCGTGGGCGCCCTCTCTCTCATTGTCGTCGACCTTCTGCAGCTTTACATCCCCCGGATCGTCAAGAATGTGGTCGACGACCTGACCCTGTACCGGGCCTCCGGAAGGGACCTTCTTTTTTACGCCCTGTCCATTCTTCTCATCACCCTGATCATGGCTTTTTTCCGTTATGTGTGGCGTCGATGCCTCATCGGCCTGTCCCGGACCGTGGAGGAAGGGCTTCGGAACCGCCTCTTCGCTCATCTTCAGACCCTGTCCGACCGCTGGTTCGGCCGGGTCCGACCGGGAGACCTCATGGCTCACGCCACGAACGACATCGGAAGTGTCCGAATGGCCGCGGGGATGGGCCTTGTGGCTCTCATCGACGCCGTCGTTCTCGGCTCCGCCGCCGTCGGTTTCATGGCCTACATCAACGTCCGGCTCACCCTGTACGTCCTCATGCCCATGGTCGTTATCGTATTTGCAACCCGGTTTTTCACAAGGAGGATGCATCACCTGTACCAGGCCGTCCAGGCCGCCTTCGCGGATTTGACGGAAATCGTCCGGGAACGGTTCGCGGGCATCCGGATCATCAAGGCCTACAACCGGGAGAAAGCCTCCGCCGATGTGTTCAGGCAATACTCCCGGGAACTGGTGGGGAAACAACTCCAGCTCGTCCGGATTACCGGGGCCTTTTTCCCTCTCATGATGCTCTTTTCCAATTTCAGTCTCGCCGCCGTTCTTTACTTCGGCGGACATGACGCCATCGCCATGGTGATCACGCCGGGGGATTTCGTGGCCTTCATCAGTTATCTCGCCATCCTCACCTGGCCCATGATGGCCGCTGGGTGGGTGATCAACCTGATCCAGCGGGGCCGGGCCTCCCTGGACAGGATTGACCGCATTCTCCGGGAACGGCCCGAAATCACCGACGGCCCGACGCCGCTCCCGCCCGCCCTGCCTTTCGAGAGCCTTCGCCTGGAAAAGGTTTCCTTCTCCTTCGACGGAAACGGCACGCCGGTGCTCGAGAACATCGACGTCACCCTCCGCCGGGGCGACATGATCGGAATCATCGGTCCTCCCGGAAGCGGAAAATCGACCCTTCTCCATCTTTTGCCGCGGCTTTACGACGTTACCGGGGGCCGCATCACGCTGAACGGAACGGACATCCGCTCCCTCAAAACTTCGGACCTGCGATCCCGGATGGCTTTCGTTCCCCAGGAACCGTTCATCTTCGCCGGGACGATCCGGGAAAACATTCTCCTGGGAAAACCGGAAGCGACGGAAGGGGAAATCAGGCGGGCCGTTGAAATGGCACGGCTCACCGACACCCTGGACGGGTTTCCCCAGGGTCTCGAAACAATCACCGGAGAAAAAGGTGTCATTCTTTCCGGCGGGCAGAGGCAGCGCATCGCCCTGGCCAGGGCCTTTTTGAGAAACAGCCCCCTCATGATCCTCGACGATCCCGTGAGCCAGCTGGACACGGAAACGGGCGCGGCCATCCTCGAGTCCCTCCGGGCTTACGCCAGTGACAGAACCCTTATCGTGGTCTCTCACCGGCTCACCGCCGTCCGCGCCGCTGACGGGATCATCGTTCTGGAAGGCGGGCGGATTGCCGAATCGGGCACCCACGAAAGCCTCCTGGCAAAGGACGGGTACTACGGGCGAACCTATCGGTACCAGGAAATAGAAGAAATCGACTATGGCACCTGAACAGAGATCCCTCTCGGAGGACACGCTCGGAAAAACGTATGACTTTGCCATGGTGCGGGCCCTTCTGCCGTTCATCCGCCCCTACGGGGCCTCCCTTTTCGCCGCCGTTTTCCTTGTCGTTGTCATCACCTTTATCAACCTGGCCCTTCCTTACGTGACCAAGACGGCCATCGATCGATACATCGTGCCGCAGGAAAACGTCACCGGCCCAAGCCATTCCGAGGGTAACGCCCGGGACGATCGGGATCTCACCTTTTCCCTGGAAGACCCCGAAGCGGCCGACGTGATCAATCGCTTTCCCGGCTTTTTCGAGTTGGAGGGACGGACGGCTAGGATTTCGCTGAAAGACGCCGGACATCTCCCCCCGGAGGATCTTCTCAGGATCAGGAAAGGGGATCTTCGAGGGGTCACCGTCATGACGGCTCTCCTTCTCGGCCTCGTCCTGGCCGGTTTTCTTCTCAATTTTGTTCAGGTTCTGATCATGGAATACGCGGGGCAGAGGATCATGCACGATTTGAGGATGCGGGTTTTCACCCACGTCCAGGTCATGAACATCCCCTTCTTCAATCGCCACCCCGTGGGCCGCCTCGTCACCCGGGTGACCAACGACATTCAGAACATGAACGAATTCTTCACGTCCATCATCGTCTTCGTCTTCAAGGACCTCTTTTTGTTCCTGGGCATCACCGCCGTTCTTCTCTACATGAACTGGAAACTGACCCTCATCGTCCTCACCGTCGCCCCGCCCCTGGTCCTCACCGCTGTCTTCTTTTCCACCCGGGCCCGGAACATTTTCCGGGAACTCCGGGTCCGGACGGCGGAAATCAACACCCGCCTGTCGGAAACCATTCAGGGCATCCGGGTGATCCGGTTGTTCAACGATGAAAAGAGGAACGAAAAGGACTTCCGGGACCTGAATCACCGTTTCTACGAGGCCGGCGTCCGGCAGATTCACCTCTTCGCCCTTTTCATGCCCATCATCGATCTGTTCGGCTCGGCAACCCTGGCCATGGTCCTCTATTTCGGGGGGGGGAAGGTCGTCCAGAATACCATCTCGCTGGGTTCCCTCGTCGCCTTCATTTCCTACCTGAGGATGTTTTACATGCCCGTCCGGGACCTGGCGGAAAAATACAACATCCTCCAGGACGCTCTCTCGTCGGCGGAAAGGATTTTCATGATCCTGAACAACCAGAACGTCGAACCCGTAGACGGGGAAAGAGAGGAAGCGGGGACGCCGGAACGGATCACGGACATCCGGGCCAGGCGCCTGACGTTTTCCTATGTTCCCGACGAACCGGTCCTCGAGGAGGTGTCCTTTCACGTCGGGGAGGGGGAAACGGTGGCTTTCGTCGGGCCGACGGGTTCCGGGAAGACGACGGTCATCAACCTCCTGACCCGGTTTCATGACCCCCTGTCGGGAGAGATCTTCGTGAACGGAAAAGAGATCCGAACCTGGGACCTTTCCCTTCTCAGGTCCCGGATGGCCCTGGTTCCCCAGGACCCCTACCTCTTTTCCGGTACCATTTACGAAAACATCATCCAGGGGAACGGTCACCTCCCGGCGAAAACACTGGACGTCATCCTGGAGGCGTCGAACCTGAAGCCACTCATCGCCAGGCTCCCCGAGGGGATTCACAAGTCCCTCACGGAGGGCGGCGGATCCCTTTCAAGCGGCGAGCGGCAGCTCATCTCCATCGCCCGGGCCTTTGCCCGGGACCCCGACGTGATCATTCTCGACGAGGCCACGTCCTACATCGATTCGGAATCGGAAAGGAAGATACAGGAGGCCCTGGCAAACCTCATGAAGGGCAGAACGTCCATCATCGTGGCCCATCGCCTTTCCACGGCGAGGAAAGCCGACCGGATCTTCGTTCTCCAGAAGCACCGGATCATCGAAGAGGGCACCCATGAAGAGCTGATGCGCGGAAAGGGGTTTTACTACCACCTCTACCGGCTTCAGGGAAGCCGGGAAAACGGGATTTCATCGAGGGGCTGAAGGTCCTTCTCCGGCGGGGACTTGCGGAGAAAACCGATAAAGAACCGGAATGGGCGACACCGGCGGCAGGTTTTTTCAGGATGATTCTCTCCCGGCGGCTTTCTCCCGGTAGTGGGCCAGGGCCTGATCGATGAAAAAAAGGAACAGTTCGAAATGGCCGCGGGCCGTCTCATACTGGCGGGGCGTCATGAAACGGGGAAACCCTTCATGGAAACGATCCACCAGGCTTTCGAATTCCCTCTCCGCCTCCCGCAGAACCTCGGGATCTTCCGAGTTCGCCTTGTACTGGACGTAGAGCACAGACAGCCGAATGTCTTCGAGAACTTCACGTTCCGCCACGGGAATGATCGTCCCCTTTCAGCGCTGATTCTCGGGGCCCACCGATGGAACCGCCTGTCTTCCTTTACCGGATTTACCGTCTCATTGCAACGGCGACAGTGCTCCGGGCCGGATTTTCTTTCCACTTCTTGAAAAAATCCTCGTTACGGTCTATTCTGTTTCGCAAATGATCGGGCACCTGACGTGACGACTCTCTCAAGACCGGGGTGGAAAGCATGCAGATCAGGCACAAGATCTGGGTTGAGGACGAAAAGGGAAAACAGATCCTGGGAGAGGGGCTCGTCCGGATCCTGGAAATGATCGAAAAGCACGGTTCCATGGTTGGTGCGGCCAAGGAACTGAAAATGTCCTATCGGGCCTGCTGGGGCAAGGTCAAGGAAATGGAGAGGCGTTTCGGAAAATCGCTCATCGAACCCCACGTCGGGGGCGGGAAAAACAGGGGAACCCTGCTGACGACGGAAGCCCGGAAGCTTCTTCGCCAGTTTCACCTTTTCCAGGAAGAAGTCGCCGAGAAAACGGAATCCCTTTTCAGGATGTATTTTCCTGACTGATTGATCCCTTTCGGGCAAGGCCGCTTCTCACAGGCATGACAGACAGGCACCTTCCCCGCGGTCCCGCGACCCCGGAAAGGTCCGATGAACCAGGGAAAGGGCATAAACGAAACCCTTGCAGCATCATCCACATGAGAAAAGACCGGGCGGGCAAGGCGCCCGAATTCTGAAAAGTGCTCGGAAGGATTACCAAAATGACCGGACAGGACCCCTTCGTTGAGAGGCTCTGCGAAAAGCTTGTCCCGAAAGCCGAAGGGATGGCGGTTCGCGACGTTCGAGTCGGCCTCGCCTATGTCTACGTGGAGTTGGAAGGACAAAAGGCGGGCGTCTCGGCACTCGTGAGAAGCGATCTCGACGACTCGTGCGCCGTCTATCCCCGGGCGGGGTCCCTGGCGGAACAATCGGCGGAAACGCTTCTCATGTATCTCGTCCAGGGGAAAAACCCCGTGGAAAAGGCCGTCGGGCTGGCCGCGGCAAATGCCCTCATCGGCCCCCCTCCCTCGGGGTACGGGACGGACGCCCTGGATCTTATGGATCTCACGCCCCATGACCGGGTGGCCATGGTCGGTTTTTTTCAGCCCCTGGCCGAAAAAATCGAAGGCAGAGGCATTCCTCTGTCGATCCTTGAAAAAAACGCCCGGAGAGGTTCGGCAATCCTCGACGAAAAGGAACAAGACAAGGCCCTGGCGGAATGCACCATAGCCATCATCACCGCCACGACCCTCCTGAACGGCACCCTCGGGAACGTGCTGGACCGCCTTGGAAAGCCCCGTCACGCGGCCATCCTCGGACCCTCCACGCCGGCCTTGCCCGAAATGTTTCAGGGCACGGTGATCGACCATCTCGGCGGTTCCGTCGTCTCGGATCGTGAAAAAATACGCACCATCATCTCCCAGGGAGGAGGAACGCGGCAGATGCGGCCTTACCTCAAGTTTTTCAACCTGCAGATTGACGGCAAAGGGACGCTCCCGTGATTCCGCTTCTTTCCATTGTTGGAAAATCGAATACGGGCAAAACGACACTCGTTGAGAAACTCATCCCCGAACTGACGGCGCGGGGATATCGGGTGGCGACGATCAAGCACAGCCGTCACAGCTTCGACGTGGACCGGGAGGGAAAGGACAGCTGGAGGCACAGGAAGGCGGGCGCGCGAATCACCGTCCTCGCCTCCCCCCACGAAGTCGTTCTCCTGGAATCACTGGATCATGACATGACTTACGAGGAAATCGAGAACCGATATATCCGCGGAGCCGATATCATTATCGCCGAAGGCAGAAAGGGCAACCCCTATCCCAAGATCGAGGTATACCGGCCGGAGCTCCACCGGGATCTTCTCTCCGCGGGAGACGAGACGCTTCTTGCCGTCATCGCCGAGCAGCCCGTTCCGGCGGAGGTTCCTGCATTCCGCCCCGATGACGTGTCCGCCCTGGCCGACTTCCTGGAGGACCGGCTCCTTTGCCGGGGAAAACGGAAATGAGTGACGTCGACGCCTTAAAAATCCTCAAGTGGGTTCTTATCGTTCTCGTCGCCGGGTTCATCGGGCAGTTCGGCAAAATGCTGGCGAGCCACCTCATCGCCGAGGCCCGAAACAAACGCAGGAACAAGAAGAACCGTGAACCGGAACGGCCGTCTCCCGGAACCGATGCCCCCCCGGCGTCCCTGGCGGAAACGGGAGACCGGGAAAAGGAAGAGCCGGTCCGGAAGGAAGACCCGTCCCTGAAAAGCGCGGATGAACGGAAGGCGGAAAGCAAGGCCCGGAAGAAGGAACTGAAGGCCGCGGCGAAGATGAAAAAAAAGGAAGCCAAGGAAAAAGAGAAGAATGATTCCTGAAGTCAACAAATGGTCGATCGGTCATGGCGGCGCTCAAACCGGACCGTAAACAGGACATCATCCTCGATTCCATCACCGATGGCGTTTTCACCGTAGACCATGACTGGCGGATCACCTCTTTCAACCGGGCGGCGGAGGAAATCACCGGCGTCACCCGGAAGGAGGCCATCGGTCAATTCTGCAAGGACGTCCTGAAGGCGGAAATCTGCGAAAAAAACTGCGTTCTCCGGGAAACCATGACGACGGGGATTCCGGCGATGAACAGAACCGTCCACATCGTGAACAACCGGGGAGAAAGAATTCCCGTGAGCATTTCCACGGCCCTCCTGAAGGACGGGAAAGGCCGCGTCATGGGCGCCGTGGAAACCTTCCGGGACTTGAGCGCCATCGAACACCTGAGGAAAGAGATCGAAAAGCGTTATTCCTTCGAAGACATCCTGTCCAGAAACTACCGGATGCGGGAAATTTTCAGGATCCTCCCGGACATCGCCGAAAGTTCAAGCACCGTTCTCATCGAGGGGGAAAGCGGGACGGGGAAAGAGCTCATCGCCCGGGCCATTCACAACCTGAGCCAGAGACGGAGCAGGCCTTTCATAACCGTTCACTGCGGGGCCCTGCCGGACACCCTCCTGGAATCGGAACTTTTCGGTTACAAGGCCGGGGCCTTCACGGACGCCAAAAAGGACAAGCCCGGCCGCTTCATGCTCGCTCACGGCGGTTCCATTTTTCTCGATGAAATCGGTGACATTTCCCCGGCTCTCCAGGTCCGCCTTCTTCGGGTTCTCCAGGACAAGACATTCGAACCCCTGGGGTCGGTGGAAACGGTAAAGGCGGACGTGCGGGTCATCACCGCGACGAACCGGAACATGGACACGCTGGTCCGGGAGGGTAAATTCCGGGAGGACCTCTACTACCGGATCAACGTCATCCGGCTTGAAGCCCCGCCGCTGCGGGAGAGGAAGGAGGACATCCCCCTTCTCATCGATTATTTCATTCGTACCTTCAACGCCGTTCAGAACAAGGAAATCTCGGGGGTCACCGATGATGCCATGGCCTGCCTCATGTCCTATGATTTCCCCGGAAATATCAGGGAACTGAAAAACATCGTCGAACGTTCTTTTGTCCTGTGCAAATCCCCCATGATCGGCCTGGAGGAACTTCCCTCGAAAACCAGGGAGATCGCGGCGCCCGCCATCAACCCCGGAGAGGGTGTCCGAACCTTTCAGGACCTGGAGGCGTCTTTCCTCTTCGGCGTTCTCCGAAAAAACAATTGGAATCGTTCCCGAACAGCGCAGGAACTGGGAATTCACAAAAGTACACTCTTCCGGAAGATCAAGGCCCTGGGCCTGGAATTACCCCCCGGGAGGGGAAAATCGAAAGAGGGAAAAAGCTCCCGGGGGTGAAGGGGTTTTTTAAAGCTCCGCCCTTCGTCATTCAGACATGGAACCGATTTTCACCCGCCACCCGAAAGGATCCTCTTTCTCCCCGTACTGGATCTGCAGGATTTCTTCATAGAGCCGCCGGGTGAGGTCGCCCGTTTGCCCGCCGTTGATGAGATACTCCTTCCCCTTGTAGTGAAGATGTCCCACGGGGGAAACGATGGCCGCCGTTCCCGACGCGAAAGCGTCTTTCAACCGGCCCTTTTCATTGGCCTCGAGAATCTCGTCAATGGAAAGAGGTCTCTCCTCCACGGGGATTCCCCAGCGTTTCGCCAGCGTGATCACCGAATCCCGGGTCACTCCGGGCAGGATGGTGCCGGTGAGATTCGGGGTGATGAGGGTATCCCCGATTTGGAAAAAGATGTTGCTTGTCCCGACTTCCTCCACGTTTTTCATTTCCACGGCGTCAAGCCACAGGACCTGGGTGTACCCCATGGCCTGGGCTTTTTGACTGGCGAACAGGCTCGCCGCGTAATTGCCCGCCGCCTTGCAGCTTCCAATGCCCCCCCGGACGGACCGCACGTATTCCTCGCTCACATAGATTTTTGTCGGGCTGAACCCCTGGGGGTAGTAGGCTCCCACGGGGCAGAGGATGATGTAAAAGAGATATTCCGAAGAGGGATGAACCCCCAGGGCCTTCTCCGTGGCGATCATGGTCGGGCGGATGTAAAGAGAAGTCCCCGGGCTTCGGGGGACCCACTCCTTTTCCAGGAGCACCAGCTTCTTCAGGGCTTCAAGAAAAAGCTCCCCGTCCACCTCGGCCATGCACAACCGCTTTGCCGAGGCGTTCATCCTCCGGATGTTCTCGGTGGGCCGGAAAAGGTAGATGGAACCGTCCTTCCCGCGGTAGGCCTTCAATCCCTCGAAGATCTCCTGGCCGTAGTGAAAACACAGGCAGGCCGGGTCCATGACGAGGGGACGGTAGGGCTCGATGGAAGGATCATGCCAGCCCTTCTCCTCATTGTACTTCATGATGAAGAAGTGATCGGTGAAGATTTTCCCGAAACCGAGTTTCGATTCGTCCGCCGGCCGGGGTTTGCGTTTTTCCGGTGAAACCGTTGTAACCCTGATCTCCATGGCCTTCATCCCCTCCTTGCTTGGTTGTCAGTTGCCCCTGAACTGGAGCAGGCTGTTCCTGTCGATTTCAGAGATCTCCAGTCCCGCCATGGCATCTCCCAGGGCCTGGGAAACTTTCGCCAGGATCTCCGGATTCTCGAAATGGGTGACAGACTGGACAATGGCGTGGGCCCGCTTCGCCGGCTCCGCCGACTTGAAAATCCCCGAACCGACGAAGACGCCGTCGGCGCCGAGCTGCATCATCATGGCCGCGTCGGCGGGTGTCGCGATCCCGCCTGCCGAAAAATTCACCACCGGGAGTTTCTTCTCCCGGGCCACCCGTCGCACCAGTTCAAAGGGCGCCCCGAGGTTTTTAGCCTCCGTCATGAGTTCTTCTTCCGGAAGGGCCGCGAGACGGGCTATCCCGTCGCTGATGGCCCGCATGTGCCGTACCGCCTCCACGACGTTCCCCGTACCCGCTTCCCCCTTGGTCCGGATCATGGCGGCCCCTTCACCGATTCTCCTGAGAGCCTCTCCCAGGTCGGTGGCACCGCACACGAAGGGAACCTTGAACTTCCACTTGTTGATGTGATATTTTTCGTCCGCCGGTGTCAGGACTTCGCTTTCGTCGACGAAATCGACCCCGAGGAATTCCAGGATCTGTGCCTCCACGAAATGACCGATGCGGACCTTGGCCATTACGGGAATCGAAACCGTTTCCATGATCTTTTCAATGATCGCCGGGTCCGTCATCCGGGCGACGCCGCCCTGGGCCCGGATATCCGCGGGCACCCTCTCCAGGGCCATGACCGCCACGGCACCGGCCTCTTCGGCTATTTTGGCCTGCTCGGGGGACGTCACGTCCATGATGACGCCTCCCTTCAGCATTTCCGCAAGTCCCGCTTTTACCGGGAATGTCCCAAACTTCTCCACTTTCTAATACCTCCTGATTCAAACAACCTTTTACATCGAAACGTAATTACGAATGATAGCACTAAACAACGCTTCTATCAAGGCTTCTGTACTGAACGGCCTCTGAAACATGATGGGGTCGGATAGCCGGCTCTCCATCGAGGTCCGCGATCGTCCGGGCCACCTTGAGAATCCGTGAAAAGGCCCGGGCGCTGAGGCCGAGCTTTTCGAAAGCCATGTCGATGAAACGGTGGGATTCGACGTCAAGTACGCAGTGTCGGCGTATATCCTCGCCGGACATTCGGGCATTCAGGCCGCCGGCCCGACCGTTGAGGCGTTTTTCCTGGAGAATCCTTGCTATCATCACGCGCTCCCGGATCACCGCCGATGATTCCCCTTCCCGGCTGCCCCTGAGTTCCCTGAACCGCACCGGCGGAACCTCCACGTGAAGATCGATGCGGTCCAGGAGGGGTCCTGAAATCCGGGACCGGTAATTCCGGACCTGGAGGGCCGAACAGGAACAGGGCCGATGGCTGTCGCCGAAATGGCCGCAGGGGCAGGGGTTCATGGCCGCGACCAGCATGAACGCCGCGGGATAGGTCACCGACGCGGCGGACCGGCTGATGATGATCACGCCGTCTTCCAGGGGCTGCCTGAGGGCCTCGAGAACGTTTCTCCGGAACTCGGGAAGCTCGTCCAGGAAAAGAACCCCCCGGTGGGCGAGGCTGATCTCCCCGGGCCGGGGATGGTGCCCTCCCCCGACCAGGCCGGCGTCGGAGATCGTGTGGTGGGGATGCCGGAAAGGCCGGAGGCGGACCAGGGGGTTTTTCCGGTCCAATCCTCCCGCAACGGAGTATATTTTAGCTATTTCAATAGCTTCAGAAGTCGACAGGGGGGGAAGAATGGTGGGGCATCTCTGGGCGAGCATGGTTTTCCCCGACCCGGGAGGACCGATGAAGAGGACATGATGACCTCCCGCCGCTGCGACCTCCAGGGCCCTCTTGGCCTGTTCCTGACCCCGGACTTCCCTGAAATCAAGTGTCGTTCCAGGATTTTCCGGCGAAAACGTCTCGGGAGAAAGGGAAAGAGGGGTCGCTTCGCTTCGGCCGTTGAGAAATTCCACCACCTGGGACAGCGTATTCACGGAAAAAACGGAAACGACACCGGCCGCCGCCGCCTCCGGGCCGTTCTCGCCGGGAACGATGATTCCCTCAAGGCCCCTGTCCTTTGCCGCCAGCGCGGCGGGAAGAACCCCGGAAACCCCCTTCACCCGGCCGTCCAGAGAGAGTTCGCCGAGGATCATGAATCGACCGAGCCCGGCACTGTCCACCATCCCTCCCGCTGACAGGACGGCCACGGCAATGGGCAGATCGAAGGAGGTGCCCTCCTTCTTCACATCCGCCGGTGCCAGGTTCACCGTCACCCGGCCTTCGGGCAGGGAATACCCCGAATTGCGGATGGCGGAACGGATCCGGTCCTTGCTTTCCCGTATGGCCGTATCGGGCAGCCCGACGGTGGAAAAACAGGGAAGACCCCGGGAAACGTCCACCTCCACGTCCACGGGAATGGCGTCGATGCCGATGACGGCGCTGCTGATGGCCCTGACTATCAAAGAACCCCCCTGAAAACCGTGTTTTCATGGTCGACAGCTTCGCGAAAGGCCCCTGCGATTCGGCCCCTTTCGTCTTTGAGCGTTGCGGCCCGACGCCGGGTCCGTCTCTTTTCCCGGGCTCGGAACACCTTTTCTCCAGGGTTTTTTGCGGAGCCTTCAGAAACGGTGTTTTTTTAATTCTACGCGTTTTCGTCACGAAGAACGGAATCAATCGGAGTATCGGGAATTTCCCTTTTTTTGGCAAGTTTTTTTCTTATGACTTTTTCTCTTTACACCATCTTTTTTTTCCGGTTATGGTGAGTCCAGGCTGTCCGGGAAATCATCCCTCCGGGATTCGGAAAGATGGGGGATGGGAAAGACGGCACGACCGACGGGAAGGGGTGTTTTTTCATGATCGGATTTTTCGACTCCGGATTCGGGGGACTGACGGTCCTGAAAAGCGTGGCCGGTCTCCTGCCGGGATACGATTACCTCTACCTGGGAGATAACGCCCGGGTCCCCTATGGCAGCCGGTCTCAAAAAATCGTCTACGAATTCACCCGGCAGGCCGTCAATTATCTTTTCCACCGGGGGTGCCCGCTCATCATCATTGCCTGCAACACCGCTTCGGCCCGTGCTCTTCGCCGGATCCAGCAGGAGTTCCTTCCCGAGGCCTTCCCGGAGCGGCGGGTCCTGGGGGTCATCCGGCCGTCGGCGGAAGAAATCACCGAGAAAGGTTACCGCCGCGTGGGAATCCTCGCCACGGAGGGTGTGGTGAACTCGAAAATCTACATCGAGGAAATCAGGGACCTCGATCCGGCCATCCAGGTCCACCAGGAGCCCTGCCCCCTTCTTGTCCCCATCATCGAAGCAGGGGAGCGGGACTGGGAGGGCACGGATCTCATTGTGAGAAAATATATCGAAGGCCTTTTCTCCCAGGACAGAGACATCGAAGCGGTTCTCCTGGGGTGTACCCACTATCCCATCCTCCACGACCACATCCAGCGGGCGGTTCCCCCTGGGGTGTCCGTTCTCGATCAGGGCCCCATCGTCGCCCGAAAACTCAAGGACTACCTTCACCGTCACCCTGAAATCGACGAAAAACTCTCCCGGAAAGGCCTGCGATCCTTTCTCACCACGGACCAGTCCGACAGGTTCGACGATATGGCCCGGATCTTTTATGGGGAAACGATTCGTGCCGATTTCGTCTCCCTCGAATCCCTCTGCTTCTGAAGGGTCTGATTTTTGCGACCTTGACGGGTTTTGGTTTTCTGTGTTAATCGAATCCTCACGGCTTACCGAAAAGACCGCAGGCCGTGTTACCCCTCATCACCAAAGAGAATCCTGGAACGGGCGGAGAAGATGGAATTCACCCATATCGATAGCACCGGGGACCCGAGAATGGTCGATGTGACCGCCAAGGAGCCTTCTCACCGGGAAGCCGTAGCCCGGGGCCGGGTGATCATGAAGACTGAAACGGTCCGGGCCATCGAGGAAAAAAACATGGCCAAGGGCGATGTTCTCGCCGCGGCGAAAATCGCCGGCGTCATGGGCGCAAAGCGAACCCACGATCTCATTCCTCTGTGTCATCCCCTCGAAATAACCGGCGTCGATCTCCGGTTTCATGCCCGGCCCGAAAAAGGAGAAATTGAAATCGAGGCGACCGTCAGAACGGTGGGGCGGACGGGCGTGGAAATGGAAGCCCTCACCGCCGTCGCCATCGCCGCCCTCACCATTTACGACATGTGCAAATCGGCGGACCGGGAAATCATCCTCTCGGGCATCCGCCTCATGGAAAAAAGGGGCGGCAAAAGCGGAACCTTTGTTCGGGAAGGGGAATGAGGGCCTCCATGACCGAAAAAATTTACCGGATCAGGAAGAGCTTTACCCTGCCGCTCCTTCTGGACACAATCCTTCTGGCCCTGCTTATCCTGATTTCCTTCTTCGTTCCCGGTCACCCGGCGGAGAAAATCGTTTTCTTTATACTTTTTCTGCCCCTGTCGTACCTGCTCCTGGAGATGCTTTCCAGGAGGACAGTCGTCCATGACGACGGGGTAGAAATGAAAAAGCTCTTGCGACGAAAGAACATCGCCTGGAACGATATCACCAACGTGGACACGGTCATTCTAGGCAGGAAAGCCTATGTGACCCTTTCCACGAAGAAGGGGTTTTACGCCCTTTCCAACGCCCACGGTGACTTCGATAATTTGATCCGGGACATTACGGAACATACGGACGGGGAAAAGATCGAGAAGCGGGTCCATGACCTGATCGGGCGGGACATACGCCGCAGATCCGATATCCTGGGCGCCTGGATAGCCGCCGTTCTTCTCGGACTGATCCTCTTCATAAAGATCTTTCCAGTCAATTGAGAGCTTTTTACCCGAGGGAGGGGAAAACCGAAGGGTAAATAAATACCGCAGAGGGATCGGGTATGAATCATCGGGGGAATCTCATCATGGCAGAAGAGTTTCAAAAGCATCCGTCTTCCGCGGACATCGCGGAGCAGGTTCTCCAGCAGCGGCTGGAAGAAATCATCACTCTTCTCTCCCTTGAAAACAACGGGAGAAACAGGATTTTCGAGGACGTCATGTCTCTCGTCGAAAAAATCCTCATACGGAATGCCTTGAACCGCTCCAACCAGATCAAGTCGACGGCGGCCAGCTTTCTCGGAATCAACCGGAACACGCTCCACAACAAGATGGAAAAACTCGGTATCGCCATCGACAAATCATCGGTCTGAAAAAACTCGAAAAAAGAAATATCCCGGCAGCCCTGGAAAAAGCTCCGGTAGGGCCACGATCGGATCGCAAGGCCCTAAGGCTGAAAAACCCCGCGCCGGCGAGGCGGGGATGGCGGGCAACGTGACTTACGGGGCGCTGCTAATGGGGAAAGCGAAGAGGTTTGTCCAGCCTTGTCAGTCCCGCCCGGAGGGCGAGGCGGACCGCTTCGCCGTATTCCCTGCCGGTCACTCTCCGGTTGATATCGGGTTCCGCAAAGGCATTCCCGCAGGGCCGATACTGGTCCATGATGTTCACGTAGGTGTTCCGGGAAATCTCCCTCGAGAGAAACGTCGCGATTTTTTCCGTGTCCTCCGTGCCTTCCGGCATGACGAGATGACGAACCAGGAGCCCCTTTTCCGCAATGCCCTCCGGGGAAATGACGAGGTCCCCCACCTGGCGGTGCATTTCCCGGACGGCCGCGACGGCCCTCTCTCGGTAGTCCCCGGCATCGCACAGGCGTTTCGACCGCCCGGCATCCCAGAATTTGAAATCGGGCATGTAAATATCAAACACGCCGTCGAGAATTTTAAGGGTCTCCGGCAGGTCATAGCCTCCCGAATTGTAGACCAGGGGAACGGCAAGCCCCTTTTCGGCGGCTGGGACAAGGGCCTCGAGAATCTGGGGAACCACGTGGGAAGGGCTGACGAAATTGATGTTGTGGCATCCCGCCTCCTGAAGCCGGAGCATCATGTCCGCCAGTCGCTCCGGTCCCGTCGGAATGCCTTCCCCGCCATGGCTTATCTCGAAATTCTGGCAGAAGGAACAACGGAGGTTGCAGTGGGTGATGAAGATGGTTCCCGAACCGCCCCTTCCCACCAGGGGGGATTCCTCCCCGAAATGGGCGTGAAAGGCCGCCACGACGGCATGTCTTCCTGTGCGGCAAAAGCCCGTCTCGCCGGCCAGCCGGTTGACGGCGCAGTTCCGCGGGCAGAGTCGGCAGGACTCGAGAAGGCTCAGCGCGAGATCCACCCTTTCCCGGAGAACCCCCGAGTCCAGGAGATCACGATAGGACGGTCTTTTCACATCGGCGCTCGGCTCACCGCCTATAGCGGCCCATGAGGGCCGCCTCTTCCAGGACATGGGAACGCATGGCCCGGAAAAGCTGCTCCTTCGTCGCGCCGGGCTCCAGGTCCAGTTCCCGGTCCAGGGCATAGAGTCTGAAAAAGTACCGGTGCGTTCCCGAGGGGGGACAGGGTCCCCCGTAGCCCATGCGGTAAAAATCGTTCGTTCCCTGCCTGCCGCCGTTCACGAGAACCGCCTCGGAAGGAACCTGCTCGGGCAGTTTCGCGATGGAGGGGGGGATGTCGTAGACGACCCAGTGAACCCAGCTTCCCATGGGAGCGTCGGGGTCTTCACAAAGGAGAGCGTAACTCTTCACACCCTCGGGCGCTCCCTCCCATTCCAGGGGGGGTGAGATGTTTTCCCCGTCGCAGGTGTGGCGGTCCGGGATCATCCCTCCTTCTTCAAAGGCCGGACTTTTCAATATCATCAAAACCTCCCTCTTTCCGTTGCCTTTTTCTCCCGTTCATACACCGCCACTTTCCGGTACCGCGCCGTGATTCCCATGCTGCGGGCCTGCCGGGCCCGATTGGCACGCCGGGGGAGATCTCCGCCGTCAAAGAATTTCCCCGGTAATTTTCTCCAGGCTCTCGACAGGGTTCTTTCCCAGATGAATGGACAGGACCGGTCTTCCGAGATCCCTGAGGGCCTCTCGATCCCCCAGGGCCTGGGCGGCCTTGAGGACGCCGAAGGTGACGGAACTGCGGTTCAGGTCGTCTTCGTCGGGAATGGCCGCCTCTTCCGCCGCATCGGCGGTCAGTTGAAGGAACACGCCTTTTCCCCCGTCCCCCTTGAAGAGCTGTCCCGTGGAGTGAAGATAGCGGGGGCCGTAACCCACCGACGTGGCCCTTCCGAATCGCTCGAAGATGCGGTTTCTCAATCCCCCCAAGGCCCTCTCCGTTTCCCCGCAGGGATCCAGGTAGGCCTGGACGGCTATGTAACCGTCTTTTTTCGTCCTTTCGAAAAATGACGTGAGAATCTCGCCGGGGGACCCGCCGCCGCGTTCTCCGTAAATGCGAATCGAACCCTCTTCAAAAACGGGGGCTTCCAGGGGAAGGGTCCTTGTTTCCAGGTACCGGGCGACCATGGCCCGGGCCCTCTTCTTGGCCGATTCCACATCGGGCTGGTCGAAAGGGTTGATCCCGAGGACGTGCCCCGCCACCGCCGTCGCCATCTCCCAGAGATAAAACTGCCAGCCCAGCTGCCTGAGATCACCGATTTCCATGGAAACGACCGGGTGCCCCCGGGCGGCCAGGCGCGTCAGCGCCGGACCGTGGGCGCCCTCCCACTTGAGGCGTATGGCAATGAAAAGACGATCCCGCCCGTAGGCCTCCGGGGGTCCCAGGGGTTCGCCTACGACGGGAAGGATCCCCCGGCCTTCCTTTCCCGTGCTTTCAGCGATGAGCTGTTCCAGCCACGCGCCGAAGGGGGCGATCTCGGGGGACAGGACAAATGTCGCCTTGTCTTTCCCGGCGAGGGCAAAGGCGCCAAGGAGTCCGCCCAAAACAAGGGCGGGGTTTTCCCTTCCGCCGCCGCGGCAGGCGTCCATGGCCGTTATTCCTGAGTCGAGAAGGCCCCGAAGGTCTGATCCCCCGAGGGCCGCTGGAAGAAGACCGAAAAAGGACAAGGCGGCGAAACGTCCTCCGATTTCGGGGTCGTTGAGAAAGAGGGCGCTGAAACGATGTTTTTCCGCCAGGTCCACGAGGGGCGAATGGGGATCGGTGACGGCGATGAAACGGCGTCCCGCCGATGCCTCTCCCACGTCCCGCACCGTTTCCCGAAAAAAGAACCGGAAAAGAGACAAGGTCTCTACGGTCGTCCCCGACTTTGTCGAGACGACGAAGCAGGTCTTTCGCGAAGCCAGTGTCTTTCGCTGATAGTTGACGAAGTCAGGGTCCGTACTGTCCACGACGGTAAGATCGAGAAACCCCGGGGCGACACCCAGGGTTTTACGGAGAACTTCCGGCGCCAGGCTCGAGCCCCCCATGCCGAGAAGAAGGGCATGGGTATAACCCTCCCGGCGAAGTTCCCCGGCAAGCCCCTCCATTTCCGCGACCCCGTCGCGCATCCTGGCAGGGCTCTCGAGCCAGCCGAGACGATTCACGATCTCCTTCGGCCCGGGTTTCCATACCCTGTGATCCCTCTCCCAGATTCTTTCCGCAACCCGGTCCCTGACGAGACGGTCCACGACCTCGGCGACGGCCGTATCAACGCCCTGAAGGCGGATGTCATGGTTCCCTTCCAAGAAGATCTCCCCGGCCTATTGACTCAGCACTTTCCGCGCCGCGGCCATGACGTTCTCCGCTGTAATCCCGAATTTCTCATAAAGAACGTCCGACGGCGCGCTGGCGCCGAAATCGTCGAGACCGACAACGGCCCCGCCCAAGCCCACGTAATGTTCCCACCCGATCCGTATCCCCGCCTCCACGGCCACCCGGGCCGTGACGTCGGGCGGCAGGACGCTGTCCCGGTAAGCCTGCTCCTGGGCATCAAACAATTCCCAGGATGGAAGTGATACAACACGTACCGACAGGCCTTCCTGTGAAAGACGATGACCGGCCTCCAGGGCCATGTGGAGTTCCGATCCTGTCCCGATGAGGATCACGTTGGGACGGCCACCCTCTGACTCCCAGAGGACATACCCGCCCCTTCGAAGATTTTCCGCCGGCGCGCATCCCGAACGGTCGATGACGGGCACGTTCTGGCGGGTCAGGACGAGAACGGTGGGACCTTCACGGTTTTCGACGGCCGCTTTCCAGGCCGCGGCGGTTTCCGGCGAATCGCCGGGGCGGATGACCATGAGCCGGGGAACGCAGCGGAGGTTCATGAGCTGTTCCACGGGCTGGTGGGTCGGTCCGTCTTCCCCGACACCGATGCTGTCATGGGTGAAAACGAAAATAACGGGAACGCCCATGAGAGCGGCGAGCCGGACAGGCGGACGCATGTAATCGGAGAAAACGAAAAAGGTTCCCGTGAAGGGCCGAACGCCCCCGTGTAGGCCCATCCCCACGGAAATGGCGCCCATGGCGTGTTCCCGGACACCGTAGTGAATGTTTCTTCCGCCATAGTCCCAACAGCCTCCCACCGCCCCCTGGAAGTCTCTCGATAGGTTGCCGGACTTTTCCCGTCCCTGTCGAACCGGGTGGGGCCTCTGAAAATCCCCGTGATCCTTGAGCCAGGTGAAGCAGGAGGGATTCAGGTCCGCCGATCCCCCGATCAATTCGGGAAGGACCGACCCAAGATACTGGAGCACCTCCTCCGAGGCTTTTCGGGTCGCCATGGCCTTTTTCACCTCCCGGAAGGACGGGATTCCGCTTTTCCAGTTCTCCGGAAGGTCGCCCCGGGTCATCCTCTCGAACTCCAGGGCCAAGGCGGGGAATTCTGCGGTGTAACGGGAAAAGAGAGCCCGCCAGTCGGTTTCGCCCGCCTCGCCGCGGTCCACGGCACGGTGCATGAAGGCGATCACATCCTCGGGAACATGAAATTCCGGTGAAACCGGCCATCCCAGGTTTTCTTTCGCCGCCCGGACTTCCGCCTCTCCCAGGGGCGCCCCATGGGCGTGGTAGGTGTTTTCCTTGCCCGGCGACCCGTAACCGAGGATCGTCTTCACGGCGATGAGCGACGGTTTCAATGTCTCTTCCCGGGCCTCCTCCATGGCCCGATCCAGGGCCTCGAGATCGTTTCCGTCGTCCACTTCCACCACGTGCCAGTTGTAACTCGTGAAACGGCGCGTCACGTCTTCCGTGAAGGAGAGATCCGTCGCCCCGGCCAGGGAAATGCCGTTCTGATCGTAAAGGACGATGAGTTTGCCGAGACCGAGATGGCCCGCCAGGGAGCAGGCCTCCGCGCCCACACCCTCCATCATGTCCCCGTCGCTTGCCAGGACATAGGTGCGGTGATCCACCACGGGGAAGCCGGGCCTGTTGAACCGTTCGGCCAGATAGGATTCGGCGAGGGCCATGCCGACGGCGTTGGCGAGCCCCTGCCCGAGCGGTCCCGTGGTAACCTCCACGCCGGGGGTCTTCCCGTGTTCCGGGTGACCGGGCGTCTTGCTGTCCCACTGGCGGAAGTTGCGGAGATCCTCCAGGGTGACGTCATACCCTGTCAGGTAAAGGAGACTGTAAAGAAGCATGGAGCCGTGGCCGGCGGAAAGGATGAAACGGTCCCGGTCCGCCCACAGGGGATTGGCGGGATTGTATTTGAGATGCCGGGCCCAGAGGACGAAACCCAGGGCGGCCGTTCCCATGGGGAGGCCCGGGTGGCCCGACCGGGCCCGTTGAATCGCGTCCACGGAGAGAAAACGGATGGTGTTGATGCATTTCTGTAACAGGGCTCTCATATCGCTCATAAGGGAAACGGGACCTCCGGAAGTTCTCGAACGGGGGATTTCCTTGTCCTGAAATCCCGAACGAAATTATTTAAGCAGGTCTGCAGCGAATGTGCAATTCTTTTCAGGAACACCGGGGGGATGAAAAAAAAGGAAACCAGGCCTCTTTTTCAGTGGGTGCCTTCCTTTTCGTTCCGTTTCCGGGGGGTGCCCCTCAATTTTTTCAGAACGTTCTTCTCGATCTGCTTGGCTCTGCGGATCGTCGCGTGGTCCGCTTCCGGCTCTTCACGGTCTTCCTCGTCGAAATCGGCCCGCTCCCCGATACCGAATCGCATCCGGAGAACTTTCTCTTCCCGGGGGGTCAACGTGGAGAGGATCCTCCGGGTCTGCTTGGCCAGATCCATGCTGATGGCCGCTTCGGAAGGGGACATGATTTTCTTGTCCTCAATGAAATCTCCGAGAGAACTGTCTTCCTCTTCACCGATGGGGGTCTCCAGGGAAATGGGTTCCTTGGCGATTTTCAATACTTTCCTCACTTTATCCAGGGGAAACTCCATCTTTTCCGCAATTTCCTCCGGGCTCGGTTCCCGGCCCAGGTCCTGAACGAGATAGCGGGACGTGCGGATCAGCTTGTTGATCGTTTCAATCATGTGCACGGGAATGCGGATTGTCCGGGCCTGGTCGGCGATGGCGCGGGTGATGGCCTGCCGGATCCACCAGGTGGCGTACGTGGAAAACTTGTACCCCCTCTGATACTCGAACTTGTCCACCGCCTTCATGAGCCCGATGTTCCCCTCCTGGACAAGGTCGAGAAACTGGAGCCCGCGGTTCGTGTATTTCTTGGCGATACTGACAACGAGCCTCAGGTTGGCCTCGATGAGTTTCTGCTTGGCCATCTGGGCCTTGGTTTCTCCCCGTTCGACGGACACCAGGGTGCGCTTCAGGGTGTCCGCCGTCATTCCGACTTCCGAGAGAATCCGCTTCTTGTCCATCCGGGAGCCTTGGATGATCGCCTCGTACTCCCGCAACTTCTTCATGGAAAGCTTCTTCTCCGAGAGGATCCTGGCGGTTTCACCGGGCATTCTTCGAATCCGTATGAGGATCTTGTCTATTTCCTTGATTGGAATTCCCGATTCCTCCCGGCAGCGCCGCATGGATCTCTCCGCCCGGTTGAGCTCCATGACGGCGGTTCTGAGGGTGATCACCATGTTCTGAATGAATTTTTTGCTGAACCTGATTTCCCGGCACTGATTGATGATACACCGCTGGTTTTCATGGAGTTCCCCAAGGAGTTTCTGCCGCTCCTCCTCCGTGAGTTTTTCCTGGGCGAGCATCTCCCGAATCCGAGTGTTTTTCGTCTCCCACTGCGCCACCTCGTCGAGCAGTGCCTGAATTCGATCCTTCTGGGAATCTTCCTCGACAAAGCCCTCATCGTCTTCCATGCTGTCGACGATGCTTTTCACCCGGAGGTCCCCACTTCTCAAACGCTCGCTCAAATCGAGAACCCTGCGGATACTGAAAGATTGATTGAAGAGAGCATCCATGACCTCGTTTTCGCCCTCCTCGATAATCTTGGCGATACCCACTTCACCTTCCCGGCTCAGGAGAGAAACCAGCCCCATTTCACGGAGGTACATTTTCACGGGATCGCCCGTCTTTCCCAGTGCGGGCATCACCGAGGCCGTTTCACTCTCCGCATCCTTTCCCTCCTCCGACTCATCGGAAGCCCTTTTCGCGGAAACCTTGTCTGTACCCTTTTCTATATCGATGATGTCGATGTTTTTTTCTCCGAAAAGAACGATGATGTCATCAAGTTCATCCGACGAAACAATGTCCGAGGGAAGCATGTCGTTCACGTCGTCGTAGGTCAGAAACCCTTTTTCTTCCCCCAGGGAAATCAGTTTCTTTATTTCTTCGGAATTCATGAATTTCTTCATATGTCTCGTCTCCTTGATCCAACAGGGGGCCGCCATGCCCGATCCCCCGTACCGTTCCCGTTCATTACCGGCGGCTTATCGAAAAAAGCCCGGGCCGCCTTTTTTTCCCCGCCTCCGCCGCATTTTTCGATGCCCTTCGCGTGCCACGGCATGAGAAACGCTCCCGGATGGCTCCTTCATGTCAGCTCTTCACGAAGAAGGCGGCTTTTTTCCTCCAGGAGGTTGTGACACCTTTCCGTGTCCCCTTTTTTCTGCGCCTCCACGAGCTGACGCTGAATTTCCCTGTGGCGGAAACGAAACCAGCGCTCTCTCAACCGCCTGGCCATGTCCTCCATGAACCGGTCCGCCACGTCTTCGCCGAAAGGCGTTTCGCCCATCATCATCTCGTAGAATTTCGCCCGTACTTCAGCGTTCCCCAGATTTTCAAGAAACATTCCCGGTTCTGCCTCCCCAGCCTGCCGGGCTTCCATCCAGGAGCGGCAGAGTTTTTTTGCCCGGGAATCCAGGAAATACGGCAAAAGTCTCTTCATGTCCTCGGAAGACCACTTGTCCCGATGCTCCATGAGACAGAAAATAACGGACAACTCGAGAGGATCCGGGAGAGGCTCTTTTTTCGCTTCCGGCGCGGCGGTTTCACCGGCGGGTGTTTTCCGGAGACGCCTCTTCCTTGCTTCTTTTTCCAGAAGTTCCTCGCTTACACCCAAATATTCCGAAATTCTCCGGATGAGGAGCGTCCTCTGCAGGGCGTCGCCCATGGCGCCGATCAGCGGAAGAGCGGTCCGGGCCCTCTCGAGCTTTTCCTCCACCGTTTTTCCCGGCCCCATGATGGTTTCGATATAATAATCCGTCAGGGAGGGCGCCGTCTCGACGAGACCGTATAAACGCTCCGGGCCGAAGGTTCGAATGTAGGCGTCCGGATCGTACCCGTCGGGAAGGCGCAGCACCCAGCCGTGGATGCCCTCCTCCAGAAAAAGCTTCAGGCTTCTCTCGGCGGCATGCCGGCCCGCCTGATCGGGATCGAAGAGAAGAACGACGTTTTTCGTGAAACGGCGCAGGATGAGAACCTGTTCCCGGGTGAGGGCCGTCCCCAGGGAGGCCACAACGTGACGGATGCCCCCTTCCCAGAGGGCGATGAGGTCCATGTACCCTTCCACGAGAATGGCCCGGTCGGCCCGCCGGATATCTTCTTTCGTATCGTAAAGTCCGTAAAGAACCCTTCCCTTCGTGTAGACCGGTGTTTCGGGCGAGTTGAGGTATTTGGGTTCGCCGTTTCCGAGGAGGCGGCCCCCGAAAGCGACAACGTTCCCGTTCAGGTCAAGAACGGGAAACATGATCCGGTCCCTGAAACGGTCGTAGTGCCAGTCCCGATCCTTCCGGACCAGCAGCCCCGCCTCCTCGGCGATGCCGGCCGGAACGGCCTCTTTTCCCAGGGCGTCCTTGAGAAAATGCCAGCCGTCGCGGGCGTAGCCGATGGAAAAGCGGCCGAGGGCCTCCGCCCCGATTCCCCGGGAGGCCAGGTACGTCCTCGCCCGGTCCCCTTCCGGACCGTTGAGGGCATCCCTGAAATATCCGGCGGCGAGGCGGTTGGCCTGGAGCAGTTTTTCCCTCTTGCCAGGCTCTTTTCTCTCCTTCCGAAATTCCCGCTCGGGAAGGTCGACCCCCACCTTCACCGCAAGCGAACGGACCGCCTCGGGAAAGGAAAGGTTATTTATTTTCATCAGGAACCTGATGACGTTTCCCCCTTCTCCGCAACCGAAGCAATGAAATATCTGCCTGTCCACGTTAACGGTGAACGAGGGGGTTTTTTCGCCGTGAAAGGGACAAAGGCCCGTATAGGATTTTCCCCGTTTCCGAAGGGTGACGAACTCCGACACGATCTCCAGAATGTCCGCCCGGGAGCGGATTTCCTCTATTTTCTCATCAGGGATGTATCCGCCCATTCCCCCGGTCCGTTATTTTCCGGCCAGCCTGACCCTGACTTTTTCACTGACCGCCTTGCCGTCGGCCTGCCCCGTGATGGCCGGCATGAGTTGCTTCATCACCTTCCCCATGTCCTTGACGCTCACGGCACTGACTTCGGCGATGGCCTTGTCGATCAGCCCGTCGATTTCCGCTTCCGAAAGCTGCCGGGGCATGAATTCCTGTATGACCTTGAGCTCCGCCTCTTCCTTTTCCGCCAGGTCTTCCCGTTTCCCGTTACGGAACTGCTCGATGGAATCCCTGCGCTGCTTGATCATGGATGAAAAAACCAGAAGGGCTTCTTTTTCGTCAAAGGCTTCCTTCAGATCAATGGCCCGGTTGTGAAGAGCGTTCTTCATCAACCGGAGCGCCGAAAGCCTCGCCCGGTCTTTCGTTTTGGTCGCTTGAATCATTTCCTGGTCCACTTTCGACACGATGTCCATGGGCTGACTCCTTGACTATTTAGTTAATGGTGTATGGTTTTATTAATAAAATAATGCTTTTCGTAGAGATGTCAATTAACGAGAGGACCGCTGAAAGAGGGCTTACCCCAGGCCGTCCTCCAGTTTCCTGCCCCCGAGAATGTGCATGTGAAGGTGAAAAACGACCTGTCCACCTTCAGGGTTCACGTTGATCACGGTGCGGAACCCCCGCTGGTCCATCCCCTTGATCCGGGCCGACTCCTGCCCGGCGGCAATCATGGCTCCGATCAGGGGAGTGTCCGCCTCGGTGACATCCATGAGAGTGGGGACGTGCCGTTTCGGTATGACGATGACATGATGGGGCGCCATGGGGTGTATGTCGTCAAACGCGAGGACCAGGTCGTTTTCGAACACTTTCCTGCAGGGAATTTCTCCCCGGACGATTCTGCAAAAAATACAATCCTCCATGATTTTCTCCCTTCCTTCAAGGGTCTTGCGGTGTTTTCTTCCTTTCTGAAACCGGAAAATCCGATGGTTTATGGGCCGGCCGCGCGAAGAGCGTCTCTCAGGGAAAGGGCGCCCGTATAAAGAGCCTTGCCGATGATGACGCCGCAGATTCCTGACGGGGCCGCCTTCTTGAGACGCTCGATATCGCCGATACCCGATACCCCCCCCGAGGCAATGACAGGGATCTTCACCGACTCGGCCAGCTGCCTTGTCGATTCGACATTCACGCCGGCCTCCATCCCGTCTCTTTTCGTGTCCGTGTAAACGATGGCGTCTATGCCGCTCGTTTCATACTGCCTCGCCACATCCAGGGCCAGGCGGCCCGAGTCTTCCGTCCAGGCCTCCACCATCAGGCGGCCTTCCCCGGCGTCGATGCCCAGCATAATGCGCCGGGGGTACAGCCGGCAGGCTTCGAAGACGAACTCCGGGTCTTTCAAGGCGGCCGTTCCCAGGATCACCCAACGGACACCCGATTCCAGGTAGGATCGGACCGTTTCCAGGGTTCGGATTCCCCCGCCCACCTGAACGGGAAGCCCGGTCCTTCCGACGATTTGCTCGATGACCGCCCCGTTTACCGGCCGGCCGCTCCTCGAACCGTCCAGGTCGACCACATGAAGCCTCAAGGCCCCCTCGTCCATCCATCTCGCAGCGATCTCAACGGGATCACTGGAAAAAACGGTCATCCGCGCAAAGTCCCCCTGAAGAAGACGGACGCAGTTCCCCTCTTTCAAGTCGATGGCCGGGATGATGATCACCGTGTGCTCCCTGGGTAAAAGATTTTACGGGCTGTTAAGGGCTTATGACCCCCCCCGGCTCGGGAAAGGTGATCATGACCCGGTGGACGCCTTCCCTCGCCAGCTGCTCCGCCGTCATCCACTTTCCTTTCGCAGAGAAAAACGTTTTCACGTCCAGAAGATTTTCCATGAGGGAGGTCTGGGTCTTGTCGAAAGCGCCGTTCCATGTCGTTTCTTTACGGGGAACGTTGAAAAGATGGACGCTGAAGGCGACGGATGCGGGCTCTTCAACGGAAAAGGGTGTCCCGACCCGCTCCCGGAAACGGTAAATGTACCCGAAAAGAACACCGTCGGCGTTCAGGGCCGTGCCCAGTTTTTCCAGGTTTTCAGCGGGATGTTCCGGGGAAGATTCCTCACAGATCCGGCCGTAAGTCTCTTCGGCTTCCCCCGGCGGAATGAGGCGGAGCCCCGGAATGGAGGAAAGCTTCTCCAGGAAGAGGTTCTCCAGGATCGCCTCGGGGTTTTTCACGGTGACCCCGGCCCGGAAGGTCCTCCCGTCCAGGGGGCAACGAACGTAAAGCTCCGACGAATCCCCCGGCGATACCTCCTGGAAGGGCGCCAGGGCAAGCACGTGGACCGGCTCCGCGGCGTCCCGCTCGGACCGGCTTGTATCCGGGCCGGCGCATCCTGCCGGAAGGAACAGGACGAAAAGCAGGAACAGAAACCGGAAGGCCCCATGGCGGCGGAAAGAACTTTTTTCAGGCATGAGAATGTCCGTTCTTCAGGGATTCACGAACCGTTAAAGCCGCCCTTTCGTGGACGGCACACCGGAAACCCCGGGATCCCGGGCGACAGCCTCCTTGAGGGCCCTGGCCAGGGCCTTGAAGACCGCCTCGATCATGTGATGAGAATTACTACCATATAAGACGTGAACATGTAAAGTGATTCTCCCCTGATCGACAAGAGCCCGGAAAAAATCCCGGAAGAGGCCAAGATCGAAGTCCCGTATACGCATGTTCTCGAACGTATCGGGAAAGACCAGGAAAGGCCTCCCGGAGAGATCGACGGCAACCCCGGCCAGGCTTTCATCCATGGGAACGAGGGAAGACCCGTAGCGGCGGATTCCCTTTTTATCCCCGAGAGCCTTGTCGAGGACCTGACCCAGCGTGATTCCGAGATCCTCCACGAGGTGATGATAATCCACATCCGTGTCTCCCTGGGCCCGGACCGTGATATCGAAACGGCCGTGGGCGGCCAGGAGATGAAGCATGTGGTCCAGAAAGGGAACCGTCGTGTCGATGTCCCCCTGTCCGCTGCCGTCCAGGTTCCACTGGACCGACACATCCGTTTCCGCTGTCTTCCGGTGTTTCTTTTCCTTTCTTTCCATCAGAAGCCCCCCGCCTCCATCCGCCCGGCTCGCTGTTTTTTTCAGCCTCTGGCCGGGCATTCTGTCAGATTACCTTGTTGAGGCAATACTCTATGATGCCTTCCGCCCCCGCCTCCTGAAGGAGGGGAATCAGATCCCGGACGATCCCCTTGTCCACCACCGTTTCGACGGCGAACCACTCCTCGTTGTAAAGATTAGAAACGGTGGGGGCCTTCAGGGAAGGAAGAAGCAGCATCACCGCACCGAGATCCTTCCGGGCGACGTTCATCTTGATACCCACCTTTCCCATGGCGCTCAGGGAACCGGTGAGAAGAACACGGATCTGATCGATCTTCCTTTTTTTCCAGGGATCGGTGCAGGCTTCCCGGTTGGCAATGAGCTGGGTATTCGTCTTCAAGAGCTCGTGGATGATGCGGAGCTTGTTCGCCCGAAGGGTGCTTCCCGTTTCCGTCACTTCCACGATGGCGTCCACAAGTCCTTCCACGACCTTGGCCTCTGTAGCCCCCCAGGAAAACTCCACGTGGACACGAATCCCCTTTTCCTGAAAATAGCGCCGGGTGAAATTCACCAGCTCCGTGGAAATCTTTTTTCCCTCCAGCTCCTCGATGGTCTGGACGGGGGAATCCTCGCGGACGACAACGACCCACCTGGCCTGCCTCGTGGAGGCCTTGGAGTAGACGAGATCCTGGACAACCGTCACCTGGGAATCGTTTTCCAGAACCCAGTCACGGCCCGTCAGCCCCAGGTCAAGGGTCCCGTTTTCCACATATCGGGCCATTTCCTGGGCCCGGACGAAGGAACAGCTGATTTCGTCGTCGTCGATGTCAGGAAAATAACTCCGGTTGTCGTAAGAGATCCGCCAACCCGCCCGCTTGAACAGCTCGACGGTGCTTGACTCGAGACTTCCTTTCGGCAGTCCGATTTTGAGTTTCATCATCGATACACATCCTCCGATTTGAATACTTTCTCCCCTTCGATCTCCAGGGCGCCGCCGGAAACCTTCCTGTAGAAGCAAGACCGGTAACCGGTGTGACAGGCGGCCCCGCCGACCTGTTCCACTTTCAGGAGAATGGTGTCGTCATCACAATCGACCCGGATTTCCCGGATAATCTGGAAATGCCCCGATTGCTCCCCTTTCATCCAGAGGGCCTGGCGGGAGCGGCTCCAGAAAACGGCTTTCCCCGTTTCGAGGGTTTTCTTCCACGAAGCCTCGTTCATGTATGCAAGCATGAGAACCTCCCCGGTCCCGGCGTCCTGGACGACGGCGGGGAGGAGCCCGTCTCCCTTATGGAAATTCAAATGAATCACAAAGCGCTCCTTCTTTTCTCTTTCTTCCGGGCGTCGGGGCCCGACCACTACAGGGCCCATAAACGTAATGGAAGATTGCTTTTTTCGCAAGTATTTTTTAAAAAAATAGCGCTTGATTCACCTTTTATTTTATGCTAGCTATCAAAGCCTGTACAAATTAAAAATTTCCTGCAAGTTCCGGGTTTTGTCCGTTTCAGGGAAATTCAGAGGAAAAGGAGGTTTTGCGTTATGCAGGTCTTGATCGGTGGAGCGGTAGCGGCGGTTTTGGGACTCATAGGTCTTATGTTCTGGTGGAAAGAGTTCCTCATTCTCCTCATGGGCGGCGTGCCCATCGCTCTTCTTCTCGGTGGTGCTCTGGCCATTTACGTGGGTTACGATGAACTGAAAGACCAGCTGAAAGAGAAGAAAGAAAAAGAAAAGGCGGAAAAGGAAAAAGCGGACGAGCTGGCACAAACGAAGGAAGAACTGGCAAAGGTGAAAGAAGAGCTCGAAAAAGCCAAGAAATAAAGACGCTTAAGCGAAAAGCTGTTTCAGGGGCTCGTCAAAAGATCCCCTCGAAATAAGGGAGCGTTCTTCTGTCAGGGCGCGTAAAAATAGGGACAGGGTTGTCCCTATTTTTTTATTCATTTACTTTTTGAAAACCCCGTATCGTTTGTTCTTGACATGGGAAAACATTTGGAATAGTTTCAGTCAAAATGTAATTCAGCGCTTACCGGTAAACTCATGGAGACAACACCGTCCAAGCGGCCCGCCGCCATTTTGAACGTTTATCCCTACAAGTATTAACGCCTGCTTTCCATCCGCCGGGATGGGGAAGCAGGCCTGCCAGACCCCCGAAACCGATCGCTTTTTTGTCGTGAAAATTTTTCAGGCGCCCCGTTCGGGTCCTGAAACCTTTCGACCCTTCTCAGGAGGACAGTGTCATGAAAAGGAACTTTCATTTTTTTCCGTCAGCAGGCAGCCTTTGTCTCGTCGTCACGGCCCTTATCCTGTCTTTTTTCTCGGCGCCCCCGGTTCTCGGAAAGACCCTGGATCTCACTTACAGCGTCTTTTTCCCCTCTACCCACGGACAATGCCAGGCGGCCATGGACTGGGCCCGGGAAATCGAGAAAAGGTCACAGGGAAAGGTGAAAATCACCGTTTTCCCGGGAGGGACCCTGACCAGTGCCGCCCAGTGCTACGACGGCGTGGTGAGCGGCATTTCGGACCTGGGAATGTCCTGTTTCGCCTACACCAGGGGCCGTTTTCCCCTCATGGAGACCCTGGACCTGCCCCTCGGTTACCCGGACGGCCGAACGGCCTCCCTCGTGGCCAATGATTTTGTCCGGAAGTTCAGGCCCAAGGAACTGGATGACGTAAAGCTTCTTTACATTCACGCCCACGGTCCCGGCCTTCTCCACACCAAGGCCCCGGTGAAAAACCTCGAGGAATTGAAGGGTCTGAAAATACGCTCCACCGGTCTCAGCGCCAAGGTAACGGAAAGTCTCGGCGCCGTGCCGGTCGCCATGCCCCAGGGGGCGACCTACGAAGCCCTTCAGAAAGGGGTTGTCGAAGGGACCTTCGCACCCATCGAAACCCTCAAGGGATGGCGCCAGGCAGAAGTGATCAAGTCCACCACGGACTGCCGGGACGTGGGATACACCACGGCCATGTTCGTCGTCATGAACAAGAGCAAGTGGGAGGCCCTGCCGGAAGATGTCAAAAAAATCTTCGAGGATGCGAGCCGCCAGTGGATCCTCGTCCACGGAAAGGTCTGGGATGACCTTGACCGGGAAGGCCGTGAGTACACCCTGAGCCTTAAAAACGAGATCATAAAGCTGACCGATGAAGAAAACCGGCGTTGGGTCGAGGCGGTGAAACCCATCATCGACCGTCACATCGAGGAGGCGGAAACGAAAGGGCTGCCCGGTACGGCGGCTGTCGAAGCGGTGCGGGACGGCATCCGGGAGCACGGCATGGAGAAAAGCGGCAAGCCCTGAAACGGAAGGTCCATGATTCACCGGATCGATTACACGGTCAGGAAACTGGCATCGGGATTCAACGGGATCGCGGGAGCGGCCGTCGTCGCCATGATGTTTCTCGTGACATTGGACGTCCTTTTACGGTTCTTCCGCCATCCCATTCCCGGAACCTACGAGATAGCGGGACTCCTTGGAACGGTCGTGGTTTCCTTCTCCCTGGCCTCCACGTTCCTGGAAAGGGGACACATCGTCGTGGAATTCCTCGTCCGGAAGCTGCCCCGGAAAGCCCGGGAAATTGTGGATGGGATCAACGGCATCGCGAGCTTCCTCCTTTTTGCCCTCGTGACCTGGCAATGCTGGCGTTACGGAACGACCCTGAGAGAAAGCGGTGAGGTTTCCCTGACCGTTCAGATCCCCCTGTATCCCTTCCTCTACGGAATCTCCGCCGGGTGCGGTCTTCTCTGTCTGGTCATCCTGTCCGACCTGGCGGCAACCGCCCGGAGGATTCAGAAAACATGACCCCCCAGACCGTCGGCATCATCGGAATCTGTTTCCTCTTCGTGCTCATTTTCTCCCGGATGCCCATCGGGTTCGTCATGGCCGCCGTGGGTTTCGTCGGGTTCGGGTCCCTTGTTTCCTTCGACGCGGCCTTGAATCTTCTCGCCCGGGACGTTTTTGACGTTTTCGGGTCCTACAGCCTCACGGTCATCCCCCTGTTCGTTTTCATGGGCCAGCTCGCCTTTCATTCCGGGATCAGTTCCCGGCTCTTCGACGCGGCCTACAAGTTCATCGGCCACCTCCCCGGGGGACTGGCCATGGCCACCATCGGCGCCTGCGCCGGGTTTTCCGCCATTTGCGGGTCCACCAACGCCACCGCCGCGACCATGGCGGCGGCGGCCCTTCCTGAGATGAAACGCTATGATTACAAGCCCGGGCTCGCCACGGGGGTGGTCGCAGCGGGAGGCAGCCTGGGTATCCTCATCCCGCCCAGCGTCATTTTCATCGTCTACGGGATCATGACCCAGCAGTCCATCGGTAAGCTTTTCGTCGCGGGGATCCTTCCGGGAATCCTGCTGACCCTGCTCTTCGCCGCGACCATCGCCCTGTGGGTCACCTTGAAACCAGACCTCGCCCCCCGGGGGCCCCGCTTCACCGGACGGGAAAAACTGACGTCCCTTTCAGGCCTCGGGGAAACCCTGCTCCTTTTCGTCATCATCATGGGCGGACTTTTCGTGGGGTTTTTCACCCCCACGGAAGCCGGGGCGGTGGGTGCCTTTTCCACCCTTGCCATAGCGGTTTTTCGAAAACAGATAGACTGGAGAGGATTCGTCACCGCCCTTCGGGAAACGACCCGGATCACCTGCATGATCCTGGTCATCGTTACCGGAGCCACTGTTTTCGGTCATTTCCTGGCCGTCACCAGGATACCTTTCGAAATCGCCGGGTGGATCGCGGGATTCGATCTCCCGCCCTGGATGATCATGATGTTCATCATCCTCACCTATCTCGTCGGCGGGTGTCTCATCGACTCCCTGGCCCTCATCATGCTCACCGTCCCCATCTTCTTTCCCGTGGTTCTCCATCTGGGGTTTGATCCCATCTGGTTCGGGGTCGTCATCGTCCTGATCACCCAGATCGGGGTCATCACTCCCCCCGTGGGCATCAATGTCTACGTCGTCAGCGGCGTGGCCCGGGACGTCCCCCTGGATGTCATTTTCCGGGGCGTGGTCCCGCTGCTCCTCGCCCTGGTCATCGGGACACTGCTCCTTATCCCGTTTCCCTGGATCGCCCTTTATCTTCCCAGTCTGATGAAGTAAACCGGACGGCGGGCTTAAACCCCGGCTTCGGGCTGTTTTTCTTTTTTTCTGAAGATTTCGTAAAGAAGCAGGCAGGCGCCCACGGAAATGGCCGAATCGGCCACGTTGAAGGCGGGCCAGTGGTAGGAACCCACGTAAAAATCGAGGAAATCCACGACCTCGCCGAACCGGACCCGGTCGAGGAGATTCCCCAGGGCCCCCCCTGAGATGAGGGACAGGGCGGTGGTCTGAAGGAGGGTCCCCTCTTTGTGCCGGATGATGAAATATAGAATGAGAAAGACCGCGACAACGGCCACTGCGGAGAAGAAAAAGGAACGAAAGGCCGGTGACGCCTGGGCGAGAAACCCGAAAGCCGCCCCGGGGTTCCGGACATAGGTCAAATCGAAGAACCCCGGAATGACCGACAGGGATTCATGAAGGGAAAAGCGGGCCATGACCATGGCCTTGGTCACCAGATCCAGTCAGAGGACCCCTCCCGCCAGGAAAAAGAAGAGAAGATACCGTGTCTTTCCTCTCAACGAAACGCCTCCTTCACGGTAAGATCAGGAAAGGTTCCTGTGGCACCGTTCGCACAGCTGGTGATGATCAGCGATGGTTCCCACGGACTCGCTGTAGTTCCAGCAGCGGGAGCATTTTTCGCCCCGGGCCCTGGAAACGCCGATTCGGAGACCTTCGAACTCGGCGCTGACAAAGGGATCGCTCAGGCTGTCGCCTTCGACCAGGGCCATCTGGGAGACGATCGCCAGGGCCCGAAGATCGTCCATGTTTTCCTCCAGGAGGCCGGCCAGTTTTTCCGGCGCGGCGATTTCCACACGGCAGTCCAGGGAGTGACCCACCACCTTGTCTTTCCTCGCTTTTTCAACGGCCTTTGAAATCTCCCCCTTCACCTCGGCCAGGGTTTTCCACTTTTCTCCGACGGCCCGGTCGATCCAGTCTTCCCGGGCTTCCGGGAAAAGGGTCATGTGGACACTTTGCGGCCGTCCCGGTTCGGCGGGCAGGGCGGCCCAGACCTCTTCGGCCGTGAAGGTGAGGATCGGGGCGATGAGCCGCATGAGCGTGTCGAGAATGATGAACATGGCCGTCTGGGCGGATCGGCGCTCCCGCGATTTGGGCCGTGACGTGTAAAGGCGGTCCTTGAGGACATCGAGGTAGAGGGCGCTCAGGTCCACGGTGCAGTAATTGTAAAGGGTGTAGTAAACCACGTGGAACTGGTAGTTTTCATAGGCTTTCCGGACCCGCCGGATCACCAGCTGGAGACGGTTCAGGGCCGCCCTGTCCATCTCGCCCATGTCGCCGTAGGGAAGCCGGTCCGACTCGGGGTCGAAATCGTAGAGGTTCCCCAGGATGTAACGGCTCGTGTTCCGGATTCTCCGGTAGGCGTCGATGAGCCTTTTCACGATCTCGTCGGAGATCCGGATGTCCACCGTGTAGTCCTCGGCGGCCACCCAGAGCCTCAGGATCTCCGCCCCGTGCAGGTCCACCATCTCCTGGGGGTCGATGACGTTCCCCTGGGACTTGGACATTTTCTTTCCCTCTCCGTCGACGACGAAGCCGTGGGTCAGGACCTCCCGGTAGGGGGCTCTCCCCCGGGTACCCGCCGATTCGAGTAGGGAAGAATGAAACCATCCCCGGTGCTGGTCGCTCCCCTCGAGATACATGTCAGAGGGGGAGCGGAGGTCGGGCCAGCGATCCTGATGCTCCAGGACCGCCGCATGGCTCACCCCCGAGTCGAACCAGACATCGAGGATGTTCGATTCCTTGGTGAAGGCCGCGCCGCCGCAGGCGGGGCAGGTCGTCCCCTGGGGCAGGAGTTCCGAGGCCTCCCGCTCGAACCACACATCGGCGCCGAATTCCCGGACCAGGCCGACGATGCGGTCGAGGGTCTCCTTCGTGGCCAGGTGGGCGTTGCAGTTCCTGCAGTAAAAAACGGTGATGGGGACACCCCAGAGGCGCTGCCGGGAAATGCACCAGTCGGGCCGGTTTTCGATCATGCCGTAGATCCGGTCCCGGCCCCAGGCGGGAATCCACCGGACCGTGTCGATGGCCTTCAGGGCCTTTTCCCGGAGAGCGTTCTTCTCCATGGAAATGAACCACTGCTCCGTGGACCGGAAGATGATGGGGTTCTTGCACCGCCAGCAGTGGGGATACTGGTGCTCCACGTCCATCTCCCCGAGGAGGGCCCCGGCTTCCTTCAGTTTTTCGTTCACGGGACCGTTGGCATCGAAGACGTACATGCCGGCGAAATCGTTGACGTCCGGGGTGAGTTTCCCGTCATCGTCAACGGGCGAGTAGACGTCGAGGCCGTATTCGAGGCCGATTTCGTAGTCTTCCTGCCCGTGACCGGGGGCGATGTGGACGCAGCCCGTCCCGGCCTCGAGTGTCACAAAGGGGGCCAGGATGAGGACGCTCTCCCGATCGACAAGAGGGTGGCGGCACTTGAGGCCCTCCATGATCTCCCCCTTGAACTCTTCGAGAATTTCGTAAGGCTCGTTCCGAAGGCCGAAGGCATCGAGACAGTAATCGAGAAGCTCTTTCGCGAGGATGAGGACCTCTCCCCTGACCTTGACGGCCACGTAATCGAAATCCTTGTGAAAGGCGATGGCCAGGTTGGCCGGGATGGTCCAGGGGGTGGTCGTCCAGATCATGACGTTCACCGACTCTCCGGCGAGTCCCGGTATGCGTTCCGATATGTCTGAAATCATGGGAAACTTGACATAAATGGACGGCGTCGTGTGATCCCCGTACTCCACTTCCGCCTCCGCCAGGGCCGTCTTGCAGGAAGCGCACCAGTAAACGGGCTTCTTGCCCCGGTAGATGTCCCCGTTCAGCATGAGCTTGCCGAACTCTTCCACCGTCTGGGCCTCATAGTCGAAATCCATGGTGACGTAGGGGTGGCCCCAGTCTCCGAAAACTCCCAGCCTCTTGAACTGGCGGCGCTGAATGTCGAGATACCGGTTCGCGTAGGACCGGCACATGCGCCTTTTGTCCCCATGGGGAATCTCGTAGCGCTTCGCCCCCAGTTCCTTGTCCACCTGGTGCTCGATGGGCAGACCGTGGCAGTCCCAGCCAGGCACGAAGACACTGTCGTATCCCGCCATATTCTTGGACTTGATGACGATGTCCTTGATGATCTTGTTCAGGGCCGTCCCGAGGTGAATGTCGCCGTTGGCGTAGGGCGGTCCGTCATGAAGGATGTACGGGGGCCTCCCCTTGGAAACCTCCCGGATTTTCCCGTAAATGTCCATCTCTTCCCAGAACCGGAGGGTTTCCGGTTCCTTTTTCGGCAGGTTGGCCTTCATGGGGAATTCGGTTTGCGGAAGGTTCAAGGTGTCTTTGTAATCCATGGACGTTTTCTCCCATCGATAATGATCCTGAATCCATAACACAGGAGGGGAGAATGAGGCAATATTTTTCCGGGGAATGTGACGTGAGGACGAGGGGGGTTCACAGGCGGAAAAGGGCAACCGGGCTTTCCCACATAAAAAAGGACCCCCGGAGGTTCCGGGGGTCCTCGTGACTCACTCTTTTACGGGCCGTTTCGGCGATTACATCATTCCGCCCATCCCGCCGTATCCGCCGCCACCGGGCATGGGCGGCATGGGGGCCTCCTCTTTCGGCTTCTCGGCGATCATGCACTGGGTGGTCAGCATGAGGGCCGATACGCTCGACGCGTTCTGAAGAGCGAAACGGGTGACCTTGGTGGGGTCGATGATCCCCGCCTTCAACATGCTCTCGTATGTATCCGTCTGGGCGTTGAAACCGAAATCGCCTTTACCGGCCTTGACCTTCTCCACGACGATGGAGCCTTCGAAACCGGCATTCTGGGCGATCATCCGCATCGGCTCCTCGATGGCCTTCTTCACGATGTTCACGCCGATCTGCTGGTCGCCGCCCAGGGTCAGCTTTTCCAGGGCCGGAATGGCCCGCAGGTAGGCCGTTCCGCCGCCCGGAACGATTCCTTCCTCCACGGCCGCCCGGGTGGCGTTCAGGGCGTCTTCCACCCGCGCCTTTTTTTCCTTCATTTCCGTTTCCGTCGCCGCGCCGACCTTGATCACCGCGACACCGCCGACGAGCTTCGCCAGGCGCTCCTGGAGCTTCTCCCGGTCGTAGTCCGAGGTGGTCTCCTCGATCTGGGCCCGCATCATTTTGACCCGGGCTTCCAAGTCCTTCCTTTCACCGGCACCGTCCACGATGGTGGTGTTGTCCTTGTCGATGATGATCTTCTTGGCCTGGCCCAGGTCATCCAGACCGGCATTTTCCAGCTTGGCACCCATTTCCTCGGAAATCACCCTGCCGCCCGTGAGAACGGCGAGGTCCTCGAGCATGGATTTCCTCCTCTCGCCGAAACCCGGTGCTTTTACCGTGGCCACATGGAGGGTGCCGCGGATCTTGTTCACCACGAGGGTGGCCAGGGCCTCCCCTTCCACTTCCTCGGCCACGATGAGCAGGGGCTTGCCGATCTTGGCGATCTGCTCGAGGATCGGGAGAAGGTCCTTCATCCCGCTGATCTTCTTGTCATGAATGAGGATGTAGGCGTCTTCGAGAACGGCCTCCATCTTGTCGGGGTTGGTGACGAAATAGGGGGAGAGGTAGCCGCGGTCGAACTGCATTCCCTCGACCACTTCCAGCTCTGTCTGGAGGCCTTTTGCCTCCTCCACGGTGATGACCCCTTCTTTGCCCACCTTGCCCATGGCCTCGGCGATGATGTTCCCGATGGTCTCGTCGTTGTTCGCCGAAATCGTGCCAACCTGGGCGATTTCCTTCTGGTCTTTCGTGGGCTTGCTGATCTTCTTCAGTTCCCCGACCACCACTTCCACGGCCTTGTCGATCCCCCGCTTGATGTCCATGGGGTTTCCGCCCGCCGCCACGGCCTTGACACCCTCCCGGTAAATGGCCTGGGCCAGGATCGTCGCCGTCGTCGTTCCGTCACCGGCCACGTCGCTCGTCCGGCTCGCCACTTCGCGGACCATCTGGGCGCCCATGTTTTCGAACTTGTCTTCCAGCTCGACTTCCTTGGCCACGGTGACACCGTCCTTGGTTACCGTCGGGGCGCCGAAGGTCTTGTCGAGAATGACGTTACGCCCCTTGGGGCCGAGGGTCACCTTGACGGCGTCGGCAAGGGCGTTCACGCCGTTCAGGATGGACTTTCGCGCTACTTCATCATATTGCAGGATCTTTGCTGCCATGAATGTTTCCTCCTTCTATAAATTCATGTGTTTTTTTACTTTTCGATAATCCCGAGAACATCCTCTTCCCGCATGATGAGGAAATCCTCACCGTCGATCTTGATGTCCGTCCCGGCATATTTATTGAAAAGGATGCGGTTCCCGGCTTTGACGTCCAGGGCGATCACCTTGCCCTCCTCGGTTCTCCTGCCGCCGCCGACGGCCACCACTTCTCCCTCCGCAGGTTTTTCCTTGGCGCTGTCGGGAATGATAATCCCGCCCTTCGTCTTTTCCTCTTCCTTGACCCGCTTGACCAGGATTCTGTCATGCAACGGCCTTACCTTCATGTGACTTTCTCCTTTCTGATGTGTTTTATTAAAATGAATTTTCAAGCAAAGGATGAGGGTTAACGATCCCCTCCCAAATCAGCAATAAATTAAACATGAAAAATTGCCTGTCAAGGGAGACCGTTATTTTTTTTAAAAACCCTCAACTTTTTTGTGGGGGAAAGGGGCAACGGGTTGCGTCGCGTTTTTTCAGACCGTCTCTCACTTTACGGGATTTTTTATCAGCACGGGCACCGAACAGGCGTCCCGGAACCGGCGGGCGTCTTCCATGGTGCCCACGAGGTCGCCGCAGTGGATGGGAATGGCGACCTTGGGGCCGATGATCCGGGCCGCTTCCGCCGCTTCCTCGGCGGTCATGGTATAGGTTCCGCCCACGGGCAGGATGGCGATGTCCGCCCGGATGTCTTTCATTTCAGGAATGAGGTCGGTATCGCCTCCGTAGTAAATCCGCTGCCCCTCCATGGTGACGACGAACCCGAGCCAGGCGTTTTCCTTGGGATGAAAGGCCTTGTTTCTGTTATAGGACGGGACGGTTTCGATTTCCGTGTCGCCCACGACGAAACGCTCTCCCGGCCCGGCGGTCCGCACATCCCCGGTGAGACCCGCCGCCGCGTCGGCCGCCGTGATGATGACTGTTTCCTTCTTCTGGATCTTTTTCACATCATCCGGTGAATAGTGATCATAGTGGCTGTGGCTGATGAGGATAATATCCGCCTTTTCGGAACCGTCCTTCAACTTCCACGGATCGATGTACACCACCTGTCCGCCTGTGATCTTTATGCTGGAATGGCCCAGCCAGGTTATATTTTCACGCATCATGACGCAACCTCCCTCATATTTACCCTCTTTATTACCTTTTTTTCCACGGCGGGTCAAAACACGATCCCCGGGCGTTTCCATTGACAAAAAAAAACCTTTCATGATAGACGGCGACGAAAACGGGCCGTGACCACCGGCTCTTCGCCTTCCCCTCACGGCGGCGCACCGGCTGAAAGACGACCCTGGTCCTCGGCCACCTTGCCTGTCGAGCCGTTTACACAGCCGCCAGAAAAATCTTTTTCGCGACTTTCGGAAGATTTACCGTGACGGGTATCTCTCTGAAAAGAAAGGAAAGGGGAATGAAAAACATGGAAGCCACGGCCGTCGATGCGGCCCGCGAGGCCGGCATCCTCCTGAAAAGCCGGTTCCGCCAATCACACCAGGTGACCTACAAGGGAGAAATCGACCTCGTCACGGAAGCCGACGCCCTGTCGGAAGAGCTTATCGTTAAACGGATCACGTCAGCCTGGCCTGACCACGACATCCTGGCGGAAGAGCGGCCAGGCCGGGCTACCGGGGCAGCGTTCCGGTGGATTATCGACCCGCTCGACGGAACGACCAATTACGCCCATGGTTATCCCGTCTTCTGCGTTTCCATAGCCCTGGAACGGGAGGGCCGGGTCGTTCTGGGGGTGATCTACAACCCGATGCTGGAGGAGCTGTTTGTCGCCCGGGAAGGCGGAGGTGCTTTCCGGAACGGCGAGCGGATCGCCGTGTCCCAAACCGGATCCCTGAACCGAAGCCTCCTCGCCACGGGATTTCCCTACGACATCCGGGAAAACCCCGTTAACAATATTTCTTACTTCAATGCCCTCGCGGTCAGGGTCCAGGCCATTCGGCGGGCCGGTTCAGCGGCCCTTGACCTGGCCTACGTCGCCACGGGACGCTTCGACGGCTTCTGGGAACTGCGGCTCAGGCCCTGGGACACGGCGGCGGGTGCCCTGCTCGTCCGTGAGGCGGGGGGCATGGTCACGGAAATCGGGGACCGGCCCTTTCACCTCCTGTCTCCTTCCGTCGTGGCGACGAACGGCAGGATACACCGGACCCTCAACGCCGTCCTTGGCGAAACGGACCCCCTTGATGAAAGACTGGCCGGTTCGGCAGAAAAACCCTCTTAAGACAGGCATTCCCCGGAGGCGGACGCCCCGGGGAAAAAGCGCTTCACAGTGACCGGTTAAAAAGTTCTTGACAGTCTGCCGGAAAATATGCTTTATACAGCATAAAGAGTGTATCTTCTACGACTCTTTCCATGGCGGGGGCGGCTGATTTTCCGGCAAATCAGCCGCCCCTCTCCTTTTGGGAACACCCCGCGACAATTTTCAAAAGACGGCATCATCACGGATTTTCCGGCCCGACTATCTCAGGGGACCGTCAGAAATAATACCAGATGGAAAGGTAATCATTGATGTTTTCACCGTCCTCGCTGAGCCGTTTCAGATAGTCGTAAATGGAGACGTCCGTGTAAAGGTAATCGTTGGCGGTGGTCAGTTTCGTTTCCCAGGAATAGAAACGGTAAATCCGGCGGCCGTCGGGAAGGATCATGATCACCTCGTGGTCCTGCCAGGAGCGGAGGTGGGATTTCCCCAGGCGGGGGACGTTGAAGACGGGCTCGTCCGTCCTGACGAGACCGGGCAGGAGACGGCACTCTTCTTTTCGTTCCTGCTCGATCCGGGCGATGGGCACCCGGAAGTCGAGGGTCTCGTCCTTGCCCATGGTGTTGAAGGTGTAATAGGGGTCCACCCCGCAGACCTTCAGGACCTTGCGGAGATAGGCGCATTCGAACTTGCGGCTGTTGTAGTAAGTGAATACCGCCTGATTGTAGACGTTAATGCCTAATTTCCGAATCCTTCGAAGGGCCTCGAGGGAGTCCGGGTTCATCTCCGAGGGATGCTCGAAGTGGGTTACCACGGCGATTTCCCGCCGGCCCCACTCGTGGTATTTTTGAAAGATCCCAAGGAGTTCGTCGTCGATCCGGAAAGGGAGGGTCACGGGTATGCGCGTGCCGATCCGGATCCGGTCCACGTGATCGATGGCGGCAATTTCCCCAAGGATCCAGTCCATGTAGCGGTTGTTCAGGGTCAGGGGGTCGCCGCCGGTGACGAGGACCTCGGAAATGTTCCGATCGTTCCGAATCCACTGGAGCGCCTCGGCGACTTTCTTCCTGGAGAGCATGACCTCTTCGTCCATGTCCTTCACTTCCCAGTTCCGCTGGCAGTAAACGCAGATCTGGGGGCAGGAACGGTAAGGCTTGATGATGACGATCTGGGGATACCGGCGGGTCACCCCCTCAATGGGGCTCGTTGACTTTTCCGCCATGAAATCCATGTCCACGCCTTTTTGGCGGTTTTCAATGACATTCGCGCAATAGCGCACGCTTGGAATGACTTGGGCCCGGATGGCACGGTCCTGGGGTGACCGGCCGTCCCGGTTGAAGAGCGAGAGGTAGTGAGGTGTAATTTCGAAAGGGATATCGTTCTCCAGGGCCATTTCCAGGCCCCCGATCTCGTCGTCTTCCAGGTGAACCAGGGCGGCCAGGGTCTCCTGGTCCCGGATGATGTGTTTCAGGTGCCACCGGTGATCATACCAGTCCTTCCCGGATCCGCCGAAATGAGAGAGGATGGCCTGGCGCATATGTTTACGCTGTTCCACGATTTTTTCGTCCATCCCGCTGACGTATCGCCGCAGGTACCGGTTCGTCATGGACGCGTAGGCATCGAGCTGTCCCGAACGGGCCAGGGCCGCTTCCTTTCCTTCCCCGTCCGCGAGGAATCCTTGCCTCCGGGAATGCCGGCCGTACCGGCCCCGGATACCCAGGAAGAAGGCCAGAAACTCCATGATGAAGCCTTCGGAAACCCTGTCGAGGATTCCCTCCTCCCTGTGGGCCAGGCTGTAGAGAAGCTCCAGGGAGGACGTGCCCGTCAAATGTTCGTTCTCCGTCCGGAACACGTTTGAAACGACGCGGATGCACTCCCGGACGTTTCTTTTTTCGACGACATTCAACTCGGAGTAGTAGGTGCCGGCTTTCATGTTGTAAAGATCGCGCCTCAGCCGGTCGAGATAGTCGAAGACCACATGCCGCCCCTCCTCCACATGTCTCGAATTCTGGAGGATGCTCTCGATCCGCGGTTCCGCCCGCCACAGCCTCTGAACCAGTTCTTCCTTGTTCAGGTTGATCAGTTTCTTCATGGTTTCCGTCCTGTCCTGTTCATATCGTTGCGACATTCATGGAACGCAGACTGCCGGTGAAATTTATATCACAGAAACTTCGCGATTTTCAACCATGCCGGAAATGACGGACCGAACCCGCCGATGGGACAGAGACGAAAAATGTGATACATGTAACGAACCCGATGTCAAACGAAAGGGGGAATCATGTCTCCTGAAAGCGATCTGAACGCCCTGCAGGACCTGGCGGACCGACTGGTGTCCGAAAAACGTTTCGAGGAGGCCGTGGAACTCTATGGGAAGCTTTCGGAAGCGTATCCTTCCAACGAATCCATTCTTCTTTCCCTCGCCTGGGCCTACCGGGACTGGGGCAAGAACGAAGAGGCCATCGCCTGTCTCGAACGTCTCCTGGAAAAAGAAATCGAGCGGCGCGTTTTTACCGGGTTCGCCTTCGATGAACTGGTCCGTCTCTTTCGGGAAAAAGGCCTCCATGACCGTCTTGTCTCCCTGTGCGAACGGGTCGTCGAGGCCCAGCCGGAAGACCCCGCTTTCCTCGGCACCCTCGGTGAAGCCTACCTCGAGGCCGGAAAGACGGATGAAGGTATCCGGGTTTTCCGGACCCTCACCGAAATGGAACCCGGATCTTCGGCTTATTTCTGCCTTCTGGGCAGGGCCCATGTTCAGGCGGGATCTCCCGATGAGGCGGAGGAATGCTTCGAAAAGGCCGCGGCCATTGATCCCGGGGAATCCCACGTCTTTCTCGGCCGCCTGGGGGATCTTTTCGCCCATGCCGGCGACTTGGACCGGGCTGCCCGGATTTTCAGAAAAGCCTCTGCGGAAAAGCCGGATGTTCCTTTTTATCATTGCTCCCTGGGGGATGTCCTGATCCGGCAGGGGCGACTGGAAGAGGGACACGAGGCTTACAATCGGGCAGTGGCCTGTGACCCCGGATCGGGGGAAGCTTACCTGAACCGCCTCGGCAGATCTCTCCTTGACGGCGGCTGCGGGAAAGAGGCGGCCGCTGTGTTTGAATTCCTCGTCGACCGCCGTCCGGCACACCCCTTTTATCGGCAAAGCCTGGAGGAAGCCCGGAAACTCGTGAAGAAATAAAACAGGCCGCGCTTCAGGGCTGTAAACCCCGCGCTTTGAGAAAGGACGTCCGGCCCTGCCGGGGAAAATGAGGCGTGACGTCAAAAAATCGGTTCTTGACAGGGATCCGCCCCTTGGGATATGCTTCCCCCGTTCCTCCCGAGGAACCGCACAACACGGGGATGTAGCTCAACTGGGAGAGCGCGGCGTTCGCAATGCCGAGGTCAGGGGTTCGAGCCCCCTCATCTCCACCAGAAAAACAAAATCCCTCCCGGTACCGGGAGGGATTTTTTCATTCTCTGACCCATGAAATCCGCGGCGGCGCAAAAGCCTTCCGCCGATCGGCCTTTCAGGTCTTTATTCACGTTCACCCGCCTTCAGCGCTGTGAAAACAATCGGGCGAAACGCCTCTTCTTCCTTTTTTTCCAACCTCCCCTGTGATAGCCATAGCCCGCCAGGAGAGGCAACGCCAGGGTCGCCTCGGAGAAAACCATCTGTTCAAAGGCCGTGTCCACTTTTCCCCACGAGGAAGCCTCCTTCAGGGTTGAACTGGAACAGGCGCCGTCCCGGACATCGGCCACGGTGACCTGGACGGCGTACTTGTGCATGGGGACTTCCTTGCCGAGAATTTCCGCGCAGATCACCGTGTCCTGCACGAAGTTCTTGGGGACACCGCCGCCGATCATGAGAAGCCCCGTCGTCTCCGCCGCCATCTTGATTTCCGTCAGCTCCCTGAAGTCCTTGACCGAGTCGATGCTCACATGGCTTTCGGGATGCCGATGCTGGTGAAGAACCAGGCCGAAACCGGCGCTGCTGTCGGAAAAGGCGGGGCAGAAAACCGGGACGTCGTGCTCCCAGGCCAGCTGAACGAGGGAGTTTTTCTTTTTCGAGTGGGCGGCGAGATATTTTCCCATCTCGGCGATGAATTCCCGGGAGGAATAAGCCCCCGGCGGAAGGGCGTCGGCGATCTCCGTGACCGTCCGGTCGCAGGCCTGGAGTTCTTCCTCGTCGATGTACGTGTCGTAGATCCGGTCAATGTAGAGCTTTCTCAATTCCTCGTCGTTCACGTGGGGCGTCCCCTGGTAATGCCGAAAACCGAGGGCCTCGAAAAAATCCATGTCGACAACGGCGGCGCCGGTGGCGCAGACGGCGTCCACCATGTTATTGGCCACGAGATCGGCGTAAACTTGGAGGCAGCCGGCGGCCCCCGTGCTTCCCGCGATGGTCAGGATGACGGCGCAGTCCTCGTCCCGAAGCATGCGGTCGTAAATGTCAGCCGCCACGGCCAGGTCCCTGGCGGAAAAAGACATCCCCCTCATGGCTTCCACGAGGGGCACCACGTTGTATTTCTTGATGTCGATGTGCCGGACTTCCTCTTTGAGATAATCCCTTTTTTCCATTTTTCTTCCCTGTCCTGCCGGACCCTTCGTCTTCCGGAAATCCCCGTCCTCCGGAAGCCCCCGATCCCGTCTCAATCCGTTAATTTCGAAAACCCATCCCGCCGGGACAATCAAAACGGCCGGACACTCTCCTCTTCCGTCGCGGTCCTGTTTCGGCGGGGGGAAAACCGTCATCATTTTATATTCGATTTCCGGATTGTCGACAAGGGGTCAATCGAAACCGTTTTTTTCTTGTGAATACCGCCGAAAATGGATTAAGAAACGGCAAAGACCACCGGGAGGGTGACCATGAAATTATCCAAGAAAGAAATCCTGGCGCTCATGGAAGACTGGGCCGGGGCCTGGAACCGCCACGACTTCCAGGCGGTCATGGAAAAATTCCATGACGACATTCACTTTGAAAACTGGACCGGCGGCAGCGCCCGGGGCAAGGAGTCCCTGCGGAGAGCCTGGACCCCCTGGTTTGAAAATCACGGAAACTTCAACTTCAAAACCGAGGCCTTCATCGCCGACGAAACGGGACAGCGGGTGATCTGGCAATGGACCCTCGACTGGCCTTCCCAGGAGAAGGGATACGAAGGGAAGCGGGAGATCCGTCGCGGGGCGGACGTCATCACCCTGAAGGACGGGAAAGTCTTCAGCAAGATCACCTATTCCAAGACCACCGTTGAGATCGACGGCCGGAAGGCGGTCCTTAAAGCGAACTGAACCGGCGTGTCCCGGCGTTATCGGTAAACGGTCACACAAAATACAAGTGGAAAAAATCCAGGGAACGCCTTTTTGCCGGAGCCCCCAGAAAGACTCCGTTTACAAAAGAGGCGCCGGCGTCGTCTCGAAACGATTCAGTACGGACCTTCCTGTACCCTGGCCAGGAAGTTAACAGGTGTGGCATCAGTCAACGTCGCCAGGAAGGGTGACCGAAGCCCGGGATTCTGCGTAACAGGTATCACCGGGGAGGCGTCAGTCGCACAGGGCGATGACTTCGATCTCGATGGGCGCGTCCTTGGGCAGGCCGCTCACGGCGAAGCAGGACCGGGCGGGCGGGTCTTCCTTGAAGTATTCCCCGTAAATGCCGTTGAACTCGGCAAAGAGGGCCATGTCCCGGAGAAAAACCGTCGCCTTGACAACCCGTCCCATGCCGGAGCCCGACGCCTCGAGAACGTCCCGGATGGTGTCCAGGACCCGCCGGACCTGGGCGGAGAAAGGCCCCGCCACCATGGCCCCCGTCGCCGGGTCCAGGGGGATCTGCCCGGAGAGAAAAAGAAAGCCGCCGGCCCTGACGGCGGTGGAATAGGGTCCCACGGCCACGGGGGCCCGGTCCGTTCTGATGATTTCCTTTTTCATCATGCCCTCCTCTTTTCCTGAATGCCCTGAACAAAAGAGAATCTTGCAGCCGGGCGGCTCTTCCCTGAATGGAGCGGCTCTTGGTCGTGGCTGCCCATGGGTTCTCTCTATCGAAAAAGGGGCAGAGAGGCAACGAAAATAAAGGGCTTGCAACTGCCTTCCGCCTCTGCTAAACGGTGCGGATAGTCAAAAAAGGCGGAAAACCCGCATGTTGAACGATGATCACACAAAACTGGTCCTGACGGTGACGGAGCTTACGGAAGAGATCCGGTCGCTCCTCGAGGATACCTTCGGCTTCCTGTGGGTCGCCGGGGAGGTGTCCAATCTTCGCCGCCCGTCGTCGGGACACGTATATTTCACCCTGAAGGATGAAAAAGCCCAGGTCCGGGCCGTTCTCTTCCGCCAGAGCTCGGCCCGGCTGGGTTTTGACCTCGAGGACGGCATGGAGGTCCTCTGCCGGGGACGGGTCTCCGTATACAGCCCCCGGGGGGAGTACCAGATCATCGTGGACGCCGCCGAGCCCCGCGGCCTCGGTGCCCTTCAGCGGGCCTTCGAAGCCCTGAAAAAACGACTCGAGGCGGAAGGGCTCTTCGACGCCGCCTTGAAGAAGGCCATCCCCTTCCTTCCTCGAAGGATCGGCGTGGTCACCTCCCCGAGCGGCGCCGCCGTCCGGGATATCCTGAACATCACCGGGAGGCGCTTCCCGTCCGTTGACATCCTCATCGCGCCCGTCCGCGTCCAGGGGGACGAGGCTCCCCCGGAGATCTGCGACGCCATTGCCCTTCTTAACGAACACCGGCTCGTGGACGTAATCATCCTGGCCCGGGGCGGGGGCTCCCTGGAAGACCTGTTTCCTTTCAACGACGAGCGGGTCGCCCGGGCCGTTCGGGCTTCCCGGGTTCCCGTCATATCGGCGGTGGGCCACGAGATCGACTTCACCATCGCCGACTTCGCCGCCGATCTCCGGGCACCGACCCCCTCCGCCGCCGCGGAGCTTGTCGTTCCCATGAGAGAGGATCTGCGACTGGCCCTCATCCGGGACGGGGACCGGCTGGCCCGGGGGCTGGGAAAAAAGATCCATCATCTGCGGGACCGGTCGTCCTTCCTGAAGGACCTTTTGAAAACCCCCCGGCGGCGGATCGAGGAATCTCGCCTGAGAGCGGATGAAACCCTGGCGGACCTGGAACGGGAAATCACCAGGATCCTTCGGGCGAAGGAGGAAAGACTCGGCGGGAAGCTGCAGCACCTGCGGGCTTTTTCACCGGCGGGACGGGTCGGCAATGACCGTTTTCGGCTTGATCACACGGGAAATAATATGATAGCGGGACTCAAGCGGGCCCATGGCGAACGAACCTCCCGCGTCCGGAAGGCGGGCGCGTCTCTGGATGCCCTGAGCCCCCTGTCGGTGCTTCACCGGGGGTACGGAATAACCCGGAAGCACCCCGACGGCCCCGTCCTGCGGGATGCCTCCGACCTGATCCGGGGCGACCGGGTCAGCACCCGGCTCCATGCCGGGTCTTTTGTCGCCGAGGTTCTGGAAACAGCACCGGGAGAAGAATGATGAAAGACATGAAGTTCGAAGAGGCCCTGGAACGTCTCGAGGAAATCGTCCGGGATCTCGAAAAGGGCGACCTGACCCTGGAGAAATCCCTGGCGGCCTTTGAAGAGGGCATCGGTCTTTACCGTTTCTGCACGGGAAAGCTGGACGAGGCGGAGCGGAAGGTGGAAATTCTCCTGAAAGACCAGGAAGGGCTCCGGATCCAGCCCTTCCTGAAGAAGGAAGACGATGGGGAATAACCGGGCAGACACCCTGGAAACATACCTTCGGCAAAGAAAAGACCTCGTCGACGAGGCCCTCGACGCCTTTCTCCCTCCCGAAGACACGCCTCCCGAGTCGATCTTCAAGGCCGTCCGGTACAGCATCTTCGCCGGGGGGAAACGGCTTCGCCCCATTCTGGCCGTCGCGGCGGCGGAAATCTGCGGCGCCCGGGCGGCGGACGTTCTTCCGATGGCCTGCGCCCTGGAGATGATCCACACCTATTCCCTCATCCACGATGATCTTCCCGCCATGGATGACGACGACTACCGCCGGGGACGGCCGACGAGCCACCGGGTTTTCGGGGAAGCCGTAGCCATTCTCGCCGGCGACGCCCTGCTCACCGAGGCCTTCCGGCTCGCTGCCCGCCGGGACCTCATGCCGGACACCCCCCCTGAAACAATCGTCACGGTCATCGGCGAAGTCGCCGAGGCCGCCGGTTTTTTCGGCATGATCGCCGGACAGGTGGCGGACATCGCCGCAGAAGGAAAGCCTGCCGATGAAAAGACCCTGGCCTTCATTCACTCCCGAAAGACGGAACGGCTCATCACCGTGTCGCTCCGGGCGGGCGCCCTCATCGCCGGGGCCGGGGAAGACATCCTGAAAGACCTTACCGAATACGGCCGACGGATTGGCCTTGCCTTTCAGGTCTCCGACGACATCCTGAACGTGGAAAGCTCGGCGGCCGTCCTGGGGAAAGGAACGGGAAGCGACGCCGCCCGGGGCAAATTGACCTATCCCGCCCTTTACGGGTTGAAGGCCTCCAGGGAAAAGGCCCGGCTTCTCGTCGAAGAGGCCGTCCGCTGCCTCGCGGCCCTCGGCGAGAAAGCGGACCCCCTCCGGGAACTGGCTTATTTTATCGTCCAGCGGAAAAGCTGAAAGGAAACCCATCTTTTTGAATATGGAAGAGCAAACGAAACAGGAAATCATCGACCGGATCGACTCACCGGAGGACTTGCGCCGACTCACCGTCGACGAACTGAACCTGCTGGCCGTGGAAATCCGCCGCCGGATCATCGACACGGTGGCCGCAAACGGCGGGCACCTGGCGCCGTCCCTGGGGACGGTGGAACTCACCCTGGCCCTTCACTATGTCTTCGACACGCCCCGGGACAGGCTCATCTGGGACGTGGGGCACCAGGCCTATGCCCACAAGCTCGTCACGGGCCGCCGCGACCGGTTCCACACCCTGAGGCGCAAAGACGGCATCAGCGGGTTCCCCAAGCGCAAGGAAAGCCCTTACGACGTCTTCGACGCCGGGCACAGCAGCACCTCCCTGTCCGCCGCCTCCGGCATCGCCGAGGCCCGCTGTCTCAAAGGGGAAAAGCACAAGGTCATCGCCGTCATCGGCGACGGGTCCATGACGGCGGGGATGGCCTACGAGGCCATGAACTGGGCGGGAGACCGGGAGAAGGACCTGATCATCGTCCTCAACGACAACGAGATGTCCATTTCCCCCAACGTGGGGGCCATGTCGGCGTACCTGAACCGGGTCATGACGGGAAAAGAGGTGACCCGGCTCAAATCGGGAGTCCTTCACGTTCTGAAATCCCTCCCCGGGGGAGAGCAGATGATCAAGTTCACCCGGCAGGTCGAGGAGTCCCTGAAGGCCTTCGTCGTCCCGGGGATGCTTTTCGAGGAGCTGGGGTTCCAGTACGTGGGCCCCCTGGAAGGTCACCGTCTCGACTATCTCATCAGGAACCTCCAAAACGTCGCCCAGCTGAACCGGCCCGTCCTGGTCCACGTGGTGACCCGGAAAGGCAAGGGCTGCCCCTTCGCCGAGGCGGAGCCCTGCCGCTACCACGGCGTGGGCCCTTTCGACCGGGAGACGGGGGCCGTCTTCGTTAAGCCCGACGCCCCGCCCTCGTACACGGAGATTTTCGGGCGAACCATGATCCGGCTGGCCTCGGAAGACCCCCGGATCACGGCCATTACGGCGGCCATGGGGACGGGCACGGGCCTGGACGAATACGCCGCCCGGTTCCCGGACCGGTTCTTCGACGTGGGCATCGCCGAGCAGCACGGCGTCACCTTCGCCGCCGGGCTCGCCGTGGAGGGGTTCATCCCCGTCGTCGCCATTTACTCCACCTTCCTCCAGCGGGCCTTCGACCAGGTCCTCCATGACGTGTGCCTCCAGAATCTTCACGTCGTCTTCGCCCTCGACCGGGGCGGTTTCGTCGGCGAGGACGGACCCACCCACCACGGGCTTTTCGACCTGGCCTATCTCCGGTCCATCCCCAACATGGTCGTCATGGCCCCGAAAGACGAAAATGAATTTCAGCACATGCTGAAAACGGCAACGGAACACCGGGGACCCATCGCCATCCGTTATCCCCGGGGGGCCGGCGCGGGCGTCCCCTTGGACACCGACCTTTCATCCCTTCCCATCGGCAAAGGCGAAATCGTCATGGACGGGGGGGATGTCACCATCGTGGCCCTGGGAACGACGGTTGAGCCCGCCAGGGCGGCAGCGGAAAGGCTGAAGGCGGAAGGGATCGGGGCGACAGTGGTCAACGGGCGGTTTGCGAAACCCCTGGACCGGGAGCTCCTGTGCGAAACCGCCGCCAGGACGGGGCGGGTCCTCACGGTGGAGGAAAACGTCCTCATGGGCGGTTTCGGAAGCGCCGTTTTGGAGTGTTTCCAGGAGGCGGGGCTCCGGGACGTGAGGATCCGGCGTCTCGGCATAGGGGATGAATTCGTGGAGCAGGCCACCCAGAAGGAGTTGAGGCGTCTTCACGGAATCGACGAGGAGGGGATCTACCGGGCCGCTCTCGAAATGGTCCGGGCTTCCTGAAGGACGTCCGGGATCGGACTTTCATGGAACCCAAAAAAGGCAGGCAACGGCTGGACCGGCTCGTCGTGGAACGGGGACTCGCCGACTCCCGGGAAAGGGCCCGGGCCCTGATTCTAGCCGGGTCGGTGACAGTGGACGGCGAGCCCGCGAGCAAGGCGGGGGCCCTGGTTCCCGAAAACGCCCCCATCACCCTCCGGGAAGCCGATCACCCTTACGTGAGCCGGGGCGGGTTGAAGCTCGCCGGGGCTCTCGAGAGCTTCGGTCTCGATGTGACGGGCTTCGTGGCCCTTGATGCCGGCGCCTCCACCGGGGGGTTCACCGACTGCCTTCTGAAGAAAGGGGCCCGGAAGGTCTACGCCGTTGATGTGGGATATGGTCAGTTCGCCTGGAAACTCAGGCGCGACGAGCGGGTTGTTCTTCTCGAAAGGACGAATATCCGTCATGTAACGGGCGATCTCATCAAGGAGGCTGTCGACCTCGCGGTCATCGATGTTTCCTTCATCTCCCTGCGGCTCGTCATTCCCGCCGTCCTTCCCTTCCTCCGGGCGGGGGGGTGGCTTCTCCCCCTCATCAAGCCCCAGTTCGAGGCGGGCAGGGACCAGGTCGGAAAGCGGGGGGTCGTCAGGGACCCCGCCGTTCACCGGGACGTCATCGAAAAGGTCAGCGCCTTTGTCGGGGAACAGGGTCTCCGGGTCATCGGGACCTGCGATTCCCCCCTGACGGGGCCCGAGGGAAACCGGGAATTTTTTCTTCTCGGGAAAAAGGAAAAATGAGAGCCGGCACCGGGGAACCAGGGTGCCCGGTCTTGAGGGTGTCATGGGCGTCAAGCTTGCCAGAACGGCCGGGTTCTGCATGGGGGTTCGCCGGGCCGTGGACATGGTCCTCGACATCGCCCGCAAGGGCGGAAAGGGGCCGATTTACACCTACGGCCCGCTCATACACAATCCCCAGACCATCGCGCTTCTGAAAAAACGAGGCGTCCTTCCCGTCGAGAATCTCGACGAGATCGACTCCGGAACGATCGTCATTCGGGCCCACGGCATTCCCCCGGCGGAGCGGTCCAGGCTGAAGGAAAAGGGCCTTGAAATCATCGACGCCACGTGCCCCAAGGTAGCCCGGGTCCAGGGAATCATACGGAAACATCATGGGCAGGGGCACACCATCCTGATCCTTGGAGACCGGGACCACCCCGAGGTCACCGCCCTCCTCGGCTACGCCGGCGACCGGGGGTTTATCGTCAACGGGATGGAGGATCTGATGAACCTTCCCGACTTCGACCGGGTGTGCGTGGTTGCCCAGACCACCCAGAACGTCGAGGAATTCGAGAGGATGGCCCGGGCGATCCAGGGAAAGTATCCCGGGGCGGTGATTTTCAATACCATCTGCGATTCCACGGTTAAAAGGCAGGACGAGGTTCGCGACATGGCGGGCAAAATGGACGCCATGATCATCGTGGGCGGGAAAAACAGCGCCAACACGGAGCGGCTGAGGACCATCAGCGAAGACTCGGGAACACCGACCTTTCTCGTGGAAACAGCCGGAGAGCTTCAGAAAATCGACCTCGATCCCTTTGAAAACATTGGTGTGTCCGCCGGGGCCTCGACACCCAACTGGATCATCAACGGGGTTCTGGACCACATCGCGGGAAAAGGCCGTGAAAAACGGGGCCGACTGGGGACGTTCCTCTATTCCCTGTGGCTGTGGACGGTGAAAACGGACGTGTTCAAGGCCGTCGGCGCCTCGAGTCTCACCCTGGCCGCCCAGATCCTCCAGGGTCTGCCCCCGAACCCCCTGAACCTTCTCATTTCGGCTTTCTACGTCCATGCCATGCACAGCATCAACCGGATCCAGGAAAAATCTCCCCTGGAAGACCGCTTCAGGGAAGGTGAAAAACCGCCGGCCCGCCACAGGAAAGCCTTTGTGGGCCTGGCGAGCCTGGGGCTGGCCCTTTTTCTGTCCGCACTGACCGGCCTGTCCTCCTTTCTCCTCCTCCTGTTCATCTCTTTCGTGGGACTTCTTTACGATATCCCCCTTCTTCCCTCGCACTGGTCCATAAGAAAGATCAGCGCCATTCCGGGCTCGAAAAACTTTCTCATGGCCGTCGCCTGGGCCACCGTGTGCGCCGCCCTTCCGCAGGTCGAGGCCATCCGGACCGCCGCACCGGCAACGGCGGTCGCCTTTATCTTCGTGTTCGCCCTCGTCTTCATCGTCTCCTCCCTTGCGGACCTGATGGACATCCAGGGCGATCGGCTGGTGGGACGGGAGACGATCCCCGTTATCATGGGCGAAAAAAAAACCCGGGCGATTCTCCAGGGTGGAAGCCTCCTTCTCGGTATCCTCCTGGTTCTTTCCTACGGGACGGGGTTGACGCCGTCCTTTACCCTCGCCCTCCTCACCTCTCTGATTTACCTGTGGATTTGTTTCCTCATTTATGATAGAAGGTTTTCGCTTTCCGCCTTGGCCGTGGAGGGTTTCCTGGAAAGCAACCTTGTTCTTCCGGGAGCCCTGGCGGGCCTGTGGTTGTATTTTTCGTGACCCCGACCGGACCTTCGGGGCCGATTGCTCTCAATGGGGAGAGCCCGATTGTAACAAAGCCGAGAGAGACGAAAACCATGAAAAAGGCAGGGATCCGTTTCTTTTTGTTTATCACGATAGCCCTTCTTTCCGCTTGCGGGGGGCTTCGCTATGCCCAGGTCAACCCGGAGGCAAAGGACTTCCATCCCCGCAGCATCGCCGTCCTTCCCGTGGATGTGAGGACGAGCTACGAGGCCACCGGTCAGGCCGACGACATCCTGACCCGGACTCTCGAAAAATCGGGCAAGTTCAGCAAGGTGGTTTCCCCCGGTGAAATAAGAAAAGAAATGGAAAATGACGCCGGCCTTTCACGGAACATCTCCGACTACGTCGCCAAGTTCAGGGCGGTCAACTTCTCCGACCCGTCTTTGACCCTGTCCCTGGGAGAGCACTTCGACGTGGAGGCGCTTCTCCTGGCGACGGTGGATTTCTGGACTTACACCGTCGAAGGGGAAGACAAGGTCGCCAAGGTGGGATTCGCTGTCGATCTCATCGACACCGCCACCGGTCGTGTTGCCTGGAAAGCAGCCCATCACGAAACAAAAACCTATTGGCTCATCAAGCCCGACCTCCCCGATGTTGCCGAATCGGTGGCCCAAATGATCGTCGCCGACATGCCCCATTGATTTTCCCGCCCGCCGCGGAAGGGGCCGGCGCTTCGCGGGGAGTAACACATCCTTAAAAATGCAGGAGGCTCCATGAAAGAGAAAGTTCAGGCATTGATCAATGACGTCCGTCCGAAACTGCAGGCGGACGGCGGCGATATCGAGCTCATCGACGTGACCGGGGACGGTGTCGTGAAAGTCAAGCTCCTCGGCGCCTGCGGAGGCTGCCCCATGGCCCAGATGACCCTGAAGATGGGCGTGGAGCGGTATCTCAAATCCAAGCTTCCCGAGGTTCAGAAAGTCGAATCGGTCTGACAAATCGACACGCTTTACAGGTCGATTGGATCGGATATCTTTCAGTACGTTAACTTTTTTGCGCGCGATCATCACCACATCTGGAGGACAGTGTCATGGCTTACACAATCACCGACGAATGCATCGCCTGCGGCGCCTGCGAACTTGAATGCCCCGTTGAGGCGATCAGTGAGGGTGAAGACATTTACGTTATCGATCCGGAAAAGTGCACCGACTGCGGCGCCTGTGCCGACATCTGCCCGGTGGAAGCCATTCTGCCCGGCGAAGACAGCAAATAAACCGTCGCGGAATGGAGGATCGTCCCCGAAAGGGCGCCATGGGTTCTTTCATCACCTTTGAAGGGATTGAAGGTTCGGGGAAAACGACCCAGATCAGAAAAGCCGCGGATTTCCTCACCCGAAGAGGGATTCCTTTCCTGCTCACGGAAGAGCCGGGCGGGACGGCCCTCGGACACATCTTGAGAAAAATCCTCCTGGACAAGACGACCCTTCGGATCGGGGACAGGGCTGAACTTCTTCTGTTTGCGGCGGCACGGGCCCAGCATGTGGAAGAGAAAATCCGGCCCGCCCTGAAAGCGGGCCGCGTCGTTCTCTGCGACCGCTTTTCCGACGCCACGGTAGCCTACCAGGGCTTCGGCCGGCGACTGGAACTCGAATCCATCCGCTGGCTCAACCGTTTCTGCACGGCGTCGCTCAGGCCCGACTGGACGTTTCTCTTTGACATCCCCGCTGAAAAGGGGCTGGAAAGGGTTCAAGAGCGATCCCGGGTGTCCGGGGCGGCGGCATCGGAAACAGATCGTTTCGAAGGTGAAGATACGGCGTTCCACAGGAGAATCCGTGAGGGATACCTGAAAATCGCCGGAGAGGAACCGGACCGGTTTCACCTTTTCAACGGCACCCTGCCCATCGAGACAATCCATGGTCATGTGTCGAAAACATTGACGGAGATCCTTCACCTCTGAAAGGCCATGTCGTTCAAAGACATTTTAGGACAGGAAAAACAGAAGTCCGTCCTCAGCCGTTCCCTGGAACGGGACCGGATATCCCACGCCTATCTGTTTCACGGCATACGGGGCATCGGAAAATTTGAAACGGCCCGTGTTTTCGCCAGGGCCCTGAACTGCCTCACCCTCACCGGGGACGCCTGCGATGGTTGTTCCTCGTGCCGGAAAAGCATGGCGGGGAATCACGCCGACATCACGGAGATCCGGCCCGACGGGGCTTTTATCAAAATGGCCGCCATCCGGGAGCTCCAGCACCAGATCCAGTTCAGGCCCTACGAGGGGAAAAGGAGGGTTTTTCTCATCGATGAGGCGGAACGTATGAACGGCCCGTCGGCGAACGCCCTTCTCAAGACCCTGGAAGAGCCCGGCCCCGGGAACGTTCTGATTCTCGTCTCCTCGAGTCCTCACGGGCTTCCCCGGACCATCCCCTCCCGGTGCCAGCCCCTGCGCTTCGATCCCCTCGGGGATGACAAAATCTCCGCCTTTCTCGCGAGCCGCCATGCCATCGACTCCGCCCGGGCGGATCTCATCGCCGCCGCTTCCGGAGGCAGCCTGGAAAAGGCCCTGGAAATGCTCCAGGAAGGCTATCACACCCGAAAAAACGATCTTATCGCCAGGATTGCCGCCTGCCTGGAGCGGAAAGATCCTGCCGATTTCTTTTCCCTCCCTGTTCTTTTCGGGGAAAACAGGCAGGAGATCATCGGAAAACTGCACATCCTGGAAACCTGGTACCGGGACATGCTCGTGACCCGCGAGAAGGGCCCCCCGGGGACGCTGATTCATCCCGATCTGGCTGACGAAACGGAAAGCATGTCCCTGAAATTCTCCACCCGGTCGATCCTCTCCGCCATTGACGCGGTGCGCCGGGCCCGGGAGGCCGTCGAACAGAACGGGAACCGGCAGTTGACTTTGGAATCAATGCTGTTTAAACTCGTCGCCATATGAAAACGTTAAAAGCGCCTATAACCACTGAAAATGATGAAGACATCATCCCGGCGGGGCAGCCCGGGCCGGAAATCTGGGTGGCCTGTGTCCGGCTGAAGCACCGGAGCCAGGTCTTCCTTGTCCATCTCGGGGAGGATCCCGTCCGGAAAGGTGACAAGCTCATCGTGGAAGCGGAAAACGGCCTGTCGGTGGGCGAGGTTACCACCGCGTGGCCCTTCGACCCGTCCGACCCCGTTCCGGGAAAAATGAAAATGGCCCTTCGGAAAGCCCGGGAAGACGATCTGCAGGTGGAAGAGGAAAACCGGGGGATCGAAGACCGGGCCTCCATTTTCTGTTCCCGCTGCATCGAGAGCCGGGGCCTGCCCATGAAGCTTGTCGAAGTGGAGTATCTTTTCGACCGGAGCAAGATTATTTTTTACTTCACAGCGGAAAACCGCGTTGATTTCCGGGAACTTGTCAAGGATCTCGTGCAGCAGTTCAAAACCAGGATCGAACTTCGCCAGATCTGGGTGAGGAGCGAGGCCCAGCTTCTCGGGGGTGTCGGAATCTGCGGCAGGGATCTCTGCTGCACCCGGTTCCTCACCACCTTCGCCCCCGTTTCCATCAAGATGGCCAAGGAACAGCAGATGCTCCTGAACCCGGAAAAGATATCGGGCCTGTGCGGAAGGCTCATGTGCTGCCTGGCTTATGAATACGGCCACTACGCCAAGACAAAGAAGAGACTGCCCAAGTGCGGCGCCGTGGTGGACACGGAATCGGGAAAAGGCACTGTGACAAGGCAGAATCTCATGGAAGGGAAGGTCACCGTTGCGCTCCAGGACGGGAAAGAAACGGAAATCGCCCTGGAGGAACTGAAAGTCGACCCTTTCACCAGCCTGTAAGACAAGGAAGTCGCCGGCACCCGGCAAAAAACATTTCGTCCACAGACGGGAGCAGAGAACCATGAAAAAGGCCTTTTACGTGACCACGCCCATTTATTATGTCAACGCCTCCCCCCACATCGGGCACGCTTACACCACCATCGTGGCCGACGTCATGGCCCGGTTCTATCGCCTCCTCGGTTATGAAACGTTTTTTCTTACCGGAACGGACGAACACGGCGACAAGATAGCCGAAGCGGCGGCCAAGGCGGGGGAAACCCCCAAGGCCTATGCGGACCGTTACAGCGGCCAGTTCAGGGCCCTGTGGCCGGAGCTCTCCATCACCAACGATCACTTCATCCGCACCACCGATGACGATCATGTAAAAACGGTCCAGAACATCCTCCAGGCGGTCTACGAAAAGGGCGACATCTACTTCGGCCATTACGAGGGCTTTTACTGCGTGGGGTGCGAGCGTTTCTACCGGGAAAGCGAGCTCGCCGACGGGAAATGCCCGGATCACCAGACGGAGCCGGAATACCGGAAGGAGAGCAACTATTTTTTCCGCATGAGCCGTTACCAGGACTGGCTCATGACGCATATCCGGGATAATCCGGATTTCATCCGCCCCGAGCGTTACCGCAACGAAGTCCTGGCCTTTCTCCGGGAGCCTCTTGAAGACCTGTGCATCTCCCGTCCCAAGACAAGGCTCACCTGGGGGATCACCCTTCCCTTCGACGACAAGTATGTCACCTACGTCTGGTTCGACGCCCTCATCAACTATCTGACGGGAATCGGCTTTCCCGGCGGCTCCCGGTTCGACACGTTCTGGCCCGTCTGCGAGCACCTCATCGCCAAGGACATTCTGAAGCCCCACGGCATCTACTGGCCCACCATGCTCAAGGCCCTGGGGATCACCCCCTATCATCGCCTGAACGTACACGGCTACTGGAACATCGACGAGGGCAAGATGTCCAAAAGCCGGGGGACTGTCATTAAGCCACTGGATTTAAAGGATAAATACGGACTTGATGCCTTCCGGTATTATCTCCTTCGGGAAATGGTCTTCGGCCTCGACTCCAATTTCAGCGAGGAGGGATTCGTCCTCCGGCTGAACTCGGACCTGGCCAACGATCTGGGCAACCTGGTGAGCCGGTCCCTCACCATGGCCAGCCGGTACTGTGACGGAAAAGTCCCCCCGGCCTCCGCGCCGGCCGATGAAGACCACATCCTCATCGACCGGGCCCTGAAGCTTCTCCCCGAGGTGGAAGAGTCATTCCGGGGCCTTCAGTTCCACAAGGCCCTCCTCTCGATCTGGGAATTCGTGGGCATGACAAACAAGTACATCGTGGCGCAGGAACCGTGGACGCTGTCCAAAGACCCGGATAAGAAGGATCGGCTCCAAACCGTCCTCTACACCGTCCTGGAAGCGATCCGCTTCATATCCGTTCTCGTCAGTCCCGTCATGCCCGACGGGGCGGCGGCCCTTCTCCGCCGCCTGGGCATCCAGGACCCGTCCGGGCAGGATTTTGAAAGTATTCGTTCCTGGGGCGTCCTCGAACCGGGAAACCCCCTCACCGTGGGGGAGGCCCTGTTCCCCCGCGTCCAGTGGACAAAGAAGGAAGAAGAGAAGGTCCGGAAGCTGAAAGACGTGAAACCGGAAATCTCCCTGGAGGATTTCGCCAGGGTGGATCTCCGGGTGGCCCGGGTTTTAGAAGCGGAACCCGTCCCCCGGTCGGACAAGCTCGTTAAGCTGAAAATCGACGTGGGGGAAGAGCGGACGATCGTCGCCGGCATGGGAAAGGACTACAGGCCGGAAGACCTGGTGGGACGGCAGATCGCCGTGGTGGTCAACCTGAAGCCGGCGAAGCTCATGGGCGTCGAATCCCACGGGATGCTTCTCGCCACGGACAGGGAGGAAGGCCTCGCCCTCGTCGCCTTTGACGGCGATGTCCGGGACGGCGCGAAAATCCGTTAATCGTCCAGGTCGCCCACCTCGCGGGCCAGCTTCTCCGCCGATGCCGCGGGGGCCGATCCCCGGGGCCTCGCCAGGGGAACATCCACGGGGCTGACCCACTTCCGGGCCACGTCCCCCGTCCCGGTGACGTTCAGCTTCCCGAACAGGAAGGCGAACCGCTCCTCCAGTTCCCCGCCGATGCCGTCGAGGACCTCCGGCGGCAGGGTCCACAGATCCGCTTTGTAGGGACCGAACCCCTTTTTCCGGGTCTTGTAGATAAACTGCTCCTCCGTGTCCTTTTCCTTCTTCTCCCCGGCCAGTTCCTTCCGGATGTACCCGTAGATCTTCTCCCGCAGGGACGCCGGGAAAGCGGGGCTGTCGTAGATGATGTTCTGGAACCCCGTGGCAAGGTGGATTTCCGCCGTCCCCGTCTCGGGGAACGCGCCGAAGGCCTCCTCGGGGAGGGTCGACGCCCCATGCTGAACCGCCCCGGCCAGTCCGTACTCCCGGCGGGCCGTTTCCGAAATCTCCCGGAGGGTGTTGAAGTCGATTTTCACCGTGGCGATGGACCCGTCAGGCAGGGGCACGCCGCCGTGGGTGGTCCCCGTCTGAATGCTGATCTTGCTGATGCCTTTGCCGGAGTCCCGGAGGCTTTTCAATTCCCGGAGGTATCCCGTCATGAACGCGCGGAATTCTTCCACGGTGGTGTTCCGGCCTCCCACCTCGCCGATTTCGCCGCCCACGGAGACGGTCACCCCCGGCGGCTCGAGTTCCCGGATGAATGCCGTCAGATCGGCGGTCACCCGGTAGTTGGCCTCCTGCTGCTCCTCCAGGGTCGGACGGTCCAGGTCCACCAGGGTCGACGCGTCGATGTCGATGTTGTAAAACCCGCCCTCCAGGGCCTCCCGGATCAGCTTTTTCACGTCCCCCTCTTCCCGGGCCGGGTCGGCGGCATATTTCTTCGCATTCATCTGGAAATGATCTCCCTGGAGAAAAATCGGACCCCGGTAGCCCGTTCGGATGGCCGCTGCCATGACAGCCGCGGTGTATTCGGCGGGCCTCTGGTAGGTGTAGCCGATCTCGGAACGGGCGATCTCGAAGATGAAGGGGCCGACGTCCTGTTTCAGGGCGGCCCGGAAGACCGCCTGGGCGGCCTGGTAGGTGATCCCCCGGAGGTTGATGGCGGGAACGGTGAACCCCGTGACGTCCTTCCGCCCCATGGCATCATAGAGGGTCTGGATCGAGGCGGGCAGGATCCCCAGGGATGCCCCGGCCCGGCGGATGATCCAACGGCACAGCGCCTTCAGGTCTTCGTCGGGGGAAAGGGCAGCCGTGTATATGAGGCCGTCGATCCCTTCCTTTCGAAGTTTCCCCTCATCCAATACCCGAACCTCTTCGTCCTTAACGTCGAGGATGTCGGCGACGGCCCCGAGCAGGCTTTCCCGATCTTTATGTATCATGGCTTCCTCTCCTTTTGATGTTTCCCGGTCCCTGCCGGCGAATTTTACCTCTCTTCGGCATTCTTGAGGTAATCACCGGCCTTTTCCACTTCGTACCGGCTTCCGATATAGACGGGGCTTCGCTGGTCCAGGCTTTCCGGCGTCATGGACAGGATCCTTTTGACGCCGTCGGTAGCCATCCCACCGGCCTGCTCCATGATGAAGGACATGGGCTGGAGCTCGAAGATAAGGCGGAGCTTCCCTTTGGCGGCGTTTTTCAGGGCGGGGTATGTGAAAACGCCGCCGCGCTTGATGAGAATCTGGTTGATGTCGGGGACGAACCCGCCGCTGTACCGGAGCTTGTATCCCTGGGCCTCAAGATCGGCCACATACCGGGCATGGGCTTCCGTCCAGTCGTTTCGCAGGCCGCCGATGCTGTAAATGGATCCCTTGTCCTTCATTCGGATATTCTCTTCCGAGAGAACGTACTCCCCCTCCCGGTTGAGGACGAACTCGTGGGTCCCCTTGCCCGCCGTGTAGACCATGGTGATGAGGGGACCGTAAGTGATGTACAGGGCGGCGACGATGCTTTTCTGCCCCTCCTCGATGATGGGAACCCGATGAATCCCGATGATCGTCCCGATGGCCAGGTTGGTGTCCACCAGGGAGGAACCGTCGAGGGGGTCGGCGGTGATGAAGTATTTCTCGTCCCCTTTCCCGCACTTCAGGATCTCCGGCTGCTCTTCCGAGGCATATTCCCGGACAAACCCGGAAAACTGGAGCTGGCTCTTGAGGATCTCGTCGGCAACCCGGTCCAGGGCCAGCTGTTCCTCCCCGTATATGTTCCGAAAACCCGCCAGTTTCCGGTTCGACTCATGGATTTTTGCCGATATGTATTTTCCCGTCACGGCGATCTGCCAGATGAGCCGGCGGAGTTCCATCTCGATCCCGGCCATCCACATGTGCCGACGGAGATCGACAAGATATCGGGTCGGATCGGAAATGTTCGTCATCGCATGCCTCCCCTGAACGATCTTCTGAACTTTAAAAAAAGCGGTTAAAAATTCACGAAAAAAGACTGGCTTGAAGGGTCCCCTGAAGGAAGCCGTGTTCTATCCCGCCTCCTTCCTCAAAATATCAGCTCGGGGCCTTTGCCGCAAGCGGTTTGTGTCCCGGACGTCAGTCAGGGACATCTCAGAAAGCATTCATGACCCTTTTTGTCGTTTCTCCACAGCGCCTAGGGACCGGTGGTCAGCGTGAAGGAGGCTTCGTAAAACTCGGCACCGGGAGACCCGGCCGAAGCGCCGCTCCCTGTCACGGCGATCCCCCGGCTTTTCACCCCGAGGGAGCTCGGGCTTCCCCGGTAAATCCCCAGGCCCGCCCCTGCCGGTTCGAGGCTCACGTCGCCCAGGGGAACTTCGCTGGCATAGACGACGATCCGGTCCTCACCGAAGGGGGGGACCACTTCCAGCTGAAAGGCATCGCCCTCCCCGGGAATCCGGTAGATCTCGCCGGCCCGGAAAAACGCGTCTTTTCGATAGCCGTTGGGAAGAAGCTGAACGATATTTCCCGAGGCGTCCATATCGACGACCCGGGCATAAAAATCCCGGTTCCCCTGGAGAAAGATCTCGATCCGGTCCCCCTTGCTGTAGTGCTTCTTCGAAGACCAGACCCTGACCTGGAGGGGAAGCCCCGGGTCCATGGCCGTCCCCGCCCCGGGGCGGCTGTCCTTCGGCTTCAGGCTGTATTCCACCTCCGCCCGGACCCACACGTGGTAGCGGCTGTTCTCCTCGATTCCCAGGTCCTTCTGCTCCAGGACCGTGACGGCCCCCTCGGCATCCGTCCAGATCAGGTCGTACTGAACCTCGAAATCCTTCACCCGGGTCTTCGACGTGACGTAGGTCCGGGCCATCTCCAGGGCCTGCCGCTTCGCCGTGGCCAGAGCCGCCGCCCGGACCTGGGAAAGGGTCATGTCTTCGGAGAGATAGGCATACCCGTCCACCTCGTGGATGGAGGATCGCTTCTCCTCGTCGGGAGCAGCGGCAACCCCCCGGCCCTCCTGCCTGGAAGAGACGGCGGGAGCCGAAACCGTTCCGGCGGGGAGAATGAAAAGAAATAAAAGCCCATAGATCAGGGCACGACACAATGAGATGGATGGCTTCATGAAAGGCTCCTATGAAAGGGGACGCGGCATCCCGTCCCGGTGTCGATGACCATCATACAGAAAAGACCGGCCCGGCGTCAATGGATCCCCGGCGGTTCAGGAAGTTCTTGCCCCCCTTCGAACCTCCTGTTGCTCATGCCGGAACTTCCCCTGCAAAAATACAGGGAGTATACCGGCGTTCACACCATGGTCCGAGACCCTTTTTAAACCCTGTCACAAAGGAAGATTTTAGGTACTGGACTCATTACGACGATCAGCAAGTGGCCTCTTTGCGGTGAATATCTGCTGGCTCCATTGCGGCAATCCGTAACACATAGCATGGGGACATTCCACCTTCCCACTCAGACGCGGTTTCCGGGGCTTGTACTTGATATAGAAATGCCGTATTCTCAAGTCTTTCTGATGACAGTAAAACTTTATCTGGTACAGATGGCCATTATCCATACTGACTGTATGAATGGGGAATGGAAAATTTGAAACAACGTGGTCACTGAGTCTTACCGCAACGTCTTAGCGAAAAAGCAACATAAAAATGGAATGTCTTTAATCGGTCTTTAATCTTAGCCAATTGATCTCTGATATATTATCGACGTTATGGATATCGTCTCTTCTGGACGGACTAAACAAAAATACTTGCTACTTCAAAAAGGATTTTTTTGAAGTAGTTGGCGGCGCCGATTTTCAATCCAGTGTGACAACAATGCGGTATATTCCATAATAAGACATAGGGTAATATCAGGATTATCGGCAGCTTAATGCGGGGCTTTAAATAGCCCATGTCCGCCAAAGCGAAGACCAATACAGACAAGAAAAATATGTAAATATGGATCCATCTCCCCCAATCGACGGCAAAGACATACAGTGGCAACATAAAAAGAAGGGCTATTGTCGGAAAAGCATAGACATATTTCTCCGGAATATCGACACTTTTCAAAAAGTAAAAAGGGAGAAGGGATAGGATCAACGCGAATATGTAAGTGGCTAAATAATCATTTTGAAAAAAAATATTGGCGACCCAAAGCATTCCGTCATAGCTGTTTTGTTCTAAGCAATTTATCGCCCCATCACAAATTTTTGAATCCAACCCGTTCGATACCAAATGATTGCAAATGGCAGAGGCTTTGCCTATTCCCAAAAAAATACTTGAAAAGATCAAGGCAATGCCGGCGAGAATAACAAATGATGCCGCCAAGACATACATCGGACGCGCCTCTATTATTTTCAAATAGAAAAACAGGATCGTCACAATAATAAAAAACGGAAGGACAAACACGGCAAGTTCATGTGAAAAAAGGGCAAATGCATAAAAAGCAAGAACCAAAAAAATACCATGTTGAGGAAGACGCCCCTTCAAAAGGTACAAGACGTAGATGAGAAAAGGGATATAAACGAGGATCTCCTTTCTGAATCCCCCTTGTATGTCGTAAAAGGGAAAAAGCAAGAAGGCCGGAGAAAGAAAGATCATCAATTCCACACGGGATCGGTCCGTCCTGAAAAAAATCACCACTACGAGGAAAAAGACGAGAAACAGAAGCAGAAACTGAAGGGTAAAGACGGTCCACAACAAGTCAAATCCTGATATATGGGACAGGAAAAGAGCGACTTCACCGAAAGCCCCCCTGCGGATAAAGCCTGAAGAATAGTTGATCAACCAGTCGCCTGTCTTCCAGGTATTACCGCCATGAGAGACCTCAAAAAAATACATCAAAACAGTGCAGGCCAATCCTATCGAAACAACGGAAGCCGCGAGAATCTTTGAAGCCGTGGTCACCTGGTCTTTTTCGACGACCCCCTTCATAGTCACAGTTACTTCAGCTTCTTTATGGTCTCTTTTTCTCATGGTCTCTTTTAACTTTGATTTTCCTCCAGAAATCTTTTTGGTAATCCCACCGGATGAGAATCGTCACAAACGTTCCTGTTAACATCTAAACTTGGGAACCGTACTTTCATTTCATCATTTATTCAGTTGCGCTCGATATTTCAATATCAAAATACTTTAATCCTAAAACACCTATCTTTTCTAACTTAATGATATTTTGCTGTTTATTCTTCGTCGGGTGGGTTCGATTGCCATGCTGTTCCGCCATTTTTTCCTGTAATCCAATATTTCTCAATAGAATGCTTTAACAAAACTTTTGGATATGAGACACAGCGGTCAACTAACAGTTTAAGCTTAACCGGGCTAACGAAGGAAGCTGCGGAAAAAGGATCAGGGCGATATGTTGTACGGGATGAGGGGCTCTTTTCAGGCCAGCCAATGACGTTGAGTAATAGGGCCCCCCTGTTTCACCGATCCCGGGCCAGCCGGAAGCCCGTTCCGTTGTTGTTCATGTCGGGGACAAGGCAGTAGCGGTTCGCCGAGCGGACGCTTGCCGGCATGGATTCCCAGGATCCGCCCCGGAGGACCCGGGACATCCCCGAGGCAGGACCCCGGGGGTCGATCTGGGCGAATGTCGTATAGGGGGCGCACCAGTCCTGGCTCCACTCCCAGGCATTTCCGAGCATGTCGTAAAGTCCGTAGGCATTGGGGCTGTATGAGCCCACCGGGGCGGTGAAGGCATGCCCGTCGTCACACTCGACCACGGTCCACCCTGTGAAAACGCGCCGCGCCGACTGGTCGGCCATGTTGGCATGTCGGCAGGAAGCGAAAATGTCCTCCCCCCAGTAGCGGCTCGTCACCGTGCCGGCCCGGCACGCGTATTCCCACTCCGCCTCCGTGGGAAGACGGTATTTCGACGTTCCTTCCCGACCGTTGAGCCAGCGGATAAAGGCCTGGGCGTCATTCCACGAAATACAGGTAACGGGGTGAAGGTCCGTCTGGGCGAATCCGGGGTTATCCCAGTAGACACCGGGCCTCCGGTTCCACTGGCCCCCGTCGATGAACCACGTCCCCCCGTTTCTTTCCGCCTCGGTCCGGTATCCCGTTTCCGCGGCAAAGGCCCGCCACTGCCCGACGGTCACCTCCGTGGACTGAACGTAAAACGACGTGGAAATCCTTACCTCGTGAGGCGATTCATGTTCCGTCCTCCCCCACTCGTAAAGGGGGCTTCCCATGGAATACGTACCCGAGGAGAGAAGAACGAAGTCCATGCCGAAAGAATTGGTGTAGGATCTTCCGCCGGCAATCCCTCCCGGTTTAAAGAAGGATTCCGCTTCCCCTGTTTTTTCCAGGGTGATGTCCACGTACCGGTCTTCACCCGCCGCCAGGTCGACCCATTCCGTCCGGGTTTCATATCCCGGCGCCGAAACTTCGAGGTGGTAAGGTCCCCCATCGAGGTCCATGCCCCTCTCGTACGGGGGCTTGATATTGAGAATGCGGATACGGGCGTCGCCCGGTTTTGCATCCACGAACAAGCGGGATTTCCGGGGTTCTTCAGGGGACAGGAAGACGGAACGGGCCAGGCTTCTGCCTGTTTCAAGAACCACCGTCTTCTCGTAGGGCTTGAACCCCTCTTTTTCCACCCGCAGCCGGTACCTGCCCGGCTCGATTTCCCTGTTTTTCAGAGGTGTCCTGCCGATCTCCCCCCCGTCGAGGAGGACCCGGGCCCCGGACAGGTTGGCGTCCACGGAAAGAGAGGCCTTTTCCCGGCCATCCGTCCCCGCCGGTCCCGGCACATCCGCCGCGCCGCCCGCCAGGGTGAAGATGAAATCGCCCTTGTCGAGGCGGGGGTCCCGGATCTTGCCGTACTGGGGATGCTGGCTTCCCCTGGAATAGTTGATCACCGCGCTGTCGAGATACATGCCCAGCTCCGAGGCCGTGACATACCCGTCCCCGTTGAAATCGGCCTCCCCCTGGATACCGTCGACAAAACACCGCCGGAAGACGCTTTCGTCGGGAACCTGCTCATCCTCGTTTCCCGCCGTGATGAACTGGCGGACGTCCCGGGCGCTCTTCTCGGAAATGTCCGTCGGGGCGCTTCTCACGGAGCTGAACACGGTGCCGGAAAAACAGGAGTCGAAGACCATGAGGACATGCTTCGACTGGATCCTCAGGGCGTAGGTCTCAAGCTGGTTCATGCTCACGGCGCTGTTCACGAAACCGACGTGGTCCCGCGAGGGAAGGGGGGCGTCCCTCGGGACGATGTAGCCGAGCTTCTCGCCGTTTGCCAGGGTTTCCGTCTCCCCGTGACCGGAAAAGTAAATCAGGATGGCCCGGTCCTTCTCCCGGGCGGGTCCGTAAACGAGGCGGTCCAAAGCAGCCTTGAGCTCTCCCGAAGCGGGATTCAGGAGGGTCGTCACGACCATCCCCATGCTCTTCAGGGAGCGGCTCACCTCTTCGGCATCCCGGACGGCTCCGGGAAGGTCGGGCCAGAAATCGTAGTCCCCGACACCGATGACCAGCGCGTGATAGTCCCTGTAGAGCCTGATTTCCCCGCCGTCGGGGCTTTTCACGGTGATCGCCCCCTCCAAAAGACCGGGAAGAAGAACAAAGATAAAGACAGGCAGGATAATGAGAATGGTAAGCCTTTTTTTCACGTTAGAACCCTCTGAATCCGACTTTCAGGAGGCAGCATCACGGCGGTACCCATTGCTCGGGCAACCCATGGGAAAGGTCATGGGATATCTTCTCGCCTCTCAAGCGCCCATGGGCCTTCCCGTCAAAGGTCAGCCAGAGCCCGCCCAGTTCCCGGGCCAGCGCTGCGTAACAGGCATCATAGCCGGTGAGTCCTCTTTCCAAAAACAGCATGGTACCCCGGACAAGGTTCTCCGTCATGGGCTGCCTGAGAATCCCGCTGTTCAGAATCGGCAAGACACCCTCCAGAAAGACATCGGGTCCTGAAGGGTGGACCCGGCAAAGAACGGAAAATACCTCAAAAGAAAAAAGCTCCGGCACGGCAAATCGGGTCGGGTTTTTCACCATTTCGGCGAGGACCTCTTCCGCCGCGGGGTGATATTCTTCATCCAGAAACCACCGGACGGCCACGGAAGCATCCACGACCCACATCACTTTTCGTAACCTCTCAGCTCCCTGAGGATATCGAGGCTCGTTTCCCGATCTTTTCGCCCGGCCTTCAATCCCCGGATGGTCGCAAGGAGAGCCTTTTTCTTCTCATCAGCCTGAAAATCCACGAACCTTTTTTCAAACTGCTCCGCCGTAATCAGAGCTGCCCGGATTTTCCCGCCTTTGGTGACAAGAATCGGTTCACCCGTCTCATCGAGGGTATCGAGTACTTCTCCAAGCCTGTTCCTCAGTTTTAAAGCATTAACTGTTTTCATCACCCGCCAATCCCGCATTTTTATCGACAATAAAACAAAGAAACATCAATGTCAAGTGTAGAGGTGTATATACACATCTTCATTCACTCTTTCGATTCATCCTGTGCCGCCACCCGGTCCAGCAATTCCCGGATCATAAGGGCCCGCCTCGGTCCGATGCCGGCCGTGGCGGCCAGGTCTTCCGTCCGGGCCCGGCGAATCCCATCAAGGCTTCCAAACCGGGAAAGAAGCTCTCTTTTCCGGGCGGGGCCGATGCCCGGAAGCGATTCGAGGGGGGATTCGAAAGCCGTCCGGTCCCGCATTTTCCGGTGGCCGGCCAGGGCGAATCGGTGGGCCTCGTCCCGGACCCGCTGGAGAAGGTGCAGAAGGACCGGAACCCGGGTGAGGTACAGGGGGTTCTTTCTTCCCGGCAGATAGACCCGGTCCGACTCCCGGGAGACCTTCCCGGATACCCCGGTGTCCTCGTCGCCCCGCTCGTCGTCCCCGGGCCTTTTTTTTGCGAGGCCGATAACGTCGACACCGGTGATCTTCATATCCTTCAGGACGGACAGGGCCACGGCGAGCTGTCCCTTGCCCCCGTCCATGACGATCATGTCCGGAGCGCTCCCGGCGGGGTCCGAAAACCGGCGCCGGAGAACCTCGGCCATCATGGCGAAATCGTCCGACCCCGAAACGTCCCGGATCCGGTAACGCCTGTATCCCCCACGATCGGGGCGGCCGTCCAGAAAGGTCACCCGGGACCCGGTGGCATGGTCTCCCCCGACATTGGAAATGTCGTAACACTCGATTCGGCGGGGCACATTCTTCAGATGGAGATTTTCCTGGAGAAGGGACAGGACCGTCTCGTCGGACAGGTCGGATTTCAGGTCGGCCCGGTAAAAATTTTCCGCGTTCCGTCCGGCCATACTCAAGAGGCCCGCCCCTTCCCCGCGCCGGGGCAGCCGGATGCTCACGGTCCCGCCCTTTTTTTCCCCGAGCCACTCCTCCATGGCCCTGCGGTCCTCGATGTCCACGGGGATGAGGATTTCCCTGGGCAGGGAGATTTCCCGGTCGTAGTACTGTTTCATCACGGCGGAAAGAATTTCCCCGGAATCGGCCCGGCTTTTGAGAGGGGTGAAGGGCATCTGACCCTGGATGCGGCCCCCGCGGGCGAACAGGACGGACACCTGGACCCGGTCGCCGGCGCGGTAAAGCCCGAAAACGTCCCGGTCCTTCCCGGTGAAGGAAAAAACTTTCTGCTTCTCCAGGGTCGCCTCGAGAGCAACGATGCGGTCCCGGAGGCGAGCGGCGTCTTCAAAGCGCATCTCCCGTGACAGGCGGGCCATCCGCGTCCGGAGGGCGGAAAGAAGCCCCCGGCCCCTCCCCTCGAGGAAGGAAACGGCTTCCCGGACCACGTCCCCGTAGTCCTCCTTTCCCACCAGGCCCAGGCACGGCCCGAGACAGCGTTTCAACTCGAACTCGATGCACGGGCGGATCCGGGTCTTCAGCTCCAGGTCCCCGCAGGTCCGGAGAGGGAAAACGGGCTGAAGGACCCGCAGGGCTTCACGGACGGCGGCGCTGGAAGCATAGGGCCCGAAATACCGGGCCCGGTCCTTTTTCACCTTTCGGACAAGCTGGAACCGGGGGAAATCCTCCCCGGGGTCGATGCGGATGGTAAAGTAATTCTTGTCGTCCCGGAGGTTGACGTTGTAGCGGGGCCGATGCTCCTTGATGAGGGTGTTCTCCAGGATGAGAGCCTCCTTCTCCGTTTCCGTTACGATGAACGCCACCTGGTCCACCCGCCGGAGGAGATAGGGAATCATGGCCCTCCCGTCGGTCTTCCCGGCGTAGGAACGGATGCGGGCCCTCAGGTTCACCGCCTTCCCCACGTACAGGACACGGCCCTCGGCATCCTTCATGAGGTAGACGCCCGTTGCTGGCGGGGCCTTTTCCCGGGCCTCCTCTAAGGGGTTCCGTCGGCATTCCACGACTGCCACTCCATTTCGAATTTCGAAAGTTCCCGGATACGGTCCCGCAGGACGGCGGCCCGCTCGAATTCGAGGTTTTTCGCCGCCCCTTTCATTTCCTTCGTCAGCTGGCTGATAACCCCCCGGATCTCCCGGACGGACCGGAAGGACTCCCGGTCCTCCGCCACCGCCGCCGGGACGGTGACATAGTCGGATTCGTAGATCGAGGACAAGATGTTATCCAGGGACTTTCGGATCGTCGTCGGGGTGATGCCGTGCCGGTCGTTGTAGGTCTCCTGTATCTCCCGGCGGCGCCTGGTTTCCTCTACGCAGGCCTGGATGGACCGGGTCAGGGTGTCCGCGTAGAGGATCACCTGGCCGTTCACATTCCGTGCCGCCCGCCCGATGGTCTGAATGAGAGACCGCTCGGACCGGAGAAAACCCTCCCTGTCGGCATCCAGGATGGCCACGAGGGACACCTCGGGGATGTCGAGGCCTTCCCTGAGGAGGTTCACCCCCACGAGGACGTCGAATTCCCCCCGGCGCAGGGCGCTCAGGATGCTCACCCGCTCGAGGGTTTCGATGTCCGAGTGGAGGTAGCGCACCCGGATCCCCAGGTCGAGATAATACTCGGTGAGATTTTCCGCCATCCTTTTCGTCAGGGTCGTCACGAGGACCCGTTCGTCCCGATCCACCCGTTTCCGGATTTCCCCCACCAGATCGTCCACCTGGTGGCGGGCCGGCTTGATCCGGATTTCCGGGTCCATGAGTCCCGTGGGACGGATGATCTGCTCCACCACCCGGGGCCCGGACCGCTCCAGCTCGTAAGTTGCCGGCGTGGCGGACACGTAGATTCGTTGAAAGGGGTAAGCCTCGAACTCGTCGAACCGCAGGGGCCGGTTGTCCAGGGCGGAAGGCAGGCGGAAGCCGTATTCGACCAGGGTTTCCTTCCGGGACCGGTCCCCCCGGAACATCCCCGTGAGCTGGGGAAGGGTCACGTGGCTCTCGTCAATGAAAAGAAGGGTTTCCGGGGACAGGTAATCCATAAGCGTGGGCGGGGGCTCCCCGGGGCGGCGTCCCGTGATGTGCCTCGAGTAGTTCTCGATGCCCTGGCAGTACCCCATCTCCCGGAGCATTTCCAGGTCGAACCGGGTGCGCTGTTCCAGGCGCTGGGCTTCGAGCCCTTTTTTCTGTCCCTCGAGGACCTTCAGGCGGTCCTCCAGTTCTCCCTCGATGTCCCTGGCCGCCCGCTTCAGGTTCTCTTCCGTGGTCACGTAGTGGCTCCCGGGATAGACGTCGATCCGCTTCAGGTCCCTGATCCTGTGCCCCCGGAGAGGATCCATGAGGGAAAGGCGCTCGATGACATCCCCGAAAAATTCCACCCGGATCACCCGCTCGTCCTCGTAGGGAGGGAAGATCTCCACCAGGTCCCCCCGGACCCGGAAGGTTCCCCGGTGAAAGTCGATGTCGTTCCGGTCGTACTGGATGCCCACGAGATTCCGGAGGAGTTCGTTCCGGTCCACCTCCAGGCCCGTCTCCAGAGAGACCTTCAGCGTCGAATAGTCTTCCGGCGCTCCGATGCCGTATATGCAGGACACGCTCGCCACGATGATCACGTCCCTCCGTTCGAAGAGAGACCGGGTGGCCGAGTGCCGGAGCTTGTCGATGTCCTCGTTGATGGACGAGTCCTTCTCGATGTAGGTGTCCGTGGCGGGCAGATAGGCCTCCGGCTGGTAGTAATCGTAATAACTCACGAAATACTCTACGGCATGGTCGGGGAAAAGCATTCTGAACTCGTTGTACAGCTGGGCCGCCAGGGTCTTGTTGTGGGCGATGACCAGGGCGGGACGGTTTGTCCGGGCGATAACGTGGGCCATGGTGAAGGTTTTCCCGGAACCTGTGACGCCGACAAGAACCTGGTCCCGGTAATTTTTCAGCACACCCCCGGCCAGGCGCTCGATGGCCTGGGGCTGATCCCCCCGGGGCTCGAAATCACTCACCAGATGAAACAGCCTTTCGCGATCCGTCATGGCCTGCCCAAACCCTTTCCCGACCCTTTACTCTTAACAAAATATGCACAAAAATCCCACCGGGCAAGTGGCGCGGGCAGGGACGATGGTGAGTTTCGTCTTGACAACCAAGGACTTCTGTGATCTAAAAGCGAGTTCATAGATTTCAACTGGAGCAGGCCGATGAAAAAAAATCTCACCAACACGACCAACTTGAAAAGAAAGCGGGACCACGGGTTTCGCGCCAGAATGGCCACCAAGGGCGGGAGGCTCGTCCTGAAACGGAGAAGGGCCAAGGGGCGGAAGAGACTCGTCGTTTAGCCCCGGTGAAAAACAGGCGTTCTCGACCGGACTCACAGCATCGAAACCATCTCCTTGACTCATGGAACCTCGAACATTACGGAAGCAGGAGAAACTCCGGAAGAGAAAGGAATTCAACCAGGCGTTTCAAACCGGAACAAGATACGACTCGAAGAACTTCATCGTCTTTGTGAGCCAGAATCCGCTGGGACTCCGAAGACTCGGTCTGACGGTCAGCAGGAAAGTAGGGAAAGCGGTCAAGAGAAATCGGATGAAGCGGCTCCTCCGGGAGTTTTTCCGTTTGAATAAGGAGAAGATGCCCGATTCCAAGGACATTCTCGTCGTCGTCAGAAAACGGGCCTCTCACCGGCTCGGGTATGAGGATGTCCGTAGGGAACTGGAACAGCTCTTCAGGGAAAAGGTGTGTTCCTGACACCATGGTACAGCACGCCGTCACCAGGATGTTTATCTGCCTGATCCGCTGTTACCAGGTTGTCCTGTCGCCCCTTTTCCCGACATCCTGCCGTTTTTTCCCCACCTGTTCGGAGTATGCCATCGAAGCCATCGGGCGTCATGGCCCCATGAAGGGGGCTTGGCTCGGGTTCCGGCGAATTCTCCGATGTCATCCCTTTCACCCCGGCGGATTCGATCCCGTGGCCTAACCCGGCGGGATCGCATTTGGGAGGTTTTTTCATGGACAAACGCACACTCATAGCGATCGTCCTGTCGCTCGCCCTCGTCATGCTTTACCAGTATCTGTTCGTCAAGCCCGTGGCGGTGCAGAAGCCCGCCGACCAGGCGAAACAGGAAACCGCCGTGTCAGCCACAACGACCCCCGGAGCCACCCCCGAGGCGACCTCCGGACCGGAAACCCCGATCCGGCAGAGAAGCCTCTTCAAAAGAGAGGAAGCCGTCGTTCCCGGGAAGGACATCACCGTGGATACCCCCCTGTACACCGCCGTGTTCAGCACCCGGGGCGGGGCGCTCCGCTCCATGAAACTCAAGAATTACAAAACCGAAACAGGCCCGTCGGGTGTGCCGGTAGAAATGGTCTCACTGATACCGGAGATGTCCTATCCCCTGACGACGGGATTCTCCGATTCCACCGTGGAAATAGACCCCAACGTCCTTTTCGAAGCGGACCGGGAAAAACTGACGCTCGCCCGGGAGGAAGGTCCGGAAACGCTGACCTTCTCCTGGACGTACCCGGGAGAAATAACGTTGGAGAAGCGTTACACGTTCCATGCCGACAGTTACCTCTTTGACCTGGACCTGACCGTCCGGAACCTGTCCGACGGCGTCATTCGGCAGACGGGCCTTCTCTCCTGGAATCACTACGTTGACCCGAACCGCGAGGAGGACAGTTACGGATTCGAAGGCCCCGTTTACTACTACAAGGATGACGTGGACACCCTGGCGGTAAAGAAAATCAAAAGTCCCCAGACGATCGGGCCGGATATCTCCTGGGGGGGGTACGAGAGCAAGTATTTCATCGCCGCCATGATCTCCCAGCAGCCCCCCCTGACCAGCCTCGTTCTCTCCAAGGAGGGCGACGACCGGGTTTCCGTGGATCTGGAAGGGCCGAGAAACGTCATCCCTCCCCAGCAGGCGGGAAGTTTCCGATACACCCTTTACGTGGGACCCAAGGACCACACCATTCTGAAGTCCGTGGGCGCGGGCCTGGAGAATGCCATCGACTTCGGCTCCTGGATCAAGTGGCTGGCCCTGCCTCTTTTGAAAGCCCTCAAGTTCATCTATGGTTTCGTCCACAACTACGGCCTAGCCATCATCATCCTGACCCTTTTCGTCAAGATCCTCTTCTGGCCTTTGGGAAACATGAGCTACCGGTCCATGAAAGGGATGCAGAAACTTCAGCCGAAAATCAACGAACTTCGGGAAAAATACAAGGACGACAAGGCCCGGCTGAACCAGGAGGTCATGTCCCTCTACAAGATACACAAGGTCAACCCCATGAGCGGTTGCCTGCCCATTTTTATACAGATCCCCGTTTTTTTCGGTCTCTACAAGGCCCTTCTCTATGCCATCGAATTGAGGCACGCTCCCTTCGTCTTCTGGATCAGCGACCTTTCCGCCAAGGATCCCTATTACATCACGCCGATTCTCATGGGTGCCACCATGTTCCTCCAGCAGAAGATGACCCCTTCTTCGGGAAGCGACATGCAGCAGAAGATGATGATGTGGATGCCCATCATTTTCACGTTCCTGTTTCTCAGCTTCCCGTCGGGTCTTGTCCTCTACTGGCTTTTCAACAACGTCCTGAGCATCGGCCAGCAATACTACGTCAACCGGCAAAAATCATAGCACGGACAAGGTAGGGCAAAAATGGAGAGGAAAACCATAGAATTAGAAGGAAAAACCATAGACGACGCCATTGAAAAGGCCTGCCGCGAATTTGATCTTCCCCGGGAAAGGCTGAACATCGAAATCCTCTCGGAAGGGTCCTCGGGGTTTCTCGGCCTCGTGGGGACGAAGCGGGCGAAAATCCGCGCCAGCCTCATGACACTGAACCTGAACTTCGATGAACCGAAGGAACCGCCTGTCGACGCCGCTCCCGAAACATCCGGCCTCGAGGAGGAAGAACCCGAAAAAGTTTCCTCGCCCCAGGCCCTTCGGGCGGAAACCTTTCTGACCGGCCTTTTGGAGTCGATGGGATTTTCCTTTCCCGTCCGGCACGAGGAAGGAGAGGATTACATTCTGCTGAAAATCGAGGGGGACGGCAGCGGGCTTCTCATCGGAAAGGGCGGACAGACCCTCGACGCCGTCCAGTATATCGTCAACAAGGCCGTCCTCCGGGAAGGGGAGGGGCAGGAAAGGAAGAGAATTCTCCTGGACACGGAGAATTACCGGAAAAGACGGGAGGAATCCCTCATTGAACTGGCTGAAAAACTGGGAGACAAGGTCAAAAGAACCCGCAGGCCGGCCACGATGAACCCCATGAACGCCCATGACCGCCGCATTGTACACATGGTCTTCCAGAACGACCGGCAGCTCACGACGAAAAGCCGGGGTGAAGGCACCTTCCGGAAAATTGTCATCATGCCGGTGAAAAAATAAGGCCCCCCCAAGGAGCGTTCTCTGGTGGCGCGGGATGTGGAAACCATAGCGGCCGTCGCAACCCCGCGGGGAAAGGGAAGCGTCGGCATCATCCGGATCAGCGGCCGGGACGCGGAAGCCATTCTTCGCAGGCTGTTTCAGCCCCATGGGGAAACGCACCGGCCCCTGGAAAGCCACCGCCTTTATTTCGGCCGGATCACCGTCCCGGAATCGGACAGGGTTCTCGACGAAGTCCTCGTCACGGTCATGAGGGCCCCCCGATCCTTCACGGGAGAAGACGTGGCGGAAATCCACTGCCACGGAAGCCCCCTCATCCTGGAACGGATCCTCGACGAAATCCTCCGTCAGGGCGCCCGGCCCGCCGAGCCTGGAGAGTTCACCCGCCGGGCTTTCCTGAACGACCGGATAAATCTCGCCCAGGCCGAGGCCGTCCTCGACCTCGTCGAGGGAAAGACGGAAAAAGGGGCGGACATCGCTCTCGCCCACCTCCAGGGCGTTTTTTCAGACCGGATCCAGTATCTTCGATACCGGATACTGGAGGCCCTGGCCCTCCTGGAAACGGCCCTCGATTTTTCCGATGAGGACCTTCCCGACGACCCGACCGTAACGATCCCCGAAATACTGAACCATTGCGCCGAGAGCCTTTCCGGGCTTCTCGCCACGTACCAGGAAGGAAAGATATGGCGGGACGGCCTTTCCCTGGTCATTACGGGAAAACCGAACGTGGGGAAATCGAGCCTCCTGAACCGTCTGCTCGGGGAAAACCGGGCCATCGTCAGCTCCCTGCCGGGAACCACGCGGGACTTCATCGAGGAAGCCTTCACCGTGGGGGGTATTCCCGTCCGCCTCACCGACACGGCCGGCATCCGGGAAGGACGGGACGAGGTCGAGGAAGAGGGGGTCCGGCGGGTCTGGGAGAAGACGGCCGAGGCCGACGGCGTCATCGTTCTTCTCGACGGCAGCGTCGCACTCTCTCCGGAAGATGAACTCATCATGGAAAAGCACGCAGGCAGGAAGATCCTTGTTGCCGTCAACAAGAGCGACCTCCCCCAGAAGCTGGATGACGGTGTCCTCCGAACCCTGGTTCCCGGTGCGGATCCTCTGCGCATCTCGGCGAAATACGGTGACGGCATGGCTGATCTGAAAGAGGCGATCCGCCGGATGGCCTCTTTGGATGACCGCGGGGACATCGCCGATGACGGCATCGTGACAAACCGCCGCCACAGGGACGTACTGGAACGGACACGGGCCTCTCTTAAACGGGGAAAAGAGGCCTTCCTGGAGGGCCGTCCGCCGGAGCTTCTCGCCCTGGATCTCCGGGAAGCCCTCTCCGCTCTGGGTGAAATAACCGGTGAAACGGCCACCGAGGAGGTCCTCGACATCATCTTCTCCCGGTTCTGCATCGGCAAGTGACGACGGCCGGCAGTGGCGCCGACGGAGACCGGTCCTTTTCCCCTGTTGATTATTTGAAAGATCTCGTCTATTTTTCACCATGATCCCATTTCCCGGAAGAAATCGCCATGTCCGAGATGTATCGAAAAGTCGCGGCCCTCATATCGCCTCTCTATGAGGTGGGCGGGTCCGTTCGGGACGCCCTTCTCGGCCTGGAACCGAAAGACTTCGATTTCACCACGCCCCTGTCGCCGGACGACATCGAAAACAGGATCCGGCAGGCGGGGAAACGTCCGTTTCTGACGGGAAAAAGGTTCGGCACCGTCGGCGTCCGCATGGACGGTCATCTCGTGGAAATCACCACGTTCCGCGCCGAAAGATACGAAGAGGGAAGCCGGAAACCCGATGTCACCTTTGTCGACGACCTCACGGCGGACCTCTCCCGGCGCGATTTCACCATAAACGCCATGGCCCGGGATGGGGAACGTCTCATCGACCCCTTTCACGGCCGGGCGGACCTGGCCCTGAAAACCCTTCGGGCCGTGGGGGCCCCGTCCACCCGCTTCCGGGAGGACCCGCTCAGGATGCTCCGGGCCGCCCGCTTCAGCGCCCAACTCGGTTTCGCCGTTGAAGAACGGACCTTCCGGGCCGTCTCGAAGATGAGCCACCGGATCCTTCAGGTCAGCAAGGAGCGATGGACGTCTGAACTGGACCGGCTTCTCCTTTCGGAACATGTCAGGAAGGGGCTCGAGGTGCTCATGGAAAGCGGCCTTTGCCGCTTCATTGTCCCCGAAATTTCCCTTCAGAAGGATTACGGGCAGAATTCAAAATACCACCGGTTCACCCTCTGGGAGCACACCCTCCGGGTCACCGCTTCCGTTCCCCGGGACATCCACCTCCGCTGGGCCGCCTTCCTCCACGATGTGGCCAAGCCCTTTGTCCGGCTGAACAGGGAAGACCGAAGCACTTACGCCGGCCATGACCTTCTCGGTTATGACCTGGTCGTGCGCCTGGGCGGGCACCTGAGATGGTCGAAGGAAAGGACCCGGGCGGTGGCCGGGCTCGTCCGGGATCACCTGAAAGCCGGAAGCCCCCTGAAGAGGGCCGATGACGGGGCGAAGTGACTATTTTCGAGAAAATAAAAATGGGAGAGAAAGAGAAAATGCCTGATAAGAAGGAAAACGATCGTCCCGTTCTGGCTTTCGCGCCTATCGGCGTTATCCGAAGCCCCTTCCGGGACCTCCGGGACATGCCCATCCAGCCGGCCGGGGCGGCGGGCGTCCGGGGAGAAGTCATCGTCGATCCCCCTTACCAGGAAGGCCTCCGGGACCTCGACGGGTTTTCCCACCTGTTCCTTATTTACCTGTTCCACCGGGTGGAAAGATGGAAGCCCCTCGTGGTGCCCTTCCTGGATTCGCAACCCCGGGGCATATTCGCCACCCGCGCCCCCGTGCGGCCCAACCCCATCGGCCTTTCCGTGGTGGAACTCCTGAAAGTGGAGGACAACGTCCTCGTTGTCCAGAACGTGGATATTCTCGACGGGACACCCCTTCTCGACATCAAGCCCTACTTTCCCGACTTCGATCACTACGCGACGAAGAAAAACGGCTGGCTTGAATCGCGGAAAGGACACGTGAAAAACCGCCGATCCGACGGGCGGTTCTGACAGCTTTCAGGGAATGGGATCTCCCATCTCCCGGTGAAGAGCCGTCAGCGCCTCCCGGCTGAAGGCATACGACGTGCCGCAGAATTCGCAGGTAACGGCAACATCCCCCTGCTCTCGAATGAGGCGCGCCATCTCCTTTTTTCCCAGGGAGAGGAGGACCCTCTCGATTCGTTCCCGGCTGCAGGTGCACCGCCAGAAAAGGGTCTTCGTCTCCAGGGTCCGGACGGGAATCCCGTCAAAAATCTCCTCGAGAAGGCTTTCCGGCGTTCCCCCGGCCCGGAGAAACGCCGTCACGGGCGGGAGCTTCTCAATCCGACGGATCAGCTGATCCACCACCTCCCCGTCCTGTGGCGGGAGCGTCTGGACGAGGAATCCCCCCGCCGAACTCACCGCGCCGTCGGGTTCGACGAAAACGCCGAGACCCACCGCCGAGGGCACCTGTTCCGATTCGACAAAATAAGCCGCCAGGTCTTCGGCGATTTCGCCGGTGCGAAGCTTCACGACGCCCTGGTAGGGTTCTTCCAGACCGGTATCCTTGAACACGGTCAGGAAACCTTCTTTGCCGAGAACGCCGGACACGTTCAGTTTCCCGTCCAGGGAAGGGGCATCGGCCCCGGGATTGCCGACGAACCCGCGCAGGGCCCCGGAGTAATCGGCCTCCACGATAATTTTTCCCAGGGGGCCGTTTCCCTCGAATTTCAAGCCGATCTGCTGGCCCGACTTCATGAGGTTTCCCATGAGGGCTCCCCCGGTAAGGGCCCGTCCCAGGGCCGCCGACGCGGCGGGCGAGGTCCCGTGAATTCGGCAGGCCCGGTCCACCAGGCCGGTGGTGACGCAGGCAAGGCCCAGGACGCCGGCCTTTTCCCCGATAACCCGGACAAGATAATTTTTCATTTTATTCCTTTCCATCCCTCCAACAATTTCAAGACATGAAAAGCCGCCCGCCCCGGCCGGCGTCACACCTGGAGTTCAACCACGTCGCCGTCCTCGAAGACGTAGTCTCTCTGGACCATCTGGCCGTCCCGGACCGCCTTTCCCCAGATCCGGGCAGTTTTCAGCTTTCCAATGAAATCCTTGTGAATTTTTTCCGCCAGGGCCTCCACGGTGCTGCCTTGGGGCAGCATGTAAGGCTCGTCCAGGTCCGGGGGTTTCCCCGGTGTCTTGGTGTAAACCCGGATGACCCCGGAAAGGCGGAAGATCCGTTCCATGAACGCATCGAGATGGCGCTTTTCCCGGACGGAAATGGCCACCGCGGGAAGGGGCGTTCCCGTGAGCTCCAGAAAGGTCCTGTAATCCTCTTCGTCTTTTGGTTCGTCCACCTTGTTCACCGCGATGAGCGTCTTCTTGATGAAAGGGGTTTTTCTCAGGTCCCCTGGGATACGGCACCCCTCCGGAAAGACACGGTAATCCTTAAGGATTTCTAGAAGATCTTCCAGGTGCTGAAGGAGATCTTCCTTGAGATCGAGGAGAAGGACAAGGAGGTCCGCCCTCCTGATCAGGTCCGCCATGAGGGGGTCCACGTAGGTTTTCGTGAGGGGCGGCGTGTCCAGGAGCTGAAAGGGGACATTCTCGAAAGCCGCCATTCCGGGAAGGGGAACCTGGGTCGTGTGGGGAAAATCGGCTACATCGGGTGTCGCGTTGGTCAGCCGGGCCACCAGGGAGGATTTTCCCGAATTCGGGGGACCGAGAATCGCCACCTGGGCCGCGCCCTCACGACTGATTGAAAAGGCCGTCCCCTTCCGGGCTCCCCCTTTTTTCGTCTGGGCCTGATCCTTGTGCTTGGCGATCCGCCGCCGGAGCTCGGCCTTCAGCTTGTCCGTTCCCTTGTGCTTGGGCATGATGGCCAGCATCTCTTCCAGGGCCTCGACCTTGGCCTCCGGGGTTCTGGCCTCCCGGTAACGTTTCTCCGCTTCCTGGTACTGGGGCGGCAGGTTCGCCGGCATGCGCCTTACTCTCTCTTCAGGAAAAATTCAGGATCCGTGAACACTTTGCAAAATCTCAAATATCAGTGCAGTATCACATTTTTGTACACAAAACCCCTCGATAATTCAACTGTCATCAAGAAAAGGACCTTGCACGCCGGTCCCCCGGGAAGGACGTCGAAGCCCTCGATTTCCGGACCCAGTCCCTCATCGCCGGGTGGCGCCTTTTCGTTCAGGCCTGAGAGGGTTCCGGGAACTCTTGACAAAAAGAGTCATTATGGCTCACATTAGGCAAAAAAGACGAAACGGAGAAAATTAATGACCGGTAAATTTCATTTCAAAGGCCCCGAAGCGGGATGGACATGGGGCGGAATCGGCAGTCTCATCTGGCTCCCCCTTATCGCCGTCCTTTTCCTCTGCCAGGGAAAAGCGTTCGCGGGAGTAGCCACCCTGCTGATTTTCGGGTGAGGCGTTTGCGCCGTGGTCCGGTACGGACCCTGGAAATATCCCCATACGCCCCTGTGGAAAATTTACTCGGGCCTCGCGGCCTTTTACGCCCTTTCCGTCGTTGTCGTCTACAGCCTGTGGGTTTTCGGAACCGCCCACGGATACCGGGGCCTGGGGCAGATCCTTTATTTCCTCTCGATCCTCCTCATCCCTGTTTTCGTTTTCGGCAACCGGACGTGGAATGACCTGCACGGCGAAAAAAAAGAAAAGCCTGAATAGAGGACATGAGGAAAGCGGAAGAAACGGGGCTCGAAGGGGAACTCAAAGGGCTTCTTTACGAAAAAGGCGCCTCGGCGGCCGCCTTCGCCGACCTGGGACACCTTCCCGGCGGCCCTCCCCGGGGAATGAACCGGGCCGTTTCCCTGGCCGTCGCCCTGGACCGGGACATTTTAGCGGGGATCCATGACGGGCCCACCAGGCCCTATTTCAGGGAATACGAACGGGTGAACGAACGGATTGACGGCCTGTGCCGCCTCGCCGCTGCACGGCTCGAAGGGGCGGGATACCGGGCCATCCCCCTTTTCCCGACGACGGAAAACTGGGACCGCGAAACCCTCGCCGCCGATTTCCCCCACAAGACGGCAGCGACCCGGGCGGGTCTTGGCTGGATCGGAAAATCCGATCTTCTCATCACGGAGCGTTTCGGAGCGGCCATCCGGCTGGGAACGGTCCTCACCGACGCCCCCCTGGAACCGGCGGAACCGGTGGACGTTTCCCGCTGCGGGCGCTGCCGGGCCTGTGTGGACCGCTGTCCCGCCGGCGCCATTCAAGGTCCGGACTGGCAAAAGGGGGTGCCCCGGGAGGTTCTCTACCGGGCCGCATCGTGCGCCGAAACGGCCCGCCGTTTCTCCGACGCTCTCGCCATACCCGCGACGATCTGCGGCATCTGCATCGTGGCCTGCCCCTGGACACAGAAGTACATGAAAGGCGGGCCTCACCCCGGGGAGGCTGAAAACCCCGAAAAACCCCTTTAAGACTCCCCTGTGTCGGCCCCGCCCCGCCTGAAAACGGGCTTTCGCCTTTCCCGCTGGGCCCGGACACCCTCCCGGGCTTCCTCACTGGAGAAAACGGGCATCCCCAGCTCAAGCTCCTTCTCCAAGGCGTCCTCCAGGGAAAGCCCCCGGATCCGCCGGGATAGACGGACCATGGTGCGCACCGACATGGGGCCGTTTGAGGCGATACGTTCCGCCAGGGTCATGGCCTCCTCCATGAGCTTTTCCCGGGGAACCACCCGGTTCAGGAACCCCCAGTCACAGAGGGTGGCGGCGGAAAAGTTGTTTCCCGTGAGCAGGATCTCCAGGGCCCTCGCTTTTCCCACTTCCATGGGAAGAAAGACGTTGCTGCCGCCGACGGGCATGATTCCCAGGGTGGTCTCCCGCATCTGGAAGACGGCATCTTCAGATGCCACCCGCAGGTCACAGCCCATGACCATCTCGAATCCCCCGGTGAGGCAGCAGCCGTTGACGGCCGCGATGACGGGGCGGTCCAGGTCCCGTATTTTCAGCATCGCTTTGCCCACGGCCCCGCCCCAGGATATGATCCACCGTTCCGCTTCCGTCTCCGGTTTCCGGGCCGCCGTGAGAACGGGGATGGCCGTGCGCAGATCCATTCCGGAACAGAAGATGTCCGGGAGGGCGGAGTAAAGGATCACCACCCGGATCCCGTCGTCTTTCTGGCACCTCTCCCAGATCCGGTGAAGTTCCAGGAGCACCTCGGGGCTCAAGGCGTTTCTTGTCTCGGGGATATTCAGGCCCACCCGGGCCACCGCCCCTTCCACCGTAAAATCGACACCCATTTTTCACCCTCCTTTCGCCCCGCTCCCGACCGTCCCGTTGGACAGGAGAGGACGATCATGGTATAGTTCATCCGTGCCTTGGAAAGACAAAGGGGCTCCGCAAAAGGAAAATCCCCCCTCACCGTCGTGCCCGTCCCCTTAACAGACCCTTTTCCCCCGGAAGCGGAAAAAACGATTTGAGTGAAAGGTATACCATGAGGCTCGCCGTCCTTGAAACGGAAAAATGCGTGGGCTGTCAGAGCTGCATGTTCGCGTGCTCGAGAAGACAGGACGAAGGGGGCCTGTCTAAAACCTGTATCGGCGTCCGGTCCATCGGGGGCATGGAACGGGGATTCACCGTCGTCGTCTGCAGGGCCTGCGAGGATCCCCCCTGCGCCAGGGTGTGCCCCACCGATGCCCTTGTTCTGCGGCCGGGCGGCGGGGTAACCCTGGACATGGAACGCTGTATCGGGTGCGGACACTGCCGGGAGGCCTGTCTCATCGGGGCGGTCTACTGGGATGACGAGATCAACAAGCCCATGATCTGCGTCCACTGCGGGTTCTGTATACGCTTCTGCCCTCACGGCGTCCTGGGTCTTCAGAAAAGGAAGGAGGTATCCCGTCTTGCTGGAAAAGGATAACCTCTCACGGGTCCTTCATGTCGATCTCACGAAGCGGACCTTCCATGTGGAACAGAGAAAAGATCTTTTCTCCCGCTTTCTCGGAGGTACTGGTGTCGCCGCCCATCTTCTCCGGGAAGCCTGTCCCCCGGGGGCCGACCCCCTGGGTCCCGACAACCCCATCATTTTTTCGGTAGGTCCCCTGACGGGGCTTTTTCCCCTGGCCTCCAAGACCGTGGCCTTTTTCAAGTCCCCCCACACGGGAAACCTGGGGGAAAGCCACTGCGGGGGCCGGAGTGCCGTCGCCCTGCGCATGGCCGGCTACGGGGCTGTGGTCATAAAGGGCGCCAGCGACATGCCCGTTTATCTGTCCGTGGACGGCACCGGCGTCCGTTTCCGGGACGCCTCGTCCCTGTGGAACATGGGCAGCTTTTCATCGGGAAGAATCATCAGGGAAAAGGAACCGGGCTCCGGTTTCCGGACCATCATGCGGATCGGCCGGGGAGGGGAGAACCTCGTCTCCTATGCCTCGGTGATGACGGAAACCTACCGCCACTTCGGCAGGCTGGGCCTGGGCGCCGTTTTCGGGAGCAAAAAGCTGAAGGCCGTGGTCATCTCAGGGCGGAGTTCCCTTCCCGTCCGCGATCCCCGGGAGTATCGGAAGCTCTACTCGGAAATTTACGAGGCGGCGGTGAAATCGCCGGTCATGAAGAAATACCACGACCTGGGAACGGCTGAAAACATTCTCCCCTTGAGCCGGTTCGGGGGACTGCCCACGAGAAACCTGCAGGCGGCCCGTTTTGAAAAGGCTGACGCCGTTTCCGGGGAGGCTTTCGCCAATGAATTTTTAGGGCGGAGGCTGGCCTGCTCCCATTGCCCGGTGGGGTGCATCCACATCGCCGCCCTCCGGGAGCCCTATGAGGATGAAGCTTACTTCTACAAGACATCCATGATCTCCTATGATTACGAACCCATCTACGCCCTGGGAACCATGCTCGGCATCGCAAGCCCCGAGGGATTTCTCAAGCTCATGGACCGGGTGGAAACCTTGGGTATCGACGCCATGAGCACCGGCGTCGCCCTGGCCTGGGCCACCGAAGCTCTCGAAAAGGGCCGGATCACGGAAGAGGAGACGGGGGGGATTCCGCTTCGATGGGGGGACTTCGGCGCTTACATCCGCGCCGCTGAAGCCGTCGTGGCCCAGGAAAATGAATTCTACCGGCTTCTTGCGCGGGGTGTGGATGCCGCCTCTTCCGCCTACGGCGGGGAGGAATATGCCCTGGCCTTCGGAAAGAATGAAATGCCCGGGTACCACACCGGACCGGCGGGCTACCTGGGATATCTCATCGGGGCGCGGCACAGCCACCTGGACAACGCCGGATACAGCCTGGACCAGAAAGAACTGGCCCGGAGGGAAATGCCCCCGGAAGACGTCGTGGACGCGCTCATCCGTGAGGAGGGCTGGCGCCAGATCCTCTCGAGTCTCGTCATCTGCTTCTTCGCCCGGGGCATCTACACGCCGGAGGTCGTCTGCCGTCTCCTCGGCCAGGCGGGTTTCGACAGGGACCCCAACGCCCTCGACACCCTGGGGCAGAGCATTCTCGCAGAAAAGTACCGCTTCAAGACGCGGGAAGGATTCCGGTGGGAATCCCTTCGTCTGCCGGCGCGGATCTTCGAGACACCCTCTCCGGTACCCGGAATGAGCGAATCCTTTCTCCGGCAAGGGCTAGCCCACGCCCGGAAGAAACTTGAAAAGTCCCTGGGGGAAATCGGAAGTCCGGTCTCACCGGATTCATGAACATGGCCCGGTAAGACAGGCTGCCGGGAAATTAAAAAGTGGAAGGCCGGGGCCTTCCACCGGTGTATGAAAACTGCAAGGCTCCACCAAGGCGGATCCTCCCAGGTTGCCCCGAGGGGGGCTGGTGGGTGGATAAGGAGGGGGGGAACCACCCACCAGGGCAGGAAAAACCACTCGCAAGAGGAAAAAGGCTGTCGTCTTGCCTCAGATCTCCCCGGTTTCCGTTTTATTGGAAACCACCATGTGAGGTTTCAGAACGACTACAAGATTCTGCCAGATCTCCTCCAGTGAAAAAAAACGATCGATCTGCAAAACGATATAATCACCGTTCTTGCCGACTCTCTGTACCGGACCGGCCCGGTACCCTTGCCGCACCCACCGGTCTTCCTGATTCCGCGCATGGATCTCGCCGCTTAAAACCATGGACTTACCCTCAACAAAACTTCCTCGAAAACACAAACAGGCCCGGTGCCCTTTTTTTGAGAGGGAGATCATCAGGTCACGACCCTGAACAGGCGGTAAAGAAAGGCACCCAATCGCTTTTTTGAACTGTCAGGATGTGAAGCTCAATGGAAATGGAATCGCCAATCCCCTCTTATTTTAGAGGAAGCCAGGGAAAGGGGCCCGGCGGATGGAAAGGAGGGGCCCGTAAACCATCCGCCGCAATGAGAAACGTTTTTATTCTGATACAGGAATCGTGCCAGAAAGAGAAAACGGAGGCAGGGTGCCGTCAGCCCCTGTTCCGGGGCCCGGAAACATGTCTCCCGTCTCCCGGCAGGCCCGTCAGAAAAGGGAAATCGCCTGCCCATATGGCACGGAAGGGCTCTTCGAATCGTGATTTGTTTAAAGAATACGGCCTTCAGGACCAACTGCGCCAAAATGGCCCATTGATGCCATTATGACGTGATTATTTCAGGTCCTTCAGTTTTCGATGGAGTGTCCTCAATCCGATTCCAAGAATCTTCGCCGCTCGGGTCCGGTTCTGTCCCGTCGACGCCAGGACACGAAGAATGTGTTCCTTCTCCACTTCCGCCAGGGTCATTTCCCGAGAAGGCTCCTGCATTTCAACCCGGGGGGACCGGAGATGCCCCTCCATGGAAAAAAGGGTAAGTTCCTTCTGTTTCTCGAGGAGCACCGCCTTGGCCACGATGTGTTCCAGTTCCCGGACATTTCCCGGATAGTCCCATTCCACGAGAGCTTTTTCCAAATCATCTTTTATCTTTATAATATTTTTGTTATTTTTCTCTCCATGAAGACGGAGAAAGTGGTAGGCCAGGGGCAGGATGTCGTCTTTTCTTTCCCGAAGAGGCGGAATGTGAATGTGAAACATGTTCAGCCGGTAAAAGAGGTCCCGGCGAAGGCGCCCGTTCTCAATGGCCGTGCGGAGGTCCGCGTTGGTGGCCGAAACGATGCGGACATTCACGTCTCGAAGTTCCGTGCTGCCGAGACGATAAAATTCCCTCTCCTGGATGACCCGGAGGAATTTTCCCTGGAGAGCCGGGTCCAGTTCCGTAATCTCGTCCAGAAACAGGGTTCCTTCCCGGGCCGCCTCGAAAAAACCTTTTTTTTCGTGGGTGGCCCCCGTGTAGGCTCCCCTGACATGGCCGAAGAACTCGTCTTCGAAGAGATTGCGGTTGAATGACGCCATGTTCACGGCGATAAACGGCCCCTCCCGCCTCACGCTGAGGCGATGGATGATCCGGGCGAGAAGTTCCTTTCCCGTCCCCGACTCGCCTGTAATGACGACATTATAATCCGTGGGGGCGGCGATTTCAGCCTGGCGGAAAACCATGGCCATGGACGAATCCCGGGCGACCATCTCCCCGAATGCCTCGGGATTCCGGATATCGGAAAAAGAAGGGGGTTTCTCATACAGGGCCAGGCTGTTCCGCAGGCTGTGCCTTTCCAGGGCCCGGTGAATGGCGATCATCATCTTTTCGCCGTTGACCGGCTTGACCAGGTAGTCGTAGGCGCCGAGCTTCATGGCCTGAACGGCGCTCGCCACATCGTCGACGGCGGTCACGACAATGCACTCCACCGAAGGAAATTCCTCCTTGATCCGCTGAAGGACCTCCATGCCGCTTATATGGGGCATGATCAGGTCCTGAAGCACCAGAGCAAACCGGAACCGGCGAAGAAGCTCGAGAACCTTCCGGCTGTCCGACAGGAGGGCTGGTTCGGGTAGACCGGCACTCATCAGGGTCGCCCGGATACTTAAAAGAAGCCCCTCGTCGTCGTCGACGACGAGGACGGAAGCGCCATTTTGCGGTATCGATTCCATCCTGTCCTCATTGTGAAATTTCCGGACCGCCAATGGGAAAGGAAACAGTAAAAACGGTTCCCTGGTCATTTTCGCTCCGGAACGCAATGTTTCCCCCATGGGCCTCTACCAGGTTTCGGGTGATGGAAAGGCCCAGCCCCGTTCCTCCGTCGGCCTGCCGGGTTGTCATAAAGGGATCGAAAATCCGTTCTCCGATGGAAGAATCGATCCCCCCCCCGTTGTCGGCAATGGAGACAAATACCTGATGAGGTGCCGGAGTCAAACCCGTGACGATGGAAACCCTGCCCTCCTCATGCTTGATGGCCTGAACAGCATTCAGTAGAATATTGACAACCATCTGCTCGACACTGGGAAGATCGCCTTCGATCAGAGGCAGATCCGCAGCCAGTTCCAGATCCAGGACAATTTCTCTTTTTCGAATAGTCGTCTCAACAAGACGGACGGCGTTTTCCACGGCCATGTTCAATGCAACAGGCTTCTTCTCCATGAGAACGCTGGATTTTCTGGTGTAGTCCTTCAGGTTCTGGACGGTCCGGCAGATCCGGTTTGAGGCCATTTCCATGTCCGAAAGCAGCTGCGGGAGATTCTCCTTCAGAAACGCCATGGGAAGACCCCCGTACTTCGCCCCTTGAAACGCTTCCTCCTTCCCCTCCAGAACGGGCATGGCGTCGTTCCAGATCTTCCGGAGAAGAGGAATGTCAAAAAGGATCTTATTGACAGGATTGTTTATTTCATGGGCCACGCCGGCGACGAGGCTCCCCAGGGTCTCCATTTTCTGGGCATGAAAAAGCTGGTTTTCCAGGTTTCTTTTTTCCTCTTCCGCGATTTTTCGATCCATGATGTCTTCCATCATGGCCAGGAAGTACCGTGGGTTTCCCTCTTCGTCCCGGATCAGCGACGCCGTGACATGAACCCAGACAGCCTCACCGTTTTCCCGGAGGTAACGCTTTTCCGTTTTGTAATAGGGAATCTCACCCCTCAGGAGCCTGTCCACCTGTGTCCTGTCACTCTCCCGGTGATCCGGGTGGGTGATGTCGAGATACGTGCGGCCGATGATATCCTCTTCTTCCGCTCCCAGAATCCGGCACAGGGTCTCGTTGACCCGGACGAAACGGAAATCCAGCCCGAGAACGGCCATTCCGAGCACCCCGCCCTCGAAGATCTTCCTGAAACGTTCCTCGCTTTCCCTGAGCCGATCTTCCGCCTGTTTCCGTTCCGTGATGTCCTCTCCGTGGGCGATCGCTGTATAATGGTCCGCATCGTCGTCTTCAAGTATTCTGGCAGCCCTCCACCGCGCCGTGCGGATTTCCCCGTTTTTTCCCAGAACGGGGATTTCGACGCCGGGAGAAGGAATTTCCCCGCGGGACGCTTCCTCCATCGCCCGGAGGCATTCCCGACGGTCTCTTTCAGGAAAAATAATCTCCAGGGAGCGCCCGGCCATATCACCGGCCCGGCGGCCGACCATTTTTTCAAAGGCTTCATTGCAGAGCACGATTATCCCGTCAGGGTTCCAGGCAACGATGGGGGCATTGGCACATCGGATCAGGCTGTCCAGGAAATCCGTTTTTTTTCTCAATTCCGCTGTCTGACGGTCCACTTCCCTTTCCATCGACCTCGACCATCGGAAGGCGGTGCCCGTGGTCCACCACGCCGCGGTAAGAAGAATCGCCAGAACGAATCCCGATCCGAAAAGAACCTGACGATTCGCCTGCCATATCAGATCCTGAAAACGTGCCGCCGGCGAAGCAACGATGACGGTCCAGGAAGACGCCCCCATGGAAAGGGGGGAAAACACCGTCATCGTGTCCGCTCCCGCCAGGTTGAAGCGTCCCGTTCCTTCCCGGCTGTCCAGGATCGATTGGATCATGGTTGCCGGAAGGGCCATGGGATCCAGCGAGCGGGATGCCCGTTCCCCATCTTCAAAGGCTATGTGCCGGCCCTCGCCGCTGACAAGCCAGACCTGAATCGGCTGCCCTGTCACCAGGGGGTGGACGAATGTCCGCATCACCTCCTGAAAATCGAAGGATAGAGCGAGAACGCCCGCGAAAGTATCCGTTTCCCCCTTTCGGGAAAGAACAGGGGCGGCAAAGCGGATCCTCTCTTCCCCCTGCTCGTTGACGATGACGGCGGATACGGCGGGGTTTTCCGTTTCCCGGACCGTCCGAAAATAATCTTCGCCGCTGTAATCCCGGGAGAGGAGATTTTTCCGCCAGCCCGAAGAGGGATAGATGGCCCGGAGGATTCCCCGGGAATCGATGAACCGGACAGAGGTCCTGGGCAGAAACCCCTGGAAGACCTGCTCCAGGTCCGGCACCGTGCCGTCCTGCCCGGGCAGGACGCGGGCCGGAGCCGAAAAGGTTTCCAGAGAAACGAAGATTTCCCGGAAATAGGTTTCCAGGCCCAGGGCGATGGATCGAGCCAGAAGGAGCTGCCTTTCGTTGAACCCGTCCAGGATCCTGTTTCGATTGTCGTCGTAGGCCCGCCATGCGAAATAAAAAACGAGAAACATCATCACGAGGGCCACCGTGGCGACGATAACGTAAGACCGGGCGGCGGGTTTTCCGGAAGGGAAGGACATCGCTTTTTTTCTTCTATTTCATATTTCCGGCAGGCAATGCCCGCTTTTTTAATATTATCAATTTTTATCCCGTCATTCCATAGATGCCTGACCATGAATCCCCGAAACCCGACTATCCCGGCTTTGAACCCCGCCCCATCTGTCACGGACTGGCCACGCCGAGGCTGAAAGTTCGGTGAAACCGCTCAAGGCCGGATGCCTCATTGATTTACCGGGAAAAAGTCCTTATGATTGTTCAGTGAACTCGGTTCAATTGTCAAAGGTAGCCCCAGCGCCATGTTCCGTATACGCCAGATTTTCGACGACTCGATTCCTGTGAACAAGACAGCCATCGCCCAGGTCCAGGCGATTCTCCGGGTTCGGATTCCCGGTCTTCGGGAAGATGAGATAGCCAGCATTCCGGAGCGATTGAAAAATCCGCTGAAGCACCGGTTCCGTTCCATTCTTTTCGTTGCCGAGGGCAGCAAGGGAAGCATCGAGGGGTTCGCTTTCCTTCTCCACGAACCGGACCTTGACTTCGCATTCCTCGATTATCTGTCCACGGCAAGACAGCTTTCCGGCCGCGGTTTGGGAGGGGCCCTCTACGAAAGAACCCGGTTTCACGCCGTCGAATCGGGGTGCCGGGGGCTCTTTTTCGAGTGCCTTCCCGACGACCCCCGGCTCAGCCCGGATCCCGGGATACTGAAACAGAACATCACCCGGCTGAAATTCTATGAACGCTACGGCGCCCGGCCCGTTGCCGGGACGGCCTACGAAACCCCTCTCCGTCAGGGGGACGACAACCCGCCCTATCTGGTCCTCGATCCCCTGGGGCGGGAAGGAACCGTTTCCAGGTCCCATGCCCGGGAAATCGTCCGGGCGATCCTGGAGCGGAAATACGGAGACCTCTGTCCGGCGGGCTACATTGAAAAAGTGGTTGCGTCCTTCCAGGATGACCCCGTCCGTCTTCGTCCGCCCCGATATGTCCGCACGGTACCGCTCGCCGTATCCAGGACCATCCCCGACGATCGGAAAATCATCCTCATCGTGAACGACCGGCACGACATTCATCACATCAGGGAGCGGGGTTACGTGGAAGCGCCGGTTCGTATCCCAACCATCCTGAAAGAGATCGAGCCGACCCGTCTTTTCAAAACGGTCCCGGTTCGTCATTTTTCGGAAAAGCACATCCGCCAGGTCCACGACTCCCGTTTTTACGAATACTTCAAGAAAGTGTGCGAATCCCTGGAACCGGGCCGATCCCTCTATCCCTATGTTTTCCCCATCCGGAACGCCGCGAAACCTCCCAGGGAACTCCCCGTCCGGGCGGGATACTATTGCATCGACACGTTCACGCCCCTCAACCGGAACGCGTACCTGGCCGCCAAGAGGGCCGTGGACTGCGCTCTCACCGGGGCGTCCCGGATCCTTGAAGGAAACAGGATCGCCTACGCCCTGGTCCGTCCCCCGGGACATCATGCCGAACGTTGCGCTTTCGGAGGGTTCTGTTACTTCAACGCCGCCGCCGTCGCCGCCCATTATCTCAGCCCCTTCGGAAAAGTGGCCATCCTCGATCTGGACTATCACCACGGGAACGGCCAGCAGGACATTTTCTACGAGCGTTCCGACGTTCTCACCATTTCCATTCACGGCCACCCCCGGTTCGCCTATCCTTATTTCAGCGGTTTCGAGGATGAAAAAGGCTCGGGGGCCGGCGCCGGCTTCAATGTGAACTTTCCCCTCCCGGAAAAGACAGACGGGGAAAAATATCGGGAGATCCTGGAAAAAGCTTTGAAAGTCGTTCGAAAATTCGATCCCGATTTTCTCGTTGTCGCCCTGGGGCTGGATACGGCCCGGGGGGATCCCACGGGCACGTGGTCTCTGCAATCCCGGGATTTCGAGATAAACGGGAAGATGATCGGCCGCCTGCACCTGCCCACCCTGATCGTCCAGGAAGGCGGCTACAACTCGAGAAATTTAGGCGTTAACGCACGGCACTTTTTTCTGGGCCTCTGGAGTGCCATGAACCCCTGAAGATTTCGAAAGGCGACGGAAACGGGGCCTGTTTCGTGAAGGGGTCATAAAAAAGGAGACGGGATGATGAAAACGAGAATCCACGTAAGCAACCGGCTTGTCAAGGGCGCGGACCTGAACCACCACGGAACCCTTTTCGCCGGCCGGGGGGCCGAGTGGTTCGTCGAATCCGGCTTTATCGCCGCGGCCGGCCTGACATCCGCTCACCGCATTCTGTGTGTGAACATTCACGGCATGGTCTTCAAGAAACCCGTGCCGCCGGGCAGTGTCCTCCGGTACACGAGCCGGGTCGTCTATGCCGGCAGAACCCGTCTCGTCTCCCACGTGAGAGTTTTTCTCGACAAGGAAGAGGCATTTCTCCTGGAAGGATTTTTGAGTTTCGTTCATGTGGACGATCAGGGCCGGCCTTCTCCCCACGGCGTTGTCATCGATTATGAAACCCCGGAGGATGTCGACACCCTTGAAAAGGTCAGACGCCTTCTGTAATATTTTCTTCCGTCAGTTGATTTTGCGCCGGATAATTCGTATGCTGTAAGCGATAAAGCCGCACGCGCCGAGGGACCCCCGGGCGAAGCCGCCGGGCGGTTTTTCACGACCGGGGCATGGAGGGCGGCTTTGAGGAGACCGTCATGAAGATTTACGGATTCGTTCTCGCCCTTGTTCTTCTTCTCGCCGTTTTTGCTTCGCCGGCGGCGGCTGAAGAAGGAAATGCAGCGGTGGCCAGGCAAGCCACCCGGGCCGCCGATACATCATTGACTATGGATGAGCGCATCCAGGCCGTTCAGACCCTGGGCCGATCCGGGGACGGCCGGGCGGCGGCCCCGCTTCTGGGAATCCTGAAAGACCCGTCGGAAGAGCCGGGCCTTCGGGCCTGCGCCGCCCGGGCCCTGGCAAAACTCGACACGGCCCGGCCGGAAGTCCTGGCCGCCCTGGAGTCGGCCTACCGGGAAACGGCCGCCGAAGACAATCTCCGCTACACCGTCCTTCAGACCCTGGGAGACCTGAAGGCCCTCGAGGCCTTGGCACTCCTCCAGGAAGCCCTGGAAGACCCCGATGACACGGTCCGCTTCAAGGCCGCCCAGGCCCTGGGGGAACTGAACGACCCGGAGGCCGTGAAGCTCCTCATGGGACGATACGACCAGGAGCCCGATAAAACCGTTCGGGCGGAAATCATCCGGGCCCTGGGCAGGCTTCGGGACCCGGCTCTCGAACCGTTCCTCGCCGGCGCGCTCCTGAAAGACGAAGAGGCCCTGGTGCGGTGGAATGCCGCCCTGATGCTCCAGGGGTACGACGAACTCGGACCGGAGGCCCGGGAGGCCCTCGCTGTGGCGGCACGCGATCCGTCCCCCATGGTCCGCCAGGCGGCGTCGGGAGGTGCCCCATGAAACGGGTCTGCCTTTTCATCATCCTTGTACTTCTGACCTCGGCAGGCACCGCCTTTTCCCTGGAAAAGGGAGCCCTTCTCTACCACTCGAGCCAGGGAGACACGCTCTACGGGCGGACGGATGCTCTCGTCCTCCCCTGCTCCCCCATCGACGCTTTTTACGGCGCCCTGACTTCAGGCCACGCCGGCCTGTACATTGGCGGCGGCGAGATCATTCACGCCATAAGAGACGGTGTCGTGGAGGCGCCTTCCGAAAATTTCCTCACCCGGGAGGATCTCGAAAAGGGATGCCTGTACATCGGCGCCAAGCTTCCCGTGAACTATGGCGACCCGGTGGTGTGGCCCCCGGAACGAAAGGATCAGATCGTCGTCATCGCCCGGGAACAGCTGGGAAAAGATTACGACTTCACCTTCCATCGCCAGAAAGGCAACGGGTCGGGAGACTTCACCTGCGTTGGATTCGTGGAATATGTTTACGAGGAAGTGGGTTACGATGTCACCCCCGGGGGATACTATGCCACCGGGGCCGGCGGCAAGACCTACGCCCAGACGTACAACTGCGCCGAAACCCTTTTCCAGGACTGGACGGGAATAAATTCCTTCACGGAGAAGGTCGAGTTCTCCCGGGTCCAGCATCCCCTCACAACGGTCCTGAAAATCCCCCTGGGACGGGAGTATGAAGGGGAACGATACATCTTCTTCCCCTACAGTCAGTATCGTCAGTCCACAACGGTCGCCGTTCCCACGGACATTCCCGTTTCCGGGGGCGCTTCAGGTTCCGGGGGAGGCGGCTCCTGTTTCATCGCCACGGTTTCCCCGGACCGGACCGCATCCCTGGCCCTTCTGATCCTTGTCTTTTCCCTGGCTGGCTTCCTCGTTGTTTTGTACCGGTCCCGAAGGTCCGGCAACGGTTCATAAATAAGGCCCTTTTCGAGGGAAAAGCCAAACCCTGCAAAAAGCCGGGATCCCTGAATGGCTGGAATCCCGGCTTTTTCGTTCAGCCCCCGACCGTCAACCTGTATGGTCCTTATTTTCGGACCTTGGATAACGTTGAAAATTGTCCTTTTTCGGATCGCTTCGTAAAAAATCCCTTAAAGCAGGCCGCTTGAATTCGGACAAATCCGCCGTACCCTTCGATGCGCCCTTGCTACGGGGGACGTAGGGCCCCGGTATGGGGAATTTTCACGGCGTCTTCATCTTTTCCGGATGACCATCCTGTACCCGTCGTCCTCCGGGCTTACGGAAACCATTTCCCAGCCCTGGCTGGAAGCCGCCCGGGAGACGTTTTCCCTGGACGTTTCGGTGTCAACGAGGACCTCCAGTTCGGTTTCCTTCCCCGCACGAATGGCGTTAAGCGCCAGGATGACCGGCTGGGGGCAGGACAGACCTCTCGCATCGACAATCTTGCTCATGGCGTGCCTCCCTTAAGATATTTTCCGCCGCATGGTGAAACCGATGAAAAGACAGGCGGCAAAGCCGACGATCACCGACGCGACACCGTGGGGACCCACACCGGCGGGCGAACTGGCCAGGCCGAAATTGTGGGCGACGGCCGCCCCGGTAATCATGCCCAGGACGAAGACGGCGGCATCCCCGTCCCCCTCGCCGGCCAGGAACAGCTGTCGACCCGGACACCCCCCGGCAAGAGCAAAAGCGAGGCCCGCCAGGGCCATCCCCAGAAAATTCCAGAGTTGCATGGTGTGGGCCACCGGCTGGCCGGCAAAACCGGGATGAAACTGCCTGAAAACGAGATTCGTTACAAAGGCCGCCGCAATGAGGGCGACAAAGCCGGATAGAAGATGGGTTTGCCGGAACAGAATGAAATCCCGAATGGCGCCCATGGTGCAGAATCGGCTTCTCTGGGCGACAAAACCGACGACCAGGCCGATCCCCAGGGAAACAGCCAGGGACGCGTGCATCGCCCCGGGACCCTTTAGGCTGTAAAAGAGAACCCCGCTTTTCTCCTGTCCTTCCAGGGGAGGGAAAAGGACCCTGAGAGTCAGAAGGCCCACGATGATGAGGGGAAACATCCATCCCGCCGCCGTGTAGGACGCATTGTTCCGTCCCAGGCTGTATCCGCCCCGGAGAAAAAGGGTTCCCAGCCAGATCCCGCCGATGAGGCCGAGAAGGCCGAATACGGCGCTTCCGTCCCCGCCGGCAAGACGCAGGGCCGCCCGCCAGGGACAGCCGAGGAAGACCAGGGCACCGATCATGGCGAAGACGCCCAGGACGAACCGGACCACCGGGGCCGATCCCATGCGGGGCCGGAATTCCCGGAACAGATAGGCGGCGCCGAGCGATCCCAGGACAAAACCGAAGATTTCCGGCCTCAGGTACTGGACCACGGCGGCCCGGTGAAGCCCCAGTCCGCCGGCAATGTCGCGCTCGAAACAGGCGACACAGATACCCATGTTCCCGGGATTTCCCAGTTTCTGGAGCAGGGAAGCAAGGATCCCGATCAGCACCCCGACCCCCACAATTCCCCAACGCGTGGAAAACAGATTTTTCAGACCTTCCATTCTTTCCTCCTCCCGGCCAAACAGCGGTTTCGACAACCTGCTTATGGTTTGCCACCGGGGGATATAAATGGAGTTTTATTTATAAGTCAAATTCTAAATATGAATAATAGTCGGGAAGGTTTCAAAAATCGGAGGGTGGCGGAGCGCCGAGGTCATCGAGAACGGCCATGAAATCCCGCCCCGGGGGACAGGAAACCGCAAAGGCTTCCTTTCCGCCCCAGGGAAAGACCAGTTTCAAGGCATGAAGCATGAGCCGGGAAACGCCGCCCACGGGAAAGCCGCTCCCGTAGCGTGTTTCTCCCAGGAGGGGATGTCCCAGGGAGTACAGGTGGACCCGGATCTGGTGGCGCCTCCCCGTGAACGGTTCCGCCTCGACCCAGGCCGCCCCGGGGAACCCCTTCCGGACCCGGTACCGGGTTTCCGAGGGTTTCCCGCGCCCGTCCACGCCCATCCGTCCGGAACCGAACGCATGAATGGGGCTCGTAATGACACCGTCCCCGGCCATCTCCCCCTGCACGACCGCCCAGTAGGTTTTACGAACCCGTCTTCCGGCAAAAAGCCCGGACAGGTACCGGTGGCTTTCCCGATCCCGGGCAAAAAGAACGACACCGCTTGCCTCCCTGTCGAGACGGTGAACAATGAAGAGCTTCTCCTTCCGTTCCCGCGACAGGCGATCCACCAGGGATTCGCCGCTCGAACCCCGTCCGGGGATGACAAGATCGCCGGCGGTCTTGGAAACGGCCAGAATCCCCTGGTCTTCAAAGAGGATTTCCGATTCCGTACCGGGTTCAGGCGTCGAAATAGTTTTCATGGCCTGCCTGCCGGATTTTTCGGTTTACCGCCTCCCGGTCCTTCAGATAAAGTCCCCGGGATTTCATCCGCTCAAAATACACGGATCCCGAAAAGGTGTATGGATGGGAAATTGTCCGGCCCTTTACCATTTCTTCTGTCGAAAACCGGACCATATCCCCCACGGCAAGATCACCGGGAAGCTCCACGGACTGAAGACGGCGGGCGACCCTGGCGGCATTGAATCCCGCCAGGGTTCCCGTGACGATGGCTTCCGTATGACCGAGGAGACCGGCCTTTTCCCCGCAGCAGAAAAGATTCCCGGCCCCCTGGACGGCCATTTTTTCATCCCGGGGCGACAGGGCGAGAAATCGCACCGAATTGGCGCGGCTTCCCCCGGCAGGCGACAGGAACCGGGCCTTTTCCAATCCGGGAATTCTGTTGAGGGACGGAAGGTCGAAGTAGGAAACCATGGCCTTCACATGACCGGTATCCAGGAGAATGAGATTTTCGGAAAATTCAGGCAACGCGTATTGCCGGCATACCTTCGCCGAAAGGGAGCCCTTCACCGCTGGCCCTCCTTGCGTCCGCGTCCATGTGACGCTCGCAAAGGACAGGAGATCGTCGAGAAATCGTCCCCGGGAACCTGTCATTCCTTCCATCGGAGAAAGCAGCCGATGAAATCCCGTTCCCTCTCTTTTCTTTTCCCTGACGGCATCGGCCAGGCCGGACTCTTTCAGTTCTGGAGGAAGGGGGACAATCGCGGCGCCGGAGCGATCCAGTTCGTCCCGCAACCCCGCCGACAGAGACTCCCGAAGAAAATGACAGGAGCCGCTCAAGGCTCCCACGCCGCCATCCGGCCGGACGTGCCGTTTTTCCCGGATGCCCGCCAGGGCGGTGAGGCTGACCCGGCCTCCGAAAGAGGGACAGCGAAGAACGCACATGGCGCACCCGGAACCGTGGACGGTGCATCGCCACAAGGGGCCCGCCGTTCCCGTCGCGTCGACGAAGGCATCCCCCACGAAGGAAAGGCCCTCCTCCCCGAGAACGGCCAGGATACGATCCCCTTTCTTTTTCACCCGGACGATCCGGCTGTTCCAGGAAATAACGATGCCCCGATCCTCCAGGAGTGACCGGAGGTCTTTTTCCACGGCAGCCATCTCACACAGGCTGGCGTGTTCGTGGCCGGGGAAACGGACCTGTCGATGACGGGCATGTCGGTCGCACAGCTCGAAGAGCTCCCCGGCACCGAGACCCATCATCTCCTCCGCCGCCGTCTGCCGGCCGTTGTTCCTGAAAATGCCCCCTGCGAGTCCCGTTCCGAGGAGAAGATCGGTCCGCTCGACGAGGATGACCTCGGCCCCTTTCCGGCGGGCCATGAGGGCTGCCGCGCAGCCGCCCCACCCCCCCCCGACAACAACAACGGTCGCCATCTTTTTTCCTTTTCTACACAATGTAAATTACGACTTGTTTATCTACCTTCCGGCTGCCGTGAAGGCCGGTACGTCGTCACCATTAGTCGTCCCAAAAGATCCCGAGGAAAACGTGAGAATTCAGTAGTAATAGGACAAGCCTTCGGGAATGACTTCGCTTTCGAAAATGGTATGCCATTTTTCCCCTTCCATCCCTTCATCCCGCCCCGGCGGTGTCCCTTCCCGGAGATCCCGGCCCACCTCTGAAGAGGCTGCGTCGCCGCCCAGGAAACGGCCCTTGAAGAAATCGATTTCCCGGGGTGACAGGGGGATATCCCGGGCGACGGTGTTCCGTTCGATCACCACGGACCTCTTCCTCGTGAGGGTAACGTCGTGATACGGATTCCGGTAGGTGACCGAGGGGTGGAGGGAACAGGCCGTGTAGGACACTTTCACGGTGCCGCCGGAAAAATCCCGTCGGGACAGGACAGGGCCCGAAAAAAGAAGGCGATTCTTCCCCGACAGGGTCCAGGAACCGGGGGCCGCCTCATCGGCCTCGAGTTCCCCGGCGATCCGGCCAATGTATTCCGGGGACCCTTCAACGGAAAAGCTCCTGATAAGCCCCGCCTCGGTGATGTCTTCCCAGGGCTTCCGGATGAGCCGGGCGTTTCTCCGTCTCGCCCCGGCGGTCTGAAAACGGCTCCGGTAGACGGAAGAACAGTAATTCACGGGGAAATCGATTCCCTTTTCCCGAAGGCCCGCCAGAAGCCGAAGCGCCGTGAGTTCCGATTCCAGGACAGCCACCCGGGGACCGTGAAGGAGCGTGTAGTTCCGGGCCAGGAGCTGTCTCCCGTTGTAGGGCGTGCAGCGGATCTGGTGAAGATTGAGATGGGTCACCCCCGAACGGGCCATCTCCAGGATCTTCTCTTTCAAAAGATCTTCTTTTTCCGGAACGGCGGGGATTTCCACCGTCACGACCGGAATGATTCCCACGGCTTCCCGGACCGGTTCGAGGCGATAGTTCCCGGCGCCGATGTTGAAGCGCACCTCGTCCACGCCCGCATCCCGGAGACGGCCCAGGTTTTCCCGGTTCGTCAGAAGACCGTTGGTGTAAAGCCAGATGTAAAGGGACGTATCGAAGTGTCTTCGGATCTTTGTCACGAACGCCAGGGTCCGGTCCAGGGTGAGGAGGGGTTCGCCGCCGCTGACGCTCATGCCCCGGAACCCGAATTTTTCCAGATAGGCGATGTATTCCCGGGGTTCGGGAAAGGACAGGGTGCCGGTCATGGGAACGTCCCGGCTCTTCTGCTCCGTGGGACAGTAAAAACAGTGTCCGTTGCAGACACCGTTTATGAAAAGGCAGGACCAGGCCCCCTCCCCGCAGAGCCGGCAGCCCGGGGAAAGGTTCCTCATGTCCACCTTGGTCCCCCGGAAACCGAAGACCGCGTGGTTTTTGAGCATTTCCAGAAGGCGCTGCCGCTCCTCCCGGGCCTGTTCCGCCGTCTTCGGATTCACCCACGGGAGTTCTTCATAGAGAGGGCCGAGGTCCCGGCGATTCGCCTCCCTGACGGCCGGACGGTCATATTCGAAAAGGCTCATGTCACCGCTCTTGAAACGCCTTATGGGATGACTTGTCAAAAATCCCTGATTTGAAAATCTTCGTGTCTCAGAAAGACGCCACCTTCCGGATGTAGGCGTCCACGTCGAATTTCCGGCGGGCGCCCCGGTCGTTCATGTAACGGACGTTTCCAAAAACAGGCCGGGCGGGCCACGCCCGGTCGTGAAGCCCCCCGATGGACCAGAGGCACCCCACGTAGCCGTTGGGATCCCGGCCGTCGAGTTCATACCGGTCATTCAGGCGAACGGCGATGGCGAGGGCGTCCTCCGGTGATCCGGTCCACTCCAGGATTTTCTTGGCCCAGTACATGCGCATGTAGCCGTGCATCTTTCCCCGTTTGGCCATTTCCATCTGGGCGGCGTTCCACAGGGAGTCGTGGGTTTCGGCGGCCTCGAGAATCTCGGGCCGGTAACGATAGGAGCGTCTGTCCCTTCGATGGTCACGGAGGGTTTTCCGCGCCCAGGCCGGCGCGCCTTCCAGGGAATCGTAGGCCTCGTTGTGGAGGCAGAAATTGTCTGACAACTCCCGCCGGACAACGGCCTCCTCGAGGAAAGCCTTCTTAGCCTCCGGCGAGGCGTGGGCGTCCCTCACCGCAAGGGCGACCCGCTGGGGGCCGACCTGTCCGAAATGAAGATAAGGCGAAAGCCCGGACTGACCGTCCCGGACGGGGTCGTTCCGGGACTCGGGATAGGCATTGAGACCGCTCTTCACGAATTCTGCGAGAGTCGCCAGGCCGGCCGCCGTGCCCGGCCGAATCCAGGAGGCTTCCCCCACCGCCCGGTCGATTCGAAGGGTGGGCAGGATATCCACCCCTTTCTGAATCTTCCCCTTCTTTCCGGGCCAGGGGAACGGGTGATCGGCAAGTTCGGGGAACGGGTCGAGAAATTCGTCCAAAACCCGCATGACCCGGGGCCGGAAGGTCCGGGCGGCGTATTCCTGGCGCGGGGTGACGGCGAAGGCGGGCGCCACGTTGTGCGCGTCCACCTCGTAAAAGGGCACGGACACCCCTTCCACGACGGCCTTTTTCCAGGGTTTCCTGATCCGCAGAGGATCAAAATCCGTCACCAGGGCGCCGATGCCGTGGGCCTTGACGAAGCGGACGATTTCCGTGCCCGGCTCGCCCCGAAGGAGAAAAAAAGGAATGCTTTTCTTTTGCAGGACACCGCGTACGTCATCGAGCCCCCGAAGCATGAAGCCATACTGTCTCAAGGTGGCCCCGAGAAAATTCTCCACGAGACAGAAGGCGACGCCCAGGGGAACCCCCCTTTCCAGGGCCAGGGATTGGGCGAATACGAGGGCCCAGTTGTCCACCGCCCGCTGATCCCGGCTCATCCAGTACAGGACGGGCCCTCTTTTAGCCTCCCCCACCTTGAGAACGCGAACCCTCTCTTCACGCATCCGCATCCCCCTCCCGGCCTCAGCTGTGGTTCCGGAGCTGAAGCTCCAGGGGATGGGGTTGGAGATAGACCTGTTCTTTCAGGTAAGGTTCATCGTATTTCCGGACATAGTGGGACAGAAGCGTCACGGGAACGATGAGGGGAAAATCCCCCCGGCGGTAAATCCCGATAACTTCCAGGAGTTCTTTTTTTTCGTCCCCGGTCAGAACTTTTTTGAAATACCCCATGATGTGATCGAGGACGTTCACGTGCTTGGCCGTTGTCGTCTTCAGGCTGAGGGACTCCAGGAGGGCCGCCTGGTAGCGTTGGAAAAGCTCCTCCTGACCGTGTTTTCCAGGGTCCGCCACGAGCTTTCCCATTTCCCGGGCATGCTTCGGGCTGTGGGCCATGAGGAACAGCTTGTGCCGGGTGTGAAAATCCACAAGGACGCGGCGGGTTTTTTCCTTTGCCGTCGCTTTCCGCCACCGGTGAAGGGTAAAGATACTCTCGATGAAGTTCTCCCGGAGCTTGATGTCGTGCAGCCGGCCGTCCTCCTCCACCGGCAGCAGGGGGAAACGGTCCATGAATGCCCGGGCGAAAAGTCCGACCCCTGTTTTCCGGGGCATCCCCCGGTCGTCGTAGACTTTGACCCGTTCCATGCCGCTGCTGGGGGAATCGCTCTTGAAAATGAAGCCGTCCAGGTTTTCATTTTCCAGTTCCGCGACTCGGCGGCTGGCCCAGGCCGTCATCTGGTCCGTCATGTCCCGGCCGGTTCTGGAGGTCATGAGACGGGGGGCCTCCACATCCCCAACGAGACGCATGGTCTCCCGGGGAACCCCGAAGCCGGCCTCCACTTCCGGGCAGACGGGCACGTATTCCACGTATTTTCCCAGTGTATAGGCGAGGAAACGGTCAAGTTTGTGCTCCCCGTTCCAACGGACCCTCTCACCGAGGAGACAGGAACTGATCCCGAGCCTGATTTTCGACATGATTTCCTCCCTTCTCCCGATTTCCATTTTCTCGAAGATTTCACCGGCATCGGCGGGCCCGACCCGCTTTCCCGCAATCCGCCTCTCCCCTGGAAATCGATTTTTTGCGTATCTTACCAGATTTGCAGGAAGCCTGCTTCCAGCGTTCTCACGTTTTATTTATCATAAATGACAGGCAACCGTCGACGGCGGCTTCAAAAGTTCCGGTTGCTTGATTTTCACGGCGGTGATATCAAAAAGATCACACAGGTACATGGAAAAGACGCCCGGAAACCGCTATGGCGGCCACGATGGGGGAAGACGAGGGAATCCATGAAAAAGAAAGCGATCGTTCTGGTTTTTCTGACGCTGTTCCTGGCGGTGGCTCTTTTTGTCTACGTGGCCAAGGAGAAAAACGCCGGGGACGAGCTCTATTTTTCCGGAACCATCGAGGCAACGAATTCACAACTGGCTTTCCAGGTGCGGGGAATCGTCACGGCCGTTCATGTTTCTGAAGGACAGGCCGCCAAGCAGGGGGACCTCCTGGCCGAACTCGACCGCTCCGAGTTCGAGGCCGCCCTGGCCCAGGCGGAGGCCAACGTTGAAACGGCCCGAAATAATCTCACCAGGATCGAAACGACCCTGGACATGCTCCAGGAGACCCTCCCGGCCGATGTCGAACGGGCCCGGGCAGGCGTCGCAAGTGCCCAGGCGGCCTTCACGGAGGCGGCCCGAAACCGGGAGCGGTATGACGTCCTCTTTCGCAAAAATGTCGTTTCGCAGCAGGAGTGGGACGCCGTGAGGCTGAATTTCGAAACCGCCGAGGCCCGGCTTGTGGAGGCCCGGGCGGTCTTGAGACAGGCCGAAAGCGGCCTGAAAAAACTGGAGACGGTTAGCGAAGAGAAAAAGGTGGCGGAGGCCCAGGTGAGGGCTCTCGAAGCCTCCCGGAAACTGGCCGAGATCCAGAAGGACCACGGGAGCCTGACGGCGCCCTACAACGGGATTGTCACGAGCCGAAACGTGGAGCCGGGAGAAGTGATCACCCCCGGACAGGAAGTGCTGACCCTGAGCGATCTTTCCCGGGTGGACCTGAAAATCTATGTGGGCGAGACCGATATCGGAAAAGTTTACCCGGGTCAGCCTGTGGATGTGCGGATCGACACCTTCCCTGACCGGGTCTTCCGGGGTACCGTATCCTACGTTTCCCCGGAAGGTGAATTCACACCCAAAATCATACAGACCCACAAGGAACGGGTGAAACTCGTCTATCTCGTCAAGGTCTCCATTCCCAATGGCGGGCTGGAACTGAAAACGGGGATGCCCGCCGATGCCTGGCTCCGCTGAAGGACCCCGGATCCCCACGGCAACGGACCGGGCCGGCACCGGGGAACCGCTCGTCCGCGTTGAGGGGGTTTCCCTTTTTTTCGGCGAGATTCCTGCCGTGAAAAACATAAGCCTCACTGTCGACCGGGGAAAAATCTTCGGCCTTATCGGGTCCGACGGCGCCGGGAAATCCTCCCTCCTGCGCATGATCGCCACGATGATCCGACCGACGGAGGGGCGGATTTTGCTCAACGGTTACGACGTCCTTTCCGCCCGCCGAAAGATAAAGAGGCTGATCGGATACATGCCCCAGCGATTCGGTCTCTACGAAGATCTGACAGTGGGGGAAAACATGGATTTCTTTCTCGACATCTTCGCCGTCCGGGGACCGGAAAGAAAAGAGAGGCGGGAGCGTTTTCTCGGGTTTTCCAATCTCGACCCTTTCGTGGACCGCCTGGCGGGAAACCTCTCCGGGGGAATGAAACAGAAGCTCGGCCTCGCCTGCGTCCTCGTCCACCACCCGGAAATCCTCCTCCTCGATGAGCCCACCAACGGTGTCGATCCGGTCTCCCGGGAGGAGTTCTGGGACATCCTCTTCCAGATGCGGGACGAGGGCATGACGATCCTCGTTTCCACGGCCTATCTCGACGAGGGGGAAAAGTGCGACCTTCTCGCCCTCATGCACCGGGGCGTTTTTCTGGACCTGGGCCCGCCGGCGGACATCCAGGGAACCTCTCCGACCCTCGAGGACGCCATGATCGACCGTATCGGAAAGGCCGACAGGGAGCTTGCCCATGACCAATTCAAGATCTGAGGCGATTTCCGTGGAGGAGCTCGAAAAACGCTTCGGCGACTTTGTCGCCGTGGACCGGATCTCCTTTACCGTCGAAAAGGGGGAAATCTTCGGTTTTCTCGGGCCCAACGGTTCGGGGAAATCGACGACCATACGAATGCTCTGCGGCATCCTGTCTCCCACATCCGGAAGAGGGTTCGTCGCCGGTCACGACATCGCCGGGGAACCGGAGAAAGTCAAAGCCTCCATCGGGTACATGTCCCAGAAGTTCTCCCTTTATGAAGACATGACCCCTTTCGAGAACATCCGCTTTTACCTGGGCATCTACAGCCTCCCGGAAGACACATGGGCGGAACGGACGGCATGGATCATGGAGGTCACCCGGCTCACCGACGTCCGGAACCGCCTGACCCGGGATCTCCCGCCGGGATGGCGGCAGCGACTGGCTTTGGGCTGCGCCCTGCTCCACCGGCCGAAGATCATCTTTCTCGACGAGCCCACCTCCGGTGTCGACCCCCTGACGAGACGCCATTTCTGGGACTTTATCGAAAAGCTGGCGGGAGAAGGGGTCACCGTTTTCGTAACCACCCATTACATGGACGAAGCCCGGAACTGCCGGCGCCTGGCCCTCATCAACGAGGGCCGCATCGCCGCCATGGGCAGCCCCGACGACATCGTCCGGGAGGCTCTTCCCGGCAAAAAGAGGGGCACGCTGAACGAGGCGTTCATTGCCCTCATGGACAGGAAAACCCCGTGAACCTTCGAAAGGTCCAGGCCGTCGCCCGCAAGGAATTCTACCATCTCATCCGGGACTTCCGAAGCCTCTACCTGGCCTTTGCCTTACCGCTTCTCCTCATCCTTCTTTTCGGATATGCCCTGAGCCTCGACGTTGACCACGTCAAAACGGTGGTCGTCGATTTCGACCGCACCGACCTGAGCCGGGATTTTCTGTCCAGGTTCGAGTCCTCCCCATATTTCGATATCATCGCCCATGAAAAAAACATCGAGGCGGTCACCCGGTATCTCGACCACGGGTGGACCACCATGGCCGTTCTCATTCCGCCCGACTTCACCGAAAACATCCGGTCTAACCGGGACGCCCCCATCCAGATTCTCTTCGATGGAAGCGACCCCAACGTGGCTGGCATCTCGTCGGGATACGCGACAAAGCTCGTTTCCGACTACAATAACGATCTCATGGAGGCGTTTCTCAACAGAAGCGGCCGAAACCCCATCCCCCCGCCGGTAACGGGAGAAATACGGGTCTGGTTCAACGAGGACCTGGAAAGCCGCAATTTCATCGTTCCGGGCATCATCGCCATCATCATCATGATCGTGGGCGCTCTCCTGACATCCCTCGTCATCGCGAGAGAGTATGAAAACGGGACCATGGAAACCATTTTTTCTCTTCCCCTTCACGCTTCCGAGTTCCTCGCCGGAAAGGCCGTGCCGTATTTTTTCATCGCCATGACCGATGTCCTCATCGCCGTCCTCATGGGGCAGATTCTTTTCGGCGTCGTCGTCAAGGGCAGTTTCTGGCTTTTCATCGCCGCCTCGTCCCTCTATATCGCCGTCGCACTCTGCCTCGGCTTCGTCATCTCCGTCGTCACCAAGTCCCAGCTCGTGGCCAACCAGATGGCCATCCTGCTGACCTATCTCCCCTCACTCCTCCTTTCCGACTTCGTGTTTCCCATCGCGAACATGCCCAGGGTTCTCCAGGCCTTCACCGCCGTCGTCCCGGCCCGATATTTCATCGATATCCTGAACGGTCTCTATCTGCGGAACGTGGGGTTTTCTTACCTGTGGCCGAGTTATGCCGTCCTGGCCCTCATGGCTCTCCTTCTGGGGACCCTGGCTTTCATGATTCTCAAGAGGGAGGGCCTGTAGGAATGAACCGGCTTCGCATTCGGGAACTCATCCGTAAAGAATTCATTCAGCTTTTCCGGGACCGGAAAAACCGGCCCCTTCTCGTCATCGCCCCGCTCATCCAGCTCCTCGTTTTCGGCTACGTGGTCACCACGGACATACGGACCATCACCGTGGGTTTCCTGGACCAGTCCAAAACCCGGGAGAGCCGGATGCTCATGGACCGGTTCGAGGGAAGCCGGACTTTCCGGATCATTCAGATGAGCGACGATCCCCGGAAACTGGAAAGCCGGCTTCTGCAACGGAAAGTCGACCTGGTGATCAAGATCGGACCGGACTTCAGTGAACGGATCCGCAAGGGGGAGACGGCCGCCGTCCAGATCCTGGCCGACGGAAGCATGAGCAACATGACCGTCAACCGGATCGCGTACACGTCCTTTGTCCTCGAGAGGTTCAACCGACTCCTCCTGCGGGAGCTCTACCCTTTTTTCATGGACTACGGGAATATCGACGCCCGGCCGCGAACCTGGTACAACCCAAACCTGTACAGCCAGAATTTTTACGTTCCCGGCATTGTGGCGTTTCTCATCATGATCCTGACCCTCCTTTTCACCTCCATGGCCATCATCAAGGAAAAGGAGCGGGGAACCATGGAGCAGCTCATCGTGACGCCTCTCAGGCCCGCCGAGCTCATTCTCGGGAAGACGATCCCTTACAGCATCATCGCCCTTGCCCAGATGATCGTCGTCACCGCCTTCGCCGTTTACTGGTTCGAGATCCCCCTGGCGGGAAGCCTCATTCTCCTCGGGACGGCGACGATCTTCTTTCTCTTCAGTACCCTGGGGGTCGGGCTTTTCATTTCCACCATCTCGGCTACCCAGCAGCAGGCCATGATGACCACCTTCTTCTTCATTCTCCCTTTTTTCATGCTGAGCGGCTTTGTCTTCCCCGTGGCCAACATGCCCGAACCAGTCCAGTGGCTCACCTATCTCAACCCCCTCATGTATTTTCTCATCATCATCCGGGGCATTTTTCTCAAGGGCGTGGGAATCGGCATCCTCTGGCCCCAGCTTACGGCCCTTCTGATCATCGGCGTCATCCTTCTCGGCGGGGCTGTCCGCCGCTTCCGAAAACGGCTCGATTGACCGAGGCGGTGGTTGACCGCGTCACCCTTTTCCTGCTAAATTGGCAAAACAAAAAAAGGAGGAACCCCATCGGTCATGAAAATCATTTACCATCCCGACTTCATTGGGTCCTACTGTTCCGACCCTGCCGCTTCGGAAGGGCGGGTCGAAGCCATTCTCGATGTCATCCAGGATCGGTTTGACGTCATGAAACCGTCGCCGGCCTCACGGGAAGACATCGCCGCCTGCCACAGCGATTATCACATTGAACACATCCGGCATCTCGGTCTTTACGACATCGCCGCCCTGGCTGCCGGGGGCGCGATCCTGGCGGCGGAAACGGGACTCACCGAACCGGCTTTCGGGCTGATCCGGCCGCCGGGACACCATGCCTCCTTCAGCAGCGCCTGGGGATTCTGCTTCTTCAGCAACATGGCCATCGCCATTTCGAAGCTGAAGCGGGAGGGGAAAATCGGGAAGGCCTTTGTGCTCGATATCGATCTTCACTTCGGCGACGGGACCATGAACATCCTGGGCAGCACCGGTTACGTGAAAATTTTGAACCCGACAGCCCATGACCGGGCGGGATACCTGCGGGAAGTGGAAGGTGCTCTCCCGGAAGATGCCGACATTATAGGTATTTCAGCGGGATTCGACCACCACGAGGCGGACTGGGGCGGGCTGCTCACGACATCCGATTACCGTGAGATCGGCCGCCTGGTCCGGGAAAAGAGCCGCAAGGCCGGGGGGGGCTGTTTTGCCATCCTGGAAGGGGGGTACAACCATCGGGTGCTGGGTCACAATGTCCTGGCCCTGCTGGAGGGGCTCGACAGCTGAGTCAATCAGGCCGCCGAGGGAAATTCTCCCGGGGACATCCAGGAATCGGGGGTAAGCGGAAGGAGTCCCCAGGCCGCCCGAGCCTCATCGCATCGCCCGTTCGGTCTCCCGTCGAGCCACGACGGGGCGAAGTCGCGACACACGGACGCCCGCCTTTCATAAATGGCGCACAGGACACGCTTTCCGATGTCGCCGGTCAAGGCGACGCACCGGGGCCTGTTCCCTCCCGTCCCCTTCATGAACCGCCGGAAGGAATCCATTTTCTCCGTCAGTTCCACGGGAACGCCGCCTTCCGTCACATCGTCGCCTTCGCCCCAGTAGAAGGAAGCCCGGTAGAAAGCGCAGCAGGCGCCGCAGGACAGGCAGGGGTTCGTTCGATTCATATCCTTAAGAAAAATTTTCCTGAATTTTGATGAACTCGTAAAAACTGGAAAAATGTTCCGTTACAGACGGCTTTGTAAAAAGATCCAGAGGCAAGGCGCCCGAATCTCGAGGAATGAGACGTACTTATTGGTACGTCGCAATGACGAGGGATGAAGGGCAACAAAGCCTATGGACTTTTTACGAAGCCGTCAATTTTGGAAACTATGGGGCCGGGAGGGAAAAAAATCAAGAGAAAATCGTTCCTCTGTATCAGGTGTTTCTCCTGATTTCAGGGGGTATCCGGGAAATCCAGCCCGCCTGGCAAACCCCCCACAGGCCCGCCAGGACGGCCTCGGCGGCATCGTCCTTCAGGGACGGGGGAAGGGGCAGCCGGGACCAGGAGATGACCCGCCGGGCCAGTAAAAGGGCATGGCGTTTCGCATCGGCCCCGCTTTTTCTTTCCCTTCGGTAAAGCAACAGGTCGCGCCACGCCTCCGCCGAAATAACCACGGCCGGAATTCCGAGCCGGGCGGCTTCCCGAATCCAGATCTCTCCCAGCCTCCCGCCTCCCTCCACAACAACCCGGGACAGGCCGGGAAGACCGGAAAGGAGGGATCGGACGGCCCGTTTCAAGCTGTTCCGGTCCCCGAAATGCTTGGACCGGAACCACACGAGACGGCCTCGGCGGTCGAAGAGGGCAAGACCCGTTCTCAATCCCGTGTCCACGGCGAGGAGGCATTCCGAAAAAGCCTTCCCATCCGACGGGTCATTCATACCGCTCCCCTGAATCCCCCCTTTTTCCTCTCCGGAAGAGAAGGCCGTAAAGAAGAAGATTCCAGAAAAGAACGGCGGTTCCCAAAAACATCTGCGCCCCCCGGGAAAGGGAGGACGGGTAAAGAAGAGGAAGAAGGAAGGGCGCTGTAAGCTCTCCCGGGGACCCCGCCTCGAGGGCCTTCATCCCGAGCCATTCCTCCAGGGGCGTCAGGGGACAGAACCAGCCTGTCCACTCCACGAGCACACCCCAGATGAAGGCGGGAAGATGCCACCAGAGAACTTTTTTCCACCGAAAGGCGAGAAGGCCGCCGAAAACGACAAACAGGACAAAAGCACCGTGAACGACGAGAACAAGATCCCGAAGGATTCCGTATAGCATGGGCTTTCACCTTCCCTGCGCCGTCACTGGATCTCGTTGGAGTATATCGGGAATAACGGCGAATTAAAAGAACCTTCTTCCTTGACAGGGAAAGGGCAACGTTTTATAAAAAAGTTGTCTTGCCTGTCGTGAAGGGGGCGTGGGCGGGATTCCCGGTTCCGCGAAATCGAGGTATGACAACCATGAGTCGTTTTGATTCTTCGCCTTTTTCCGCCACGAAAAACTCAATCTCGACAGACTGCCCGCACTGTCTTTACTTCAGCATGGACGAGGAAGGTACCCGGTGTCATTGCCTCCGGTTCGCCCGTTTCGTCGACCACGTCCTCCCGAAACGGACCGGGACCTGTGAATACTGGACGGGAAGAGATTTTTTCGACGAGGCGGCCGGGGTGAAAAACCTTTAGCTGCGGGTCTTGACGGACCGGGAGTCACGCTCCGTCTTTACCGATCAAGCACGGGCAGGAAGCGGCACGATGCCGCTTCGATCTGAAAACGAAGAAAGAAAAGGAGGTTACTTCATGAAGCGTATTCTTTACGTTCTGTTCATCACGGCCCTGGCCGTCGGTCTCGTCTTCGGGGGACAGGCCCTGGCGGCGAAAAAAATGTTCCTCACCCTCGCTTCCGGAAGCCCCGGGGGCGTTTATTATCCCCTTGGCGGCGGGATGGCCGTGGTCATCGAAAAAACCATCGAGGATCTCCGGTGCGCCGCCGAGTCCACCGGGGCATCCGTGGAAAACTGCCGGCTCGTGGGCAAAAGGGAATCGGACATGGGCATGGTCATGGGAAGCGTAGCCTACAAGGCTCTGAACGGCCTGGACCCTTTCGAGGAAAAATATGACCTCGTGGCCCTGTTCCAGATGTATCCCGCCCCGGAGCACATCGTCACGACATCCCAGTCGGGCATCAAGACCATGGCGGATCTCAGGGGAAAGAAGATTTCCATTGACGTTCCCGGCAGCGGCTGCTCCACCATGGCGAAGGTCATGCTGGAAGAGGCGGGCTTCGACCTGGAAAAGGACGTGACCATCGCCAATCTCTCCCAGACCGAATCGGTCCAGGCCCTGAAAGACGGGGTCGTTGACGCCGTCTTCTTCAACTTCGCCTACCCCGGCGCGGCGGTCATGGATCTGGCGGCCACCCGGGACATTGTGCTCGTTCCCATCGAGGCGGCCCTGGCGGACAGGATCATTCAGAAATACCCCTACTACCTGAAAATCACGATCCCCGGAAACACATACAGTGACGTGGATTACGATGTCCTGTGCCTCGGGGATTCCAACGTTCTCATCGCGAGCAAGCGCATGCTCCAGGGCGTGGCCTACAAGGTCGTCAAGGCTATTTTCTCCAATGTCGACCAGGGGAAATACGCCCTGACCTACATTCACCCCATCGCCGCCCAGCTGACGCCGGCCAATGCCGTGAACAGCCCCATCGCGCTCCATCCGGGAGCCCTCCAGTATTTCAAGGAAGTGGGCGCCGTAAAGTAGCAACAAATCGTTTCGCCCGGCCGGCCTCGGAACCGGCCGGGCTTTTTTATCTTCCTTCATGACAGCTGGACTTTTAAAAAGTCTTCAAGATGTTCTTTTCCGACGGCTTCGCGAAAGGCTCCCCAGGCCGTTGCCCGGGTATTCGAGAAATGAGGGGAATCGGCCGCTCCGAAACATTGACAGGACACGGAAAGCCTCGAAACAGCCGGGCTTTTCGTGAAACCGTCATGACAGGAAAACGGGTTTTACCGGTTCTATTCCTTTTGTGTCTCTCTCTTATTTTTCCCGGAGAGGAGGGACAAGGCGGGGAAAGTTCCTTTTTTTCTCTCCGGGTTGTCCGGGAACCGGGGGGGTCGTGCCTGCTCAACCGCCCCGTGAGGGCCGGTGACCGTTTCTACCTGGAATACACCCACTCTTCCGACCTGACCCCCGTGCGCGACACCTTCGTCATCGATGAAGGGGGGGGGATCCGAATCGTCTCGGAAGAATACGACTGGTATGGCGCCGGCCTGGAGTTTCAATCCCATGGCGGACGGACTGTTCGTTTCGGGGAAAAGAAGACCGTCGTGACCCTGGACCGGCCCATGGACCCCTTTTACCTCCGGGTGGGCAGAACGGCGAACCATGTTCTGACCGTGGGCGGCAAAGCCTATCCCCTGAAGACCATCGCCGAAGGCGGGGACCGGGTGCGCATTTTCGCAGTCGCTGAAGAGAAACCCGGGAGAAAGGAAGTGCCATGACCATCGACCCGAGGAAGCCGGCGGAGAGCCACGATGGGTCCGACGCCGCCAGGGCCCAGGAAATCCTGAAAAAATTCGAGAGAAAGAGGGAATATGGGGGAGCGGCGGGAAAAGCCGTCACGGTCATCGCTGTCGTCACCTCCCTGTACCACCTGCTTTATGCCTATATTCACCCTTTTTTCGCTCTCGATCACAGGGCCCTCCACTGGATGTTCATGTCCATCCTCGCCTTCGCCCTCTACCCCCTTTCCCGAAAGCGGTCTCCCAAAAACCGGATGTCCCTTTTCGACGGCATATTCCTGGCCGTTTCCTGCGGCATCTGCGTCTGGATTTTCATCTATTCCACCCCCATCCTGAACCGGGCGGGTGCCTTTCAACCTCTCGACGTAGCCCTGGGAACCCTCCTCGTCCTCATTGTTCTCGAGGCCTCCCGGAGAACCACGGGACCGGCGGTTCCCCTCATCGCTGTTTTCTTTATCCTTTATGCCATTTTCGGCCCCTACCTTCCCGATTATTTCGCCCACCGGGGGTACAGCATCAAGCGCCTGTCCACCTACTTGGCCCTGTCGACGGACGGGATTTTCGGTGTTCCCCTCGGGGTGTCGGCGAACTTCATCCTTCTTTTCATCCTCTACGGAGCCCTTCTCCGGAAGACGGGAGCGGGTCAGTTTTTTACCGATGTGGCCTTCGCCCTCACCGGTGGGACCCGGGGGGGACCGGCCAAGGCCGCCGTCGCCTCCAGCACGTTTTTCGGCATGATATCGGGGAGTTCCGTGGCAAATACAGTCACCACCGGCTCCTTCACGATTCCTCTCATGAAAAGAACGGGATACCCGGACTACTTCGCCGCCGGGGTGGAAGCCTCATCGTCCACCATGGGGCAGATCATGCCGCCCATCATGGGGGCGGCGGCGTTCATCATGGCCGAGTTCCTGGCCGTGCCGTACATCAAGGTCTGCATCGCCGCGGCGATCCCCGCTTCCCTCGCCTTCTTCTCCACCTTCATGCAGGTCCACTTCCGGGCCGTCTCCCTCGGGCTTTCGGGGATTCCCCGGGCCGATCTCCCCAGCATCAGGGGCGCTTTCGCCGCGGGATGGCATCATCTTTTCTCCATCTTCATTCTCATCTATTTTCTCATGCAGAACTACTCCCCCGAACGGGCCGTTTTCTGGGCCATCATAACGACCGTCACCACCTCTTTTCTCATGGCCCTGGTCCGGCGGGAACCACTCGCCCTGCTGGGAAGGTATATTCTCGAAGGTCTCAAGGAGGGCGCCACCGGTGCCGTCGAAGTCGCCGCGGCCTGCGCGGCGGCGGGAATCATCATCGGGTGCATCACCATGACCGGGCTCGGCATCCAGTTCTCGTCCATCGTCATAGACGCCTCCATGGGACACCTGTACCTGGCGCTTCCCTTCACCATGGTCGCCTGCCTGTTCCTGGGAATGGGCGTCCCCACCACGGCCCAGTATGTCATCATCTCCTCCCTGGTGGCACCCGCCCTTATCCAGATGGGCGTTCTGGCCATGAGCGCCCACCTGTTCATCCTCTATTTCGGAACCCGGGCGGACATCACGCCGCCTGTGGCTCTGGCGGCCTACGCGGGGGCCGGCGTCGCCGGTTCCAACCCCTGGAAGACGGGCCTCTCGGCCTTTCAGCTCGGCATCGCCGGTTTTATCATTCCCTTCATGTTCATCTACTCCCCCGAGCTCATCCTGGTGGGAAACCCTCTCCGAATCATTCTCGCCACGGCGACAGCGGCTTTTGGAATCGTCTGTCTCGCCGCGGGCGTCCAGAAGTGTCTCATGATCCAGGCCACCTGGTACGAAGCGGCGCTCCTGATCGTCATCGCCCTTTTGCTCATCAAACCGGGCATTCCCACCGACGCGGCCGGGATAGGCCTTTTTGCCATTGTCTTTGTCCTGCAGTGGATCAGGAAAAAGCGTCTAAAAAACGGGGGTCCCCCCCAGGAGGTGTCTCCATGACCGGAAAAACGAACGAAGACCATGTTTTTTACAGAAATCCCACGAAGCATTACCCGAAGGCCGTGAGGGGACAGGGCATTTATATTTACGACAGCGACGGGAAGGAATACATGGACGGATCCGGCGGGGCCGTCGTCGTCTCCATAGGTCACGGCGTCCCGGAAGTACAGGAGGCCATGCTCCGGCAATCGGGCCTCATCTCCTTCACCCACGGTTCCCAGTTCACCACGGAACCGGCTGTCGCGCTGGCGGACCGCCTCATCGGGATAAGCCCCCGGGGACTGAACCGGGTTTATTACCTCTCCGGGGGATCTGAAGCCGTGGAAACAGCCGTCAAAATGGCCCGCCAGTACCAAGTGGACCGGGGTGTCCCCTCAAAGTACAAGGTGATTTCCCGCTGGACGAGCTATCACGGGAACACGCTGGGAGCCCTGGCGCTGAGCGGCCACACGGGCCGGCGGCGTTACCACCAGCCCCTCATGACCCACACCCCGCACATCATGCCCTGCTACTGTTACCGGTGCCCCCTCAACCTGAACCCGGAAAGCTGCGCCGTCGAGTGCGCCGACGACCTGGAAAAAGCCATTCTCTATGAAGGTCCTGACTCCGTGTCGGCCTTCATCGCCGAGCCCGTGGTGGGCGCTACAGCCGGGGCCCTCGTGCCGAAGGACGGTTACTTTCAGAGAATCCGGGAAATCTGCGACCGCTACGACGTGCTTCTCATGATCGACGAAGTCATGACCGGGGTCGGCCGGACGGGCCGTTATTTCGCCATGGACCACTGGAACGTGGCCCCGGACATGATCATCGCCGCCAAGGGCCTCGCGAGCGGCTACACGCCCATCTACTGCGTCATCACCACGGAGGCGATTCACCGGGCCATCCGGGAAGGAAACGGGGCCTTCATTCACGGTCACACGTACAGCCAGAACCCTCTTTCCTGCGCCGTTGCCCTGGCGGTCCTCGAATACCTGGAAAAACACGGCCTCGTGGAACGGTCCGCCGTCATGGGGGCCTATCTCCTGGAAAAACTCCAGACGCTCAAAAATCACCCCATCGTGGGAGACGTCCGGGGCCTGGGGCTCTTCTGCGGAGTGGAACTCGTCCGGGACCGGAAAACAAAGGAACCCTTCGATCCCAAGATGAAAGTGAACGTCCTCGTGGGAAACCGGGCGTTTGAGAAAGGCCTCATCACCTACCCCGGGGGCGGGGGCGCCGACGGCGTTAACGGGGATCACATTCTCCTCGCGCCGCCTTTCATTATCGAAAAGGAGGAAATCGACCGGCTCGTGAGCATTCTCGACGCATCCATCGGCGAAATCGAAAAAGAGAAAGGCTTTTAAAGGAAAGGTGGCGGCGGGCCGGAAAAAGCGTTCATGATCCTTTTCCTTCTAACTTTCATCTTCATTTACGGCGGCCTTCACGCCTATGGCCTTTGGAAACTTCAGTCCGCCTTCTCCTTAGGAGCTCGGGTCACGGTCCCCCTTCTCATCGCGGCGGTCTTCCTCGTCCTGACCCCCCTGCTCACGCGAGTGACCGAACGGGCGGGCCATGAGGGTGCGGCCTTCGTCCTCGCCCACATCGGGTATCCCTGGATGGGGTTCCTTTTTCTGTTTTTCGTCTTTTCCCTCCTCCTGGATCTCGGGCGCCTGTTCGTCCGCCTTTTTCGGGCTTCCGGGGAAACGGGGACGGGGCTCTTCCTTGAAGGATCCACTGCGTTTTTTCTGGCCTTCGGGGCCGCTCTCCTCGTTTCCCTTTACGGGGTCCTGGAAGCCCGGCACATCCAGGTTGAAAGAGTGTCCCTGGAAACGGACAAGCTGCCTCCCGGAACGACATCCCTCAGGATCGTCCAGATATCGGATGTCCACCTGGGGCTCATGGTCGGGAAAAGCCACCTCGAGAGAATCGTCCGGATCGTCCGGGACCTCAAGCCGGATCTGCTCGTTTCCACGGGGGACCTGGTGGACGGAACCCTCTGCCGCCTGCCCGGACTCGCCGAAACGCTCCGGCGCCTGCCGAGTCCCCTGGGAAAGTTCGCCGTCACCGGCAACCATGAATCTTACGCGGGCCTGCCGGCGGCTCTGAGTTTCACCGAACAGGCCGGTTTTCGAATCCTCCGGGGCGAGACCGTCCGCCTTCCCGGCCTTTTGAGCATCACCGGCGTGGATGATCCCGCCGTGGGCCGTTTTGGTGGCGTCCCGAAAGGGGAGGAAGACACCCTTCTGCCCGAGGACGATCTTTTCACGCTTCTTCTGAAACACCGGCCCCTCATCCATCCCGCCTCGGAAGGGCGGTTCGATCTTCAGCTTTCCGGGCACACCCACCGGGGTCAGATTTTTCCCTTCACCCTTCTCACGGCCGTCGCCTATCCTTATCAATCCGGCACCTACAGCCTTGCCGGGGGAGGTCTCCTGCACGTCAGCCGGGGAACCGGGACCTGGGGCCCGCCCCTGCGGGTCCTGTCCCCCCCGGAGATCACCCTGGTCGAATTGAAGAAAAAAGCGACCGCGGCGGGATCCTGAACCCGGCCATTTCTTGAAGATGAGTTGCCGCTGTGTTAGAATTTTTCAAAAAAGAGGTACGGGAAAGGATTCCCCATGGAAGAAAAGGTCATTCTGACAGCAGCCATTACGGGGAGCCGGATGCAGAGAGACGTGGCCCCCTACATCCCTATCACCCCGGAAGAAATCGCCCAGTCCGCCGTTGAGTGCTGGGAAGCGGGCGCATCCATCGTTCACATTCATGTCCGGGACCCCCAAACGGGGATGGGCAGCCAGGACCTCAACCTGTTCCGAAAGGTCGTGGACACACTGAGGGCGAAGACGGATGTGGTCATCTGCCTCACCACGAGCGGCGTGCCCGGATTGAACCTGCCCACGGAAGAACGGCTCGCCCCCCTGAAGCTGAAGCCCGAACTCGCCTCATTCGACGCCGGGTCGATCAATCTCGGTGGGAAGCCTTTCATCAATTCTCTCGAGTTTCTCGATGAGGCGGCAAGGCAGATGAGGGCGTACGGCGTCAAGCCGGAAATCGAGGTTTTCGACCTGGGAATGATCATGACGGCCCTGCGGATGAGAGACGAGGGCAAACTGGACGATCCCCTGCATTTTCAATTCGTACTCGGGACCCCCTGGGGAGCGCCGGCCACACCCAAGTCTTTCCTTCACTTTTATGAACATCTCCCGCCGGAGGCCACCTGGTCTGTCATCGGCATCGGACGGCAGCAGATTCACATGGCCATGATGGCCCTGATTTCAGGCGGCCACATCCGGGTCGGCATGGAAGACAATATTTACCTGAAGCATGGGGTTCTCGCCCGGACGAACGCCGAGTTCATCGAAAGGTACGGAAGGCTCTGCCGGGAATACGGCCGTGACGTGGCCACCCCGGCGGAAACGAGGAAGATTCTCGGTCTCATTTGAATCCATATTTCTTCAGCTTATACCGGAGCATCCTCTCGCTTATCCCTAAAAGGGAGGCCGCCCGGCTCTGGTTGTGATCGGCCTGTTCAAGGGCTTTCTGGATCATCTCCTGTTCCATGTCCTCGATGGCGCCCCGGAGAGACTCTTTTCCCGGTCGCGCCCCTTCCCGTGGGTGAGAGGGCAACGCCTGAAAGGGAAGGTCGCGGAGGGAAATGACGGGATCCCGGGCGATGACGACGGCCCGCTCGATGATATTTTCCAGTTCCCGCACATTGCCCGGGTAATTGTACTTGAGCAGGAGATCCATGGCCTCACTGCTCGTGCCCTGTATGTCCTTGTCGTTTTCCCTGGCGAACTGCTTGATGAAATGGTTGATCAAAAGGGGGATGTCCTCTTTCCTTTCGCGGAGGGGCAGGATGTTCATGACCACCACGTTGAGGCGATAGAACAGGTCTTCCCGGAAAGATCCTTCCCGGACCTTGCTTTCCAGGTCCCTGTTCGTGGCGCTGATGATCCGGACGTCCGCCTTGATGACCTGATTTCCTCCCAGTCTCTGAAACTCCCGTTCCTGCAGAAAGCGCAGAAGCTTGACCTGGACCGGGGGAAACAACTCACCGATCTCGTCCAGGAAGAGGGTTCCCCCGTCGGCTTCCTCGAACTTCCCGATCCTGCGCGCCGCCGCTCCCGTAAAGGCTCCCCGCTCATGGCCGAAGAGCTCGCTTTCCAGAAGGGTATCCGGAATGGCGCTGCAATTGACGACAATAAGGGGTTTCTCCGACCGGGGACTCATGGTGTGAATGAGACGGGCGAAAAGCTCCTTGCCCGTGCCGCTTTCCCCTTGCAGGAGAACGGTGGCCCGGCTCGGGGCGACCCGGCCGACCATGTTGATCAGGTCCTCCATGCGCCGGTTCTTGTAGATGATCTGGTCCGGCGCGCTTCCTTTTTTCCACAGCCGCTGCCGGAGAATTTCATTCTCCCGGATGAGGACCTTTCGCTCAGCGATCCGGTCAATGAGTATGCCCAGTTCATCGAGATCGACGGGTTTGGTGATGTAATCGAGGGCGCCCTGTTTCATGGCATCCACGGCCGTTTCGATGGTTCCGAAAGCGGTGATCATGATGACATCGATACCGGGATTGATGGCTTTCAGGCGGTTCAGGACTTCCATGCCGTCCATGCCGGGCATCTTGTAGTCCAGGAGGGCCAGGTCCACAGGACCGCTCATGACTTGATCAATCGCTTCCTGGCCGTTCTGGGCTTCAAAAACGGTATGACCTTCCGCGGCCATGTAGTCCCTCAGCATCTCCCGCTGGGTCTTACCGTCTTCCACGATGAGGATGTTCAGTTTTGTCATTTCCCCGGACCTTTTTCAGTCCTTCCGATGGCCGTCACGAGCCTTTTGTAATCTCAAATTCCTTCTCTGACCGTCTTTTCAGCGGCCCCCTCCGCCTGTTCCACTGGAAGCCGGATCTCAAAGGTCGTTCCCTGGCCCGCCTCGCTTTCCACGTGAATTTCCCCCTGGTGGCCGCGGATCACCTCGTAGGCCAGGGGAAGCCCGAGACCCAGACCCTTCTCCTTGGTCGTGTATTCGGGACTGAAAATGTGCTCCATCTGCTCATCCGTGAGACCGCTGCCCGTGTCGGATATGCGGATCCGGACCTCTTTTTCCCCGTTTTTCTGAAGGGCCACCGTAACCGTTCCTTCTCCCGTGATGGATTCCAGGGCGTTTTTGAGAATATTGAGAAGCGCCTGTTTCATCTTGTCTTCATCCATGGAGACGATGATGGGACCGCCATTAAAGACCGTTGTCAGCCTGATCCCCCGAGAATGGGCCTCCTCGGAGACGAGTCCCGTTATTTTCTGAAGAACGTCAACGATGGAGTGGTTATTGAAAACGAGCTTGCGGCTCCGGGTAAAGACGATGAATTCCTCGATAATACCGTTCAGCCTCCGGATCTCCTCCCGGAGGATCTCCATGATCTTCAAGAATTGCGCCTTTTTCTCCTCCTGGTCCGGGGGGAACTGGCGCTGCACCCGCTGAACGGCGATACTGATGGCATTGAGGGGGTTTCGAATTTCGTGGGCGACGCCGGCAGCCAGTTTGCCGAGTGCTGAAAGACGCTCGGCCTGCCTCAGCTTCCGGCTCATTTCCTCCATTTTCATGAGATGGCGGTTCTGATTCTGATAGAGGGCGTAAATGGAAAGAACACCGATGAGAAGGAAAAATACCGTGGAAAGGATGGCCTGGTTCTTGTTCTCTCTCAGGATGTCATTGGTTTTGTCGTTATAGAGGCCGATGCGCGCATAACCGGCCACCTGATCGTCAAGGGTCACCGGGGACAGGACCTCCAGAACGGGGTGACCGTCAAAATCACTCTTGCGGATCGAGATGGGAACCTGTTGCTCAACAATTTTTGGAAACAGGGAAGAATCCTCGACGGGCGGAAGGTCCGGGGCCCCGGAGCGGCCGATTTCCAGGCCCTTCTTGTCGAGAATCACCAGGTAGGCCATGCCCTTTCCCCACCCTGCTTCGCCAATGGCCCGGTCCAGGGAAATTCGGGTGCACCACTCCCGCAACCCCTTGTCGTCCAAGGCGGTAATGATGGTGCCGCTTCCATCCTTGCGACGCACGGCGATATACCCGATTTCATCGAGTTTTCCGCCCACACGGTTGAAAAGATCGATGATGATGTCTTCGTGACTCAGAAAAATCGGCGGAGACTGACGGGGTGTCTCTCCTTCCGTCCGGCCGCTTTGGTAAACGATCTCCCCTTTCCTGTCCAGAACGGCGATGAGCCAGATGTTTTCCCGTTCCGCGATGGTTGTGAGATCTTCGTCCCGAAGCCCTTCGGTCTGCCATTTCCTGTCGATGTTCCTGGCGATGTCAACGAGGGCCCGGATCAAATCTTCCTGGGGAGAAAAACTCTCACTGGCGAGAGGAATGAAATTCCGGCCGCCCTCGTCCTTGCGGAAGGCCTGATACATGGAATGAAGATTGTCCTGGGCCACTTTTTCAATCGTGGTCAGAATATCCAGGGCGCGGCTCTCCATGAAATCGTTCAGAGTCTTGTCGAGCCTCTTGAGGTAGGTGAAACCGAGACCGGAAATGAGTCCTGCAACGATGAGAATGACCACGGTAACGGTGAGAGGCCGGAGGATCGGTCCCCGGGGGGGAGGCGTCCCGGACGTGTCTTCCTTTTTCTGCCTGCGACCGATCATGCCTTTACCAGACCCGCCTCAAGGGCGGGGTTTCCAGGTTGCACCACGACCGGATCTGTTCAGCCGTCAACACGCGCCGGATTTCTATCTGGCACTGAATGCCCGCCATCTCCAGTTCACTTCGAACCTTTCCAATATCCGAGGCCGCGGAGAGAATATCCGTGTCCCGGGCGTCCGGGTTTCTCAAGAGGGCCGCGACTTCCAGCTGCTTGAGCATGATCTGGCTTCGAAGCTGCATAAACAGATTATTGTACTTGAGGCTTATCCTGTCAATGGCCTCGACCTGCTCGGAAGAGAGGATCATTTTCGAAATGGGGGTGCACTTGCAGGCCCCGTCTTCTTCCTGCATGGGCGTAGCCGTCTCTTTTTTTCCCTCCTGTGTCTCTTCCCCGGAAACGGGAGAAACGGAATAAAGGGCAAGAGAGAGGGCAAGAGCCAGAAGAAAATAAAAACATTTTTTCATGATTCGATTCTCCTTTTCAGCACATCGTCCTCTCTGTCGCAAATATTGTACCAGAGAACGGGGCCGACAAAACCGGCGAAACGCTTCCTGACGACTGCCGGAGACGTCTGACGGACAACCCCTGAAGCGGCCCCCGGAAATCTTTTTTACATCAGGAAAATTCGCCTTTTCAGCATGCTGCATTGAAATAGATATTCCTTTTCACGAGATAATGCAAACCAAAGAACACGGGATGCCAGACGGAAAATGGCATTGTCCCGGACGGCGCGGCGACAATGACGGTCCCGGCGGCCTCGAAAACGACAATAATGTCGAACCCGTCTTTTTCTCGGCTTCAGATCTATCCATTTTTTAATCAATTATCCATCCACAGGGCTTCCCTGGAAAATTGGATTCCCGGCTGTCAAGGACAGGATTCATATTTTCTTTGACTTGATTTTCCTTTTTTCTTTATAGTGCTTTCCATGACCCGCTCCCGTCTCCTTCATGAAAAAGACATTCAGCGGAAAACCGTGACGACGTCATCCGATGATTTCATTTTCTGTGAACGTTTCCTGAGAAAGGTCTCCCGGACGTTTGCCGTGAACATCGGGGTCCTTCGGGGACCTGTTTACCGGGGCGTCCTGATTGCCTATCTCCTGTGCCGCATGGCCGACACGATCGAGGACGACCCGGAGATGGCGCCTTCTCTGAAGACGGAAAAACTTCGCCAGTATGCCTCCATGTTTCCGCCGTCCCGAAATTTTGAAAACGGTTATGTCGACTTTCTTGACGACCTTCCCTTCAGGGAGGACGAGGATGAAAGCATCCTTCTCCACAGCGGCAGCCGGGTCCTTCGGGAATTCGTCAAGCTTCCTCCCTCCCTCGTGAAAATCGTCTCCACCCATGTCCGGGAAATGGCGGAAGGGATGGCGCGGTTTCAGGAGCGCGTCGCAAAGGAAGGGACCTCTTTTCTCCGGGACGAAAAAGACCTTCGAAAATACTGTTATTTCGTTGCCGGTACCGTGGGCGTCATGCTGACGGGTATCTTCACCGGGCACACGTCCCGCATCTCGCCGGCGGCCAGGCGGATCCTCGAAAACAAAAGCGTCGCTTTCGGGCAGGGTCTTCAGATCACGAACATCGCCCGGGATGTCTTTGGAGACCAGGCAAGAGGCTGGTGCTACATTCCCCGGTCGTTCTTCCCTGAATCGACCCATTTTCCCATGGACCTGTCAGCGCCGGGAAACCGGGACGCCCTCGTGCAGGCCCACCGGCGTCTTGTCCGCCTGGCCGCGGATTGTCTTGACGACGCCCTGGAATACACCCTGGCGCTCCCGCGAAGCCTCTATCGCTTAAGGCTTTTTTGCCTTTGGCCTCTTTTCATGGCCGTCGAGTCCCTCGGAAAGATCAGCGGTGACGGGGATTTTCTCACCGGGAAGCCCGTCAAAATCACCCGGGGCGACGTGAAGCGGATCGTCAGAAACACGAGCCTGGCCGTCTTTTCGAATCACGCTCTTCGAAAAATGTACGGGAACGCCCGCAAACGGGTCTTGACGACCCCGCCTCTATGATCCTCCTTGTTCATCCCCCCGTGTCCCGGCCTTCAGAACCCCCGCCGGGACTGGTCCGCCTGGCCGGCGCCCTCACCGCTTACCAGGTACCCCATCGAATTCTGGACGTCAACGTGGAAGGGCTTCTGTTTCTTCTTTCCAGGGACCTGGGACACAAAAAGGACACCCGGACCGTCCGGGCGTTCCGCCATGTCTCTCAAAACATTGAGATACTGAAAAATGAAAAGGGCTATGAAAATATAGACCGATACCGGAAAGCCGTCCATGAGTTGAACCACCTGCTCCAGGCCCCTTTCGATTCCGCCTCCCGGCGCCTCCAGCTGGGTAATTACCAGGATGCCCGCTTTTCGCCGCTGAAATCGGAAAACCTTCTTCGAATGGCCCAGACACCGGAAGAAAATCCCTTTTTCCCTTATTTCAGGAGTCGGCTCACGACCCTTCTGGAACAACAAACGCCGGAGCTCATCGGCTTTTCCCTGAACTACCTGAGCCAGGCTCCGGCAACATTCGCCATGCTTGGATTTCTTAAAAGAGAGGCGCCGGAGGTTCCACGGGTTCTCGGGGGCGGGCTGGTGACCTCCTGGGCAAGCCGGCCGGGATGGAAGAACCCTTTTACGGAACTGGTGGACCATCTCATCCCGGGTCCTGGTGAGGAACCTCTCCTGGCCCTGGCCGGGATAAGGGAGGCCGGCATGACGGCCTGCCTTCCAAACCTGGACGGGTTCCCTCGGAACGCCTATCTTTCACCGGGCCTGGTTCTTCCCTACGACGCGTCTTCGGGCTGCTACTGGAGGCGATGCGCCTTCTGCCCGGAACGGGCGGAGGGAAAACCCTATCGGCCCATTCCCGCAGGACGGGTCCTGGAAGACCTGGACATTCTCTGCCGGAGGCATGCGCCCCGCCTCATCCACTTCGTCGACAACGCCCTGAGCCCCTCCCTTCTCCGGGTTCTTGCCGGAACAAGGCTTCCGGCACCCTGGTACGGGTTCGCCAGAGTTTCAGACGATCTCGACGATGATGATTTCGTTCGCTGTCTCCGGTCCTCGGGATGCGTCATGCTCAAGCTGGGGATTGAATCGGGGAGCCAGGCGGTGCTGGATGGGCTGAACAAGGGGATCGACGTCGAAACGGCTTCCCGCGTTCTCACGAGGCTTCACCGGGCGGGTATCGTCCCCTACGGGTATTTTCTTTTCGGCACACCGGCGGAAACGGAAGAGACGGCCCGGGAGACCCTCCGTTTCATCGCCCGGCACGGATCCGCCATGGGTTTCGTGAACCTGGCCGTCTTCAATCTCCCCACTTTCGGACCGGAATCGGAAAGACTCGAAACCCGTGACTTTTATGAGGGGGATCTCGCCCTTTACCGGGACTTCGAGCATCCCCTCGGGTGGAATCGGGACCGCGTCCGGATCTTCATCGACCGGACCGTGAAGCGCCACCCCGCGGTGGCGGCCGTCCTTCGGCGGGAACCGCCGACCTTCGGTTCAAGCCATGCCCCCCTTTTCGCCATGGCCTGGAAACGGTCAGGCGAAAACGAATTCATGCCCTCTTAGCGATCAGAAATCGAAGTCGGCCGCCACGATCTTTTCGCAGACAGCCTTCACCCTGGCGAGAACCACAACGTGATCCGGGTGGGCCTGGTAACGCTTGAGGGCCTCGGCATCCTGAAAAGCCGACACGAGGGCGAAATCATAGGCCCGCTCCGGACGCCTGTCCCGGCCGAACTCGTACTGCCGGATCTCGGGGATAACCGGGGGAAGGGACGCCAGCCCCCTTTCCATGTCGCGGATATCTTTCTCAGAAGCCCCTTCCTTGAATGTCATGAGAACAATGTGCTTCAGCATGTTCCTTCTCCTGAAATTTTCATGTTCCCTTCACCGGCGGTTCCGATCTCCCGTTCCCGGCCGGATTTCCCGCAATACGTTAAAAGCCCTGCCGGAAGCCAATCATGACAGCAGGGCTTTTACCTCTTAATCTGTTTCTAAATGTTCCTCAATGTCGTGTTTTAAAACTTTTCAGATCTAGTCAGTCTCTCAGGTTTTCAACGTTCCTCCGGAACGGCCGGGACGCCGCCTCGTCCCGCTTCGTGAAAGCGAGTTCAGCGGCAATTTCGGCGGCATCGGTGATCAGTTCCCGGCAGAAAAGGGCGTGATCCCGGCAGAGCCAGGACTCCTGCCACTTGGCGGTGAGTTCCCGGCAAAGGGTCTTGCCGTACTTGTCCGCCAGACGGTTTGGAATCTGGTTGAACAACCGATAGAGGCCCCGTTTCCCGTAAAGCTCGTCCACCGCCTTCTTGATGCTTTCCTGGCCCTCCCCTTCAGGAAGACCGGGCCTGCCGTGGACGGCACCGACAGCAAGGACAGCGCCGGTAACGGCTCCGCAGGTGTCTCCAAAAAGACCGACCCCGCCCCCGAAACCCGTAGCCACTTTCTTCGCTTCCGACGGCAATCCCGTCTCCACGACGGCAAGAACGGCCTCCATGACACACTCGGCGCAATTGTAACCGAGTGTAAAATTTTTTCGGGCTCTCTTCTTGATCATTTCAATTTTTTCTTTTTTCCCCTCGCCGAAAGCATCAAACAAAACTTCGCTTTTTTTCTGTCCCTCACTGTTTTCCTTCATTTTTCCATCCTGAGCGTCCATATCTAACTCCTCGGTTTCGATCCCTGTTCCCCGGTTCTCGGTCTTCCGCCCTCAAGGCACACCCCGAGTCAGGAGAACACGTCTCTTGCCCTTCACCTTTCGGATCTGCAGGTCCTGGATCACCCCTGAGCGCCGGCATCTTACCGAAACGGCCCGTAAAAAATCCCTTTCGTGTCACCCCGCGAAAAAATGAATTTATTACTTCATCTTCCAGGCCGGGGGCCTTTTCTCACTGAACGCCGTTATACCCTCCAGTGAATCGTCCAGCGTGCACAGAAGGGCAAACTGGTTGTTCACAAGTTCCATGGCCTTGCCGAATTCCAGGTCGGACTGATCGTAGAAGGACTTTTTAGCCAACCAGAGCGCAAGGGGGCTTTTCGCTGCCAGTTCCTTGGCCAGGGCCATGGTTTCCTCTTTAAGCGATCCCTTCGGGACGACCTTGTTGATAAGACCGATTCTTTCCGCTTCATCGGCCAGGATAAGATTCCCCCGGAGGACAAGTTCCATGGTCTTTTTCTTCCCGATATTGCGATAAAGGGGAACCTGGGGACCGATGCAGTTCAGGCCCACGTTGATCGCCGTCGCTCCGAACCGGACGCCCTCCTCCGCGATCGCCAGGTCCGCGGCGGCGACGATGCCGATGCCGTTGGCGACGGCGAACCCGTGAACGGAAGCGATGACCGGTTTTTTAATTTTCGCGATGGTGACAATGGCCTTCTCCATGAGCGTGATCCACTCGTAGTACTCGGCGGGAGTCATCGCCTTGAAAACTTCCGGAGAAACATCGATCCCGGCGGAGAAGCATTTCCCCGCCCCGTTGATGACGATGACCCGGACCTCCTTGTCCGCGTCCAGATCCAGGAGGGCCTGGCTGAGATCCCCGGCAAGATCGGTATTGAACGTATTCAAGGCCTCCGGCCGGTTCAACGTGATAATGCCGACCAGCCCCTGTTCCTCCTTTGTGACCGCAACCGCTTTGTACGCCATGACATTTCCCTCCTTTGATTTTTGAGTGACCGCAAAGGCTGTCCGCACCGCGAACAGCGTTTCATAAGCAAGGTTTTTAAAACCACTTTTCTTTCATGGAATTCAATGGAAAAAGCCGGTTACTTAACCAGGATGAGACCGATCCATGACACCTTTTCCCGGACGGGGAAGGCCACGGACATTCCCGCCTTCTCTGCCGTCTTGATGACATCGATCCCCATGGACTCCATGGAGGGACGGGCTTTGAAAGGAAACCGGCAGGCCTCGCCCGTCACGGCCCCGCAGATTTCACACAGGCGGCAGCATCCGCCGATGAATCCCGCTGCAAATCGATATCCCATGGAAAAGGCTTTCTTCTCTCCCCGGTTGATGATTTCATGGAGCAGCCCGGCAGAGCGGAAGGGATCGCCTTCGGCTTCCGCCAGGTCGTCGATCACCCGAACGAGAATTCCTCTTTTATAGTTCTTCAAGGCCTTTTTGAATTCGGCCGGCGAAGGAACGTGGGGCGGGCAGGTGTAATTTCTGCCGTACGTGTCGCAAAGAGGCACCTGGCACTTCAGCCGGACCCGCTCATCGACGGAAATACCCACGGCGGAGATGATCGCCGCTTCATCCGCCCCGTTCTCCCGGACGAACGCGACGAGTCTCTCAAGATCCTTATCCGTCTTTCCGGGCTTTCCGCCTTTAGAATTCAATCCCTTCCCGTTCCTTGACCCCCTTGGCATAGTGATGCTTGATCTCCCGGACCTCGCTCACCGTGTCGGCCAGAGCGATGACCTCTTCGGGGGCATAGCGGCCGGTGAGCAGAAGGTCCCTCTCGGGCGGCTTTTCCCGGATGAGATCGAGAACCTGGGAAAGGGAAACAAGCTCGAAGTCGAGGGCCACGTTGACTTCATCAAGAATCACCATCTGGTATTTGCCCGAGTGCAGGGCTTCCCGGGCCAGGTCAAGGCCCCTCTGGGCCAGTTCCACGTCGACCGGCGCGGGATTCCCCCGCATGACGAAGCTGTCCAGGCCGGACCGGACAATGGTCAGGCCCGGAAGATACTTTTCAGCGGCCAGGACTTCCCCGTACTTTTTTCCCTTCATGAACTGGACCATGAAGACATTCATGCCGTGCCCGATGGCACGAAGGGCCTGGCCGAGGGCCGCCGTGGTCTTTCCCTTCCCGTCCCCGGTGAGGACGATGACCAGGCCTTTTCGATACTTCGCAAGGACATCCTCCATGGACATCTTCCTTTCTACCATCTCTCCATCATCGCGTCGGGAGCCGCTTTCCGCTAAAAACCCGGGGACGATTGAAAAACCGATCAACCCGGGCTTAGGCCGAATGCATTGGAATGAAAAAATCTATTCCCGTTATGAAAATTCCTTGAGATAACGCCCGGCAATTTCCTCCGCGCAGGAGTATGGATCGGTCTCTTTCTTGAGGCAGCGGTCGGCCATCTTTTCGAGTTCCCCGTCCGCCACCAGCCGGTTCAAAATCGGCTCCAGGATACAGGCGCGGAGGGATTCATTCAATTCATGGATGGTTTTTCGTCGGATGCGGCTTCCCAGGAGTCCCTTTTCCAGGAGATGGGCATAGTGCCTCTGGATGGCCTCGGACACCTGGCCGACCTGTTCCTTGAACTTGTCCGGCTGAAAGACGCTTTCCACCCGGACGATGGGCGGACGCCAGTCGCCCTTGGAAAAGCCGGCCATGTCGAGCATCATCATGAGGTCCCGGTAGAGCTTTCCCGTCCCTTCCCGGTCCGCCTTGTTGATGATGAAGAGATCGGCGATTTCCATGATCCCGGCCTTGATGGCCTGGATCTCGTCTCCCATGCCCGGTATCAGGACAACGATGACCGTGTGGGCGTGATTGATGATTTCCACCTCCTGCTGGCCCGTGCCCACGGTCTCGATGATCACCACATCTTTCCCCATGACATCGAGGACATGAACGGCATCCCCGACAGCCTTGGAAAGCCCCCCCAGGGCTCCCCGGGTGGCAAGGCTTCGAACGAAAACCCCGGGGTCCTCCGTGTGCCGCTGAAGCCGGATCCGGTCACCAAGAATGGCCCCGCCGGTGAAAGGACTCGTCGGGTCCACGAGAAGGACACCTACCGTCTTCCCTTTTTCCCGGTTGGCCGCAATGATGGAGTCGATAAGGGTGCTCTTTCCCGCGCCGGGGGAACCGGTGACGCCGATGACGTGGGCTTTTCCCGTGTAGGGGAAGATATGCTTGATTGTGGTTTTGGCCTCGGGGATATTATCCTCCAGGTTCCGGATGACCCGCGTTGCCGTTCGAACGTCCCCTTCTCTGATTTTTTTTACTTTTTCCATCTTCCCGCCAATCTGTCATGAAGCGGGAGGCGCAGACGCCGCAGCGCCTTGCCTCCCGCCCGTTGATTATTCTGATGCTATCTCGGTTTTACGTTTGTCCGGATCCAGTCGAGGATCGAATCCAGGGTCGCTCCAGGGACGAAGATGGCCTTCAGACCCGCGTCGTGCATGGACTTTAAATCCTGATCGGGGATGATGCCCCCGCCGATGACGGTGATGTCATCCGCCCCCTGCTCCCTCAGAAGTTCCACGACCTTCGGGAAAAGGTACTTGTGAGCGCCGGAAAGGCAGCTTAGCCCCACCAGGTCCACGTCTTCCTGAATGGCCGACGCCGCAATCTGTTCCGGCGTCTGGTGACAGCCCGTGTAAATCACTTCAAAACCCGCATCCCGGAAGCAGCGGGCCAGGACCCGGGCCCCCCGGTCATGCCCGTCAAGGCCGGGCTTTGCAACCATCACTCGAAGTTTCCTGTCTGCCATGTGTTTTCCCTCCCTTTCCCAAAACCTTAGTAGAGTCCCGGATCCCTGTATTCGCCGAAGACTTCGCGGTAGACGTCGCAGATTTCCTGAACGCTGACCAGGTTCTTCACCGCCTCGATGCAGTAGGGCATGACGTTTTCCCCCTTCTTGCAGGCGGCCTTCAGGTCGTCCAGGCTCTTCTTCACGGCCTTGCCGTCCCGCTTGCGGCGGACGGCGCTCAGCCGCTCAATCTGCTGCTCTTCAACGGAATCGTCGATTTCCAGGAAGGGAATTTCGCCCTTGTCCTCGGTGACATACTTGTTGACACCGATCATGATCTTCTCGCCGGCATCGATCTGATTCTGGTACTTGTAAGCCGCGTCGGCGATCTCGAGCTGGGGGAAGCCCTTTTCGATGGCCGCCACCATGCCGCCCATGTCATCGATCTTCTCGATGTATTCCCAGGATTTCTCTTCCATTTCGTTGGTCAGGGCCTCCACGAAATAGGAGCCCGCCAGCGGGTCGACCGTGTTGGCCGCACCGGTTTCCTCGGCGATGAGCTGCTGGGTCCTGAGCGCGATCTGAACGGCGTGGTCGGAGGGCAGGCACCAGACTTCGTCAAGGGAGTTCGTGTGAAGCGACTGGGTCCCGCCGAGAACCGCCGCCAAGGCTTCCGTGGCGGTGCGGACGACGTTGTTGTATGGCTGCTGGGCCGTGAGGGAGCACCCCGCCGTCTGGGTGTGGAAGCGCATCCACCAGGACCGGGGATCTTTCGCTTTGAAGCGGTCCCGCATGAGCTTGGCCCAGAGTCTCCGGGCCGCCCGCAGCTTGGCGATCTCCTCGAAGAAGTCGATGTGGGAGTTGAAGAAGAAGGACAGCCTGGGGGCGAACTCGTCCACCTGGAGTCCCTTGCGCTTGATCACGTCGTCGGCATACTCGACGCCGTCCCGGATGGTGAAGGCCAGTTCCTGGACCGCTGTCGACCCCGCTTCCCGGATGTGGTAGCCGCTGATGCTGATGGTGTTCCACCGGGGAACGTGCTTCGTGCCGAACTCGACGGTGTCGCTGATGAGCTTCACCGAGGGTTCCGGGGGGCACATGAGGGTCTTCTGGGCGATGAACTCCTTCAACATGTCGTTCTGGATGGTGCCGCCGATCTTGGTCAGGGGGACCCCCTTGATCTGGGCGGCGGCGCAGTACATGGCCCACAGGGCCGTCGCCGGGGGGTTGATGGTCATGGACGTGGTGATCTGGTCCATGGGGATCCCGTCGACGAGGACCATGAAATCCTCCAGGGTGTCGATGGCCACGCCGCACTTGCCGCACTCGCCCCGGGCCTTCGGGGAATCCGTGTCGTAGCCCATGAGGGTGGGGAAGTCAAAAGCCGTGCTGAGGCCCGTCTGGCCCTGCTTGAGCAGCAGATGCCACCTTTCATTGGTGTCCTTGGCGCTCCCCATGCCGGAAAACATGCGGAAGGTCCAGTACTTGCCCCGGTACCCCGTGACCTGGTTCCCCCGGAGATAGGGGAACTGGCCGGGATAGCCGATATCCCTGGCGAAATCCATGTCCTTGATGTCTTCCGGACCATAGAGACGATTGATCTCCAGGTCGGAGACGGTGGACCATCGCTCCTTCTGGTCCGGCCACTTGGCGACGGTCTTCCGGACCTCGTCTTCCCACTTTTTTCTCATTTCGCTGGATTTTTCCAGCAGTTCCTTTGCAAAGTACACGTTTCTCCCTCCTTTCAAACCCTTTCCGTTATATTATTTTCTATGGCTGCCGTCCCCTTTTCCTCAACATCCCAGGAGACGATGCCAATTCCTGGGCAACCGGGAAACATCCATGAACCGAAACGAACTGAACGGGTGGCTGTGGCGCCGTGTTCGCCGTAAAGGTGTGTCGCTTGCCGACCTGCGGGCAAAAGAGGGGAACCGCGTTCGAGAACCGAGGATCCTGTGAAATGTCTCATAGAGTAGAAGTACAGCAAGCCGCTGCGCGCCTAAAGAGTGTTAACCTGCCCCGAAGTATCGTTAGTATGGAACCGGTCTTTTGTCAAGAGAAAATCAGGGTGGCGCTGGTCCGGAAATGAACGGCCCTTCCTGGGTCCGGGCAATGGAAATACTCTTAAAAAAACCGTTTTTCTCAAACGGGCCTCTTACCTGCGGAAACGGATGAAGATGTTACCCGTTCAGTTTTTTTGTGTTACAAGAAACAGGGCTGCCGTATTTTTTGACTCCCGATCCAGGAAACGGGAACAGGCGCCTTGAAACATAAAAAAGGAAACGACAGGCCATGTGCGGGCGCTTCATCCTCATCAGCGACCTTTCCGAAATCACCTCCTTCCTGCCATTGGAGATGTCGGCGGAGATCCCGCGCCGCAGCTACAACATCGCCCCCGGAACGACCGTCACGTCCCTGCTTCGGGAAGAGGGGAACCGGCTGGTGCGGCTCCGGTGGGGGTATCTCCCGCCCTGGGTCCGGAACGGTGGGCCGGGTCGGGAATTGATCAATGCCCGCGGAGAAACGGTGGCCTCCAAGCCGGCCTTCCGGGAAGCCTTTCTGAAAAGACGCTGCCTGGTCTTCGCCAACGGTTATTACGAGTGGCGGCGCGAAGAAAGGCAGAAGATCCCATGGTTCGTTCACCTGGAGGGGAACCGCCTTTTCGCTTTTGCGGGAATCTATGACCGGGTCGAAGGGACGACCCTTCCCGGTGTCGCCCTCGTCACGACGGAACCGGCACCTGCCATCCACGACATTCACGACCGGATGCCCGTTATCCTCGCCGGCGAATCCGCCGGAAAATGGCTCGATCTCCCCGCCGCCGCGGAAAAAGATCTTCTTTCTCTTCTGAAACCCTATCCCGGCAAGGACCTTTCAGCACACGCCGTTTCGACCTTTGTCAACGCTCCCTCCCACGACTCGCCCCGGTGCATCGCCCCCGTGACGGGAACGTGACTTTGCGACGGACCTGGAAGCGGCGCGACGAACCGTTTGACTTTTCCTCTCCATTACACTAGATAACATGGGTTGGTCCCCGGGGCGATACCCCTGTTTGTGACGGCTTCTTTGAAAGTCCCTGTGCCACGCAGCCCTTCTTATCCCATCATTGAGGCATCCCTTTACGGGCGCCTTCGCCACAGGGATTCGGGCGCCTTGCCTGCGAGGCCTTCTACAAAGCCGCCGAAAAATGACCCTTTACAATTTTAGAGTTCATCAGCCATGGAAATTCAGGAGATCCTCCAATCCTACGAAAAGGATCTTAAAAAGGTCGAAGCCATCCTCGATGAAAACAAGCGTTCCTACGTCGACCTCATCCCCGACATCAGCAGCTATATCATACAGAGCGGCGGCAAGAGGCTCCGGCCCCTTCTTGTCATGATCGCGTCGGACCTGTGCGGGTATGGCGGGGAAAGGCGATATTCCGTCGCCGCCGCTATCGAGTTCATCCACACGGCATCACTCCTTCACGACGACGTCATCGATCATGCCGACACGCGGCGGGGCAAGCGGTCGGCGAACCGGGTCTGGGGAAATTCGGCGAGCGTCCTCGTCGGGGACTATCTCTATTCGAAATCCTTCAAGATGATCATCGACGACGGAGATCCGCGAATTCAGGAGCTCCTCTCGACAGCCACCGTTCTCATGGTGGAAGGAGAAACGGCTCAACTCATCAGTTCCGGGGATATCGCCATCAGCGAGGACACTTACCTGTCCATCATCGAGAAGAAAACGGCCATCCTCATTTCGGCAGCCTGCGCCGCCGGTGCCGTGCTCGCGGATCTCCCGGAGAATCGGTCGACGTCTCTCGGTACGTTCGGCCTCTGCCTGGGGAAAGCCTTCCAGGTGACCGATGATATTCTCGATTACATGGCCGAGGAGAAGGACTTCGGAAAAGCCATGGGCATGGACCTGAAAGAAGGCAAGATCACCCTCCCCCTGATCCGGGCGCTGGCGGTGTGCGGCGGCGAAGAGCGGAACCGGGTCGGGAAACTGGTTCGGGCGAAGGAACTGGCGGAAGCGGAAATACGGGAAGTGACATCCCTCATCGGGAAATACGGGGGCATCGAATACGCTCTTGAAAAGGCCCGAAAAACAATCTCGGACGGGAAAAGGCACCTGGACGGATTTCCCGACGGCCCGCCGAAAACGGCCCTCCTGACCCTGGCCGACTATATTCTGAAAAGGAAGATGTAACGCCGGCGAATCCCCAGGGATTCCATTCCCCCTGAATTCCTTCTTTCACCCCGGAAAACTTCGCGAAACCGGAGCGAGGGCCTTGGCATGCTTGGGACCGCCGGACATTCGGCCGGGTGCGTCTTCACACCGCGTCCAGGGTCAACCCGAGAAAGGGGGCCGGGAATCCCTGCTGTTTACGAATCGTTTTCAGGGCCCGGGGGAGGAAGCGAAGCAGGTCCCCCGCCAGAAGACCGTCTTCTCCCATAGATCGCGCCGCCAGGTCCCCCGCCAACCCGTGGACGAGAACCCCCATCCGGACGGCGCCGTCAAGGTCGAGACCAAGGCCCGCCATGGCGGCGATACATCCTGTCAGGACGTCCCCCGCCCCGGCGGTAGCCATCCCCGAATTTCCGGTGAGATTGATCCAGGTCCGCCCGTCGGGTTCCGAAACGAGGGTGTGAGCCCCCTTCAGGACGATGAAGCTCCGGAGGGTCCGGCTCGTTTCCCGGAGGATCTCCAGGCGGTCCCGCTCCAGTTCGCTGACCGGCCGCCCTGTCAGCCGCGCCATCTCCCCCATGTGGGGCGTGAGGATGGTGGGGGCTTTTCGTTTTTGCAGGATGTGGGGGCTGGCCGACAGGGCCGTGAGACCGTCCCCGTCGATGAGAAGGGGCCGGTCCAGTTTTGCCGCCAGGTCCCGGGCAAGCTGGGCCGTCTCCTCGTTCAGGGACAGGCCGGGGCCGAGGACGACGAAATCCGTACGGCCGGCCGTTTCGAGAATCGAATTCAGGCTGTCCGGGGAAAGGGACCCCGATTCCGTTTCCCCCTGGGGGTGAAAGACGATCTCGCTTCCTTTCCCGGCGATGACGGGAATGACCGAACGGGGGGCGGCGAGCCGGGCATAGCCGCCGCCGGCCCGGAGAAAGGCCTTGGCGGACAGAAGGGGGGCCCCGTAATAACCGGAGGCTCCTGCAACGAAAAGGGCCTCGCCGAAATCCCCCTTGTGGCCCGCGTCCTTCCTCGGGGGCAGGGGCACCGGGCCGTTCACCGCCACGGGAATCCTCTCGTCCCCGTAGAGAGGCGGCGGGAAGGATATGTGGGATACAAATAACTTGCCGCAGGACGCCGCGCCCGGGTAGAGCAGGTTCCCCCTCTTGGGAAGCCCGAAGGTCACCGTCTGACGGGCCCGCACGGCCGCCCCCAGGATCTCTCCCGTGTCCCCGCTCACCCCGGAGGGAATGTCGACGCTCGTGACGGGCTTTCCCGACCGGTTCACGGCCTCGATGATTTCCCGGTGAAGCCCCGTCACCTCCCGGGTGAGCCCCGTCCCGAAGAGGGCGTCGACGATCCGATCACAGGAAGCGAGCGACGACGGCAACCTTTTCGTCGATACCTGATTCTCCAGACGGAGAGGCAGGCGCTGCAGCATCCCGTAATTCACCGCGGCCGCCCCCGTGAGTTTTTCCGGGTTTCCCGGAAAGATCACGGTGACGTCGGCACCCCGGGACAACAGGAGCCTGGCGACAGCGAAGCCGTCCCCGCCGTTATTCCCCGTCCCGCACACGATGACGACCCGTTCCCCCGCAAGGGGAGCGGTTTTTTCCATCACGGAAACGACCGCCAGGGCCGCGTTTTCCATGAGCAGGAGCTCCGGTATGCCGAAACGTTCCGTCGCTTCCCGGTCCAGCCTCCGCATTTCCTCTACCGTGGCAACCTTCATGACGCCCCCCGTCAGGCATCCCGCGCCGTTTCCGGCACCGCGGAAGCGACCGTTTCCCCGAAGGGCCCGGCAGACTGATCGTCGAGCCTGGAAAAGGCCAGCTCCACCAGGCTTTCGCCGTCAATCACGGACCGGTCCTCGATGGATGCGACTCCGATCCGCAGAAGAAAAGGGAGCGACCCATCGTCCGCCGCCGGAAGGCGGCACAAAATTACCTCCGCCGCGCGGCGGGCCGTTTCCCGGGCCGCCATCTCCTCCCGGTAGGGGAGGCAGAGGACATAACCGTTCTCCCGACATCGGAAGAGGCTGTCCTCCCGCCCCATGGAAGCGCCGATTGCCCCGGCCATCAGGACGGCGAAGGCGTCGGCCTTTTCCGGGCCCTGACGTTCTTTCACGTCATCATAGTTTTCATGACAGAAGGCGACCACGGAAAGGGGAAAACCCCGGGTCCGGGAGGAGGCGACCTGCCTGTCCAGGAATACCTTCAATTCCGAACCATTCGAAAGCCCTGTCAGATCGTCCCGGGTAACCCGTTTCCGGAGATTTTCCTGGGTGAGGACGTTGGACAGGGATATGGAAATGATGAGGGACAACTGGGAAAGGAAAAACGTGTCCATGTCCGGCTGAAAGCGGGAGTCCGAGTAGTCCCCCAGATTGAGGCCACCGATGATTTTCTCGCGAAAGAAGAGAGGGCACACGGCCATGGATTTGACCATGCATTTCTGGTGATGGGGAAGAAGCCGGTAGTAGGCCTTCAGGTTCTCGTTCACCAGTATCGGCAGCCCTTTTTCGTCCATGAGGGCCGAAAAATCACTCCGGGGGAGGACATTGAGACGTTCCTTGAGGAGCGGGGAGGCTTCCAGTGACTCCCACGGGAACCGGTCCGTTTCCTCCTCGATGACGGAAATCCAGACATGGGGGATGGAAAATTTTTCTTCCACAGCGGTGAGAAGACGCTCGAAAAGGTCCCGAAAGGTGGACACGGTGAGGATTTCCATTTCCATCTCAAAGAATTTCCTCAAGATTTCCTCATTTGTCCGCACATGATGAAAGATTTCCTCCAAACGAAACAGGGTGGCCATCCCTACATCCCCTCCTTGGTCTTGTTTCGAAAATGCCCTCAAGATCCCATCGTCCAGAGCGTCCCCTCCGGCGTGTCCTGGACATGGACTCCCAGGCCCTCCAGGGCTTCACGAATCCGGTCCGACTCGGACCATCGTCCCGCCGCCCGGGCCTCTTCCCTTTTTTTGAGAAGCTTTTCCGCCTCTTCGGGGAGACGTTTCGGCTCGAAATCCATGACGGCGATGACCGAATCGACGGTTCTCAATTCCTTGAACACGGCGTCCCGCTCCCGGTCGTTCAGGAGGTCTTTCGACAGGGGGCCGTTCACCTTCCGGACAAATTCAAACAGGGCGGCCAGGGCGCTCGATATGTTGAAGTCGTCGTCCATGGCGTCCTCAAAACCGTGGTGAAGATCGTAGACGTACTGGTCCACATCGGGACACCCCGCTCCCGCTCGTGCCCGGAGCAGTCTCTGGAGAAAACCGTTCAGCCGCCGGACGGTGTTCCGGGCCGTGTCGAGGGCCCCGAAGGAAAAATTCAGGGGCTTCCGGTAGTGAGACCCGAGAAGGAAATAACGGATGTCCCGACCCTCGTAACCTTTTGCTTCCAGTTCCTCGAGGGTGCAGGCGTTTTCGAGAGACCGCGACATTTTCTTCCCGTCCAGCATGACCAGTTCCGTGTTGATCCAGTAGTTGGCCAGGGGGCCCCCGGTGGCCGCCTTTCCGATGGCCAGGACGTTCTCACAGTGCGGGAAAAGGATGTCCGTTCCGCTGGCATGAATGTCGAAGCGTTCCCCCAGGTGTTCCAGGGCCATGGCGGCGCATTCGAGATGCCACCCTGGGCGGACGTTCCCCCAGCGGGTCTTGTGGTAGATGCCCCTTTTAAGCTCCGCCAGGTTGGACCTTTTAAGAAGGGTGAAATCCACGGGACTGTCCTTCTCGTAGTCATCGCCCTCCACGGTCGACTTCCGGAGCATGTTCTTCAGATCGATGTTGGAGAGGACCCCGTAATCGTCGAGCTTGGAGATGTCGAAATAGACGGACCGTAGTTTTTCGTAGGCAAATCCCTTCTCCACCAGTTTTTCCGCCAGGCGGACCATGGCGTCCACATGCTCGCTCGCCCGGGGATATTTCGTTTCGGTCCGCATGTTGAGATTCTCCAGGTCTTCCCGGAATCTTCCCACGTAGCGTTCCGTCAATTCCTTCAGATCGGCGTTTTCCCGGTCCGCCCGCCGGATGGACCGGTCCGCCAGGTCGATGATATTGGAGGCCACGGAGACATGGAAGCCCTTGAGTTCGAGGTAACGGGCCACCAGGTCCGCCACGACGAACCGCCGGTATGTGCCCAGGTGGGGGGTGTCATGAACGGTCGGGCCGCAGGCGTGGATGAGCACCCGGTCGGGGCGGAGGGGCCGGAAGAAATCCTTTTTCCGGGTCAGGGTGTTGAATATTTTCAAAGTGGTCTCTCCCTGGTCGGCGAACAGCTCCGTACTCAGATAGCGCTCCCCCGAGTCGGGAAAAATGACGACGATGAGACCATCCTCCATTTCCCTGGCCTTTTCCAGGGCCACATGCATGGCGGCGCCGGAACTCATACCCGCCAGGATTCCCTCCTCCCGGGCAAGCCGCCGGGCCATGGCGAAGGCGTCCTCGTCGTGGATGTTCACGATCTCATCAAGCCGCGACCGGTCAAAGATGCCCGGCTGGTAGGACTCCTTCATGTTCTTGAGACCCTGGATCCTGTGACGGAGATAGGGCTCCACGCCCACGACCCGGATGTCCTTCCCGTACTCTTTCAGCCGGCGGGCGCATCCCATGGCCGTTCCCGATGTTCCCAGGGTGGCGACCACCATGGTCACCCGCCCTTCCGTCTGACGCCAGATTTCTTCCGCTGTCCCGTGGTAGTGGGCGTTTATGTTATCCTCGTTGTTGAACTGATCGGGAATGAAATAGGTTCCCGGATGCTCCCGGTACAGCGTGTAGGCGTACTCGATGGCCCCGTCCGTCCCGAGGGCCGCCGGGGTGAAGTGAAGTTCCGCCCCCATGGCCTTCAGGATTTTTTTCCGCTCCTCGCTCACCCCTTCCGACATGGCGAGAATCAGCCTGTACCCCTTAACCGCCGACACGAGAGCGAGGCCGATGCCCGTGTTTCCGCTCGTGGCCTCGAGAATCGTTCTGTCCTTCGTCAGCTCCCCCCGTTTTTCCGCCGCTTCGATCATGAAGAGGGCCGTCCGGTCCTTGATGGACCCGCCGGGGTTGTGACATTCAAGCTTGGCGAAAATCCTGACATTACCGCCCGGGTTGAGGCGCCTGATTTCCACAAGGGGGGTATTCCCCACCATATCGAGAATGTTTTCGTAAACGCCTTTCATCCACCCTCACCGACAAAAAGGGGGCCTTTCCGGAATCCCCCTCGATTTTTTCATCCGCTCAGCTGTCTAACTTGAGGACCGGCACCTTGATAAACTGGACACCCTCCTCCTTCAAGGTTTCCTCTTCCTCTTTCGACGTGGTGCCTCGAATATTGCGGCGGTCTTCCTCGCCCCTGTGAATTTTAAGGGCCACCTGGGCGAAGCGGTCTCCCACATCGTCAAAATTGTTCTCCAAAAATTCGTGGAGCTTCTTCAAGGCCAGACGGGGGCTCATTTCATCTGGAGGCGCCTTTTTCTCCCCTTCGGAACGGGAGCGGCTGATGACGGAAACGGAGGACGGAAGGCGCTCGATCTCGGACCCGCCGCAGACGGGACAGGTGATGAGACGCGCCCGCAACTGGGCCTCGAAAGCGGCGCTGTCCTGGAACCACGCTTCAAAGCGATGCTGTTTACGGCACTGAAGATCATATATGATCACGGAACCACACTCTCCCCATGATCCTGAAAGGTCATCTTAACATAGTAATAATTTTACCATGCTCTGGAACGGATCACAACGGCTACTTCCGTGCCGGGCACAAGGGCACGGGGCCGTTCCCGAAAAAGCTCCCGCGGCCCTGCGGCGGAGCGGTCACTCCAAAAAAACGGTGGACATTTATCCAATAATTATATAATGAAGAACGGAGTCGGGATGTGGCCCAGTCTGGTAGGGCACTGCGTTCGGGACGCAGGGGTCGCGCGTTCGAATCGCGCCATCCCGACCATTTTAATTAACCGCCCATAACCCCGGCCATGCGGAAAACGGGAAGATAAAGGGCCACGATCATCCCTCCCACAAGCCCCCCGAGAACAACCATCATCACCGGCTCGAGCAGCGAAGTCATGGCGTCGGCGGCGGCGTCCACCTCCTGGTCGTAAAAATCGGCGATCTTGTCCAGCATGGCGTCGAGGGTTCCCGTGCTTTCGCCCACACCGATCATCTGAACGACCATGGAGGGAAAGACTTTCGATGAGGCGAGGGTTTCGGCAATGGGCTTGCCCTCGGTGACCCTCTTCCGTGTTTCCACGAGAACATTCTCCACGGCCTTGTTGCCGGAAACCCTCCCGACGATCTCGAGGCCCTCCAGGATGGGAACGCCGCTGGAAACGAGGGTGGACAGGGTCCTGGAAAACCGGGCCACCGCCACTTTTCTGAAAAGTGTCCCAAAAACGGGAAGTTTGAGAAGGATCCTGTCAACGCCAAGCCGTCCCCGTTCCGTTTTGTAAAAGCGCCCGAAACCCAGGACGGAAAGAACGAGGAACAGGACGCCGTAAAGAAAGTTGCCCTGGACGAATTCGCTGGCTTCCATGAGAAGCCGGGTCGGGGCGGGCAGGGCGGAACCCATCTGGCGAAAAAGGTCGTCGAAGACGGGCACGACCCTCCACAGGAGAAGCGCGATCACCGCCGAGGATATGAGAAGGACGGAAGCGGGGTAGACCAGGGCGCCCCTCAATTTCCTCTTCAACTGGACGGTTTTCTCCAGGTGGCCCGCGAGGCGGTTCAGGATCACGTCGAGGACACCGCCCGCTTCGCCGGCAGCGGCGAGATTCACGAAAAGTTCATCGAACACGGCGGGATGCCTGCTCAGGCTTTCCGTCAGGGACTGTCCCTGGCCGATGTCCGTCCTGACCGACAAGATGACCCGGGCGAAGACGCGGTTCCTTTCCTCCGAGGACAGGAGATCCAGGCACTCCATGATGGGCAGCCCCGCGTTGATCATGGTGGCGAACTGACGGGCGAAGACCGCTACCTCCTTTTCCCGGACCCTGCCCGGGGAAAAGGGAAGACAGGCCTTCAGGTCTTTTCGTTTCTTTTCGACCTTGACGCCGGTGAGCCCCTGCCCCCGGAGAAAAACCCTGAGAGACGCTTCGCTCGCGGAAGCCATCTCCCCCCGCCGGATCTCCCCCTCCCGGGTCTTTCCCACCCACAGATACGCCGCCATAGGACCGCTCCCGTGTCTTCCAGCGCGGTGGCTTCGCCAGAAGTCCCCGTTCCGGATTTTCTATGTTCTTTTAACTGCCCTTTTGACCGTGACGGGATTTCGTCTTCCCGGCGGCGGCAAAAAAGGAGTCCGAAGGCTGTCACGACACCGGGGGCGGGAACGGTCCCGGACGGTAGGGGCCTCAGATCGTCCTTTCCGCCCGGCTCCGAAAGACTTCGTAAAGGAAGATTCCCGCGGCAACGGAAACATTGAGAGAATCGAAGCCTCCCGACATGGGGAGGGTCACCAGGGCATCGCACTTGTTTCGCACCAGGGGCCGCATGCCCTTTCCCTCACTTCCGAAAACGATCCCCACGGGCCCGCTGAAATCGATTTTCCGGGGATCGACGCCCGCTTTCGGGTCGGCGCCGTAAATCCAGAAACCGCGATCTTTCATGTCGTCCAGAACCCGGGCCAGGTTAACCACCGGGGCGACGGGCACGTGGAGGAGGGCCCCCGAGGAGGCTTTCATAACCGCCGCCGTGACCCGGACGGAACGATCCCGGGGAAGAAGAACCCCTCGAACACCATAGCAGTGTGCCGTGCGAAGAATGGACCCCAGGTTTCGGGGGTCCGAAAGACCGTCCAGAAGAATGAGAATCCCGCCCGTTTCCACCGCCGGGCCGAGAAGGTCATCCGCAGCGGCGTAGCGATACTCGGAACAGCGCGCCACGACGCCCTGGTGGGCGCCCCCGGCCGCCAGCTCGTCCATTTCCTTTTTCTGCCGGTATTCAACGGAAACGCCTTTCTGGCGGGCAAGGTCGAGAATCCCGGACAACCGGGCGTCCCCGCCTTCCCGCGCCACGAGGACCGTCTTCACGTCCCACGTCCCGCTGAGAAGGGCCTCCCGTACGGGATTTCTGCCATAGATGACAAACAAGGGCCTTCTCCCGTTTTTCAGGTGCGCCTATCCGAAAGGATTTTCAGCGATTGGGAATCTTTTTTTCTTCCAGGGCGAGATCGATTTCTTTCCCGATCTCCCGGGCCGCCGCCACGGGATCGGCGGCGGAGCGGATAGGCCGACCGATGACCAGGAAATCGGATCCGGCGGCGATGGCTCCCGCAGGCGTCTCCACCCGCTTCTGGTCATCCCCGGAAACAGGCTCCCATCGAATTCCCGGCGTCACGAGCGTGAAATCGGGCCCACAGGCCCGGCGGATGGCGGTAGCCTCCCGGGCCGAGCAGACCACGCCGTCGACGCCCGCTTCACGGGCCATGACGGCGAGCCGGAGGGCAAGACGGTCCGCCGTTTCCCCGTATCCCAGGTCCCGAAGATCGCTGTCGGAGAGGCTGGTGAGAACCGTGACGGCCAGGACAACAGGCGGCGTGGTCTCCTTTTTTCCGGCCGCCGCCCGGACGGCGGAAACGGCCTGACGCATCATTTCCCTTCCACCGCCGGCGTGAACATTGAACATGGCGACGTCCCAGCGCACGGCCGCCTCGGCCGCCCGGGCCACCGTGTTGGGGATGTCATGAAACTTCAGATCGAGAAAAACGTTCCCTCCCCGGGCGGTTATTTCCCGGAGAATGGAGGGGCCGAAATGGGTGAACGATTCCTTGCCCACCTTGAAGAGCCCCACGTGGTCCTTCAGAAGGTCCACCCACCGGAGAGCGTCAGCGAGACGTTCCCCCGTGTCGATGGCGAAGATGATACGGTCTTTTCCCGAATCAATCGAGATCATCCTCATCCCCGACAAACTCGGTGTCCATATCCGTGTACTTGTCGTTTTCCATACGGGTGTGAAGATACTCGGCATGGGCGAACCGGACCTTTCCGGCGGCGATTTCCCGGAGGGCCGTCACGATTTCCCGGTTTCCCCGGTCGGGGATGAGCATCCGGGACTCCTTGAGGAGCTGCTTGGTCCTCTGGGCGGACAGGATGACGAGGGCGAACCTGTTGAAGGCCACCCTCAAGGAATCTTCCACGGTAATTCTTGCCATACGATTCAATACCTCCCCGTTATCGGCGAAGGAAGGGGCTGAGCCTCTTTTCCTGCCGGCCGACTCTTATTTTTTCCGCCACGTAAACGGCTTTCATGGCGTCGATGGATGTCTTGAGATCTTCATTGAAAATCACATAATCATACCACAACGCCTCCTGAATTTCATCAAGGGCCCGTGAAATTCTCCTTTTCAGGGCATCACGGTCCTCAGAACCCCTCTGGGACAGCCTTTCCTCCAGGACCTCAAGGGATGGGGGAAGAATGAAGATGAAGACACCCCGGGGGAAATAGTCCCGTATGCGGCGCCCTCCCCGGGGATCCACGTCAAAGAGAACATCCCGGCCCTGGCGAAGCTTCCCTTCCACCTCTTCCCGGGGCGTCCCGTAGTAGTGACCGAAATTTTCTTCCCATTCGAGAAATTCGCCCTGCTCTATATTTTTCCGGAATGCCTCCCGGGAGATGAACCGGTAGTCCCGGCCGTCGACTTCCCCGGGCCTCGGGGCCCGGGTCGTGCTGGAAACGGAAAAATAAACATCGGGATAGGCCTTCAAAAAAGCCCTGCAGATGGAGGTCTTGCCGCCTCCGGAGGGGGCGGACACCACGAGGACGACATTCTGGTCTCTTCGGTCCGTTTCCATGGAAATCTCCGGCAAGGGCCTCTTTATCACTCTACGTTTTGAACCTGCTCCCGCAGCTTGGCCAGTTCACTCTTGATGTCTATCACCGCCCGGGCCATGTCGACGTCACCGCTTTTAGACCCTATCGTGTTGATTTCCCTGTGCATCTCCTGGAGCAGGAAGTCGAGTTTCCGACCCACCGGTTCGCCGCTCTCCAGCATTTCCAGGAACTGTTTCCCGTGACTTTCAAGACGGACCAATTCCTCCGTAATGTCGCTCTTTTCCACCAGGATGGCGATTTCCTGGGTCATCCGCCCTTCGTCCAGGGGCAATTCCCCCATGAGTTCCCGAACCCTCTCGGTAAACTTCCGCTGAAATTCCGCCTGAACGGCGGGAACCCGGGAACGGATCTGGTCGACCCATTGAAGGACATTCCCGACCCGGGCCAGCAGATCCTGGCGAAGGGCGTCCCCCTCGGTCTCCCGCATGGCCGTCAGGGCATCCAGCGCCTTCGAGAGACCGGCGGTAACGAGGGCGCGGAGTTCCTCCGGGGCCGGGGCCGTTTCCTCGTAGACCAGGGCGTCCCGGACGGCGAGGGCCATGGCCAGCGTGGGCCGGTCCTCGAAGCTGAATGTCTCACGGACTTTTTCCGCCTCCCGGAGGTAACGCTCGATGAGAGGGACGTTGGCCCGGAGAACGCCCGTCGTTTCGGCGCCGGGATCGACATCCAGCTGCAAGTTGACCTCCACCCGCCCGCGGGCGATGATCGCGGCCAGCTGTTTTCGAACATCGCTTTCCAGGGAGGCCAGGGCGCCGGGAAGACGGACAATGGCCTCCAGGTTTCGGTGATTCAGTGATTTTACTTCCACGGTAAGCTTTTTCCCCGCGGCGGCCGTCTCGGCTCTTCCGAATCCCGTCATGCTCCGAATCATTGTGTCACGCCTTCCCGGTCACGGACCGGGCTCCTTTCCGTTTCCTTCCGTTGAAGGAGATATTTTCTCCGGATGGACAGGAGCATCTGGTGCATCCGCTCCTCCCGATAGTCCGGATAGGTCCAGGGAAGCGGGTGAAAGGCCCCGTCCCTGTAAATAAGGGTGAGATCGGCATAAATGCCCTGCCTCAGGTAGGGCCGGTGCGCGTATCCTTTTCCGGTGGCCAGGATCAGGTGAAAGGCCGACAGATACCCCGGGTCGATGTTGATCCTTCTTTTGCCGTTCAGAGCCGTCCCGTCCTCCAGGTCATTGGTCCAGATCTTGATTCCCGGAAGCCTGTCCGGCGCGATGAGGGTCTCGAAGGACAGGAGCCGTCGTTCCAGGAAAGGACCTATCTCGTCAGCGTAATAATCGGTATAGGTAAAGGGGATATACTCGCTCACGAAGTCGGGCGGTCCCGCCCCGGCGGCGAGGTCCCCCATGATCCCGCTCATCAGGTCCCGGTCCCCGGACAGGAGACTCATGATCAGTTTGACGGGCTCGGGCTTTCGGACGCGGCTCACAGGACCCGTCTCAACTCCTCCCGGGTCGCCGTGGCCGTTCCCACTTTGCCCACGACGATACCCGCGGCGTGATTGGCCAGCGCGGCCGCCTCCCTCAAAGTCGCCCCGGACGCGACGGCCAGGGCGAGCACCCCGATCACCGTGTCCCCCGCACCGGTGACATCGAAGACCTCCTTGGCCACGGCGGGGATGTGGACCGCTTCCCCGAGCCGCTCCACCAGGGTCATGCCTTCCTCTCCCCGGGTGATGAGGACCGACCCGACGTCATATTTTCGAAGCAGTTCCCGGCCCACCGCAACGATATCCCCCGTCCCCTCCCGCCCGAGAGCCCTCATGGCCTCGTGATGGTTGGGCGTAATGACGTGACAGCCTTCGTAAAGGGAGAAATCGTTCACCTTGGGGTCGGCGCAGAGAAAAACCTTCTCTTTTTCAAGAATCTTTCGAATCCCCTTGAGAAGGTCCCGGGAAACCATACCCTTGCCGTAATCGGAAATAACGACCGCCCCCAGACCTTTGCTGACCTTTTCAAGGTAGCGAAGAACGCGGTCGGCGCTTTTCATCCCCACGGCGGCCTTTTTCTCCCTGTCAAAACGGACGACCTGCTGGTGATGGGCCACAACCCGCGTTTTAAGAGTCGTCGGGCGGCCCGGCTCAACGATCAGGCCCTCCGTGTCCACGCCCATCCTCTGCAGTTCTTCCAGGAGCCAGCTGCCCATGGCATCAGACCCGACAACACCTGAAACCAAAACATTTCCACCCATGGAATGAATATTGTTCAGCACGTTGGCGCACCCGCCAAGGAGAAGGGACTCGGACAGGACATCCACGACCGGAACAGGTGCTTCGGGCGAGATACGGCTGACCCGGCCCCAGACAAACTGGTCCACCATGAGGTCCCCAAGCACCAGGACCCTCGCCTTGTCAAACCGGTCCATGATTTCGCCGGCTCTCTTCCGGCTCAGGATTTTCACCATGGGGGCGCTCTCCTCCGTTACGGGCCGCCTCTTTTTGAGTTTCATGATGTTTAAACCATAACGATCAAAAAAACAACTATTTATCTTCAAAAAACGATGCCGGAGCCCAAAAACCTTCAACTCCAACAGGGGAACGGCCCAAAAGAGTGGCCCCGTGGTGACGGGATACAGCCCCCATGCCCTGCCGCCTTCCAGGGAGGCCCCGCCTCAATTCAGGCTTGACTAAAAAACAAAAAGGATATAGTGATCATGAACTTATACTTGGCATAAAATTTACAGAGGAGAAAAAAGGCGAACCGGCCCTCAAAAGGCCCGGATATCCCCACGAAGGGTCTCGAATAATGGAAGATGAATTGATCAGGATCCGGAGAGAGAAGCTGGAATCTCTGGGAAAGGACGACGCCGGTCTTTACCCGAACGACGTGAAGGTGACGGCGACGACGGACGAACTCCATGACCGTTTCGACGACAGGCCCCCGGAGGAACTCGCCTCCCTCGATGAAACATTCGATCTCGCCGGACGGATCATGGCCCTGAGAAACTTCGGAAAAGCCTCTTTTCTGAACCTTCAGGACCGGAAGGGCCGCATTCAGGTCTACGTCAAGAAGGACGGCATCGGAGAGCCCGCCTTCGAGTCCTTCAGGAAAATGGACATCGGGGACATCATCTTCGCCTCAGGGCCGGTCTTCAAAACCCGCACGGGGGAACTGACCGTCGAAGCCCGCCAGATCCGTCTCCTTGCCAAGGCGCTCCGTCCGCTCCCGGAAAAATGGCACGGCCTCACCGATGTGGAGATCCGGTACCGGCAGCGTCATCTCGATCTAATCGTCAACCCCCAGGTCCGGGACGTCTTCCGGAAACGGAGCCGGATCGTCCAGCTGATCCGGGATTTCATGCACAGCCGGGATTTCCTGGAAGTCGAGACGCCCATGATGCACCCCGTGGCGGGCGGGGCCATGGCGAAACCCTTTAAAACCTATCACAACACCCTGGCCATGGACCTTTATCTCCGGATCGCGCCGGAACTCTACCTCAAGCGACTCGTCGTCGGCGGACTGGAACGGGTTTATGAAATCAACCGGAACTTCCGGAACGAAGGCGTATCGACGCTCCACAACCCCGAATTCACCATGATCGAGTTCTACATGGCCTATGCCGATTACGAAGATCTCATGGTCCTGACGGAAGAGCTCCTGAACCACATCGCCTTCGAACTTTTCCGGTCCCCCCGGTTTGTCTACCAGGGGACGGAAATCGACCTGACACCCCCCTGGAAAAGGATCAGCGTCAGGGACGCCGTCGTCGAATACGGCAACGTGGATCCCGATCTCCTGAAAGACGGCCCGTCCCTTTTCCGGTTCGCCCTGGAGCAGGGTTATAACGTCAAGGAAAGCGACCCTCCCGGAAAAGTCCTCATGACCGTTTTCGAGGAACGGGTCGAATCCAAGCTCATCCAGCCGACCTTTGTCACGGGATACCCCATCGAGGTCTCCCCCCTGTCGCGAAGAAACGCCGGGGACCACGATATCGCCGACCGTTTTGAGCTCTACATTTTCGGGAGGGAGATCGCCAACGCCTTCTCCGAGTTGAACGATCCGGCGGATCAGCGTGAACGCTTTCTTCTCCAGCTGCGCGAACGAGAGGGGGGCGACGAGGAGGCCCACGTCATGGATGAGGACTACGTGACGGCCCTCGAGTACGGAATGCCGCCCACGGCGGGAGAAGGCATCGGTATCGACCGGCTCGTCATGCTCTTCACCGATTCTCCCTCCATCCGGGACGTCGTTCTTTTCCCCCAGATGCGGGCGAAGGAAGGAACGACCCCATAGACCGCCCTTCGGGGCCCGGCGGGAAAACCGCCGGAACGGATAGGCAATGAACCCATCAGGGAGCGTCCCGGCCGTACATGTCCATCTATGAATTTTTCATAGCCCGCCGTTATCTGCAGGCACGACGGAAACAGATGTTCGTTTCTCTTGTTTCCTTCATGTCCGTCATGGGTATTTTTTTGGGCGTCGCCGCTCTCATCATCGTCCTGGCGGTCATGAACGGCTTCGAAACGGACCTGCGCAACAAGATCCTGGGAATAAATTCGCACATCATTCTCATGAAATACACCGGCGCCCTGGAAGGGTACCCCTCGGTCAGGGAAAAGGTGGAAAAACTTCCTGGCGTCGTCGCCTCCACTCCTTTCATCTACGGCCAGGCTATGATCAAGAAGGACGACCGGGTCACGGGGATCGTCCTTCGGGGCATCGACCCCGAGAGCGTGGGGAATGTCATCGATTTCGGAAAAATCTCCGTGGGAAACGTGGGTGATCTCGAAGGATGGATGGCGGATGAAAAGGAAGGAGGGGCGGAACAGCCGGGCATTCTCATCGGCAAGGAACTCTCCGGACAGATCGGCGCCTTTCTCGGTGACACCGTGGAGGTTCTCTCTCCCATGGGGGTCCCGACGCCCATCGGGCTTGTCCCTAAAATCAGTAAATTCCAGGTCGCGGGCATCTTCGACTCGGGCTTTTACGAATACGACGCCTCCCTGGCTTTCATTTCCCTCGCCGAATCCCAGAATTTCCTCAACATGGGAGACGCCGTAACAGGTCTGGAAATCAAGGTCAGGAATCTGTACGAGGCCGAAAAGATCGCCCGGGCCGTAGAAGCAGAACTCGGTTACCCTTTCTGGGCCAGGAACTGGATGCAGATGAACAAGAATCTCTTTGCCGCCCTGCGCCTGGAAAAGCGGGTCATGTTCATCATCCTGAGCCTCATCGTCCTCGTGGCCGCCTTCAACATCATCACGTCCCTCACCATGGTGGTCATGGAAAAGACGAAAGACATCGCCATCCTGAAATCCCTTGGGGCCACCGCATCGAACATAATGAAGATATTTATGATCCAGGGAATCATCATCGGCGCCGCGGGAACCCTCCTGGGCTGCGCGGCGGGGATTCTCGTGGCCCTGCGCCTGGAGAAAATTTCCCTCTTCGTCGAAGATCTCTTCGGATTCAAGATCCTGCCGGGAGATGTGTACTACCTGAGCCAGCTGCCGTCGCGGATCGACTACGGGGATGTGTTCCTCATCGTTGTCGTCGCCATGATCCTCAGTTTTCTCGCCACGCTCTATCCGGCGTGGCGGGCCTCCCGGCTGGATCCGGTGGAAGCCCTGCGCTATGAATGACGAGGACGCCATGACTGTCGAGACGACCCCCCTTCTGGCCGCGGAAAACCTCTTCCGCACATTCATCAAGAACGGCACCACCGTTGAAGTTCTCAAAGGAGTAAACCTGGCCGTACGGCGGGGGGACTCCCTGGCCGTTGTGGGCGTTTCAGGCGCCGGGAAAAGCACGCTCCTGACAATCCTGGGGGCTCTCGACCACCCAACGGCGGGAAGGGTTCTGTACAACGGGATCGATATCTTCGAGTGGAACGACGGGCGGCGGTCGCGGTTCCGGAACGAAAAAGTCGGCTTCGTGTTCCAGTCTCACCATCTTCTGCCCGAATTCACGAGCCTGGAAAACACCATGATGCCCGCCCTGATTCACGGGCACCCGCAGAGAAAAGCCCGGGAAAAGGCGACCCTTCTCTTGACGGACTTGGGCCTCGGTGATAGATTGACCCACAAACCCGGAGAGCTGTCAGGCGGGGAACAGCAGCGGGTCGCCATCGCCCGCGCTCTCGTCATGGAACCGGAAATTCTACTCGCCGATGAACCGACGGGAAATCTCGACACGAAAACAGGTGAGAACATTCAGGAGATTCTCCTGGAGCTGAATCGAAACCGGAAAATCACGCTCGTCATCGTGACCCACAATGAGCGGCTGGCAAAGCGGATGACCCGCTTTGTCGGCATCAAGGACGGTCTCCTCTATGAAATCAGGTCACCCGAATAATAGGCCCTTTTTCCCTCTCCTCATGCTCCTGACCGCTCTTTTGCTCGTATTCCCGGAAACACGGGCCCTTGGGGCCGACGGGCAACAAACGGTTCTTCTCGCCCCTTTCGCCGTTTACGCGTCCGAGGACAGCGGCGAAATCGGGAAAACGGCCATGGACACCCTGCATGCATACCTCATGGAAGCAGAGGATCTCCAAGTCATCGACGGGAGGGCTTTTCTCCCTTCCGGGCCGGGGAAACCCGTCGATGAAACGGACATCCTGGCGCTGGGAAAGGCCCGGGGGGCGGATTTCACCATCACCGGAAGCCTCTCCTTCTTCGGCCGCCAGATCAGCGCCGACGCCACGATACGGGATCTGGACTCGGGCGGCCGGACCGATCATTTCGTCCAGGGCCGGAACCGGGAGAATCTGCCGGCGGTCGTCCGAAGCCTCGGTGAGAAAATCGTCCTTTCCCTGCTCCCACAAAGAAAAATTTCGGAAATCCGCATCCGGGGAAACCGGAAAATCGAAAGCATCGCCATCCAGAACGCCCTGAAGAGCAAAAAAGGCATGCTTTTCGACAGGAAACGGGTGTCCGAGGACATCAAGAGCATTTACGCCATGGGCTATTTCAGCAACGTCGAGGCGGCAAAGGAAACGGGCCCGGAAGGCATGACCCTGATTTATGCCGTCGAGGAAAAACCTCTCATCTCGGAAATCAATCTTCAGGGATTTGACGATATAAGCCGCGGAGAAATCGAAGCGGTCATGACCATAAAAACCCGCCAGATCCTCGACCTGGACCGTCTCAAGGCGGACATCGAGAAAATAAAGGCCCTGTACCATGACAAGGGTTACAGGAACGCTCTCGTCTCTTATGAAATTCAAGAAACAGGCAAGGATATCCGTGTCATTGTCAAGATAACGGAAAACGAAAAGCTCCACATCGAGTCCATCACTTTCCGGGGAAACCGCGTCTTTACGGACAAGGAACTGAAAGACCTGATGAGCACCTCCGAAAAAGGCTTCTTTTCCTTCATCACCGACTCGGGGCTCCTGAAAACGGACCAGCTCAAGGAAGACGTCCAGAAGATCAGCGGCTATTACCACAATCACGGGTACATCGAGGCCACTGTAGGGGATCCGGAAATCACAAACGACCTCGAGGGGATCTACATCGCCATTCCCATCACGGAAGGGAGACAGTTCAAGGTAGGGACCGTGGCCATCGAGGGAGACACCCTCTCCCGGCCCCGCCAGGACCTTCTCGACAACCTCAATATCAGTAAGAAGGATTACTTTGACCGGCAGGCGGTCCTGAAGGACGTGGACACCCTGGAGGAGATCTGCAACAACGAGGGTTACGCCTACGCGGTGGTTTCACCGGAAATCGTCACCCGGGAAAAGGAAGAGAGGGTGGATGTCATTTTACGCATCAGTAAAGGCATCCCCGTTTACTTCAACAGGATCACCATCGCGGGAAACTCCAAAACACGGGACAAGGTCATCCGTCGGGAGCTTGGTTTCGTCGAGGGAGAGGGCTACAGCCGGGATAAGCTGCAGAAAAGCTACATGAAACTCAACCAGCTCCGGTATTTCGAGGAGGTCAACTTTCAGACGGAGAAGGGCCCAGACGAAAGCCTCATGGACGTTAACATACAGGTCAAGGAAATGGCGACGGGGCTCTTCAGCATCGGGGCGGGATACAGTGCCACCGAAAACGCCATCTTCATGGCCCAGGTGGCCCAGAGAAATCTCTTCGGCCGGGGACAGACCCTCAGCCTGAACGCCTATTTCGGTTCCCAGACGACCAATTACGAGCTCTCCTTCGAGGAGCCCTGGCTTTTCGACATGCCCCTCTGGAGCCGCCTGGAAGCCTGGAACATGGAAGTGGATTACGATACATACGATCTCGATACAAACGGTCTCGGCTTTACCCTTGGCTATCCCCTTTTCGAGTATTTCAAGGGATACGTGGAATACAAGCTTTCCCGCAACGATGTCTACAACATCGAAAACAATGCCTCCAGTTACATCAAGGATCAGGAAGGGGAACTGACCTCCAGCGGGGTGACCCTGACCCTGATGAGAGACACGACGGACGACTGGATGTTTCCCAGCCGGGGGTCCAAGAACAGTGTTTCCGTCGAGCAGACGGGAACCATCTTCGGAGGCGACGCCGCCTACACGAAATACATCCTTTTTTCCTCGTGGTTCTTTCCCCTGCCCCTGGACAACGTGTTCAACATCCGCGGCAGGCTCGGATACATCTCCCCCATGGACGACAAGGAAGTTCCCGTTTACGAGCGGTTTTACCTGGGAGGCATATCCACCTTGAGAGGCCTTAGGGACGTGGGCCCCGTCGATCCCGTAACGGGGGATGTCATCGGCGGTCTCACCATGCTCAATTTCAACGCGGAAATCGTTTTCCCCCTGGTCAAGTCGGCGGGCATGAAAGGCGTCGTCTTTTTCGACACGGGAAACGCGTGGGAAAGCGGCTATGAACTGGGAGACATGCGGAAAACGGCGGGAGTCGGCATTCGCTGGTACTCTCCCGTCGGGCCGCTCAGGCTCGAGTGGGGATACGTCCTCGATCAAAAAGACGATGAACCGGCGAGCCGCTGGGAATTCACCATCGGAATGTTCATGTAACCTTCCCCCGGGAAGACACAATTATTTTTTAAGGAGACTAAAATGAAAAAGGTGCTTCTTCTGACGGTTCTGGTATTTTTTCTGACGGCGGGCAATCTCCTGGCGGCGGACAAGATCGCCATCATCAACATGAAGGTAATCCTTCAGAAATCCCTGGCGGGACAGGAGGCTACCAAGGAGTTTCAAAAAATATTCGACAAGACACGGGCCAAGATCGAGGCGGAAGAAAAGAAACTGCAGCAACTGAAGGAGACCCTGGAAAAGCAGCGGCTCATCCTCACCGAGGAGGCCCTGAAGGAAAAGGAAATCGAATACGAGAAGCAATACCGGGATTACAAGCGGCTCGTCGAGGACTCCAACAACGACATGCAGCGCACCAACACGGAAATGAGCCAGAAAATGATTCCCGAGGTCCTTAAAATCGTCGCCGAAATGGGAAAGAGCGGCGGATACCTGGCCATATGGGACGCCGACAGCCCCGGTCTCGCTTACCACGCGCCGCAGATCGACCTTTCCGACAAGGTCATCGCCGAGTATGACAAGGTCTACAAAAAGAAATAACGGCCCCCATGGAAAAGCCGGGAGCCCGGAAGATGCCGAAAACACTCAATGAGATCGCGTCGTACGTGGGAGGAACCGTTTCCGGAAACGGTGAGGTGGCCATTCGCCATATCCGGGGACTCCAGGAAGCGGGCCCGGGGGATCTGACCTTTTTCACAAACCCCCGTTACCGACCCCAGCTTCAAAAAACAAAGGCTTCGGCCATTCTCGTTCCGTCGGGTACGGAGATTCCCGGGAAGACCCTCCTTCTCGCCGCCGACCCTTATGCCGCCTTTGCCAGGCTTCTTCGCCTCTTTTACCCGGAAAAAAAAGAAAAACCCCACGTCAGCGAGGACGCGTGGATCAGCCCGGGAAGTTTTGTCGACGGCGATGCCACCATCTATCCCGGTGTCTACATCGGCGAAAAGGCCCGGATCGGAAAGAGAGCCGTCCTCCATCCCGGCGTCGTCATCGGCGACGAGGCGGAGATCGGCGACGAATCCGTTCTCTATCCCAATGTCACCGTCTACAGGCGCTGCCGAATCGGCAAACGGGTCATCCTGCATGCAGGGGTGGTCGTCGGCAGTGACGGATTCGGGTTCGCCAACCCGGGGCGGGAAAACATCAAGGTTCCCCAGGCAGGCATCGTCCAGATCGACGACGACGTGGAAATAGGCGCCAATACGACCATCGACCGGGGAACGCTTGACAAGACCTGGATCAAGAGGGGCGTCAAGATAGACAACCTCGTCCAGATCGCACACAATGTCGTCATCGACGAAAACTCCGTTATCGTCGCCCAGGTGGGCATATCGGGAAGCTCGAAACTGGGGAAGGGAGTGATCATCGGGGGACAGGTGGGCATCGTCGGCCATATCGAAATCGGCGATCACGTGATGGTGGCCGCCAAATCGGGGATCCACAAAAACGTGCCGGCCCTGCAGACCGTGTCGGGATACGTCCAGATGCCCCACCAGGACTGGCTTCGAACCCTGGCCTGCTTCCCCAGGCTGCCCGACATGAGAAAAACACTGACGAGCCTCCAGAAACGGATCGAGGAACTGGAAGAAAAAACCAAATCCTGATATGAAGAGCCCGGCTTCGAGGCTGCGGGAAGAGGAAGGCGATGCCGGCCGCTCTTCTTTCCCCGGCCTCTTGTTGTATACCCCAGGAAGGACTTGAAAACCCATGAACATTCATTCAACGGCGATCATTTCAGACGGGGCCGTCCTCCACGAAACGGTGGAGGTCGGTCCCTATTCGATCATCGGCGACGGCGTGACCATCGGAAAAAACACCCGCATCGGCCCCCATGTCGTCATCGAGGGAACCACGACGATCGGCGAAAACTGCCAAATTTTCCAGTTCGCCGCCATTGGCGCCCTTCCCCAGGACTTGAAATACCAAGGGGAAGACTGCCCCGTCGTCATCGGGAACAATAACATCATCCGGGAATTCGTGACCATCCACAAGAGCACCTCCGCGGACATCGCCCGGACGGTCATCGGAAACCAGAATCTCATCATGGCTTACTGCCACGTGGCCCACAACTGCAAACTCGGAAACGGCATCATTCTCGCCAACGGGGTCAACCTGGCCGGTCACATCCACATCGACGACCACGCCATCGTCGGGGGGATGTCAGGCATCCACCAGTTCACCCGGATCGGCTCTCACGCCTTCATCGGCGGAGCATCGGCAGTGGCCCAGGACATACCGCCCTTCGTCAGCGCCGCGGGCAACCGGGCCAAGCTTTATGGACTGAACCAGGTGGGACTCCGTCGCAGAGGATTCCCGGTCGAAACCATAGAGGCCCTCAAGAAGGCCTACCGGATCGTTTTCCGATCCTCCCTGCTTCTCTCGGAGGCCCTGGAGAAGGTAAAAAAAGAGGTGGCGCCCCTGCCGGAAGTAGAAGCCTTCGTTTCCTTTATTGAAAAAGCCCCCCGGGGAATCTGCCGTTAACGGCCGCTCACCGGAAAGGCAGGCTGTTTCATGAAAGAGAAAAAGCCGAAAGTCCGGACAGGAGTTGTCGGAATCGGTCATCTCGGAACCTATCACCTGCAGAAGTACAGCGGGATCGGTGAGTGCGTCCTGTCGGCCGTGGTGGACATCCTTCCCGAAAAAGCGGAAGCGGCGGGACGGGCGTATGGCTGCCCGTTTTTCACCGATACCCGGGAACTCATCGGCCGTGTCGATGCCGTCAGCGTCACCGTTCCGACGGATAATCACCACGATGCCGCCCGGGAACTTCTCGCCGCCGGCATCGATGTCCTCATGGAAAAGCCCCTCGCCGCAACCCTCGAGGAAGCAGACGATCTCATCGCCGAGGCGGAAAAATCGGGGGCCCTTCTCCAGGTCGGCCTCATCGAGCGATTCAACCCGGCCATCACCGCCCTGGACGGTATCATGAAAACACCGCTCTTCATCGAATCCCACCGCCTACACCCCTTCTTTCACAGGGGAACGGATGTGGATGTCGTGCTGGATCTCATGATACACGACCTGGACATCGTCCTTCATTACGTCCCCTATCCCATCCGGGACGTGGAGGCCGTCGGGATCCCGGTCCTTTCCGACAAGATAGACATTGCCAACGCCCGGGTCACCTTCGAAAACGGCTGTGTCGCCAACATCACCGCAAGCCGGGTGACGGGAAAGAAAATGCAGAAGATCCGGTTTTTCGGTCCCGAGGGGTACCACTCGGTTGACTATGGAAAACGGGAACTGGTTTCCCTGGCCCGGAAAAGAGGCCCCGGGGGAAACGTTGAAATAACACCCAACGACGTCCGGATCGAGACATACGACCCTCTGGAGCGGGAAATCAGGGCCTTCGTTCACTCGGTGATCACCCGGGAACCGCCCGCCGTTTCCGGCCGGGAGGGCAGACGCTCCCTGGAACTGGCCTGCCTCATTCTGGAAAAGATGAAAACGGGAGAGGAGTATCTGAAACCATGATCCCCATGGTGAACCTGAAAAGACAATACGAATTGCTGAAGGGGGAAATGGACCGGGCCGTTCTGGGCGTCCTGGACAGGGGACAGTTCATCCTCGGAGAAAACGTGTCCCTCCTGGAACAGGAAATCGCCGACTATCACGGGACATCCCACGGCATCGGCGTGGCCAACGGAACGGACGCTCTTCTTCTCGCCCTTCGGGCCTGCGGTATCGGCCAAGGCGACGAGATCATCACGACGCCCTTCACCTTCATCGCCACGGCCGAGGTGATCGCCCAGGTCGGCGCCGTTCCCGTCTTTGTCGACATCGAGAGGGACACCTTCAACCTGGATACCGGAAAAATCGAGGAAAGGATCACCCCGCGAACCCGGGCCATCCTCCCCGTGCACCTTTTCGGCCACCCCGCGGAGATGGACCCCATCCTCGACCTGGCCAAGGCCTACAGTCTCCGGGTCATCGAGGACTGCGCCCAGGCCTTCGGCGCCCAGTACAAAGGAAAAAAGGTTGGATCTTTCGGAGATTTAGGCTGTTTCAGCTTTTTCCCGAGCAAGAATCTTGCCTGCTACGGCGACGGCGGCATGGTCATCACCGGTGACGACGATCTGGCAAAAACGGTCCGCATGCTCAGGAATCACGGCACATCGGTGAAATACCATCACAGCCTGCTGGGGTACAACAGCCGTCTTGACGAGATACAGGCCGCCATTCTCCGGGTGAAGCTCCCGAGAATCGACGCCTGGAACGAAGCCCGTCGAAAAAATGCCCGATCCTACGGAAAAGGGATACACCGCGAGGGAATTAAAACGCCCGAAGCCAGGTCCCACGTGTCCCCCGTCTATCATCAGTACACCCTGCGCTGTACGGACCGGGAGAATGTCGCCCAGGCCCTTCAGGAGGCGGGCGTCGCCACAGCCGTTTACTACCCGGTCCCCCTCCACCGACAGGAGGTTTTCGCCTACCTGCCCGACGGTGGTAAACTCGAGGAAAGTGAAACGGCCTCGCGATGCGTTCTGTCCCTCCCCATGTGTCCTCAGCTGACGGAAGAGGAAATCGGAAAGATCTGCCATGTCATCAACGAGATCCCCTGACACCTCCCCGGCATCACATGGCGGAAAAAAGGTTCTTATCGTGGCCGGCGAAGCCTCGGGAGACCTCCATGGATCCAGCCTGGTCCGGGAAATGCGGACGCTAAGACCTTCCCTTCGGTTCTACGGAATCGGCGGAGAACGGATGAAAAAAGCCGGGGTCGACCTGGTGGCCGCCTCCGCCGACATGGCCGTCGTCGGGCTTACCGAGGTCGTCGGGAAGCTTCCTTTCATCCTGGGAATCCTGAAACGGCTGAAAGCCTCCCTGGTGACGGAAAAGCCGGACCTGGTCATCCTCATCGACTATCCCGACTTCAATCTCCCCCTTGCCCGGTGGGCCTGCCGAAAGGGAATCCCCGTCTTTTACTACATCAGTCCGCAGGTCTGGGCCTGGCGGCGGCGCAGAGTGAAGAAAATCAAAAAATACGTGCGCCGCATGGCCGTCATTCTCCCTTTCGAAAAGGCCCTTTACGAGGAGGCGGGCATGCCGGACGTTCACTTCGCCGGGCACCCTCTCCTGGATGTGGTGAAATCGAGCTTTTCACCTGAGGAAATCCGTCGACGCCTTGAAGTGAAAGAGAAACAACATCTTGTCGCCCTTCTCCCGGGGAGCCGGACGGGAGAGGTGAAAACGCTCCTTCCCGTGATGATCGAAACGGCCCGGCGTCTCAAGGCGCATCTGCCCGATCTCGTGTTTGCCGTCCCCCTGGCCGAAACGGTGCCGGAACGGGTGGTCTCGGACATCATCGGAAAGCCGGAAATCCCTGTCCGTGTCATCCCCAATCATGTTTATGACCTGCTGGCGGTGGCCGACGGGGCCCTGGTGGCATCGGGCACGGCAACGCTCGAGACGGCTCTCATGGGAACCCCCATGGCGGTCCTGTACCGGGTCTCCCCCATTTCCTACTTCATCGGCCGGCTGGTCATCCGGATCCGCTCCATCGCTCTTGTCAACATCGTCGCCGGAAGGACCATCGTTCCCGAATTCATTCAAAAACAGGCGGAACCGGAAGCCATGTCCCGGGCACTCCTGAAAATCCTCACCGACAGCACCGTCAGAAAAAGGATGTCTGATGATCTGAGAACCCTGCGGGAGAAGCTGGGAGAACCGGGCGCGGGAAAACGGGTTGCACAACTGGCCCTGGATCTTCTATAAGTAGAAAAGTCTTCCAGGACCGCTCGTTGCGATAAAAAAAGTTTCTCACTGTAACGGGAAGGCATTTTTTCATGACCGTTTTCAGACGCCTCCTCAGACTGGCCACACCACACACGGGGAAGTTTCTCATCGCCCTCGTTCTCATGCTCGTCGTCGGCCTCACCACGGCGGCCCTGGCCTTCCTTGTCAAACCCGCCCTGGACGACATTTTCTTCCAGAAAAAGGCTGCCATGCTCTACCTCATCCCCCTGGCCATCCTGGCCATCTACTTCGTCAAGGGGATCTGCACCTACGGCCAGGCCGTCCTCATGAACTACATCGGGCAGAGAATCGTCATGGATCTCAGGAACGATCTCTACAACCACATCCACCGCCAGTCCCTGGCCTTCTTTCACAAAAACCCCACGGGCATGCTCATGTCCCGGATCACCAACGACGTCACCCTCATTCAGAGCGCTGTCTCGGAGGCCCTGACGAGCCTCCTGAAAGACTCCTTTTCCCTCATCGGGCTTGTTTTCGTCATCTTCTACAGGGATTGGAAACTCGCCATCATCGCCGCCTTCGTCTTCCCGCTGACGATTTATCCCATCGCCAAGTTCGGCGAGAAACTGCGGAAGGTGGCCACGGGCACCCAGGTGACCCTGGGAAGCCTGTCCAACCTCCTCCAGGAAACCATCTCGGGCATCCGAATCGTCAAGGCCTTCGGGATGGAACGTTACGAGGGAAAGCGTTTCGGCCGGGAAAACGAGGAGCTTTTCCACCTTTTCATGAAATCGGCCTCCATCAGGGCCGTCTCGGGACCTTTCATGGAATTCCTCGGCGGCCTCGGCATCGCCGCCATCGTCTTCTACGGCGGGTACCAGGTCATCCAGGGCACTTCCACACCGGGAACGTTCTTTTCCTTCCTGACGGCCCTCATCATGCTTTACGAGCCGGTGAAACGCCTCACCAACGTGAACAACACGATACAGCAGGGAATCGCCGGCGCCGCCCGGGTCTTCGAGATTCTCGACATGGAGCCGGACATCGCGAATGCCGAAGGAGCCGTCCCCCTGCCCCCCGTCCGGGGGGAAATCCGCCTGGAAAACGTTTCCTTCCGATACGAGGAAGCCCCGGTCCTGAAAAACATCAACCTGGCCATCCGGCCCGGTGAAATCGTGGCCTTCGTGGGATCCAGCGGTGCCGGCAAGACGACCCTGGCCAATCTCATTCCCCGGTTCTATGACATCACCGAGGGCCGGATCCTCCTGGACGGCCTGGACATCCGGACGGTGACCCTGGAATCCTTGCGGACCCAGATCGCCATGGTGACCCAGCAGACCATCCTTTTCAACGACACGGTGAGAAACAATATCGCGTACGGGGATGTCGGGAAAGACGACGACGCCGTCATCGAGGCCGCCCGGGCGGCAAACGCCCATCACTTCATCGAACAGCTCCCCGAGGGATACGACACCATGATCGGCGAGCAGGGGGTCCGCCTTTCCGGGGGGGAACGGCAGCGGCTCACCATCGCCCGGGCCATCCTGAGGGACGCCCCTGTCCTCATCCTCGACGAAGCCACCTCCTCCCTGGACACGGAATCGGAAAGGGAAGTCCAGGTGGCCATAGACAACCTCATGCGGGGCCGGACGACCCTGGTCATCGCCCACCGGTTGTCCACCATCCAGCATGCCGACAGGATCTGCGTTCTCGCCGGAGGCCGCATTGTCGAGGAAGGAACCCACGAAGAACTCCTCCAGAAGGAAGGCGAGTACAGCCGCCTTTACACTCTCCAGTTCCGGGAACCGAAAGAAGGCCTGGCGGCGGGAATCTGAAAAGGCGGGAGAAAAGGCTTTTCGAAGCATGAGACGACAGGTATGGAAAGACCATGGTATCCAGGCGACCGCCTCCCCCGGAACGGGCGGTTCGCCTTCCCGGTCCCTGATGACCCTGCTCCGCGGCCTGTCTCTCCTTTACGAGGGAACCGTCCGGTATCGGAACCGCCTCTATGACGGGAAAATCCTTCACCCGGTGAGGCTTCCCCGCCCGGTGGTGTGCGTGGGAAATCTCACCACCGGGGGGACGGGCAAAACGCCCATGATCCTCCATCTCGCCCGTTTCTACCAGGACCGGGGATACCGGCCGGCGGTGATAAGCCGGGGCTATGGAAGCCGGGGAGCGAACCGGGTGAACGTCGTTTCCGACGGAAAGGCGGTCCTTCTCGACCCGGACAGGGCGGGTGACGAGCCGTATCTCATGGCCCGGTTCCTGGGGAACGTCCCCGTCGTCACCGGGGCGAAACGGGTCGAGGCGGGATACGAGGCCCTGAAACGGTTCCGGCCGGACATTCTGCTCCTAGACGACGGGTTCCAGCACCGAAAGATCGGACGGGACCTCGACATTCTTCTCATGGACGAGAAATCCCCCTTCGGCAACGGCCATCTGCTTCCCCGGGGGATACTCCGGGAGCCCCCGGAAAGTCTCTCCCGGGCGGACGCCATCATTCTGACAGGAGCCGGGGAAACAGGAGGGGCACCGGTGGCCACCGATCCCCGGATTCCCGGTGAAAAACCTCTTTTCCGGGCCCACCGGAAAGGGGAATCCTTCATCCGCGGGAGGGAAAACATCCGCCGCCCCCTGGCGGATTTCAGGGGAAAACCCCTGGTGGCCTTTTCGGGAATCGCCGCCCCCCGGTCCTTTCACAGGATGCTGACCCAAATTTCGGGAAGCGCCCCGGCCTGCATCACGTTTCCGGACCATCACCGGTACACCCGGCAGGATGTGGACCGACTCCGCCGGGTCGCCGGCCGCGTTCCCGGGGCCGTCCTCGTCACCACGGAAAAGGACGGCGTCAGACTGGAAAAATTCCCCGATTTCCATGAAGAATGCCATCGTCTCCGGATCGTCATGACCCTCGATGACGGAAACGAGGCCTTTGAAGACCTGCTCCTGGGGGTTCTGTCATCGTGACCATGACCCGTTCGACCCGATTCATCCTCCTCACCTTCCGGGTTTTGCCCCTGCGGGCACGGAAAAAATTTTTCCGGGCCCTGTTTCTCCTTTATTACCGGTTTTCCCCGCGGCACCGGCTCATCACCCTCAATAATCTCCTGCGGGCTTTTCCGGAAAAAGGGACCGGCGAAATCTCCCGGATCGGGAGAAGCGTTTTCCGTAACATGGGCACCGTGGCAGCCGAATTCTTCGAAATCCCGACCTACCAGCCGGGCGAACTGCCCCCCGGGGTGATATTCACGGGCCGGGAATACTACGAGAATGCCCTGGCCAGGGGGAAGGGCTGCCTCTTTTTCACCGGCCATCTGGGCAACTGGGAACTCATGTCTGTGGCCATGGGCTTCGTGGGCATTCACGCCAACATCGTCTACCGCCGCCTCGACAACCCCGTGCTGGAAAATGTGGTCCTCTGGTTCCGAAGCATCACGGGACACCGGATGATCCCCAAGGGGGGCGCATCGGAAGCCATCCGGTCGCTCCTCAGGAACAACCAGGCGGTGGCCATTCTCATGGACCAGAACGTCGCCTGGCGTGAAGGGGTCTTCGTTAATTTCTTCGGACGCCCCGCCGCTACGACCCGGGGCGTGGCCGGTTTCGCCCTGGACACGGGCGCCGCCGTCGTCCCAGCCCTCAATGTCCGGCAGGCCGATGGAACCTATCACGTCATCATGGGGCCGGAGATCCCCGTCACCCGCACAGGCGACCGGAAGCGAGACCTCGTGGAAAACACCCAGGCCTTCACATCCTACCTGGAAGGGTTCATCCGCCAATACCCCGACCAGTGGTTCTGGCCGCACCAGCGCTGGAAGACAAAGCCTTACGAGGTCACGGCATGGTGAAACGGACGCATCCCGGAACCGTTCCCTTCGCCGATCTCGAGCGGATTCTCGTCCGCGGAACAAACTGGATCGGAGACGTGGTCATGACCCTTCCGGCCCTCCGGGCCATCCGCAAAAGCGCCCCACGGGCCCGGATCACCATTCTCGTGAAACCCTGGGTGGCCGATCTCTTCGACCTGTGCCCCGACGTGGACGAGGTCATGATCTATGAAGCCCCGGGCATCCATGAAGGCCTCCCGGGAAAATGGCGGCTCGCCCGTTCTCTCGCAGAGAAAGACTTTCAGGCGGCCGTTCTTCTCCAGAACGCCTTCGAGGCGGCCCTCATCGCCCGCCTTGCCGGAATCCCCATCCGGGCGGGATACGGAACCGACGGAAGAAGGCTGCTTCTGACCCACCCGGTGAAACGGGAAAGGGCGATCCTGAAACGCCACCAGATCCACTATTACCTGGAAATGATCAAGGCCCTGGGCGGCCGGGGGGATGCCGGCCCGACGGTCCGGCTTTTCCCGGGACAGGACGCGGGTGCCGAAACCCGTGAGATTCTTCGGGCACACGGCATGACCGAGGAGATGCCCCTGCTGGGCATCGCCCCCGGAGCGACCTATGGACCTGCAAAAATGTGGTTCGCCGAACGGTACGCCGCCGTGGCGGACCGTCTCGCCGACGAATACGGCCTCAAGACCGTCCTTTTCGGCAGCGGGGCGGACAGGCCCGTGGCCGAACGGGTGGCCGGGGCCGGGCGGCATTCCATGATCAACCTGGCGGGATCGACGTCCCTGAGAGAGGCGATGGCGGTCATCTCCCGCTGCCGGCTCTTCCTTTCCAACGACTCGGGCCTCATGCACCTGGCCGGGGCCTTCGGGATCCCGCTGGTTGCCGTTTTCGGATCCACCAATCCCCGAACCACCTCTCCCGTGGGGGAAAAAAGCGTGGTCATCACGAAGAACGTCTCCTGCAGCCCCTGCCTGAAAAAAACCTGCCCCACCGATTTCCGGTGCATGAAAGAAATCACGGAGGAAGACGTGCATGAGGCGGCGGCCTCCCTGCTGAACCACGAGGAGGACTTCCCGGCATGAGCGGTAACGGCGCGGTATTTCTTGACCGGGACGGGACGATCCACGAGGAAGTCGGCTATCTGAACCGGCTGGAACAGCTGAAGCTCTTTCCCGGGACGGCGGAAGCCGTCGCCCTCATCCATGAAATGGGACGGAAAGCCGTGGTGGTGACGAACCAGTCCGGCGTGGCCCGAGGCTTTTTCGACGAGGGGTTCCTTCACGAAGTGCACGGGGAAATAAACGCGAGGCTGGAAAAGGAAGGAACGCGAATCGACGCCTTTTACTACTGTCCCCACCACCCTCAGTTCGGCACCCCTCCTTACAGAAAAGACTGCGACTGCAGAAAGCCGAACCCGGGCCTTTTCTTCAGGGCCGCCGCCGACCTGGGAATCGACCTTCACCGGTCCTACATGATCGGTGACATGCTGAAGGACATGGAGGCGGCCCGACACGCCGGCGTCGGGGGCATCCTGGTCAGGACGGGTTACGGTGCCAACATCCTCCGGGCCGACCGGGTCCTTTACAGGGCCGACGATATCCTCGACGCTGTCCGGTGGATCCGGGAAAGGGAATCATGAATATCCTCATGGTCAAGCTGAGCGCCATCGGGGATGTCATCCACACCCTTCCATCCCTGGCCGCGCTGAGAAAGCGTTACCCCGGGGCCCACATCACCTGGGTCGTGGAAGAGGGAGCTTCCGACCTTCTGGCGGGCCACCCCTGCCTGGACCGGGTCATCGTGTCCCGGAGAAAAACCTGGGCCTCCCATATCCGGAAAGGCCGGCACCTTCCGGAAACCCTTAAAGAAATAAAAACATTTCTGGGCGACTTACGGGACCGGCGCTACGACCTGGTCATCGATTTTCACGGCCTTCTGAAAAGCGCGGTCCTCGTTTTTCTATCCTCGGGAAAACGCCGGGTCGGATACGACAGTCTCCAGGAATTGAGCGGCCTTTTCTACAATGAAAAGATAGACGAGGACATGGGAAAGCACGCCGTCCTGAGATACCTCGACTTTGTTTCTCACCTGGGCGGCGATCCCCGAAATCCCCGTTTCGATATTCCCGAGGACGAAGGTAACAGGACCCGGGTGGACCAGCTTCTCCGGCAGTCGGGACTGGCTCCCGGAACCCCTTTTTTCGCCCTCAATCCGGTCGCCTACTGGAAAACCAAACTCTGGGACAGTGAAAAATTCGGGGAGCTCTGCCGCCGAATCACGGACGAGATGAACATTCCCGTCGTTCTCACGGGCAGCCGGTCCGACGGTATCCTCGGGGACATCGAGGCCCTCTGCCCCCGGTCGGTCAACCTGGGGGGTCAAACGACACTGAAGGACCTGGCCTGCCTTTACCGGCGGTCGTCCCTGGTGATCACGACGGACTCGGGGCCCATGCATCTGGCCGCCGCCGTGGGAACCCCGACGATCGCCCTTTTCGGCCCCACCGACCCGATCAGGACCGGTCCCTTCGGTGAAAATCACATCGTCATCAGGAAAAACCTCCCCTGCAGCCCCTGCTTTCTCAAAAAATGCGACCGCATGGACTGCATGAGGGAGATCACCGTTCAGGAAGTTCTCGACGCGGTCAAACTTTCGGCGGAGGGCAGATTGCCGGGGAAAACAAAGAAGAGGGACCGCTCTCTTTTGAAATCAGAGACCAAAGGAGGATGAAAACGATGGCGATCAGGAAAGAACTCCTGGACATCCTGGCATGCCCCAAGTGCAAGGGTGACATCGTCCTCAACGACCAGAAAGACGGCCTCATCTGTCATCACTGCCGTCTTCTCTACCGGATCGAGGACGATATCCCCATCATGCTCATCGACGAGGCTGTCCCCCTGGACCCGCCTTCTCAGAGCCCGGAAAAGCCTTGAAGACCTTCTCCCATGAGAGACGCCTCAATCTTGTGGATGCCTGAACAAAGAAAAGGGCAAAACCCCGCATGACACGTTTCAACCATGCCCCCTATCCACAAGGCCCGGCACCGGCATCGGAACTGGAGATGCCACGGTAACGGGAGGAGGCATGGGGTCATCCTGAAAAACCCCTGAAACGAATTGTGGGGAATTGGATTTAATCCCAATTCCCCACAATCACGAAGGATGTTGTTTTTTAAAATGGTGCCGAAGCCGGGACTTGAACCCGGACGGGCTTCCCCACTACCCCCTCAAGATAGCGTGTCTACCAAATTCCACCACTTCGGCATTTGCGTAAAAAGTCTATTTTCTTTTATGTTTTTTGTCAATACAAAAGTGAGCGGGAACGCGTTTAAACGCCTTATCCACTACTTCGTTCCACCCGTGTTTTCGCTTCCCGTTTCTGCTGGTTGTGCCGGCTGAACGGGTACCGCCGCAGGGGATGCTTCTCCCTTTCCGCTATCCGACGGCGGCAGGGTCTGCTCCACCGCGGAAGGAACCGACACATCCTCCATCACCGACGGAACCTTGTGAACGGCGACATAGGCGAGCCACAAGGACGTGAGCATGAAAACCGTGGCGATGACCGTCGTCATCTTACCCAGAAAAGTCGTCGGGCCGCTGCTTCCGAAAATGGTCTGGCTGGAACCGCCGAAAGCCGCCCCCATGTCCGCCCCGCGACCGCTCTGCAGGAGAACGATCATAATGAGCAGCAGACATATAATTACATGAATGACCGTAATAAGAATGAACAAAGCCTTCTATCTCCTTACTGTTATTGTAATGGGCACCGGGCAATTCCGAGGAAAGATTCAACGTCCAGGCTGGCCCCGCCCACCAGAACCCCCTGGATATCGGGCATGCCCATGAGTTCTTTTATGTTCGATTCCTTGACGCTTCCGCCGTATAAAATTCTCACGGACCGGGCGGCCTCCGCGCCGTAAAGTTCACGGAGCCGCTTCCGGATGAAACGGTGAACCTCCTGGGCCTCGTCAGGCGTCGCCGTTTTTCCCGTTCCGATGGCCCACACGGGCTCATAGGCTATTGTGAGCGCCTTTATATCACCGGGAGAAATATTATTCAATCCCCCCGTCAACTGTTTTCCGACAACGTTGAAGGTCCTCTCCCGCTCCCGTTCTTCCAGGGTCTCCCCGATGCAGACCAGCGGCTTCAGGTGGTGTTGGAGAGCGGCTTTTACCTTGTAATTCACCATTTCGTCGCTTTCCCCGAAGAGATGGCGCCTTTCCGAGTGGCCGAGGATGACCCATGTGCAGCCGGCGTCGAGAAGCATGTTCGGGGAGATTTCGCCCGTGAAGGCCCCTTTTTCCTCCCAGTGCATGTTCTGGCCGGCCAGGGAAACGGCGGAATCCCGGCAGGCGAGGGAAACAGCGGAAAGAGCGGTGTAGGGCGGTGCCAGAAGGACCTCCCGGTCCGAAAGGGATGCGATGGACTCTGTCAGCTTCCGGGCGAACGAAACGGCCTCCCCGACGGTTTTATTCATCTTCCAGTTTGCGGCGAAAACAGGCTTTTCCATTTACTTACCGGTCATCTTTTTCCCCATGAAAAGGGCCAGGTCTCTCATCCGGCAGGCATATCCGCTTTCGTTGTCATACCAGGAAAAAACCTTCACCAGGTTGCCGTCGATGACATTCGTCAGCGGGGCGTCCACGATGGAGGAATAAGGACTGCTGGTGAAATCGACGGAAACAAGCTCTTCCTCGCAAAAGGCCATGTAACCCTTGAGCGGTCCGTTGGCCGCCGCCTTGAGGGCGTCGTTGACTTCGGCGATGGTGACGTTCCGGCTCACTTCCGCCACAAAATCGACGACGGAAACATTCGGCGTGGGAACCCGGAGGGCGACACCATCCATCCTGCCCTTCAGATCGGGAATGACCTCCGTGACCGCCCGGGCCGCCCCCGTTGTCGTGGGAACGATGGACATGGCCGCCGCCCGGGCCCTTCGGAGGTCCTTGTGAGACCCGTCGAGAAGACGCTGATCCATGGTATAGGCGTGGACGGTGGTCATGAACCCCCGGCTGATCTTGAACGAATCGTGGAGCACCTTTACCACCGGGGCCAGACAGTTTGTCGTGCACGAGGCGTTGGACACGATGTGATGTTTCTCCGGATCATAAGACGCTTCATTTACACCCATGACAAACGTGCCGTCGACTCCCTTGCCGGGTGCCGCGATGATCACCTTTTTCGCCCCCGCGTCGATGTGGCCGGCGCATTCTGCGCGCTTTCGGAACTTGCCCGTCGATTCGAAAACGATATCCACCCCCATGTCCCCCCAGGGAAGAGCGCTCAGGTCGCCCGTCAGGGATGTAATCATGATTTCACGGCCGTTAACGATCAAGGAGGCGTCCTTTACCTCCACTTTTCCAGAAAACGGGCCGTGAACCGAATCATACCGGAGAAGATGGGCCAGAATTTCCGGATTGGCCCGGGAGTTGATGGCCATGATCTCCATATCCTCCCTGTCCACACAGGCTCGAACAAGATACCGCCCCACACGACCGAATCCATTGATCGCCACTCTTACGCGCACGGTCCACCTCCTTGAAGATATCCCAGGGAAAAATTTAGTTAAAAAATTACGCTGAAAATGAAGAACACAAGCGTTTCAATTTGTTATATATCCAAGCACGCCTTATATTATGGAAGCCCGGCGTATTCGTCAATCATTATTTCTCGCTACCCCGTGACCTTCAGGCATGACCCCGCCGCCCCCGGCGCACATGTTTTCCCAATATTTGTTTTGCCTTGACAAGGAAGTTTAAAGGGGCTATTAATTTCAATTCTTTAAAGCCGTGTGACATAAATCGTGCGCCTGTAGCTCAGCTGGATAGAGCAACGGACTTCTAATCCGTGGGTCCTGTGTTCGAATCACAGCAGGCGTACCAAGAAAAGCAAGGGGTTACGAAAAATATGACGTAACCCCTTTTTATTTTATGCTGCCCCATAGCTACCCTTATAGAATGAATTGTGTTAAACAAAAAAGCAGACTTGACCTTCTCGTCTGCACCTGCAAACAGGCAGGTCGTGTAAGCTTACCAAATCATTGAATACCGTTTCAAGTCTAACGCGAGTTTCTTTATTCCATGACAAGCAAGAATTCCTTGACAAGTAAGTGCCATAACTTTAAATACATATGACGATTCATTTGTCTTGCCTGTGTCATGCAATTCTTTGAGCGGCTTTAATGAAGGGGGGCATCGTCATGAAGGCGCTCATGCTTTTATTCCTTACTCATGATCTTTTTTATTTTTTCGCCGGTTGCTGAGGCCACGGCGTTGGTCTTGCCACAAGGGCAGCCATGGTCAGAAGGGAAGGATCCTTTTATAATGGCATGTTCGGGGGATTCAAACTCTTACAATAGTGATCTTTTGGCTGCACAGTACGACGACTATGCAATGCACGGTCTTATCGAATTTGATATTTCTTCTTTCCCTGCCGGCACACCTGTTCATAGCGCAACCTTGGAATTGAAGGAGTATTATCTTTATAATTCCAAAGTTTTTCTTTAATATGCGACAGGATCAGGAAAGGAAACGAAACATGAAAAAGGAGAAATCAGTATGAAAAAGAGAAGATACGCCCTGTTTTCTGCCTTGACCCTTTTGATGTTTCTTGTGACGCCTCTAATGGTAAACGGTGCCCAAACGCCAGGACCTATTTACGGGCCCTTTTATCTTCCTGATTTCGGAACAAACCCAGGATCTGAGCACTATTACCAGATCGTTACAACAGACTATCAGGAATTAACTTGGTCACAGGCTGTCGAAGCGGCGGAAAACATACCGCCCTACAAGCCTCACCCCCTGGGACCGACATATTATCCACATCTGGTGACGATTACATCGGAGGATGAGTGGGATATTATCAAGGATGTCATTTTGAAGGAGGGTGACAATTGGTATTGGCTGGGAGCGACGGATAAAGAAGACGAAGGCACGTGGACTTGGGTCACCGGTGAGGAATTCAGTATTCAAAAATGGTATGCTCCTGATGAACCGAACGGGGGTACCAGTGAAAATTATCTGGAAGGAAGCTATTCGGGATGGAATGATATCGACGACACTGGCAGGGCTTGGGGATATATTGTTGAATATGAGCGTAATGAAAACTCCGCACCGGCCGCCATCCCCACGCTTTCCGGGTGGGGAATGATCATTATGTCAATACTGTTGGTGTTGACGGTGATAATATTCATGCATCGAGGGCGTATGGTAAGTCGAAGTAAATGACAGGTAAATACCTTGTTGGTCCCACGCGATGTTAGAATAGGTTGCAGCAAACCTATTCAACATAGGAAGAGAACAACATGGTATTTACACGTCTATTTTCAATAGTCTTGACTTTTTTCAGAAATCGATAAGATTCAATACAGATGCCTCAAGTCTCCGTCCACGGTTACCCGGACGCATTTCCGTTCTTCCGCAAAATCGAAGCCGGTCCAGATTCCGAACGCCTTCAGGAGGATTTCCTCGGGATGAAAATTCTTCCGGGTATGACCTCATTATGCCTTACAAGACACGCTTCACCCCGGGAATTCCCCGGATCAGATGAGCGGAAAGAAAGCAGGCTGGAATGCCTGACACGAGTACCAAAACCAGTCTTGCCAGCGGGAAAAGCGCCGCATGCTCGGAAAGGATCGTAAACCCGACCACAATCAGCGGGTGGAAGATGTAGTCCGCCAAAAGCGATGGCCGAATGGTGGACGATGACCAGCGTTATGAGAAAAACCCGAAGCCGGTCGATGTAATAGGCGCGTTTCATAAAATGATGAAAAAAATGGGACTGAGCTGGCAAAACATTATTTGAGAAGTTTATTTTCAGAGTGGCAAATTACGTAAAACAATAGTATTTGTCAAAGGATTACGGGCGCTGCATTCAAGTTCAAGTGTACCTGCCGCGGCATATGGCAAATTTCCGGTTCAGAGAAGACAGAATGTGAGTTTATATTTATCAATAAGGAGGTTCCATGATGAAGAGGCGTGACTTTATTAAAACCGCTCTTGTTTCCTCCGCCGGTATCGGCGTCATGTTGAAAGGAATCCCCTCCTGCGCGCGGGGCATACCCGCCTCGGCTTTTACAGGAAGGGCCGGGGTCCGTTGCTATGCCGGAGCGCCTGGCGGGGTAATCCTGACATCGCTGAGCGATTTTTTCAAGATCGGCCCGGGACCCTCCAGTTCCCACACCATCGCTCCCCTCAGAATCGCCGCCCACTTCAGAGAAACCATGGAGAAGCTTCCCCGGGAGAGCACATCCCGGGCGAAACAGATCAGAGCGCGGCTTTACGGCAGCCTGAGCAGTACCGGCAAGGGTCACAGAACCGACCGAGCCATCATCGCCGGCCTCCTCGGCCAGAGGCCGGAGACCTGCGACACCGGGCTGATGGAGGCGCTCGCCGATGAAACGAAAACATACATCACCACAATCGGCGATGTTGATTTTACGGTCGGACACAGCACGATCGTTTGGGACAAGGTGGAACACACCTTTCCCTTTGTCAACACGCTGGTCATGGAGCTCATCGACGAGACGGACGTGGAGGTTTTCTCGCGGGAATATTACTCCACGGGGGGCGGATTCTTTCAGTGGAAAGGTCAGAAACCAGAGGTCCGGGGCGAACCGCTTTTTCCGTACGGCAGCATGACGGCTTTCCGCCGCCTGGCGGCGGCCCAGGGCAAAGGGCTCCACGAGATCATCCTGGAAAACGACATGGCCGTTATGGGTGTGGATGAAGGAAAAATACGGGAACACCTGGACCTTGTCCTGGAAACCATGGACAAAGGGGTACAGCAGGGTCTTCGTGAGGAAGGGCTGCTGCCGGGGCCCTTCGAATTTCACCGCAAGGCCAAGCGCATCCACGAGCAGGCGCTGAAAAAGAAAGGCGGCGACAATTTCATGGGAATGCTGAGCAGTTACGCCCTCGCCGTTTCCGAGGGTAACGCCGCCGGCCGGCTGGCCGTGACGGCGCCCACCCTGGGCTCGGCCGGCACCATACCGGCTGTGGCGTATGTGATGAAACACCACCTGAAGTGTTCCCAGGAAACCATGCGCAAAGGCCTGCTGGCGGCGGCACTGGTCGGGTTCCTCTGTAAAAACAATGCCAGCGTGGCCGGCGCCGAGGTGGGATGCCAGGGCGAGATCGGTGTCGCCTCCTCCATGGCCGCCGCCATGATCACTTACGCCCGCACCGCTTCCCTGGAAGCCACCGAGGTGGCCGCGACCATCGCCCTGGAGCATCACCTGGGCATGTCCTGCGATCCCGTGGGAGGCTTTGTTCTGATTCCCTGTATCGAACGGAACGCTTTCGGGGCCGTCAAGGCCTACAATGCCTATCTCATGGCCACGAGCGAGATCACTTCTCAGCACTGGGAAGACCTGGACCGGGTCATCGCGGCGATGCTGGAGACAGGGAAAGCCCTGCCGCAGGCTTACCGGGAAATGGGAACCGGCGGCCTGGGCGTGACGATGGTGGACTGCTAGAAAGGGGGCACGTTCTTCGTCCCCTCAGAATCGTTTTTCGAGAAGGTAGTCTTTTTTTACTTGTGGGGATTTTTTCTCAATTCCGGCTGCATGATCCCCTCCAGAAAGAGCCTTTGCGTTTCGAAAGCGGATTTATCTTCGGACGGGAAAAACCGGAGAATTTTTCCAAAAGAGATAACCACCCTGGCAAAAGGTTTCGGAAGGAAAAAACTGTCCCAGCTGTTGAAATACCATGCCCTGTCGGCCGAGACGTAGAAAGGAACGATCTCCGCATGGGCGGCGAGAGCCAGTTGGATCGCCCCCGCTTTGACGTGACCCGCCGGACCTTTCGGCCCGTCAACGATGTGGCCGGCCAACCCTGTTACGGCCAGACGATCTATCAGCTTCTTCAGGGCTTCCTTGCCACCCCGGGATGAAGAGCCCCGAACCGTGTGCCAGCCGCTTTTTTCGGCCACGCCGGCGATGATATCTCCGTCGGCGCTTTTGCTGATCATGAGGGAAGGGTTAAAGCCCCTGTAATTCTGAAAATGCCTTATGGCGACAAAGAACTGCTGATGCCAGGCACACAAAAGAACCCGTCCGCCGCTCCTGCAGTGATCCATCCATTCGTTCTCATTTTCGACTTTCATGTGAAAGGTTGAACTGTAGAAACGAATAAACCGGTAGAAAAGAGTGTGAAACAGCCTTGTCTTGACGATGCTCCTGAGGTTCAGCATTTACAAGAGTTCCTATCGCTTCACAAGTTGAGAAGATCTTTTGAGGGGTTCGAACATCCGGGCACGCGAGCCCGGATGTTCGAGCATCGTTATCGGGGTTGAAAGGAGGGTGACTTTCGGTCTTTTTCCTGCCGGGATAATCATCAATGGCCTTCTTCCGGCCCGCTGTCTCTATTTTCCCGGTATGCCTGTCCGGATGGCGTTGCTGATGGCTCCAGTGCTTCCACTTCCCAGCCGCCGCCCATGGATTTGTAGAGATTGACCATGGCGCGGAAAAGGGTTCCCTTGGTCTGGACGTACGTGAGTTCCATGTTGAAGAGGTTCCTGTCCGCGTCGAGAACTTCCAGATAACTGCTGTAGCCGTTTTCGTAACGGAGCCTGGCCAGGTCCCTGTATGATCGCAGGGCTTCGACTTGAGCCGCCTGGGCCTCCATGATCTCCCGGGTCTTTCGCTGGTCGACCAGGTTGTCTTCGACTTCCCGAAAGGCCTCCTGCACGGACTGCCGGTATCGGATCAGGGCCTGTTCCTGAATGGCCTCCGTCGCCTTTTCCTGGCCGTAGAGACGGCCGGCCATGAAAATCGGCATCGTGATCGTTCCGCCGAAATTCCATGCCTGGGCAGGCCCGGTGAAGAGATTGGAAAGGTCGGTGCTGATGGAGCCGAACATGCCGGTCAGGGAGATGGACGGAAAATAGGCGGCCCGGGCGACGCCGATACGGGCGTTCGCGGCGATCAGGTCCTGTTCGGCCTGCCTGATGTCGGGGCGGCGCTCCAGGACGTCCGAGGGCAGACCTGCCGGCACTTCCGGCACGACGAGCTCGTTGATGGACCTGCCCCTCTTCACCGGTCCCGGATTGCGGCCCAGCAGGAAGTTCAGGGCGTTTTCCCCCTGGTAGATTGTTTTTTCGATCTTCGGTATGGCCGCCCTGGCGCTTTCATACTCCGATTTCACCTGGCTCAGTTCGAGTTCCGAAACCACGCCCCCGGCAAACCGCATGTTGAAAAGATCCAGCGATTCCTTGCGCGTTTCCACGGTCCTCCGGGCGATTTCCAACTGCCGGTCCAGATCCCTCAGATCGATATAGCTGCCCGCCACGGTGGCCGCCAGGGAAAGAAGAACGGCACGGCGGGACTCTTCCTTTGCAAGGAGGTCCGCCCGGGCCGCTTCCGTGGCCCGCCTCAGTTTCCCCCAGAGGTCGATCTCCCAGCTCGCGTTCAGGTCGGCCTGGTAGGTGCTGTACTCCGGTGACAGCCCCGGCTGCCATCCCGTGATTCCTTCCTGTGTCGCCCGCTGTCTCGCCGCGGCGGCCCCCGCGCCGGCCTGGGGAAAAAGATTTCCCCGGGTGGCCATGTATCTTCCCCGGTATTCCTCTATCCGGGCGGCGGCGATGAGTAAATCCTTGTTGTCCTTCAAGGCGGTTTCGATCATTTCGTTCAGCACGGGATCGCCGAACTGCTCCCACCAGCGGGCGTTTACGGATGCCCCGGCGTCCTTCTCCTCGAAACGCCAGGCCTGGGGTGTGTCCACGTCAGGCCGGCTGTAATCGGGCCCGACGGCGCACGCAGTAAGGATGAGGGCGGCCAGAGCGGCAGCAAGCGGCCTTTTCATATCAGGCACCCTCCTTTTCCGGTGGCTGTTCGACAGCGCCCGGCTCGACTGTCCGGGCCCGGGCGTTCTCCCGACCCTTCGATCCCGGAGCGCGGACTTTCGTGCTTTCCAGGAGATAGAAAAAGAGGGGGATGAAGAAAATGGCGATGAGGGTGGCGCCGAGCATGCCCCCGATCACCCCCGTGCCGATGGAATGGCGGCTGTTGGCCGAGGCGCCCGTCGCGAGGGCGAGAGGCACGCAGCCGAGAATGAAGGCAAGGGACGTCATCACGATGGGGCGCAGCCTCATGCGGGCGGCGGAGACGGCGGCGTCGTAAACAGAGGCGCCCTCCTGGAGCTTCAGGACGGCGAACTCGAAGATGAGGATGGCATTTTTCGCGGCCAGTGCAATGAGTGTGATCAACCCGATCTGGAAATAAACGTCGTTCTCGATACCCCTGAGCGCGATGGACAGGAGGGCCCCGAAAAGGGCGAAGGGAACGGCCAGAACGACACCGAACGGCAGCGACCACTTCTCGTACTGGGCGGCCAAAATGAGAAAAACCATGACGAGCCCGAAGATAAAAACGACAACCGACGTTCCACCAGCCTTTTTTTCCTCGTAAGATTGGCCGCTCCAGGCGTAGGAAAAATCCGCCGGCAGAACCTGGACGGCCACCCGTTCCATGGCCTCTATGGCCTGGCCGGTGCTGTAGCCGGAAGCGGCACCCCCGATAATCTTGGCGGCGGGAAAGTTGTTGAACCGGGTGATCAGGTCCGGTCCCGCGACGTAGCGCCTCGTGATGACCGACTTGAGAGGAACCATGTTGTTGTTTTTCGAACGCACGTAGGCCTTTTCTATGTCTTCCGGTTTGGAGCGGTATTGGGGCTCCGCCTGCAGAATGACCTGCCACAGGCGGCTGAACTTGCTGAACTGGCTGACATACATGGACCCGAACAGGATCTGGAGGGTGTTGTAGACATCCTCCACGGGGACGCCCAGCATCTCCGATTTTTCCACGTCCACATCGACCATCAGCTGTTGCGAGTGCGCGTTCATGAGGGTATTGACCCCCTGCAGCTCAGGCTGACGTTTCGCCACGGCGATAAAGGACCGGGTCACCTCTTCAAGCTTGTCCGTTCCCCCGGAGCCGGTGTTCTGAATCCAGAATTCGAAACCCGCCGTCGTTCCGAGTCCCGGGATGGAGGGCGGGTTCACCGGCAGGACAATGCCTTCACGGTGCTTCATGAGCTGCATGCCCGTCGCCCTCACGACTGCTGGAGCCTGCAGCGCCTTTTCCGATCGTTCCTCATAATCCTTCAGGGAAATGAACAGGGTGCCCGCATTGGTCTTCAACTGCCCGTCCATGAGGCTGTAGCCGTCCACCTCGACGACGTCCTGAACGGCAGGGTGCCCGGAGAATATCATGCCCGCGGCCCGATCCAGTTTCTGGGCCCGGTCAAGACTGGCGGCGTCGGGGAGAAAGCTCACCCCCAGGAGGTACCCCTGGTCCTCCGAGGGAACGAAGCTTGTCGGTATCCTGTGAAAGAGGGCGACTGTCGCGGCAATCATGACGACGACGAAGAGAAGGGACACGAAAGCCCGCCTGATGACGAGCCGGACCACCCGGATGTAGCCTTCCACAAGGCGGTTGAACCCCTTTTCGAACCAGACAAAGAACCTGTTCTTTTTGTCATCCCCGTGCGTGAGAAGGATGGCGGCCATCGCCGGGGACAGGGTCAGGGCGACGATCCCGGAAAGAACGACGGAGATGGCGATGGTTACGGCGAACTGCTTGTAGAGCTGTCCCGTCATCCCCCCCAGAAACGCGACGGGGACGAAAACGGCGCAAAGGACCAGGACAATGGCGACAACGGGACCGGTCACCTCCCCCATGGCTTTTTTCGCCGCGTCTTTCGGGGTGAGATTGAACTCGGTCATGTTACGCTCGACGTTCTCAATAACGACGATGGCGTCGTCGACCACGATGCCGATGGCGAGAACCATGCCGAAGAGGGTCAGCATGTTGATGGAAAAGCCGAAGAGGGTCATGCCGATGAAGGTCCCGATGATGGATACGGGAATCGCCATGATGGGAACGACCGTCGCCCGGACGCTCTGAAGAAACAGGTAGACCACGAGCACGACCAGGAGGCACGCCTCGAAGAAAGTGATGAGGACTTCCTCGATCGACGCCCGGACGAACTTGGTCGTGTCCATGGCGATCTTGTACTCGATGCCGTCGGGGAAATCCTTGCTCATCTCCTCCAGGGTCCGGGTCACCTGGCTGGACACGTCGAGGGCGTTGGCGCCCGGCTGCTGGTAGACGGCGATGGGGGTGGCCGTTTTACCGTTGAGCCGTGTGCGGATCGAGTAATCCCGCAAGGCCAGTTCGGCCCGCCCGATGTCTTTCAGGCGGACGATGGCAGCGCCTTCCCGGTCCGTTCGCAGGATAATGTTTTCGAATTCTTCGGGCTCCACGAACCGGCCCCTGGTCGTGACGGAAAACGTCTGTTCCACCGGGCCATCGGTGGGGGACTGTCCGATCTTGCCGACGGCGTACTGCTGGTTCTGCCTCTTCACGGCATTGGCCACGTCGGTGGCGTTGATCCCGAGCTGGGCCATGCGGTCCGGCTTCAGCCAGATGCGCATGGCATAGTCGGGCAGTCCCAGGATGGCCGTCTGGCTGGCGCCCGGTATGCGCTTCAAGGCATCCAGAACGTGGAGATTGGCGTAGTTGGCCACGTAGGTTTCGTCATAGCGGTCGTTGGGGGAGTAAATGCCGATAACCATGAGGAAAGTGCTTGATTTCTTGCTGACCTGAACTCCCAGGTCCGTGACCGATGAGGGCAGCAGCGGCAAGGCCTGGTTCACCCGGTTCTGAACGTCCACCTGGGCCAGATCGGGGTCGGTCCCGATGTTGAAGAAAACGGTGAGGGTCATGTTGCCGGTGCTGGCGCTCGTCGAGGACATGTAGATCATGTTGTCCGCGCCATTCACCTGCTGCTCTATGGGTGCGGCCACGTTGTCGGAGATCACGTCGGCGCTCGCCCCCGGGTAACTGGCCGAAACGGTGACCTGGGGTGGCGTTATGTCCGGATACTGGGCGATAGGAAGGTTGTACATGGCCACAAGGCCCGCGATGACGATAATGATGGAAATGACGGAAGCGAAGATGGGGCGGTCGATGAAGAAATGGGAGAACATGGGGGGTCCTCCCTTTACCGGCCCGGGCTGGTGCCGGCGGCGGCCGGCGGGGCTTTACCGTTCTGTCCGGAGGGCGTTCCCGTCGTTCCGGCTTTCGCTGACGGCTCGGCGATTCTGACAGGAACACCGGGCGCGAGGCGGATCAGGTTGTCGATGATGACCTTATCACCGGCCTTGAGGCCTTCGGAGATGAATACACTGTCGCCGTGCCACTCTCCGATGACGACACCGCGAAACTCCACCTTGCCTTCCTCGTCGACAACCCAGGTAAAATGCCCCTTGGCTCCCTGCATGACGGCGCTGCGCGGCACCAGGACGGCATCGGGACGGATGGCGCCCTTCAGAAACACCCGGGCGAACTCCCCCGGTCGAAGGAAACCGGGAACCGTCAGCGGGTTGTCGATCTCCGCCCTCACTTCAAAGGTCCCGGTCTTCTGGCTGTAAGAAGGGTCGGCAAAATTCAGGCGCCCGCGGTTCGGAAAGATCGTCCCGTCGGCCAGCATGAGCTCGACCTCGTAATTTCCCTTCGGGGGCTCCCTGAACGTCCCTTTCGCGACGGCCTCCCGGAGCCTGAGATTTTCGTTCTCGGAAACGCTGAAGGTGATCCAGATGGGATCGAGTTTCGCCACATAGCTCAGGAGGCTGTCGCTTCCCACGGAAATATAACTGCCTTCCTGCCTTTGAGCCCTGCCGGCGTACCCGTCTATGGGCGATTTGATGGTCGTATAACCGAGATTCAGCTCGGCATCTCGGACTTTCCCCCGGGCGGACAGGACGGCGGCGCGGCTGGTTCGTTCCTGTCCCACGGCATCGTCGAGATCTTTCTGGCTCACGGCATTTTTTTCCGCCAGGGGACGGATCCTGTTCAGGTTCGCCACAGCCGTCTCCAGTTTCGCTTCCTGTTGAGCCAGTTCGCCGAGGGCCTGCTGCAGGGCCGCCTCGAAAGGACGGCGGTCGATTTGAAACATGACCTGCCCGGCCTTTACCCTGCCTCCTTCCTCATAGCTTATCTTTTCCAGAAACCCGGCCACCCGGGAGCGGATCTCGACCTCGTGGGAGCTCTCCGTGGTCCCGACGAATTCAATGGAAACGGGAACGTCCCTCGTTGCGATTTCGAGGACGGTCACATCGACCGGTCCCGCCGGTGGTGCCGCTTTTTGCTCACCACCGCACGCGACAAGGAAAGCCATCATGGGGACGGCCAGAAAAAGGGCGAGGAGCGTGCGGATAGAAATCCTGGATATAAGGGGTTCGAAAAACTGCATCCCACCGACCTCCGAACAAAAATGATCAGGTTTTTCATGTCCGGAATACAACCGGATCACATGGCTCCCCGCTTGAGAATAAAGAAACCTTGAAAGCGATTGCGTTGCGATTTATCTACATCACTTGAAGGAGCCTGTCAATGAACATCAGGGCCGGGAAAGCCGCTCTCCAGAAGAGCCGGTTCACCGCCGCGGCGATCCGGCGTCCCCTCGGAAGACCGAATCGTCGATGACCGCGCCCTTGATCTTTCAAAAACGGCGTGTTAGGAATTGAGAAAAAAAAGGAGGGTTTATGCGAGTCCGCGTATCGGCAGTCTATGAGCAGGAAAACAAAATCCTCTCCATGAAATATATCTACGGCGGCAAGAACGTTTTCTCCATCCCCGGCGGGGGCGTGGACAAGGACATCCCCCTCCGGGAAGCCATCGTCATGGAGTGGAAAAACGAGCTCGGCGTGAAGGTCGACGTGACTGACATCATCATGATCGGGGAAGCGCCGGGTACGAAAAGGCACCCCCAGACGCTCCATGTCGTCTTCGAGGCCACGGCCGTTCACGGGACGCCCAAGGTGCGGCCGGATCACACCCATTCCATCGACATCGCCTGGGTTCCCATCTCCAAGCTGAACAGCACGCCGCTCTACCCCGACATCGGAAAGCAGCTCTTCGAATATTACCAGAGCAAGACAAGGCGGTCCGTCGAATTCATCGAAAACTGCATGGAACGCGGTTTCTGGTAGGAGGGGTCATGATCATCGATCAAAAGGGACAAATCGGCGAAAACCTCTATTCCATCGGATCGGCGGAACTTCCCGCCTGGCTCGTCACGGCGGAAAAAACGGCCCTCTTCGATGCGGGAATCACCATCATGGGGCCCCTGTACCTGGCGGACCTGGAATTTCATCTCGTGGATCCCCGGAGGCTCCAGCACCTTTTCCTCACCCATGCCCATTTCGATCATGCCGGCGCGGCCCCCTTCCTCAAGCGGAAGATCCCCGGTCTCCAGATCGCCGCCAGCCGCCTGTCAGCGGACATCCTGGCCAAGCCCAACGCGGTGAAGCTGATCCAGAGCCTCAGCCGGGACTTCGAGGACAAGTTCGCCCCCCTCATCCAGGGGCAGAACGTTTTCTTCGACGGCCTTTCGGTGGACCGGATCGTTGAGGACGGCGAGGAGATCGACCTGGGAAACGGCTGGGAATTCAGGGTCATGGCCACGCCGGGACACACCCGGGACGCCGTTTCCTACTACTTTCCCCGGGTCAAGGCCCTGATTCCCGGCGAGGCGGCGGGCGTTCTGGATTCCCAGTACAACATCCATCCCGAATTCCTGGCGAGCTACAACGATTACGAGCGGTCCCTGGAAAAACTGGCGGAACTCGACGTGGAAATCCTCATGCTGCCCCACCAGTACGTCCTGACGGGCGAAGACGCCCGGGGCTATCTCAAGAAATCCCTCGACCGGACCCGGGAATTCAAGGAGAGGATCGTACGGCACCTGGGCAGCTTCTCGGACAAACAGGAAGACGTCGTCCAGAAAATCTTCCGGGAGGATTATCTCGGCACCGGGGCCATCCAGCAGGACGAGAGGTCCTACCTGATCAACCTGACCGCCAAGGTGAAGGCGGTGGCCGCGGGAAAATGATCGACGTCCCGCCCCTTCTCCTCAACGACCACTTCGCCCGGCACCTGAAGATCCGGGTCCTGGAGGCGCGGCCCGGGCGCGCCCGGGTCGCCCTGGACGTGGAACCGCATCACTACAACGGCGTGGACATCCTGCACGGGGGCGTTATCTTTACGGTGGCCGACTATGCCTTCGCCATCGCCTGCAACCGTCACGACCAGGTCGCCGTGGCGGTCAACGCCAACATCTCCTACATCACGACGACGAAACGAAAGGTCCTCTTCGCCGAGGCGACGGAAATCACCCGGGGAGCCAAAATGGCCTCCTACGATGTCCGCGTCTTCGACGACGAGGACGTCATCGTGGCGAGCTTCCACGGCCTGGCCTACCTCAAGAAAAAGATGACCCTTGAAGAAAAATCCTGACAGGGGCTACGACAGGCCCTTGGCGACGTGCTTCACCATCTGCCGGAAGACCCCTGCCATGATGTCCGGGGAGACGAAATAATCGGGGCTCCTCTCGTAGAACCGGTCAGTCATGGCCCTGGCCGCGGCGTCCACGTCCTTTTTCTCCCTGAAGAGGGACGCCATCTCCGAGCGCATCTTCCGGGCTTCCTCGATCGCCGCGTCGACGAAGGTTTCCGCCTCTTCCCCGGCGACGAACCCGTAATGGTCGGCGCACAGGTAACGGACCGGCAGGCCCTTCAGTCTTTCCAGGTTTTTCTGATACTGGGTGTAATCCGAATTGCCCGACGGAAAGGCCGTGTTTTTGTAGGGAATCCCGACGGCATCGGAGGGAAAGAGGACCTTCATTTCCGGCTCGTAGGCCGTGATGGAGCAGGACGAATGGCCGGGCGTTTCCAGAATCGTGAGGGTTGCCGTTCCCAGGTCGATCCGGTCCCCTTCGGAAAGGACGGTCCCTGAAACGTCGTCCCGCCAGTCCACATCGAACCCCGCCAGCGCCTCCTCCGCCCCCATGTGCCGGGCCACGAGCCCGCTGAAGGTATTGGCTGTCTCGACGGCCTTGGGCATCTTCAGAATATCCCAGGCCCGCCGGGAGGCGCATACCTCGATGGCCGGCCATGTCCGCTTGAAATAGGGAACGATGCCCACATGATCGAAATGGGAGTGAAGAATGACGATCTTTCTTATTTTACCGGGATCGATTCGGAAGGTCTTCATCTGCTCCAGGACGTCGGGCAGGATGAGGGCGATCCCGCCGTTCAGCATGACCGAACCGTCCCGGCCCTCCAGGATGTAGACCCCCGATTCTTTCCGGCCCAGGTACCAGAGATTCTCCGCCACTTTTCCCGCCTTTCGGATTCTCATGAAAACCTCCCCCGCCCGTACGGGCGTTCTTTAAGTCCGCTCATCTTAAGGGATCGCCCCGGAAAAGATCAAGGGGAAGTTCTCGTGGAAAATGGCTTACGTCTGTGGTACCTTATGGCCGTTTCAGGGGGTTTGACGGTATTTCATCGCTCATAGGGATGGGATACCGGGAGAACAAAAAAAGAACAGGAGGGAACATGGAGCCGTTGAAAAGTCTGGACGCCGTCTTCAAGCCGAAAAGCGTCGCCCTGATCGGGGCCTCCACCGCACCGGGAAAGCTCGGGTACGACATCCTTTACAATCTCATAAACGCAGGGTTCACCGGCCCCATCTACCCCATCAACCCGAAAGCCGACGAGATCCTCGGGCTCAAGGTCTACAAGGACATCGCGTCGACGCCCGCGCCGGCGGACCTGGCCGTGGTGGTCATTCCCGCGAGATTCGTGCCCGGCACCCTCGAGCAGTGCGGGAAGGCGGGGGTGAAGGCCGCCGTCGTCGTCACGGGGGGATTCGCCGAAGCGGGTGAGGACGGGGAAATCCTCCAGAAAGAACTGGCCGACACGGCAAAAAAATACGGCATCCGGGTTATCGGGCCGAACTGCCAGGGGGTCAACCACCCCCATCACAACCTGTGCGCTTCCTGGCCCCTTCTCACCACCCGGGGAGGCATGGCCTTCATCGCCCAGAGCGGCACCGTGGGCGCCGCCCTCATGGACTGGGCGAGCGAGGACCATCTCGGCGTGAGCGTCTTCGTAAGCCTGGGAAACCGGGCGGACGTGGACGAATCGGACTGCATCCGGTATTTCAACGAAGACCCGAACACGAGCGTCATCGCCCTTTACGTGGAAGGGGTGAAGCGTCCCGAGGTCTTTCTCGAATCCCTGGCCCAGGCGAAAAAACCCGTGGTCGTCCTCAAGGCGGGGCGGACCGCCCGGGGCCGGGTGGCCGCGGAAAGCCACACCAAGTCGCTCGCCGGATCGGACGAGATCTACGGCGCCATCTTCCGGAAATACCGGGTCCACCGGGCGGAAAACCTGGAAGAGCTTTACGACTTCGCCAAGATCCTCTCGAACATGACAAAACCCCCGGGCCGGCGGATTCTCAACATCTCGAGTTCCGGCGGGGCCGCCATCCTGGCCATCGACGAGGCGGAAAAATGGGGACTCGACGCCCCGCCGCCGACCCAGGCCCTGAAAGACCGCCTCCGGGCGTTTCTGCCCGCCCACTGCGGGGTGAGCAACCCCATCGACCTCACCGGCGACGCCATTTCCGACCCGAGCCTCTACGCCCGGGTCATCGAAACCTCCCGTGGGGAATACGACATCATGGCGGTCATCTTCGGCGACCCCATCCACGGGGCCTCCAAGATGGTCACGAATTCGGAACTGGTCATCTTCTGCGGCGGCGCCGACGTGGAGCGGGAGGAAAAGATCCTCATGCACAAGAAGGGCATCCCCGTGTTCCCCACGCCGGAGCGGGGCGTCCGGGCCCTCGGCCAGTTCTTCCTCTTCGATGAAAAGGAGGAAAAACCCGCCGAGCCGGCCGTACCCCACAGCGGCAGGAGCCTCCGTCTCATGCCGGCGGGGGAGGCCGTCGACCTTCTGAAAGCCTATGGAATTCCCGCCGTGGAAGCCCCGCTGGCCGCCTCGGCGGACGAGGCCGTCCATCTCTTCCATAAAGCCGGGGGTCCCGTGGTTCTCAAGGTGTCCTCCGCCCAGGTCTCCCACAAGAGCGACCTGGGCGGCGTCCGCCTCAACCTGGCCACCGATGAAGAGGTCCGGAAAGCCTACGGGGACATCCTGTCGTCGATCGGGAAACACCTCCCCGGGACGGACGTGGAGGGCGTCACCGTCTCGCCCATGGCGACGCCGGGGACGGAGGTCATTTTAGGCGTCATCAACGACCCCCAGTACGGGCATGCCCTCATGTTCGGCCTCGGGGGGATTTTCACGGAAGTGTACCGGGATGTCCAGTTCTGCCTCCTCCCGGCGGAGGAAAAGGAATTTCTCCGGATCATCGAGAGCATCCGGGGATATCCCGTCCTCGCGGGGATCCGGGGGCAGAAACGGAAGGACACGGCCGCCCTGGTGAATGCCATGAAGGGGCTTTCCCGGCTCGTCCAGGATCACCGGACCATCGACCAGATCGATCTCAACCCGGTGATCGTCTACGAAAAGGGGATCGCCGCCGTGGATTACCGGATCTACACGGGGTGAGACGGCAACGCCAATAAGCCTTCGGAGGACGCATGTATACGGGAACGGTTCAGATCACGCTCCTGGTCACCGATGTGGCCCGGAGCGTGGAATTCTACACGGAGGTTCTGGGATTCGGATTCAGCGGTTTCTGGGACGGGAAGACCCGGGAAATCGTCGATCGCTGGACCGACGAACTGGCGCCTGAATATGCCGAGGTTTTCGCCGGCGAAAATCCCGTGGGTCTCCGCAAGGCGGGGCGGATCGTCACGGCCGGGACGGCGGAGTGCTCCCTCGAAGTTCAGGATGTGCGGCGTATCCATGCGTCCGCCCTTCGCATGGGCTTCGATGTTCCCGAGCCGGAGGACCAGCCCTGGAACGCCCGGACCCTTTCCATCCGGGACCCCGACGGATACCTGTGGCATTTCATCGAGAAAAAGGAGGCGGACACCCCGTCATGAAGGCCGACCCTCCCCGCCCGAAGGCCCGGCTGCGGCCCGGAGTCACACGGGAAGCCCTGGAGAAGCGGATCAAGGGCACGCTGCCCGAACTGATCGGCATGGAGTTCCTTTCCATCGAAGAAGGGAAGATCACCGCCCGGATGGCCGTCCGGGGCGACCTCATGGCGCCCAACGGGTTCCTTCATGCCGCCTCGATCATCGGCCTGGCGGACACGGCCTGCGGTCTCGGAACGAAGGTCCATCTTCCCGAAGGCGCCGATAATTTCACCACCGTCGAGCTGAAGACGAACTTCATCGGAGCAGTCCGGGAGGGCGCCCTTGTCTGCGAGGCCTCGCTGGTTCACGGGGGGCGGACGGTCCAGGTCTGGGACGCCCTTGTCACCGAGGAGGGAACGGGAAAACCGGTGGCCCTTTTCCGGTGCACCCAGATGCTTTTGGCCTCAAGGCAACCATAAAAGGAGGAACGGTCATGGCGCTTTTGAAAAAAGGAGACGCCGCCCCGGCTTTCGAGCTGGAAAACCAGGACGGGAAAACGGTCCGGCTGGCCGACTACCGGGGGAAAAAACTGCTTCTTTACTTTTACCCGAAAGCGGGGACTTCCGGGTGAACGACCCAGGCGGTGTCCCTGCGGGACGCCATGAAGACCCTTCAATCCAGGGGCGTGTCCGTCGCCGGCGTCAGTCCCGACAGCGTCAAGGCGCTGAAGAAATTCGACGAAAAGAATTCCCTGGGGTTTCCCCTCCTTTCCGACGGGGATCACGGCGTGTCAACGTCTTATGGGACGTGGGGCGAAAAGACCCAGTGCGGCAGAACATCGGTGGGGATGATCCGGTCGTCTTTCCTGATCGACGAAAAGGGAAAGGTCGCCGAGGCCTGGTACAAGGTGAGCCCCAAGGACACCGTTCCCAGGGCCCTCAAGGTTCTCGGGAGCTGAACGGCGGGAGGATGTGAAATGAACGCACCGGAAGCCCTGCTCATCGCAAAAGGGGAAAGAGAGGTTTGTCTTCTGCCCCGGATGGCCAACCGCCACGGCCTCATCGCCGGCGCCACCGGGACGGGGAAAACCGTGTCGCTCCGTGTTCTCGCCGAGGGATTCAGCGAAATGGGGGTCCCTGTCTTCCTTTCCGACGTCAAGGGGGACCTCACCGGAATCGCCGTTCCCGGCGGCGGCAACCGGAAGGTGGAAGAAAGAATCCGCGATCTCGGCCTGGAAGGGTTCCAATACGCTGGGTTTCCCGTCGTCTTCTGGGATGTCCTGGGCGACCGGGGACACCCCGTCCGGACAACGGTCTCCGAGATGGGCCCCCTGCTCCTCGGCCGGATCCTGAACCTCAACGACACCCAGAGCGGGGTCCTCAGCATGATCTTCAGGATCGCCGACGACAACGGCCTTCTCCTCCTCGACCTGAAGGACCTCCGGGCCATGGCCGCCTTTGTGGGGGACAACGGGGACAAGTTCAAGGTCGAGTACGGCAACGTCTCCCGGGCGAGCATCGGCGCCATCCAGAGAAACCTCCTCGTTCTCGAGGAACAGGGAGGGGACCGCTTTTTCGGGGAGCCGGCGCTCACCATCGACGACCTCCTGCAGACGGACAGCCGGGGGCGGGGGATGATCAACATCCTCCTGGCGGACCGGCTGATCCAGTCGCCCAAGGTATACGCCACTTTTCTCCTGTGGCTCCTCGCCGAGCTTTACGAGCAGCTCCCCGAAGTGGGCGATCCCGAAAAGCCCCGGATGATTTTCTTCTTCGACGAGGCCCATCTTCTTTTTGAGGACATCGCGACGGCCCTGGAGGAAAAGATCGAACAGGTGGTCCGGCTCATCCGCTCCAAGGGCGTGGGGGTCTACTTCGTCACCCAGAATCCCCTGGACCTGACGGACGACGTCCTGGGACAGCTCGGAAACCGGGTTCAGCATGCCCTCCGGGCGTTCACCCCCCGGGACCAGAAAGCCGTGAAAGCCGCCGCGGAAACCTTCCGGCCCAATCCCCGGGTCGACGTGACTCGGACCATCACGGAGCTGGCCGTGGGGGAGGCCCTCGTTTCCGTTCTCGACAGGAAGGGAGCGCCCGAGCCGGTGGAACGGGCCTTGGTCCTCCCGCCCCGAAGTTCCCTCGCCCCTCTTGCCCCCGAGCAGATCCGTTCGATCGTCCGGGATTCCGTCCTTTACGGCTTTTATGAAAAAACGGTGGACCGGGAATCGGCTTACGAGAAGCTCAAGGAGCGGGCGGAAACCCTGCAGAAGGAGGAAGCGGCGGCCTCCCGGGTGAAGGCCAAGTCCCCGCAGAAGGATCTCTTCGGCGCTGCGGCGAAGAGCGCCGCCCACGCCATCGGGAGCCAGATCGGCCGGCAGATCATCCGGGGCATCCTGGGATCCTTTTTCGGGGGCCGCCGATGACTTCCTTACGGGACATTTGACGGATCTGCCCGAGACGGCGTCTCCAGGAAGCCGTCTTCCGGCATGGATGGCACATCGCTCCGGGGGCTCATCCCGTGAAGAGAAAAATGACGAACCGGGAATTCGACCAGGTGGTCCAGAGGGCGATCCGGCGGATTCCCGAAGAAATCCGGAAACATCTGAAGAACATCATGATCTCCGTCCAGGACCGGCCGTCGCCGGACATCCTGGATGAGATGGGATACCCGCCCGACGAAGCTCTTTTCGGCCTCTATTACGGCACCTCCCTCCTGGAGCGGTCCCTGAACGAACCGCCCCTTTACCCGGACACCATTTTCATCTACCAGGAGCCCCTCGAGGAATTTTGCGAAACCCTGGAGGAGCTGGAAGAGGAAATCGAAATCACGGTGGTCCACGAGATCGCTCACTACCTGGGCATGGATGAGGACTGGCTCATTGAGCTGGGATACGAGTGAGACGTCCTTCACCGCCCTGACAGGCCTGGAGCGGACGGTCAGGCGACCCTTTCCCGGTCTTCCCGGATAAACGCCAGAAGTTCCCTTGAGAAACCGGACTCGAGGACGATGCTCTCGAAATCGGGCGGGCACAGGATCTTCTGCATGAGGAAGCCGTCGCCGTCGAACCAGCGGGGCAGGGGGCCGCCGAAAAAATAACCGGCCTCCCGAAGGGCTTCCACCGACGCGCCCGCCCAGGGTTCGGTCAAATTCAGCCAGGCCTGAAAAACAACGCACCCCTTGTCGGCGGCCTCCCGTTCCAGGTCGGCCAGGCGGCTTCCGAGATCCGCCCCCGAGACGGGAACAGCGATCCGGGCAACCCCGGCAAAATCAAAGACGGTCATCCCGGCGCGGCTGACACGGCCGGCGGGAAACGGGTCCACCGATCGGGCGAGGTCCCGGGAATCGTCGAGACGCCCGTAAATCCTGTGGAGGACGTCTTCGTAAACGGCGGGAAGAAAGACCCGGTGCGGCCTGGGTCGAAAGGAACGGAAGACGCTCAGGGTCGCCACCCGTCCCGGAGCGCTTTTTTCACGGGTGTACGCCTCGGCGGGCATGAGGGCCACTTCGATGGCGGTTTCCGAAAAGCCGAATGCCGCCACGGCCTTCTGCATGTAAGGATGGTTGCAGACCGCCTCCCCGAAGATCTCTTCGATGTGGGGCTGGCGCGGGACAAAATCATTGTAGAGATAATCGTGCAGTTTTCCCGTGATCCCCGATTTTCGATACGCCTTGAGAACCAGTCCCACGCCGTGTTCGTAGATGGCGTCGCAGGGGGTCGACCGGTACAGGTGGGTCACACCGACGACGTCCCCGGAAACGGTGCGGGCCACGATGGAATAGTAACGGCCCTCGCGATTGGCCTCTGTCACGGCACCGGGATCATAAAACAGCCTGATCGGGTAGTGTTCGCCATAGACCGCCCGGAAGAGACGGACGATCCCCTCGGCGTCTTCGGGCCGAAAGCTGTCTACGACGACATCTTCAGGGATCGATCTTTCGCTCCCGCTGTCACGAGTTTCCATGGTCCCGGTCCTCCCTGTTTCGTATTTTCGTCATCGGTTTTCCTTCCCCCGTCATTCCCCTTCCTTTTCCCCGCAGTGTAAAGAAACGGGGTCGCAAAAGCCACTTGGTTCTTTCGTTCCCCGGCGGCCGAGGGCCGTCATCAGTATCGAAGCCAGGCCGATGTGGCCCGCGGCCAGGTAAAAGAGGATGTCAAACCCCGAACCGAGGGCGATAAGGGTCCCGCCGGCGTAGGGCATGAGGAAATAGGCGGCGTCCATGGTGAAGAGGGTCATGTTGGTGTTGAGCCCCCTCAGGGCCGGCGTAGAGGCCGAGAAGAGAAGCGCGTTGAGCAGAGGCAAGGCCACGCCCATGGAAAACCCGTAAAGGACGGCCAGTAAATAATAGGTTACCGGGGAAGACGTCAGGGGAAGAAGGAAAAGACACGGAGCGAGCAGGGCGAACATCTTCCACACCGTGGAACGCTTGTCCATCCGGTCGAAAAGGACCGCACCGAGCGCGCGGACGGCGATCATCGCCATCATGGAAAGACTGAAGAAGAGTCCGACGGCACCGGCTCCGGTCACAAGGGACAGGTCCTTCATGAAATAAAATACCGTGGCGTGGGCAAGATAGACCAGGAAAATGGTTGAAAGAAGAAAAACCACGGAACGGAGACGGAAATTCTCCCGGATCTCGGAAAAGGCCGGGCGGCGGAGCAGCGCCCCGTCCAGGCCCAGCAACGCCTGGCCGATCCGTCTCCAGACGGCCAGGAGGATCAGGATGGCCGCCACCGAAAAAACCGAAACGGCGGCATAGACGTCCGCTTCGCTTCGCACGTGGGGAAAAATCGCCTCGGCCAGGGGAGGGATGACGGCGAAGGGAATCATCGTCGCGATGCTGAGGGTGCTGAACCCCTGGCCGCTCCTCTCCCCGGGAATGAAGTTCACCACGAGCGCGATGACGGCGGACGTGAGGAGGACAAAAACGGTGCCGTGGAGCATGCGCAAAACAATCATGGCGGGCACGGAGGTCACCCACAGGTAGGAACAGGAAACGGCAATGAGCAGGACAAGCGAAGCCATCGTCACGGCCAGGGCGTTGCGCATGTGCAGCCAGGGCAGGACAACAAGCCGGAGGATGAAAGCCGACATGGGTTCGAGACCCACGAGAAACCCCCGCCAGGGAAGGGGAATGTCGATGGTGCCCAGGTAGTGATAGAAGCTGTAGAACACGCTGACGTTACAGAAGGCCGACACGATGACGAGGCACAGGGCGAGAAATTCGAAGGACAGGAGCTTTCGGGGAGAAGACGGCTGGTCCACGGGCGCCGCCTTTCAGGCCAGGATCTTTTTCAGGGCCGCCGCGAAGGCCTCCATGGCCTCCAGGCCCGCCAGGGTGACACGGATGTGATTCGGGTAGCGGAATCCTGTCATGGGCCGGATCATGACCCCCTCGTGCATGAGCTTCCGGTAGGCCAGGGTGTCGCTCCCGGGCAGTTTCACGATGAGAAAGTTCCCTTCCCCGCTCGTGACGGGAAGCCCCATTCCGCCCATTTCCTCCTTCAGGTAATCCCGGCTTTGCCGGACCATGTCCCGGGTGCGGCCGACGTGGCCCGTGTCGTCCCGGAGACAGGCCAGGGCCGCCTCCTGGGCGATGGTGTTGACGGAATAAACGACGCAGGTCCTGCGGATCATGTCGACGACTTTCAGGTCGCCCGCCAGATACCCGATGCGAAGCCCCGCGATCCCGTACATCTTGGAAAAGGTCCTGAAGACGACCAGGTTGGGATAGTCCCGGGTGAGGGAAATCCCGTCGGGGTAATCCTCCGCCTCGACGAATTCGAAGTAGGCCTCGTCGACGACCACGATCTGCCGCCCCCCGACGGCGTCGAGAAAAGCGGTGAGGGTGTCCCGGGACCAGTAGGTCCCCGTCGGGTTGTTGGGGTTGCAAAGAAAGATCACCTTCGTGGCGCCATCGATCCTTTCCAGCATGGCGCCGTCGTCGAACCGCCCTTCCTTCAGGGGGACGACCCGGGCCTCGATGCCGGAAAAGACGGCCACCCACTCGTAGACGGCGAAGGTCCTGTCCGCCGTGACGATGTTGTCGCCCCGCTCACAGAAGGCCTTGATCACGAAGGTGATGACCTCGTTGGCGCCGTTTCCGACGATGACCTGGTCGGGGTCGATGCCGTGGAAAGCGGCAAGCTCGCGGCGCAGGTCGTAGGAATCCCCGCTGGGATAAACGGCGCCCCGGGGGGGCGGGAACCGCCGGATAACCTCCTGGGCGCCCGGCGGCGGGCCCAGGGGGTTTTCGTTGTTGTTGAGACGGATGAGGCGACGGCAGCCATAGAGCTTTTGAAGCTCCCGGTCGGGCTTGCTGGGGATGTAGGGCTCGAATTCCCGGACGCAGGCGGGTACAAGACGGTCAAGGTCGGGTTTCATGGTATTGAAAAACCACCAGGTCGGCCTGGCCGGCAAAGGGGATGATCATGCCGGGCCTGAAGCGGCGGCCCAGGAGAACGGGAACCAGGGGGGCCTGCCAGGAAACGCCCAGGTCAATCTCGAAGAGAAGGTTCAGAAACCCTTCCTCCCGGAGAAAACGGATGTGCCGTTCCACGTTCGCGGCCAGATCGTCTCCCGGCCACAGGGGCCGCAGGACGACCTCCGACCATTCCCGACGGATCTCGGCGGAAAAGATGGAGGACCCTTTTAGCGTTTCTCCCAGGTCTTGGACCTCCCGGATATCCCGGGCCAGGAAGAGGCGCCCGTATTCCCTTTCCAGAAACTCCTTGAGAGCCCCGTTCGTCCAGACAGGGCAGCCGGGATCCTCGTGAAGGAAACGGTACCAGGCCGGTCTGGCCAGGGCAGGCCCCTCGTCCCGGAAAAAGGCCAGGGACCCCAGGGGTTCGAACTGGGACCGGACCGGCTCGGGCAGGCCCGTGAGGCTGACAAGGCCAATGGCCCGGGTCCTCGCCACGGCGGCAATGGCGGCATCAAGGAGGGCCTCGGCGATCTCCTGCTCCCTCGACGGGTCGAAGACGTGGGGACCGACAATCTCGACGATCCGCTCGGTGAGAAACCGGAACAGGATGCCGCCGGCCACACGGCCCGCCCCGTCGACGGCCGCGATGACCTCGTTGTCCCCGGCGGCGACCATGTCGACCACTTTGCCCGGATAGTCGAAAAAGGCCGGTCCGGGCGAATCCGCCCGTCCCCGGGCCACCTCGCCGGCATACTGTTTCAGTGTCTCGGCGTCCGGGGTCCTTTGAATCGTGAGGCCCTCCCGAAACGGGGCCGGCGGGTGGGCCACGTCCGGCAGAGGCGGATAGGTTTTTTCCTTTTCCACGGCCAGGCAGATCCGGCCCCGGCTCTCCTCGGTGATCCGAAGCCGGTCAACGGTTCGGGAAGCAATGACGAGGCCCATCTCCGCCAGGGCCTCGTCACTTTCAAACTGGCCGGTGGCGGTGATGTTGAGGGCGCCCATGTTCAGGGCCGCCACGGAAAAGCGGAACTCGACCCTCCCGTAGTACAGCCCGTTGACGGCGCGGATATCCACGGGTTCCACGGGACGGACATGAGAAATGATGTAAGAAAAGATCTCCTCGGCGGCGAGCCGGAGCTTGAGGGATTCCTCCCGCCCCATGCCCAGGGCCCGGACCGATGACTCGACGAAACCGGTGACGACGTCCAGGAAGGGCGACCGGGCCGGCAGTTGGATGCCCAGTGTGTCGTTGGAATGACGATTCGGAGGATTCATCCCCGGCCTTTCCCCGGAAAACGTGTTACGTCAGAGGCTCCTTTTTGTATCGTATCCCCTCTCGTGATGTCAATAACGAGACATCCACGAAAAAAGTCCCCGGCAGTTTTGATCTGCGAAGGTTCTCACAGGAATTTCAGACAGCGAGGATGCCCTTGAAAACGGTGACGGCCTGCCCCCCGATAAAGACGCGGTCTTCGCCGACGCGGACCCGGATGACGCCGCCCCGCTCCGACGCCTGGAAGGCCGTGAATTCCCGCTTTCCCAGTTTCCGCTGCCAATAGGGGCCAAGGCTGCTGTGGGCTGAACCGGTTACCGGGTCCTCGTCTACCCCCACGGCGGGGGCGAAAAAGCGGGAAACGAAATCAAAGCCGCCGGAACGGGCGCGGCTTGTCACGATAAACCCCCGGGCGGGGATATCCCGGAGGGCCTTCATGTCCGGGGACATGGCGCGAACCGTCTCCTCCCCGTCCACTTCCACGAGGTAATCGTAAACCGTCTTGCCCACATAGATAGGGTTCACCCAAAGGGCTTCAGCCAGGCCGTCCGGGGTGCTGACCGGTTCGTCCGCCGTGGCGGGAAAATTCATCTCGATCCAGTCTCCGTCCCTGCGGGCGGTGAGAAGACCGCTCAACGTGTGAAACCGGGCCTCCCCATCTTTCGGGAGAACCCCTTCCTGCCACAGGATGTGGGCGCTCGCCAGGGTGGCGTGGCCGCACAGTTCCACCTCCACGAGGGGCGTGAACCACCGGAGCCGGAACCCGTCATTTTCTCTGTGCAGAAACGCCGTTTCCGAAAGATTCATTTCCCGGGCGACGGCCTGCATCCAGGAAGCCTCCGCCGGTTCTTCCAGAAGACAGACCCCCGCCGGATTCCCCCGGAAGGGGCGATCGGCAAAGGCATCCACCGTAAAGATGGGAATAGCCATTTTCCCTGCTCCTTTCGCGATGCTGATCGTATACCATGCCCGGAAACAGCAGACCTGGAAAAACCATTTACAGGAGTCACGCCGTTCTGTCAAAAAAACATTTTAAAATTCCGGGGGATGGGTTAAAAAAAGGGCTTGAACGGCGAAATGATAAGCCCGAAGAGAGCAGGGAAAAGCAAGAAACCCGTGTCATCATCATCTGACAGACCCGCCATCGGCATCACCTGCGGCCGTGAGAGCGCTGCGGACTGGGTTCCGGCCGCCTCCGGAAGACTGAGGGATTTTCTCTTTCAAGATTACGTCACGGCGGTCGAGCACGCCGGAGGCCTCCCCATGATCCTGCCGCCTACTGCGGCCGTGGAGACCTTTGTCGAGACCCTGTCGAGACTGGACGGGCTTCTCCTGACGGGGGGCGGCGATGTCTGCCCCGCCATGTACGGGGAGAAACGCGGGCCGGGCTTGAAAGACATGGATCCACAGCGGGACGCTTGCGAAACCGCCGCGCTCCGGGAGGCCCGGAAACGGGGGCTGCCCGTCCTGGGTATCTGCCGGGGGATCCAGATCATGGCCGTCGCTTTCGGGGGGACACTCTACCGGGACCTGCCAAGTGAAAAGGAGGGCTTCTCGGGTCACTGGCAGCAAATGCCCCGGGCAAGGCACAGCCACCACGTGCGGGTCACCCGGGGATCCCGGCTCTTTCGTATCCTCGAAGATGTTTTCGTACCGGTCAACAGTCATCATCACCAGGCCGTGAAGACGGTTCCCCCGGGTTTCACCGCTTCCGCATCGGCCGAAGACGGCCTTGTCGAGGCCCTGGAAGATCCCGTCCACCCTTTTTTCCTTGCCGTCCAGTGGCATCCCGAGGGAACCTTCGACGGGGATGCCCCATCGAGGAAAATTTTTGAAGCCTTTATTCATGCGGCACGAAGGGCGCTCTCATCATGAAAATTTTATTCACGTCCGACCTCCACGGCCTGAAGAACCTCTATGAAGAGCTGTTCGAATTGATCCGGACCAGCCGGCCCGATGCCGTTTTCCTCGGAGGGGATCTTTTTCCCAATGAGGGTCCCCTGGAAGAATCCATGGAGGAGCAGCGGCTTTTCATAGAGAATTTTTTCAGACCGAGGCTTTCCGAATGTCGCCTGGAAAGCCCTTCGACGGAATGGTTTGCCATGCTGGGAAACGAAGACTGGCATTATCACATCGCCCGCCTTCAGGAGATGGAATATCGAGGTCTCCTCCGGCTCCTCCACAACCGGAAGCATCTTTTGAAAAACGGGTTCGAGGTGATCGGGTATTGCCATGTCCCCCCCACGCCCTTCAGCAACAAGGACGGAGAGAGAATCGACCAGGCCGGCGTCCCCGGGGAACCCCAGCGGTCATCCCCCTGCCTCAGCACGAAAGGCGGTCTCCGCGACATCCGGCGAGACAGCTACTTCCGGGCCCAGCCGACCCTGGAAGAAGAGCTCGCGTCGCTTCCCCGCCCCGCCTTCCCCGAAAGGACCGTCTACGTCTTTCACACCCCACCCTTCGAAACGAGCCTCGACGTGCTTCACGACGGCCGTCACGCCGGAAGCCGGGCGGTCACCCGGTTCATCCGGGAAAAACAGCCTTTCCTCACCCTGCACGGACACATCCATGAATCGCCTGTTATGACGGGCCGGTTTACCGACCGGATCGGCAAAACCCTCTGCGTCAACCCCGGACACGGCCGGGAAAGGCTTCACGGGGTTTTCCTGGCGTGGGAAGGGAATCGCCTGGACGTCAGGCACACGGTCCTGGGAGAACCGTTCGTCTGACAGGGAATTTTACAGGTAGACCGGCGGCACCTCTACCAAGAGTGGAAGACCTCTTCGTCTTTTCACCAGTTGTTGTTCAGGATACGACAGGAGGCTTGACAGTGCCGAATCTCGCGGCGGAGACGTCGGGTCCTTTCGGATCGCCATATCTCCAGGGGTTCCTGCTCCAGGAGATTTCCCGCCGGCTGCATGCCGTTGCAGAGCCTCACATCGCCGTAGGGATCCACGAGAAAATTGGCATATCCGCAGGGACAGGGAATATTTTTTAGCGATTCCTCGTCCCGGTAATAACGGGAAAACAGTTGAAGCTGTTTCAGGGGATTCAGAACGGGAAAACCCTTCCTTTTTAACCGGATGATCTCCGTCATGACCCTGTCGAGAGCATCCAGGTCATCGATCCATTCGGGATCCCAGCGGTACCACCCGGGTGCCGGCCGGCGGTTCCGGTTTTCCTCGAACTTGTTGTGAACATTCACCGCCGTCAGGACCTGAAAAAGGAGCCCCTTCAGGTTATTTTCCCGGGCCAGCCGCACGAGGGCTTCCAGTTCCCCGAGATTGGACCGGAGAATAACCGTTTCCAGGACGACGGGGACACCGTTTTCCTTGAGAAGACGGACCGCCGTCATGGTTTTTTCGAAACTCCCGTCGACACCCCGGGTTTTGTCGTGGGTTTCCGGTTTAACGCCGTTCAGGGAAAGGATCATCTGACGAATGCCCAGGCGGCCCAGCTTTTCCGCGGCCGGCCGATCGATGAGGGTGCCGTTGGAAATGACGATCAGCTGGAAATTCATTTCTCGGGAGTCTTTGAGAATCTCCAGAAATTCACTCTTGCAGAAGGGCTCCGCCCCTTCGAAGACGAGAAGGTTCGTCAGGGCGAACCCTTTCAGGGACCTGAGGATCCGGGTCCACTCTTTCCCCGTCAATTCCTCGGTTCTTGGCTGACCGCGCCATTTAGAGCAGGTCACGCAACGGAGGTTGCAGGCATCCGTCAGGGCCAGGTTGACTCTCAGAGGACGAAGAGGGATTCTTGATAAACAGGCTATTTCCCTATAAAGTCGTTTTACTTCGCTCTTCACTCGCACCCCTTCGTGATCTTTTGCTCGCAAGAAACCATCCCGAGGCCGTAAGAAACCATGGCGGCGGAAATCCAGGCCAGGGAAAGCGCCGCTTCATGGGGTTTCATTCGGTAAGCCCGCCTGTTTCTCAAGATTTTCGACATCAGGGATATCCCTCTGCCCGAAGCGAACACCACGGGAACAGCCCAGGGAAAATCGGTGAAACGCGCACCGGGGAGGCTTCTGTCAAGGCACCGGGTGATCAGCGTGTTGGGTCCGTAAACCCGAAACCACATTCGAAGGGATTGGAGGAAGGTTTCGGATTCGTGAAAGACCCGCAGACTCGGTTCGTGGCACACCGGAATGCCTTTTCGCTCGAAAACCCGGGCCAGAAGCAGGGCCCCTGCACCGTCGCTTACCGGCGGCTTCACGGGAAGGTCGGGCAGCACGGCTTTCAGCGCTTCTTTCCGGATCACGAAATTCCCGTCAAAAAGGTTGGCGATCCGTTTCCTCTCGGGTGATAAAAATTCCCCGTGGGTCGTCACCCCTGAGAACCTTTCCACGAACCGTTCCCCGTGATCCACGGCGCCGCTCAGAACCTGTCTTTTTCCCAAATGCTCTTTAATCCGGGAAATCCAGTCACGACTGACGATACAGTGGGAATCGGTGAAGGCCAGGACGTCAAACCGCGACACCTCTGCCGCCTGCCGCAGGAACCCGAACCAGCCTTCTCCTTTTTCCAGAAGGACGGTCCGGTAGCCGGCAGCCGGTCCCTCTACGGAGCCAAGGAGACCGTGGCCGGCGACAACCACTTCAAAGGGAACAGGAGCTCCCTGTTTCTGAATGAGAATCGCCGAGAGGGAGGATTCGAGAGGGATCGTCCCTTTCTTGTCCGTCAGAAAAACACTGATCCCGCTGTCCATGACAAACTCCTGCCGGTCGAATAGGAATCTGAATGGTTCCGCCTGACGAATCAGATCAGCCGTCAGCTCCGTCCGGTCCCGTTCCGGTGTATCGGTCGAGAATCTTTTCCATGGCGGCGTTCCAGCCCCGGGATCCAGGGTGAGGCGCCCGGATCACGTCCGGCCCGGAGAAGGGTTCGTATTGTCCGTCCGGATGGGGGATGAGGACGGGCATATCGACGGATTCAAGCATCGGAAAATCGTTGGGGCTATCCCCCAGCCCGACGGTGAGGGGCCTTTTTCCGAATTTTTTCCCCAGGATTTCCGTGACCAGGCGGACGGCCTTCCCCTTATCCTGGTTTGCGCCGATGAGATGATGAAACCGTCCACCCCGAGTCACCCGGAGACCCTCCAGGGCGGCCCGGTCTTCAATCTCCGGGAGCGATTCCTCTCGTTCAAGGAGAAAGGGCTCGGTGAATTCCCGCGCTGCCGCCCGCAGGGCCTCATCATGAGAGAGATCGGTGAGGCGGCTGATTTCCGTCGCCTCCATGTCCCCGAAACCGCGGACGCCGTAAGATGGATCCAGGGTTTTCATGAAACGGCGAATCTCCCCGTAGGGCTTCCCAAGACGGACGAAAACATGGGGCGGTGAAATGATTCCTCCAGGAACCCAGGGGGCGTCCGAGGCGGGAAAGAAAACCCCCCCGCCGTTTTCGGAAATGAAGGGATCGTGGAATCCCAGGAGATCCCGGAGCGATTCGATTTCCCGCCTCGTCTTGCTTGTCGTGAAGATGAGGGGAATACCTCGATTTCGAAGCCTCTCCAGGGCGGGACGGGCGGCGGCAAAGGAATAGTCCTCATGATCCAGAAGGGTCCCGTCGAGATCGGTGAAGACGGCCATCCTGTTTTCGAGGCGAGTCGTCCCGTCCATGACAATCAGTCATTCCCTTATCCGGATTCGGAGTGGAAAGTCCTTCGCACCGTTCAGCGAAGAGATGCTCAGTTGCGAAGCGGCATTTCCACCGGGCACGGCGATCTCGAGAAGACCGAAGCTGTTGAAAAGAGCCACCAGAGGCTCCCGGGTGTCATAATGGTCCGCTATCCTTTCCACGGAACGCCCGGCGATTTCCAGTGAAAAGGAAGACAGCCCCACGGTCCTTTCCAGGGTTTCCCGGGTCAGGGCGAAGATGAGGTTGCCGAAATGGTCCACGTGAACCAGGGGAACCTCCAGACCCCAATCCGTTCTGCGGACCGAGACGCCGGGCAGGGTGACGATCCCGTCCTGAAAGGACCCGAGCCTGAAAACAGGGATGCCCCGGTCCAGGTAAGCCGCCGCGGGGGCGAAAACATCCCGGCCGTGGAACGTGCCGCCCGGGGCGCTTTTCAAGTGGAACTCGGGCCGGTCCAGGGCCACCACCTGTTTCGGCGTCGCCGGAACCGTTTCGACAAAGCTGAAAAGGCCATTGTCGGGACCGACGAAGTAATAGTCCCCCGCCCGGATCGCCAACGGTTTCCGCGACGTTCCCACACCGGGATCGACCACGGCGACGAAAACCGTCTTGGCGGGGAAAAACGGGTAGGACTGCTCCAGGAAAAGACGGGCCAGGGCGATGTTCCCCGGGGGGACCCGGTGGCTCAGGTCGAGGATTTCCGAGGACGGGGAGATCTTCTTGATCACCCCTTTCATGATGCCCACATAGGGGTCCGAAAGTCCGAAATCGGTGATAAGAACGATCATGGAAGGTCCTTTCCTCCGGGGATCACGACGGTCCAGCGGTCGAAGAGGGCGTGATAACAGAGGATGTATTCCCCGCCTTCTTCCGTGCGCACCTTGAAATAATCCAGCGGCGGGCGTCCCGGGTCGGTTCCCCCTTCGTACCACCGGTCAAGAATGTCCGTGACGACACGGCGCTTTCCCCTGAAGACGAAGGCCCTGGGCCGCTCGTTCACCTTGTAACCGCTGTAGCATTCCACGAAGACGACTTCCGTCTCCATGGCCATTGTTTCTTCTCCCTTTTTTTTCGGGGATCGTCTCTCAATCTTCTGACAAGGCGCGAACCATGTCCTTGATCTCTTCAACCCGGTCGCCGGGGACGACAAGGGTCCGCTTGCCCGAGCGGACGATGACGAGGTTCTCCACGCCGAGGAGCATCACCGTCTCCGCCGGGTCTTCGCAGAAGACAAGATTCCCCCGGGCGTCCTGGCAAACAAGGTTCCCCCGGCGGCAATTGTCTTCTCCGTCCCGTTCCAGAAATTCCCGGAAGGCATGCCATCCCCCCACGTCGTTCCATGAAAAAAGAGACCGGACACAGCCGGCCCCGTCCACCTTTTCCATGATTCCGTAATCGATGGAAATGACCGGCAGGGCCTGGAAGGCGTCGTCCAGGGCCCCTTCCCAACGCTCCGTTCCAAGGGCTTGCACGGCCCGGGAAAGGATCCGCACGTGTTCGGGAAGATGGGCGGCCAGGGCCTCCTGGATGGCCCGTACGGTCCAGACGAACATGCCGGAATTCCAGAGATAGCGGCCGGTTTGCAGATAGTGCCGCGCCGTCTTTTCGTCGGGCTTCTCCTTGAACCGGGCGACCTGGAAGTGCTCAATGATGCCGTCATGACAGATTTTCGGGCCGAGTTCGATGTAGCCGTAAGCCGTGGCGGGCCGGGTGGGAGGAATTCCGAGAGTGTAAAGCCTCCCGCTCTCCCCGGCGGACCGGACCGCCGAGAGAATCGTTTCCTGGAAACGTTCCTTCGGTTCGATGAGATGATCCGCGGTCAGAACCATCATGACGGAATTGCCGAAACGGACGGCACAGATGAAGGACGCCAGTGCCACCGCCGCCGCCGTGTCCCGCCGCAGGGGCTCGCCGAAAACATTTTCCGGCGGTAATTCGGGAAGCTGTTCCCGGACAAGGCCGACGAAAGCCCGGTTCGTCAGCACAAGGGTCCTTTCCGGGGGGACCATCCCTTCGAGACGGTCGAAACTTTTCTGGAGAAGGCTCCGGTCATCGAAGAGGCCGAGGAACTGCTTCGGTTTCCTTTCCGTGCTCAAAGGCCAGAACCGGGTGCCCGCGCCACCGGCCATGATCACCGCCACCGGCTGCTCCGTTTTGACCTTCACCATGACATTTCCTTCTTTTCAAGAGGCCTGTGCCCCGGGAATCCGTCAAACCCTTCCGTAATCGTCGTCCCGGCGCTCGATGTCGTTCTCCTCGAAGGATTTTCCCGTCTGGACCTCTATGAAAACGAGGTCCTCCGTCCCCGTGTTTTCCACCCGGTGCCAGCCTCCCAGGGGGATGTCCGTCGATTCGCCGGCTTTCAACACCCTTTCTTCCCCGTCCCGGGTTACCCGGCCCTCTCCCCGGATCACGAACCAGTGTTCCCGCCTCTTTTCATGACGCTGGAGGCTGATCCGCGCCCCCGGGTGGACCACCAGGCGCTTCACCTTGTGGTCTTTTTCATCGGAAAGGACGACAAAAAATCCCCACGGGCGCCTGTCCGTCTCACCGGTCATTTCGTTCGCCACCTTTTTTCCTGTTCCCGCCGTCCGTTAAAGCTGGCCGGCGGTGCTCCATGATCCCTTTTACAGCCCCCTTCGGATTTCTTCAAGGGTCTCCTCGAAAAAAGAGCGGATTTCCCGAAGCCGTTCCTCCGTCGCCGCCTCGAAACGAAGGACCAGGACCGGCCCCGTGTTGGACGCCCGGAGAAGCCCCCAGCCGTCGTCGAATTCCACCCGCACACCGTCCACGTCGATGACCTCGAAACGGCCTTCCAGGGCCTCCCGGAAGGCCTCGACAACGAGGAACTTCTTTTCTTCCGGGCAGGGGATGCGTATTTCCGGCGTGTTGAACGTCTTCGGCAGGTCTTCCAGGTATGTCGAGACGGGGCCCCCTCTTGCCGAAACGATTTCCAGGAGGCGGCACGCCGCGTACAGGGCGTCGTCGAAGCCGAAATAGCGGTCGGCGAAGAAAAGGTGGCCGCTCATTTCCCCGGCGAGAATGGCTTTCTCTTCCCTCAACCTCTGCTTGATGAGCGAGTGACCGGCCTTCCCCATGACGGGGCGGCCGCCCCGTTTCCGGATGTCATCGTAAAGATTCCGGGAGCACTTGACTTCCCCGATGATGGTGGCCCCGGGATGGTGTTTCAGGATCTCCCGGGCGAAGACGACCATGAGCATGTCCCCATAGAGCATGTTTCCCCGGTCGTCGATGACCCCGATCCGGTCGGCGTCGCCGTCGAAGCCGATGCCCAGTTCGAGACCTTCGGAAAGGACCGTGTTTCTCAATTCTTCCATGTTACCGGGCACCGTGGGATCGGGTTCATGATTGGGGAAACGGCCGTCCATCTCGAAATGGAGCGCCCTGACCGGGTTGCCGAGCCTCTCGAAAACCGGGCCCGCCGCCACGCCGCCGGTGCCGTTTCCGGCGTCCACGGCAAGCCGGACAGGCCTCTTCAGCCGGATGTTGGCCGCCAGGAAATCGCTGTAAGGGGTGAGCATATCCACGTCCCGTAAAACGCCCCCGGGCCGCGGAACGAATTCCCTGTTTTCCAGGGCTCTTCGGAACGATTGGATTTCCTCGCCGAAGATCGTGTCGTATCCCCGGCATATCTTGAAGCCGTTGTATTCCGGGGGGTTGTGGCTTGCTGTGACCATGATGCCGCCGGCGGCCTGAAAGTGACGGAGGGAAAAATAGAGCAGGGGCGTGGGGCACACCCCGAGATCGAGAACTTCCGCCCCCGCGTCGAGAAGACCTTCCACCAGGGCCTCCCGGATCTGCGGAGAGCTGAGGCGGCAGTCCCGGGCCACGGTGATCCGTTTTCCCCCGGACGCCCCCAGCCGTGTTCCGTATACCCGGCCGACGGCCCGGACATCCTCCCCGTCGAAGTCCCGGCCCCAGACGCCCCGGATGTCGTATTCCCTGAAGATTTCCCCCTTCATCACCGGCTCCCGGCCCTGCCCCGCATCCACGGGACGGTATTTGTGCCGAAGGGGTACCTCAAGTGGAATGGATTGTCCAGTTTTTTTGAAAGGACCGGGGATACGCGGCGAAAAAAAAGAGAGGGGCGACGAAACCGTTTCTGTCAGAGGGGGCGGATCTCGTGGTAAGGAACTTGGCCCTTACGGAGGGCCGATTCGACGGCTTCACGGTCGGAGGCGGCAAAGCGGATGCACACGCCGCAGTCCGAGCTGATGTGCCGGGGAACGGGAATGACCTTGTGAGAAACGGCCGCCTTTTTCAGGGCTTTTTCTCCCATGAGGGCGGCGCTCGTGGATTCGAAAAGGACGACCCCGTAATGTTCGCTTCCGCTCATATCCGGATCAGCCTTCCCGCGGCGAAAAGGGTTTCCGCGATGGTGTACATGTTTGAAACCGTTCCCACGGCCAGTTTATCCTTTATTTTCAGAAAATCCAGGCAGGTTCCGCAGACGAGAATCTCCGTGCCCTTCCTCTCCATGGACCGGATGTCCTCGAGAACATCCGACCCCTCCGTGGCCAGGCGGGCTCCCGTGTTGTAAAAGATGACCGTGTCGGGCCGGGGAAGTCCCTCGTTCATCGTGTGAAAGAAGCTCCTGACGAGGACTTTCCCCAGATCCTCGTTCCCCCGGCCCATGGTGTCCGCCGAGATCACGACGACCACCGGTCCCGTCTCCGGGGAAGGGTCCCTGGAAGGTTCTTCGTCTTTCTTCCGTGCTATCGCAATCCGCGTTCCCCGGTCCGTCTCCTCGACGGTTGCCGCGCACCCCAGGGCCCGGGCCAGGCGGCTCACGTTTTCCCGGGCGGCGGGGTTGTCCACGTAAATGACACAACCGCCCGACTCCTCCACGGCCTTCTTCGCCATCAGGACAGGGGCGGGACAGGCGAGCCCCCGGGCGTCGATTTCCTTTTCTTTCATGACGATGGATCCTTCCCATGGATGAGCTGTCGAAGGGCTGCCAGGACCGTGTCAACGTCCTTTGCCTCGTTGAAGGCCCCCAGGCTCAAGCGGACGGTCCCCTCGGGAAAGGTCCCGATGGTCCGGTGGGCCGCCGGAGCGCACTGGAGACCGGGGCGGCTCATGATGCCGAAATCTTCGTCGAGAGCGTATGACACCTCGCTGGGGGGTCTTCCCTCCACGTTGAAGGAAACGACGGGGGTCTGTTTATCGGCGTCCCCCGTCCCATAAACTCTAATTCCCCGGATCTCCTTGAGACCGTCAATGAGTCTTGCCGTCAGCCCGATTTCCTTCCGCCGGATGTAATCGATTCCCTTCTCGCGGACAAACCGGATCCCCGCCTCCAGGCCGGCGATTCCCACGGTGTTCGGAGTCCCCGACTCGAAACGGTCGGGAAGAAAAAGGGGGTGCTCCTCCGATTCGGAGCGGCTTCCCGTCCCCCCCATCATGAGGGGCCTGACCCGATCCTCAACGGACGAAGACAGGACGAGCCCCCCTGTCCCCTGGGGCCCAAAGAGGGACTTGTGTCCCGTGAAGGCAAGAAGATCGATGTTCATGGCCTTCACGTCCACGGGGACGGCCCCCGCCGTCTGAGCGGCGTCGACGCAGAACAGGACGCCCCTCTCCCGGGCCAGGCGGCCGATGTCGGCAACAGGCATGAGGGTCCCAACGACATTGGAGGCGTGGGTCAGGTAGATCGCTTTCGTCTCCCGCCGGATGGCCCGGCGGACGTCGTCAGGGTCGATTACCCCGGCGGGCGAACAGGGCACCACGGTGAGGGAGGCACCCCGTTTCTCCATCTCCCGGAGAGGTCGCATGACCGAGTTGTGCTCCATCCCCGAGGTGACGGCGTGGTCCCCCGGCTCGAGTAACCCGAAAATGGCGATATTGAGGGCTTCCGTGGCGTTTTTCGCAAAAACCACGTGAAGGGGGTCTTCCGCCCCGAAAAGATCCGCCAGGGCTTCCCGGGTGTTGAAAAGAATCCGGCCCGCCTCGACGGAAAGACGGTGACCCGAGCGCCCCGGGTTGGCCCCCACATCACGGGAAAACCGCTCCATGGCCCGTAATGTTTCGGCAGGCTTGGGACAGGAGGTGGCGGCGTTGTCAAGGTACAGGATCCGGCGGGATTCCGGGGATTCGCTCATGGGCAATAGGAACTCTCTTTCGTGCGTTTCGCCTTTTTTTAAAGTTATCTCCTGACGTTTCAAAGGGCAAATTCCTATTCACCATAATCGAAACGAACTATTGACACAAGGAATACGAAGATTCCTCGTGAACCTTGAGGCGAACCAGGAAAGGGCATGGCGAGGGAAGCCATGCGGACCGCCAGAAACAGGTAAGCGGCGAGGCCCGGGAATTCGATGCCGATGAGGTTGATCAGGCCAGCCGGGCCAGCTTTCGTCTCTTCCCCTCCCTGCCAAAGGTGCCGTTCTTTTCCAGAAGAACACCTCCCCGGCCGTTTCTTGCAAACCCCTGGGCCACGGCAAGGCTGACCACGCCGGCACCGATAAGGACAATGGAAAATTCGCCGGCGTCAATAGTCAAGGGCTTATCACCCACGTCCGTCAAAAAAAAGAGGCAGCCCGCCGAGGCTGCCTCCCTTTTGCGTCTTTCACGTCCTCACAGGCCGGGGCGGACGGCGCTGATACCGGCAAATCCGTATTCTTTCACGACTCCATCGGTATTCCGGTAGAGAGCAAAGGCCGCCAGGCCCTTGGAAGCGGAAATCTTCACACTGCCCTGAGGAATCGATTCCCCGCCCGTCATGGCGGCCACCTCATACTTACCGCTCCCCCGGGCCGGGATGGTGACACGGTAGGGATCCAGGGCCGTCCCGTCCGTCTGATACACCGTAAAGGTCGCTTCAACGGACGTATTGTTGGGATTGCAGACCATCACGGTAGTGTCCCAGTATTCGTTATCCGCCAGATGGGGAACGATGAGCGTTTCCGACAACTCCGGGATCAGGGTTTGATCGAACATGAAACGGGGAATGTCCGTTCTCATGGCGAAACAGAGACCCGTGAGATGCCGATCCGAGTGAACCTGAATCCACCCTTCCTCGTTCGGCCCTCCGTTGACGATACCGGCATACTGTCCGCTCGGGGGCAGGGTGGGAAGAGCCTGGCCATTCAGAAGATTCCCTTCGGTATCGCGAACATACAGGTATACGTGGGCACTTTCGGAAGGATCGCTGTTCCGCAGGGCCACGCCTGTCCCGTAACCCTTCGAGGAGAAAAAGGGAATGTAATAGGAATAGTTGACGAGGAGGGGCGAGATATCGATGATCCGAAGACCGTCCGAACCAGCGGCGAGGTAGGCGTATTTTCCGTAAACGGCGACGCCTCTCGGGTCGCCCACGGTTTCGCAGTATCCCGCCTCCGTCGGGTCGGCCGGATCGGTGAGATCGATGACCCAAAGACCGTTAGACCCGTCGGTGGAGCTCGCGTCGCTGGCAACAAAGGCCCATTGTCCCACAACGGCGATGTCTCGGTAATACTTCACGATGGCGGGGTCGTAGCAACCCGCTTCCACGGGCACGGCGGGGTTCGACACGTCGATGATCCGAAGCCCCCTGTTGTAGTCGGCGACACAGGCGTACTGGTTATATAGCCCCACGGCATAAGCCTGGCCGCTCGTGTTGAAGTTCCCGATCTCGACGGGTGATGTGGGATTGGAAATGTTGATGATCGTAAGCCCGCCGTACTGATCGGCCACGAAGGCATAAAGGGAAGACACCGCAACCCCGTAAGCGCTTCCCGGCGTAGCGATGCTGCCCTCCGGGGAGGGCGATCCCGGTGAGCCCACGTCGATGATCTGTAAGCCACCGTTGCTGTCGGCCACATAGGCCAGGTCGCCCAAGAGAGCGACGCCCCTCGCGCTGCCGGGGGTGTCGTAGTAGCCCGTTTCCGTGGGCGAGGCGGAGTTGGTCACGTTGATGATCCGAAGGCCCTTGGAACCGTCGGCCACGTAGGCGTAATTTCCCGAGACCGCCACATCGTAGGCATACCCATTCGTATTGAAGGAGCCGGCTTCGGTGGGCGAAGCGGGATCGGTCACATCGATGATCCGAAGCCCCGAGTAACCATCGGCCATGTAGGCATAATTTCCGGAAACCGCAACGGCTTCCGAAGTCCCCGTGAGATTGATGGACCCCACTTCGGTGAGGACTACGACCTCCCCGTGTGCCGGGGGGACAGCTTTCCATCCGGAAATCAAGAATAACATCAACAAGGCTGCTGCCGTAAAACCGATTCTTTTCATGACCAAACGCCCTCCTTTCAAGTGACCCGTCAAAATGGTTCCCCTTTTTACTGCATTTATCCGTTAACACAATTTTCTCGTATTGTTAACCCCTGCCTGCTTGCTTTATGGTATTTTCCCGGTTATATTTATACAAGTGAAAGGGTAGAGGCCCGAGATGCCAGCGGAACTCGAAAAATACGCCTTCAAGCTCGTCAAGAAAATCCGTATCCGGATCCTCGACATTCCCGGCGCTTTCGGCCAGCTGGCCACAGAACTCGGCAAATACGGGGCCATGCTCGGGGACATCACCAAGGTTCACCTCACGTCCCAGCACATCACCCGGGACATGGTCATGTTCTTCGATTCCCGGGATCAGTTGGAAAATACCCTCCAGGATATCGAGAAGCTGAAAGGATACCGGATCCTCTCCGTGGAGGATGTGGTCCTGAACCTGCACCGGGGCGGCAAGGTCGCCGTGACGCCCACGGTTAAAATGGAAACCCTGAGCGACCTGCGCCTCCTTTACACGCCCGGCGTCGCCCAGGCCTGCCGCCACCTGGCGGAACACCCCGAAGAAACCCGGGATTTCACATCCATCGGGAACACCGTCTGCATCGCCACGAATGGAACGGCCGTCCTCGGTCTCGGCGATATCGGGGTTCTGGCGGGCATGCCTGTCATGGAGGGAAAAGCGGTCATACTGCACAGGATGGCCGGGGTCAGCTGTGTCCCCCTTCTTCTGGACACGAGAGATGTGAGCCGAATCGTGAACACCCTGGAGACCCTGTCGAAGACCTTCAGCCTCGTCATGATCGAGGACATCAAGGCCCCGGAATGCTTTGAAATAGAGGAAAAGCTCCAGGAGCGCCTTTCCATCCCCGTCTTTCACGACGACCAGCACGGGACCGCCACGGTCATCCTGGCCACGCTCATCAAGACACTGCGCCTCCTGCGAAAAGACCGGGAGAAAACGAAAATCGTCATCAACGGGGCCGGGGCGGCGGGAATCGCCACCTGCCGGCTTCTCCTGGAGTACGGGTTCCGCAACGTCGTGGTCTGCGACCGGGAAGGCGCCCTTTGCCGAACCCGGAAAGAGAACATGAACCGCCACAAGAAGCGGATCGCCAGGGTAACGAACCCAGGCGGAGAAAAAGGCCTCCTGAAGGAAATCATCCGGGGAAAAGACGTGTTCATCGGCGTCTCGTCGGCCCGGGTCGTCACCGCGGACATGGTCCGGACCATGAACCGGAAGCCTGTGGTCCTCGCCCTGGCCAATCCCGTCCCGGAAATCCTTCCCAAGGAGGCTGTCGATGCCGGGGCGGCCTTCGCTCTCGACGGGCGGACGGTAAACAACTGCCTCGCCTTCCCCGGTCTTATCCGGGGCGCCCTGGACGCTCGGGCGGCGCGGATAACGACAGCGATGAAAATCCGTGCCGCCGAGACCATCGCCGCCCTGGCGGGGAAACATGAGGGCGTTCCCAATTTCATGAACCTCTCCATTCATCGGAAAATAGCGAACGCCGTGAGGCTTGCCGCCCTGGAGACACGGGTATAACGAAAGGAAAAAGAAACATGGGCAAGGACAAAACCTATCGAATCGCGGCCATTCCCGGCGACGGAATCGGGAAAGAGGTCGTCGTCGAGGGCATGCGGGTTATCGAAGCGGCGGCCCGGCGGTTCCGGTTTCGTGCGGACTGGACGGAATTCCCCTGGGGCTGCGATTATTTCATCCAATCCGGGGAAATGATGCCCAGGGACGGCCTGGACCGGCTGAGACCCTTCGACGCCCTCTTTCTCGGCGCCGTGGGAACGCCCGGCGTGCCGGACCACGTATCCCTGTGGGGCCTCCTCATTCCCATACGCCGTTCCTTTCGGCAGTATGTCAACCTCCGGCCCGTCCGCCTTCTCAAGGGAATCCAAAGCCCCCTCCGGGGCAAGAAGCCCGGAAGCATCGATTTTTACGTCGTCCGGGAAAATAACGAGGGGGAATACTCCAACGTGGGAGGCCGCATCTACACCGGAACGGAAGACGAAACGGCCGTCCAGGAAGCCGTTTTCACAAGACGGGGCGTTACGAAAGTCATGGATTTCGCTTTCCGGCTCGCCCGGCAAAGGCCCCGGAAGCGCCTCACCTCGGCAACCAAGTCGAACGGCATCGTCTTCACCATGCCCTTCTGGGACCAGGTGTTTCAGGAACTGGCCCCCCGGTACGGCGACGTGGAAACGGACCAGTACCACATCGACGCCCTGTGCGCCAAGGTCGTCCTGAACCCGGAGCATTTCGACGTCATCGTGGCGAGCAACCTCTTCGGCGACATCCTGTCCGATCTCGGTCCCGCCATCGCAGGCAGCATCGGTATCGCCCCATCGGGGAACCTGAACCCGGAAGGGGAGTTTCCCTCCATGTTCGAGCCTGTCCACGGTTCGGCCCCGGACATCGCGGGAAAAGGAATCGCCAACCCCATCGGCCAGATCTGGTCGGGCGCCATGATGCTGGACCACCTGGGGGAAGTGGAGGCGGCCCGGGCCATTGAAAAGGCCATCGAAACCGCCCTGGACGAGAAGAAACTCCGGACACCCGACCTGGGAGGTAAAGGGAAAACAGAAGAATTCGGCCGGGCCGTCGCCGAAATCGTCGCTTCTTCATAAACGGGAGCGGCTGTCCACAGGCAGCGCCGGAGAAAGAAAAACCCTGAAAAAATAGGCATCGAAAAACCACAGGGAATGACGGAAAAAGGACCATGAAGATATCCCGCGTCGAAGCCATCCCCATCCGCCAGGAACTGAAGGAGCCTTTCGGAAACGCCCAGGGCTGGACCACGGCACGCCAGTACCTCATCGTCCGGGTCACCGCCGACGACGGCACCACGGGGTACGGAGAGTGCTGGGGCCCCATTGCCGGAAACCGGGAGATCGTCCGGGACGTCATCGCCCCCCTCATCCTGGGGGCAAGCCCCCTGGACACGGCGGTCCTCTGGGAGAAGATCCATTTCCGCCTCCGGTGGGCCTATCACTCCTTTGCCCCCTATTCCGCCCTGAGCGGTGTGGACATCGCCCTTTGGGACCTCAAGGGAAAGATCCTGGGGCTGCCCCTTTACACCCTCCTGGGAGGCCGCTTCCGGGACCGGGTCCCGGCCTATGCCACGGGCCACTACTTCCGAAAGGTGGACACGGTGGACCGACAGATCGGCATCATCCGGGAAGAAGCGGCAGGCAACCTCGACAAGGGGTTCCGGATGCTGAAACTGAAAATCGGCACGGCTCTCCTTGGCTGGGGTCACCGGGAGGACATACGGCTCATGGAAGCGTTCCGGGACGTGGTGGGTGACCGGGATTTCATGGTGGACGCCAACTGCGCCTACGGCATCCCCGAGGCCCTGGAAGTGGGCCGGGCGTGCGGGGATCTGGGCGTCTACTGGTTCGAGGAGCCCGTTCCACCCCATGATTACGAGGGATACGCCTTCCTGTCGGACAAGCTCGACGTACCGGTGGCCGGCGGGGAAGGATGGGCCCTGCTCAGTGAATTCCACGAGATCTTCCGGCGCCGGGCGGTGTCCTATGCCCAGCCCGATGTGTGCTCCGCCGGGGGCGTTACGGAGGTGGCAAAGATCGCCGGCCTGGCGCGGTCGATGAACATCGACTGCATTCCCCACGCCTGGGGGACCCCTATCGCCATCGCCGTTTCCCTTCACGTTCTCGCCAGCCAGCCCGGGAAGGCCCTCCTCGAATTCGACCAGTCGGACAATCCCATCCGGGACCGGCTCATCGAAACCCCCTTCCGGCTGGAAGGGCCCGACGTACCGGTCCCGGACGGCCCGGGACTGGGTATCGTCGTGGACGAAAAAGCACTGGAATCCTTCCGGTTAGAAGGCTGATCCGGAAAGGACGGATATGAACGGCGTCCTTGCGGGGAGGAAGCGTTTCCTCCCCCAGAAAACCTCACGGGGGCGCTCCTTGAAAATTTTTCAAGAAAAGGAGAAAACGTCGTGAAAAAAGGAAAATGGATTGTCCTGTTGATGGTTCTGGCCCTCTTGTTTTCATTTCAGACCGCCGCCTGGGCGAAGTTTCCTAAAAAGCCCCTGACCTACGTCATCTGCTTCAACCCCGGCGGGGAATCGGACATCACCGCCCGGATCCAGCAAAAGCCCCTTGAAAAGGTTCTCGGTGTTCCCGTGGTCGTCGTATACAAGGCCGGCGGCGGCGGCGCCGTGGGCTGGTCGGAGATGATGCGGACGGCGCCCGACGGCTACACCGTTTACGGCACCAATCTCCCCCACACCATCGTGCAGCCCATGACCCGGGGAAACACCGGCTATGAAACGGAAAAAATCGAAAACGTGTACTTTTTCGAGTTCACCCCCAACATCCTGGCGGTGAAAGCGGACAGCCCCATCAAAACGGTTCAGGATTTCGTCGAATTCGCCAAAAAAACCCCGGGGACCACGGTGGGGGGAAGCGGCGAGCCGTCGGCGAACAGCCTGGGCACGGCCGCCTTCGCCAAGCTGACGGACACGAAGCTGACCTATATTTCCTTCACCGGTACCGGGGCCGCCGTTCCCGCCCTCCTGGGAGGCCACGTGGTGGCCCTCATGACCTACACCTCCATGGCCGCCGAGTATCCCGACAAGATCCGGGCCCTGGCCGTGGCGGCGGACAAGCGGGCCAACGCGCTGCCTGATGTGCCGACGTTCAAGGAACTGGGGTATGATTACGTGGAAGGCGCCTACCGGGGCGTGGCCGTTCCCCCGGGAACACCGGACGATATCAAGAAAGTCCTGCAGGATGCCTTCGCGCAGGTGAACCAGGATTCCGGGGTGATCAAGAAGATGGAGGACCTGGGCTTCATCATGGAAGACTACGGCGAGGAAGCCTCCCGGGCCCTGGTGAAGAAACTGTCGGTATATTATGAAAATCTGTTGAAGGACCTGGGCCTTCTGAAAAAATAGAAGGCCCTGTGACAGGGAGAGACTGAGAAGACACCGGCCTGCAAGGCCGGCGGAGAAGGAGTCGAAACCGTGATAGAGGCCGTCGCCAACGCCTTCGGGCATATTCTCACCCTCAAGGTTCTTCTCATGATCCTCGCCGGGCTTTTCGGGGGGCTCATCTCGGGGGCGCTGCCGGGGCTGACCGCCACCATGGCGGTGGCCCTGCTCGTGCCCTTCACCTTCTCCATGGACCCCACGGAAGGTCTCATCGTTCTCGGGGCCATCTACATGGCCTGCATATACGGCGGGGCCTTCTCGGCCATCCTGGTGAACACGCCGGGCACCCCTTCCTCCATCGGGACCACCTTCGACGGCTATCCCATGGCCAAAAAGGGGGAAGGGGAGAAGGCCATCCTCGTGGCCACTTTCGCCTCCGTCTACGGCGGCATCGTGGGGGTCATCTTTCTCCTCTTCCTGTCGCCGCCCCTGGCGAACGTGGCCCTTCGTTTCGGCCCGCCGGAGTACTTCTGGATGGCCGTTTTCGGCGTCACCATCATCTCTTCCCTCGCCTCCAAAAACGTCCTCAAGGGCTTTCTCGGGGGGGCCATCGGCCTTCTCATCAGCACCATCGGCATCGCCCCCATCGGCGGGGATGTCCGGTTCACCGCCGGCTATCCCCCCCTCCAGGGGGGCATAGAACTCATCGTGGCCCTCATCGGCTTCTTCTGCATCCCCGAAGTCCTGACCATGGTCACGGAGCGGCAGAAAACCTTCCACATCGCCGAGACGGAACACCGCAAGGGTCTTCTCCTCAAAACGTTCGTGGACGTCATGAGAAGGCAGGGGAACCTCCTGCGGTCCTCCATCATCGGGACGGTCGTCGGGATTCTCCCCGGCGCGGGGGGGAGCGTGGCGAACCTGGTGGCTTATAACGAGGCCATCCGGGTTTCCAAGACGCCGGAAAAATTCGGGACAGGAGAAGTGGACGGCATCATCGCCACCGAGTCCTCCAACAACGCCGTCGTCGGGGGAGGGATCATTCCCCTCGTCACCCTGGGCATCCCAGGAGCCCCGCCGGACGCCATTCTCTACGGGGTGCTCCTCATCCATGGTCTCCGGCCGGGGCCGGAACTCTTCTCCATGCACTCGGAAATCATCTTCACCTTCATCATGTCCCTCTTCGTCGCCACGATTCTCATGCTTCCCGTGGGGGTCATCTCGGGACGGCTCCTCCACAAGACGGTCGTTCGGATCCCCATCCGGTTTCTCGCGCCGGTCATCTTCTTCCTCACCATCATCGGCTCCTACGCCATCCGGAACAACATCACCGATGTTTACATCATGCTCACCCTGGGGGTCATCGGCTACGCCCTCAAGCGCCTCGAATTCCATCCCGGCCCCATCACGCTGGGTCTCATTCTCGGGCCCATCGGGGAAATGGGCTTCGTCCAGGCCCTTCTCATGGGGCAGATGCTTCCCAACAAGTGGATGATCTTCTTCAACCGGCCCCTGTCGTGGGTCCTGATCATCCTTTCCCTTTTTTCCCTCTTCTGGCCCCTTTTCATCAAGAAAATCGCCAAAGGCTGGAAAATAAAGGAGATGTAAGCCATGCAAGGAGACCGAGCCGCCGCCATCGTCTTTATTCTCGTATCCGTCGTCTTCTGGACCCAGACGTCGGGTCTCCAGTACAACGGGGCCATCTTCCCACGGGCCATCATCGTCTTCATCATCCTGCTTTCCGTCGGCCTGTTCGTTCAGAAAACCGTCGGAAAAGGGGAAGAACAAAAGACCTTTCTCCCGCCGAACCTGGGCTATGTTCTTTTTTCCATCGTCATCGTCGCCCTGTGGATTTACTGTCTCGACATCCTGGGGTTCATCGTTTCGAGCATCCTCTTTCTTTCCATCCTGACGGTGGTCATCGATGTCAGGAAAACGAGCCCTCTTGGGATCATCCAGGTCGTCGCCATCCATGCGGCCCTGGTGGGCGCCTTCTGGGTCACCTTTCACCTGTTTCTCCTTGTCCCCCTCCCGGAAGGCTATCTTATCTGAACACGATGCAGGAGACGGATCATGAAGCAGTTTTTCAGTTTTTTCATTTTTCTTCTTTTTCTTTTCGTTTTGTGGAAAGTCCTCTCCCTTGCCTTCAGAATCCATGAAGGCATGGAGCTTGCGGGGCGAAGCGAGCCCTTTGCCCAGGCTCCCAGCCGGGCTGTTCTCACCATGGCCGTCGTCGGCGACAGTACCGCCGTGGGAACGGGGGTGACCAACCCCGCTTTTTCCGTCGCCGGCCGCATCGCCCGGGACTATCCCGCCGTGACGATTCGGAACCTCGGAAATGACGGGGAAAGATTTGAAGAGGTGGTCACACAGCTGGAAAAACTTCCCGACGGAAAATTCGACATTCTCCTCATCCAGGCGGGGGGCAACGACATTCTCCGGTTCACACCCCTGGAAAGACTGGAACGGAAAGTCAGCGAGGTCCTCCATACAGCCCGGAAAAAAGGCCGCCATGTCTTTTTCATGAGCACCGGAAACGTGGGCCTCGCCCCCGCCTTCTTTGCCCCTATAAGCTGGATTTACGAGGAAAGAACCCGGAAGGCACGACGTATTTTCATAAGCGAGTCCAGCAGTCAGGGCGTGGAATACGTTGACCTCTTCCGGGAGCGCTCGGAGGACCCCTTCACGAAAGACCCCGAAAAATATTACGCTCCCGACATGCTGCACCCGTCAGACGAGGGATACGGCCTGTGGTATGAAGAACTCATGAGGCAGACGCCCCTTTCTTCCCTTCTCTGGAAAGCGGAGCGGTCCCTGAATCCCTGAAAATCAGGCCGGCAAACCCGGGGCTTCCCTCGGCACCCATGGCGCCGGCGCCCATGAAACAGGAAAGGACAACCCATGGAAAAACTGAAAGATAAAACGGCCATCGTCACCGGCGGCGGAACGGGCATCGGTTACGCCATAGCCAGGCGCTTTCATGAAGAGGGGGCCCACGTGGTCATCTGCGGGAGGCGCCTCGAAAAACTCAAGAAGGCCTCTTCGGCCATCACGCCGGCGGGGGAACGGGTTCTTGCCGTCAAGGCCGATGTCACCTCGGAAAAAGACATCGGGAAAGTCGTCCGCGCGGCGGCGGCCGAAACGGGGGGGATCGACGTCCTCGTGAACAACGCGGGGCTGATGCGCTTCGGGAAACTGGAGGAGGCGGGACCCGACTCGTGGGATCTCATGATGACCACAAACGCGTGGGCTCCCTGGCGTTTCATGGTGGCCGTTCTGCCCGAGATGCGCAAGAGAGGCGGCGGAGCCATCGTGAATATCTCTTCCATCGCCGGGATCCGGACCCTCCCCGGCGCCGGCGTTTACTGCGCCTCCAAGGCGGCCCTCCAGGCGGTAACCCAGGTTCTGGCCATGGAAACGGCCCCCGATGGAATCCGGGTCAACGCCCTTTGCCCCGCCGTCGTGGAAGACACCGAGCTGGCCGACCCCATCTTCGGGCCGGAAAAGGTCTCGAATTTCTACGACACCATGCGCCCCCTTCATCCCCTGGGAAGAAACGGGAAACCATCGGACATCGCCGAAGCCGCCCTTTTCCTCGCTTCACAGGACAGCGCGTGGATTACGGGCGTTCTGCTTTCCGTGGACGGGGGACGGCACATGGCGACGAACCGGCCGATCATCTGACGGGCCGCGGGGGCGAGGGTGAACTCACCTTTCGCCGGGGTCATGACGGATGAGAACGTCTCTCCCGGAGAGGGGACAGGTAAAACGAAGGGAAAAGGCCCTGACCTCGAGACCCTCCCGGTTCTTGTTTCCCCGGCCGTACCGGGGATCGCCCAGGACGGGGCATCCGACGGCCTCGAAATGGCGCCTGATCTGGTGAAGGCGGCCGGTCCACAGGGTGACCTCGAGTTCTGAAACGTTTCTGGCGCCGTCATAGGCAATGACCTGGAAATCCGTCCGGGCCTCCTTTCCGTCCAGCGGCCGTTCGATGGTCCTCTTTTCTCCCACGGCAGCCGGGCTTCCCAGGACTTTCACGCGGTAACGCTTCTCCAACGCTTTTTCCCGGAAAAGGCCTGAAAGGGCGGCGGCGGCCTTCCTTGTGTGTCCCAAAAGAACAAGCCCCGAGGCTTCCCGGTCCAGGCGATGGACCAGGTAGATCGGGCGCCTTCCCCGGAAGTGACGTTCCGCCTGCCGTTCCAGGGAGCAGTGATCACCCCAGGGGGATCCCTGGGTCATGAGGCCCGAGGGCTTGAACCACACGGTATATTCCCGCCGGTCCTCCACGAGGTCAGCCGCCGGGGGAATGCGGGCGAGGATGTCCCGGTCGTAATAAAAGGCGACTTCGTCGCCCGGTCCGATGGCCGTGTCCATCTTTCGCAGGCGGATCCATTTTTGTCCCCTTCGTTTCAGCCGGAACGCCCCTTTTAAAAGGGCATCCTGAATCACCGAAAGAGGAAGGCCGCTTTTCCGGGCGAGAAAGTCCCCGGCCGGTGCTCCCTCCCCGGGCTTCACGATTTCCCGAAGGACCATTTCCTTTTCCCTCGCCGTTAGAGCCATTTTTTTCTCCGGAAATAGACGACCATCGTCCCGACGACGACGAGAATGACGAGCCAGACGGCGCCGTATCCCCACTTCCAGTCCAGCTCGGGCATGTATTTGAAATTCATGCCGTAAATGCCCGCGATAAAGGTGACGGGGATGAAAAGCGTGGCGATGATGGTCAGGACCTTCATGACCTCGTTCATCCGGTTGCTCAAGCTGGAGAGATAGAGGTCCATGAGGCCCGAAACCAGATCGTGAAAAGTCTCGACGGAATCGATAACCTGGATGGTGTGATCGTAAAGATCCCGGAGATAGGCCTGGGTGGATTCCCTGATGAGGTCCAGTTCCTCGCGAATCAGGACGTTGACGATCTCCCGCATGGGACGGACGGATTTTCTGAGGAACACCATGTCCTTCTTGAGGTCGTGGATGGCATTCATCATTTCCCTCGTCGGATTGCCGGCCAGATCCTCCTCCAGTTCCTCGATCCGGTCCCCCAGATATTCCAGGACCGGGAAATAATGATCCACGATGGTATCCAGGATGGTGTAGGCCAGGAAGTCGGCTCCCATCTTCCGCAGGCGCCCCCGCCCGGTCCGGATCCGGTTGCGGAGAGGCTCGAAAATGTCCCCGACTTTTTCCTGGAAGGAGATCACCCACGTCGGACCGAGGAGGAGGCTCAACTGTTCCGCTTCGATTTCCCCTGTTTCCCTGTTTCGGAAGAGCATCTTCCCGATGATCAGCACGTGTTCCTCGAAATTCTCGACCTTGGGATACTGGTTCGTGTTCATGACGTCTTCCAGGACGAGGGGATGGATGTGAAAATGCCGTCCGATTTTTTCCATAACCTCCGGCGAGTGAACCCCGTCCACGTTGATCCAGGAAACCGATGGCGTGTCCCGGAAGGGGAAACACGCTTCCACGGCATGGACCGTCTCTTCCCGGTAACCATCCCCGTCGTAGTCGAGGACGGTGATCCTGACCGCCTCCGTCCTCGACTCCCCCACGTGAACGAGAGATCCCGGCGGGAGCCCCACTTTCCTTGAAATGGCACCGCTGAACAATTTTTTCATGACCCGTTCTCCCGGCCTCAGCCTTTATCGACGGCAGGATGAAGCCGATTATCCTCCACCGTGATCGTGAGAGGTCTCCGGTCATCCTGAGCCAGATAGGTCGTCGTCGTCGGGAAGGCGAATTCGATCCCCTCGGCCTCGAAGGCCCGCATGATCCGAAAATTCACCTTTTCCGAAAATTCCATGAACTTCCAGTAATCGGGGGGGGAATACCAGTAATACGCCAGGATGTTCAGGGACGTGTCGTTGAACTCGCTGAAGAAGGCCTTCGGCGGGTAGTCGGGGTGCATCCCCTCGTGGTCCCGCAGCGTTTCGCGGACGATCTCCAGGGCCTTTTCCACCTTGTCCGGCGGGGTGTCATAGGTGATGGTCAGGTTCATGACACGGCGGATGCTCGGCCGGCTCCCCACGTTCTCAATGTTCCCCGCCGCCATTTTTTCATTGGGGACGGTCACCAGGTGCCCGTCGAAGGTGCGGATCCGGGTGCTCCGGAAACCCACGTCCTCCACGTAGCCGTCGATTCCCTCAGCGACGATGCGTTCCCCCACGATAAAGGGCTTGTCGAGCATGATCATGAGGCTCCCGAAAAGGTTTTTCAGGGTGTCCTGGGCGGCCAGGGCGAAGGCGAGGCCACCGATCCCGAGCCCGGCGAGGATGGCGTTCATGGGTTTGCCCGTCAGGGCCTGGAGGATGTAAACGGCCCCCAGGACGACGACGAGTATCTTGGAGGTCATCCGGATGAACTGGATGATGTTCCGGTCGAGCTTGCTGTCTTTCCGCCGGGCCATCCGGTTCAGTTCGAATTCGAGGACAGCGAGGAGACGATAGACGAAAAGGACGACCGCCAGTGTCGCCAGAACGTCCACCGCCGTTTTCAAAAGCCCGACGGCGGCGTCAGGAAGGGAAATCAGGGCATAAACGGCATAGACGGCGATGGCGAAAAGAAGAATCTTCATGGGCCTGGAGGCGGCCTCGAAAACCAGCCTGACCCGCATGGCCTCCTCTTTTTCCCCCAGGCCGTTCACCATGCCGCCGAGGAAGCGACCGAGCAGCCGCCCCCCCAGGTAAAGTCCCGCCAGGATGATCGCGAGGAAGCCATACCGGAGCCACGAGGAGTGAAAAAACCAGTCGGGAAAGAGGTGCTTCTGGCTGACGAGGAAAAGGGCGGCCACCAGGAGAACCGCCAGGATCCGGAAAACCGTCTTCACAGTCGCCACTCTCTGCTCGGAGATGTTTTTTTGAATTCTCTGGGGAAGAAAAACAAGGACCCCGTCGAGAAGGGAGATGACCTGAAACAGGAACAGGATCGACGCCAGGGCAAAGAGAAAGGCTTCGAAACCATGGATGAGAAGGACCAGGTCCCCGGGGAGGCGGAGGGGTGTTTCCGCCGCCCTAAGGAGAAGCGCCACGACGGCGACCCGCACAGACGGCCGGAAACCCTGGATCACGGAAACCCATTTTTCTCCCCCCTTGTCGAGGAAGTAACGGTTCGCTCTTCGCCTGCCGTATTCGAGAGCCAGGATACCGAGCCCGAGAATGAGCACGGACAGGCCGAACTGCCAGATTTCATTGCCGGCGGCGGCGGTTTTAAGGTGCTGGACCCACTGGTCGAGGATATCCCTGAAATTCTGCATGACGCACCTCCAAATGTCTTTTCACGCCCACCGTCAATGGGCTTCATCCCAGTTTCGGCCCCCGCGAACCGCCACGACGAGGGGAACCCGCAGGGCGATCACCTCTTCCATCTCTTTCCGGATGACCGCCTCGGTTGCTTCTTCCTCGCTCTCGGGCACTTCGAAAACCAGTTCGTCATGAACCTGGAGGATCATGTCCGCCGAAAGGGACTCCCGCTTCAAGCGATCCGCGATACGGATCATGGCCACCTTGATCAGGTCGGCAGCGGTTCCCTGAACGGGCGTGTTCACGGCCATCCGTTCGGCAAACTGGCGGACCGGGGCGCTGGAACTTCGAAGATCGGGAAGATACCGGCGGCGGCCGAGAAGGGTGGTAACGAAACCTTCCCGTTCCCCCTTTTCCAAGGTTTCCGCGATGAAGGAACGAACGCCCTTGTATTTACGAAAATACTCGTCGATATATGCCTTGGCGAGCTTCTGGTCCACCCCGAGCTCCCGGGAAAGGCCGAAGGGGCTCATGCCGTAAAGAATCCCGAAGTTGATCACCTTAGCCTGTCGCCTCATGTCTTCGTTGACGAACTCGGGAAAGACGCCGAAGACGTCCGCGGCGGTCCGCCGGTGAATGTCCTCACCGGCCTCGAAGGTCCGGATGAGGGTCTTGTCATCCGAGAGATGGGCCAGGATCCGAAGCTCGATCTGGGAATAATCGGCCGAGAGGAGGCGATGCCCCGGCGGGGCAATGAAGGCCTGGCGGATCCTTTTACCCTCCGTGGTCCGAACGGGAATGTTCTGGAGGTTCGGGTTGCTGCTCGACAGCCGGCCCGTGGCCGTGGCGGTCTGGTTGAAGGACGTGTGCACCCGGCCCGTTTCCGGGTTCACCAGGAGGGGCAGGGCGTCCACGTAGGTGGACTTGAGCTTCATCAGGCTGCGGTAAGCCAGGATCTCCGCCGGGAGTTCATAGGAACGGGCCAGGTCCGTGAGGACGTCCACGTCTGTCGAGTGGCCCGTCTTGGTTTTCTTTCCCCGGGGAAGCTTCAGCTTCTCGAAGAGGATCTCCTGGAGCTGCTTTGGCGAGTTGATGTTGAAGGACTCGCCGGCGAGAATGTGGATTTTCTCTTCCGACAGGGCGAGAAGCGCCCCCAGGTCCCGGGACATGTCCCTGAGGAGTTCGGTGTCGAGGAGAACGCCCTTCCTCTCCATGGCGGCGAGAACGGGAATGAGGGGCATCTCCACGTCATCGTAGAGCTTTCGTGAACCGTCTTTTTCCATGCGTTCCGTGAGGACGGGGATGAGGCGATGAACCCGGTCGGCACACTGGCAGGCATAGGATCCGGTCTTCTCCGGGGGAAGGTCGGCCAGGGGGACGGCCCGGGCCCCGCTGCCGGCGATTTCCTTGAGGGAGGCGCACTCCCGGTTGAGATATTCCAGGGAAAGATCGGGGACATCAAAGGCCCGCCGGGTCGGGTTGATGATATAGGCGGCCACCATGGTATCTCCCTTGACGCCGGACGGGGAGATTCCCCTTCGGGTGAAAAAAACCCGGGCGCTTTTCACGTCATGGCTCCACTTTTCAATCTTTTCGTCTTCCAGGGCCTTCTTCAGTTCGTCGAGAATCGGCCCCTCCCCCAGGACCGCCCCGGCGCCCGCCGCCGGAAGATAAAACGCCTTCCCCGGTGCCGGGCAAAGGGCCATGCCCACGAGATCCCCGTTCATGGCATCGGGGGAGGACAAAAGAACGTAAAAGACCCAGGGCCCCCGTTCCGGGAAAGTCCGGAGAATTTCATCGAGCTCTTCCGGGCGGTTAACCGTCCGGAACGCCGTTTCCTCCGTTTCAGCCCGAACCTTGAGGGACTGCAGGAGGGACGAGAATTCGAACTCCACGAAAAGGTCTCTCAGGAGGGACGTTTCCGGTTGTCCGACCCGCAAGGTTTCCAGGTCTCCCTCCAGGGGCAGGTCGGTCCGGATGGTTACCAGTTCCCGGCTCAGCCGGGCCTGGTCGGCGAAGCGGTTGAGGTTCTCACGGACCCTTCCGTTGGAGAGTTTTCCGGCGCGGGCCAGGATCTCTTCCAGCGTCCCGAATTCGAGGACGAGCTTGAGCGCGGTCTTGGGACCGACTCCCGGAACCCCGGGCACGTTGTCCGAGCTGTCCCCCGTGAGTCCCATGATCTCCACCACCCGGTCGGGGCCGACGCCGAACCTTTCCCGGACCGCCGCCTCGTCGACGACCCGGTTCTTCATGGTGTCGAGGAGAACAACGCGGTCCGAAACGAGCTGCATGAAGTCCTTGTCCCCGGACACGATGACCACCCGGACACCCTGCCGCTCATAGTGCCGGGCCAGGGAACCAATGATGTCGTCGGCTTCCCACCCTTCTTTTTCCATAACGGGTATTGACAACCCCCGGATCAGTTCCCGGATGGGGGGGAGCTGCTCCGCCAGCTCGTCGGGCATGGGTTTACGGGTTGCCTTGTAGTCCTCGAAGCTGTCATGGCGGAAGGTGGGCCCCCTGGTATCGAAAACGACGGCCATGTATTCGGCGTTTTTCTCCCTCAGGATCTTGAGAAGCATGTTGGTGAAGGCGTAGAGGGCGTTCGTGGGAAATCCCTTGGAATTCGTGAGCGGCGGCGTGGCATGAAAAGCGCGGTACACGAGGTTGCTCCCGTCCACGAGATAGAGGACGGGGTCTTCACGTTTCGTCGTCATGGCGTTTCTCTCTTACAGGTCGAAGGTGGCGTCGATCTTGAATTTTTTGACAGATCGAAGGTCAAGGATGTCCGATATGCCCGTTTTTTCCCGAAGGTCTCCGAGAAAATCCGCGATCTTCTCCGGCGAAGGGGCGATCACGGTAAACCAGACATTGTAGGAATGGTTTCTTTCATAGTTGTGGGTGACCCCCTCGCAGGCGTTGACCGTCTCGATGAACACCTCGAGACGCTCCGGGGGCACCCGGGCGGCGCAGAGGGTGCTCACGAACCCGAGCCGGCCCGGTTCGAAGACGGCGCCAATCCGCCGGATCACGCCTTGTTCCTTCAGCCGTTTCACCCGGGAAAAGGCCTCGTCCTCCGAGATCCCGAGAGCCTCCCCCACGATCCGGTAGGGTTCCGGATCGATAGGAAACCCCCTCTGGAGGCGGTTCAGGAGTTTTCTGTCCAGGTCGTCCATGATCTCGTCAGCCCGTCAAGGACGGCGGCGGGATTCCGCCCGCGGCTCGTAAACGCAAAGAGGCTCTTCGGCGAGGTAGTCCCCCGTGGCCTCGAAGGCCCGGGCCCGGCACCCGCCGCAGACCTTCAGAAATTCGCATCGGCCGCACTTGCCCCCGTAGAGATCGAGCCTTCGGAGTTTCCCGAAAACGGGGGACTCTTCCCAGATGACGGGAAAAGGAGACTCGGAAATCTGCCCGCAGTCCACTTCCAGGTACCCGCAGGGCTGGACCTGGCCCGTGTGGGAAATGAAGCAGAAGGTGATCCCCCCCAGGCATCCCCGGGGCGTCGGACCCCCGTGTCCCCCGATAGCCGGGGACGCGCCCTTCCGGTTCCGGTCTTTCCCGTGCTGGCGCCGGATCCGGAAATAGTGGGGCGCGCAGGTCGCCTTGAGTTCCATGGGCACCCGGCCTTCTTTTTCAAGGAACCACAGCAGGGTTTTTTCGTAGTCCTCCGCCGATATCTCTTCCTCGGCCATTTCCTTTCCTCTCCCCGTGGGAACAAGAAGGAAAAGATGGTGAGCGGCGGCGCCCAGGGAGACGGCCAGATCGAGAATCCTCTCGAGGTCCGCCAGGTTTTCCCGGGTTACCGTCGTGTTGACCTGGAATTCCACGCCCGCTTTTTTCAGGGCCTCGATCCCGCGAAGGGCCCCGTCGAAGGCCCCGGGAACGGCCCGAAGGGCGTCATGGCTGGCGGCGTCGGGTCCGTCGAGGCTGACGCTCACCCGCCTGATGCCGGACTCCCGGATGCGATCCGCCGTTTTCCCGTCCACCCCGGTGCCGTTCGTGGCCAGGACCATCCGGAGGCCCAGGCTGTCCCCGTACCGTGCCAGGGTGAAAATGTCAGGACGGAGAAGGGGTTCCCCCCCCGTCAGGATGATGACGGGACGGCCGACGGAGGCGATGTCGTCCAGAAGGGCGAGGCAGGCTTCCGTCCCCAGTTCGCCCCTGTAGGGACCTCTTTCCGATGACGCACGGCAGTGGCGGCAGGAGAGATTGCAGCTCCGGGTGACTTCCCAGGCCACCATCCGCAGGGGATGGGGCAGAATTTTCGGCGCGTCCCCGGAACCGGTCATCTCGAGCCCTTGGAAAGAAACCGGGCCGCTTCCCGGGCGAAATAGGTGAGGATGATGTCCGCCCCGGCCCGCTTGATGGACAGGAGGGACTCCATCATGGCCCTTTCTTCGTCGAGCCAGCCCAGGTTGGCCGCCGCCTTGATCATGGCGAACTCGCCGCTCACGTTGTAGGCGGCAATGGGAAGGTCGAATTCCTGCCGGGCCCGGCAGATGATGTCCAGGTAGGGGAGAGCGGGCTTTACCATAATGATATCAGCACCTTCCTCCACGTCCAGGGTGATCTCCCGGATGGCCTCGTCACCGTTTCCCGGGTCCATCTGGTAGGCCTTTCGGTCGCCGAACTGGGGCGCGCTTTCGGCGGCCTCCCGGAAAGGCCCGTAGAAACAGGAGGCATACTTGGCCGAATAGGCCATGATGGGTATGTGATCAAAGTCCGCTTCATCCAGGGCCTCCCGGATTGCCGTGACCTGGCCGTCCATCATGGCCGAGGGCGCCACCATGTCCGCCCCCGCCCGGGCGTGGGAAACGGCGGTCTCGCCGAGAACCTCGATGGTGGGGTCGTTTTCCACATCCGTTCCCCGGAGCATCCCGCAGTGGCCGTGGCTCGTGTACTCGCACAGGCACACGTCGGTGATGACCAGGATGTCGGGAACCTTGTCCTTGAGGGCCGTGACGGCCCGCTGGACAATGCCGTCCCTGGCGAAGGCCCCCGTGGCGATTTCGTCCTTCTTTTCCGGAATCCCGAAGAGAAGGACGGCAGGAATCCCCAGATCCCGGGTGATCTTCACCTCTTTCACGAGCTGGTCCACGGAGAGCTGAAAATTGCCCGGCATGGAAGCGATGGGTTTCTTCACGTTTTTTCCCGGCACCACGAAGAGGGGGTGAACGAAATCGTCCACGGACAGACGGGTTTCCCGGATCATTCTACGAAAATGCTCGTTCGCCCGGAGTCTTCTCGGTCTGTAGTCAGGATACTGCATGGAACTTCTCCTTTTTATGGGGTTTCACGGCCCCCGATGAATGCAACGAAGACCGCCTTCACCGCCTTCACCGCCTTCACGGCTTCGGGCCGGCGATTTCTTCGTCCGTGAGGTAGCAGGCGGGGTCGGGCGCCCAGACGTCGCCGGTGACGGCCTCCGCCCGGGCCCGGAAATTCCCGCCGCACACGGTAAGCCAGCGGCAGGCGGCGCAACGGCCCTTGACGTGCTTTTTCTTGTCCTTGAGTTTCGCCAGGAGTTCCAGGGACCGATCCTCCCAAACGGCACTGAAGGGCCTTTCCCGGACGTTCCCGAAACGAATGTTCCTCCAGAACTGGTCGGGGTGAATTTCCCCGTCCCAGCTCACGCAGCCGATGCCGCGCCCCGAGTTGTTTCCCTCGTTCATCCGGAGAAGCTCCAGGACTTCTCCCGCCCGTTCGGGATCTTCCTTGAGAAGGCGAAGATAGATGAAGGGCCCGTCGGCGTGGTTGTCCACGGTGAGGATCTCCTTGGGAAGGCCGCGGCGGAAGAGATCCCGGGTCCGGTCGAGGATGAGATTCACCGCTTTCCGCGTTTCCTCGTGGGACAGATCCTCCTCGACAAGGCGGGAACCCCGTCCGGCATAGACGAGATGATAGAAGCAGGCCCGGGGGATGTCCTCCGCTTCCATGAGGTCGAACATGCGGGGAATCTCGCCGGCGTTTCGGCGATTCATGGTGAAGCGCAGCCCCACCTTGATCCCTTCCTCCCGGCAGTACCGGATCCCGCGGAGAGCATCGTCGAAAGCCCCTTCGCGGCCCCGAAAACGGTCGTGGATTTCCTTCATCCCGTCCAGGCTCACCCCCACGTAGGAAAGACCGATTTTTCGGAATTCAGAGGCTTTTTCCTTCGTTATGAGCGTCCCGTTCGTGGAAATCACGACGCGCAGACCCTGTCCCACGGCAAAGCGGGCCAGTTCCGCCAGGTCCTTCCGGGCCAGGGGCTCCCCCCCGGAGAGAAGAATCACCGGGCAGCCATAAGCGGCGAGATCGCTGATGAGCGCCTTTCCTTCATCCGTTGAAAGCTCGTTCCCGTAGTCCAGGTCTTTCGCGGAAGCGTAGCAGTGAACGCAGCGAAGATTGCACCGGCGGGTCATGTTCCAGACGACCACAGGCTTCTTGTCCCGGGAAAACTGGAGAAGATGGGAGGGCAGCTTGCCAGACTCGGCGCCGTACCGGAGAACATCCGAGGGCTCCACGGCCCCGCAGTATAGCTTGGACACACCGATCACCGGCCGGTCTCCTTTTGGTCAGTCACGTCTGTTTTCCTTTCATAATATTTTCTCAGAGCGTCCACAAGCCCGGGTACGGAGTAAACCTCCTCCATGACGTGAATGGGAACGTTCCGCTTTTTCAAGGCCGCCGCCGTTACCGGCCCGATGGACGCCACCCGGACGTGTCCGGGGAGGGCGAAACGCTCTCCCATGATCGCAAAAAAGTTCTTCACTGTCGAGGGGCTCGTGAAGGTCAGAACATCCACGCGGCCTTGTTCCATTTCCTTCTCAAGGACGGCGCGGTCCGTATCCGCCCGGACGGTCCGGTAGACGGGTACCACGTCGACGGCGGCCCCCATCCCTTTCAGGCCGTCGGGAAGAATGTCCCGGGCCTCTTCGGCCCGGGGCAGAAGAACCCGCTCCCCCCCGAGATCCACGCTTTCGAAAGACGCCACGAGGCCCTCGGAAACATAGACCGGTGGAACGAGATCAACCCCGATTCCATAGGCTTCAATCATTTTCGCCGTGGCCGGCCCGATGGCGGCGATCCGAACCCCCTTGAGCGCACGGAGATCCTTCCCTTTCTCCCGGAGCCGCTTCAGAAAGAAGCGAACCCCGTTGGCGCTGGTGAAGACCACCCACCGGTATGCTTCCAGACGGCCGAGGGCCTCGTCGAGAGGCCCGGTCCGCGACGATTCCCGGACCTGTATGACGGGGAAGTGAATCGGCCGGGCCCCCTCATCCCGAAGGAGTCGGGCCATTTCCCCGGCCTGGGCCGCCGGTCTCGTGATGACGACACCTTTGCCGAAGAGGGGCTTCGTTTCGAACCAGTTCATCATTGCCCGGAGACGGACCACCTCGCCGACAACCAGCACGGCGGGCGGTGTCATGCCCCGTTCCCGGGCCTGCCGCTCGATCGTTTCCAGGGTGCCGGTGACGGTCTCCTGGTCCGCCGTGGTCCCCCAGCGTATGAGGGCGCAGGGGGTGTCCGGGCTTTTTCCATGCTCCCGAAGGCCGGCGGAGATGCTTCCCAGGTTTTTCACCCCCATGAGAAAGACCAGGGTTTCGATTGCCGCGAGGCTTCCCCAGTGAACCCGGCTCTCCTTTTTGTCCGGGTCTTCGTGGCCGGTGACAAAGGCGACGGAAGAGGTGAACTCGCGGTGGGTCAGGGGGATCCCCGCATAGGCGGGTACGGCGATGGCGGAAGTCACCCCGGGGACGATTTCAAAGGGTATTTCCGCCCGGAACAGGACTTCCGCCTCTTCTCCACCCCGGCCGAAAACAAAGGGGTCCCCTCCCTTCAGGCGGGCCACGGTGTGGCCCTCCTTCGCCTCTTCCACCAGGATTTCGTTCAGCCTTTCCTGGGTGACCGTGTGGTCGCCCCCCTGTTTTCCCACGTAGATGAACCGGGCGTCCTCCCGGGCATGGCGGAGGATTTCCCGGTCCACCAGGTAGTCGTAGACGATCACGTCCGCTTCCCTGAGGCATGCCGCGGCGCGGAGGGTGAGAAGGCCGGGGTCTCCCGGACCGGCACCGATGATGTAGACCTTGTTTTTCTTCCTGTTTTCCAAATTCGTCAATCTCCCCTTTGAGAAACGCTCCCCTGCCTGCCCGTTCATCTCTCCCGGCCTTCCGGTAAATACCCGCCGGAATCCGGCCCGGCGTCTTCGTCACCCCGCCGTCAGCCTGGTGTCCCCGCAGGAAAAAAAGATTCTTGAAATAAATTCTTTTTCGGCATGGCGCTCAGGTTCCCCTGCCGCGGTAAAACATATCCAGTATGCCTTGACCGCCCCGGGAGAGAATCTTCTCCGCCAGGTCCCGGCCCATTTCCGGCCCCTGGCGGTAATCGCCCCGGTCCGACTCGGTAATGACCACCCGGCCGTCGACGCTCCCGAGAAGGCCCAGGAGGACGAGACGGTCGCCCTGCTTCCGGGCATGGACGGCCATGGGCACCTGGCACCCACCGCCCATGCGGGCGAGAAAGGCTCTTTCCGCGAAGACCTCCGCCGCCGTGTCTTCGTGGTGAAGAAAGGCTATCCGGTCCCGGGTTTTTTCGTCGTCCACCCGGATCTCGATGCCCAGAGCCCCCTGTCCCGCCGGCGGTATCATCCATTCCACGGATATGTACTGGGTAATTTCACCGGCCAGGCCGAGCCGCCTCATTCCCGCCGCCGCCACGACGATTCCGTCCAGGTCTTCCGTTTCGATCTTCCGGAGACGGGTGTCCAGGTTGCCTCGAAGGGGCACCACATCCAGGTCGGGAAGCAGGTGCAGGAGCTGCATGGACCGCCTCATGGACCCCGTCCCTATTCTCGCCCCTTTCGGAAGTTCTTCCAGCTTCTTCCGGCTCCGGGATACAAGGACGTCCCGGGGGTCCTCCCTCCGGGGAACGGCCCCGATGACCAGGCCTTCCGGAAGCTCCGAGGGCATGTCCTTCATGCTGTGAACGGCCATGTCTATCTCCCCGGCCGCAAGGGACTCTTCGATTTCCTTTACGAAAACGCCTTTTCCGCCGATTTTGACGAGGGCCACGTCCTGCAGTTTGTCTCCCCGGGTCCGAATGGGAACGATCTCGCTTTCCACCCCGGGATATCTTCCGGCCAGAGCCTTTTTCACGAACCCCGCCTGGGCCAGGGCCAATCGGCTCCCTCTCGTTCCGATGCGTATGATCTCTTTTATGATGACGTCTCCTTTTCTTCCGTTTCCGTTTTTCCGCCGTCCTGCCGCCCGCTTTCACTTCCAGGGCCGTCAAGGTGGAACAGATCCCGGACCGCCGCCACATAAACCGGTGTCCCGTCGTTCTGGCTCGCCTCCTTGAGGCTCGTCACCGGCCCGTGGAGAATCTTGTTCACAACCCCGTGAACGAGTATTTCAACCCTTTCCCGGTCTTCCTCCCGAAGCTCTCGGATCCAGGAAAAGGATTTCTCCATCTCCCCGTGGATGATCGCATCGGCCCGGTCCTTGAGGGATCTTATGGTGGGAACCACTTCCAGGGTGTTTCGCCATTCGGCGAAGCGAATCACTTCTTCCTCCACGATCCGCTCGGCCTTTTCGGACTCTTCCAACCGGTTTTTCAGGTTTTCGTCGACGATCTCCTGAAGGTGATCGATATTGTAAAGATAAACATTGTCGATTTCACCCGCGGCGGGATCGATGTCCCGGGGAACGGCGATGTCGATGAGAAAAAGAAGGCGGTTTTTCCGGCGCCGGAGGGCGTTTCGGGCCATCTCAGCGGTGACGACGAACCCGGCGGACCCCGTGGAGCTGATGACGATGTCCGCCTCTTTCAGGTGTTCCTCCAGGGCATCGAATCCCGTCGCGACCCCCTGGAACTCTTCGGCAAGACGGACGGCATTCTCGAAGGTCCGGTTCGCCACGATGATCCGTCCGGCGCCGTTTTTCAATAGATGCCGTGCCGCGAGCTCGGACATCTCGCCGGCGCCGATGAGAAGGACCGTCTTTCCGCCGAGGCCGCCGAAAATTTTCTTCGCCAGGGCCACGGCGGCATAGCTCACGGAAACGGCATTGAACGCGATGGCTGTCTCCGTCCGGACCCTTTTGGCAACACGAAAGGCATGATGGAGAAGCTTGTTGATCATGAGACCGGAGGTGCCGTTCTCCACGGACATCCGGTAGGCCTCCTTGACCTGTCCCAGGATCTGGGGCTCCCCCATGACCATGGAATCCAGGCTCGAGGCCACCCGGAAAAGATGCCGGGTCGCCGTGTCGCCCCGATAGACGTACAGGCAGGACTCCAGTTCCTCTCCGGGCAGGTTTCCGTGGGAAAAGATGAATGCCTTTATCCCGTCAATACCCCGGGTCTCATCTTGCAGATCGGCCAGGACCTCCACCCGGTTGCACGTGGAAAGATACAGAACCTCCCGGAGATGGGGGAGGCTCCTCAAGGTTGTTATGGCCCGAGACGGATCGTCGCAGGATAGAGCCAGTCTCTCCCGGATCTCGACGGGGGCCGTCTTGTGGTTCATTCCTATGAGAACGACAGGCATACCTTTAAAAAAAATCGTGGACGGTCGTAAAAAACGCGTGCACGCCCGCCAGAGAAAAAAGGAGAACGGCGAAGGCGAGAATGGACAGAAAGGCCGCCTTCCGCCCCTTCCACCCGATGGCAAGGCGCTGGTGAACCAGGATAACGTAAAGGACCCACGCAAGAAGCGTAAAAACCTGCTTCGGGTCCCACTGCCAGGGCCTTCCCCAGACCGCCCCAGCCCAGACAGCTCCGGCGATGATTCCCACGGTGAAAAAAACGAATCCCCACAGGAGGGAAAGGTGGTTGATCCTGTCCAGGTCTCGGAGGGATGGAAGATAACGGCTGAATCGAAAAGCCGTTTTCCTCCGCAGGGCATGGTCCTGCAGAAGGTACATGGTCCCGGCGAGACAGGCCAGAACGAGGAGAGCTTCTCCCGTGAGGGTGAAAAAAACGTGGGCCGGCACCCAATATCCCCGGAGGATGTCGGGGACGACGTTCTCTCCCGTGAGCCCCAGGGACGTCGCCATCATGAGAAGGAAGGAAAAAGGCGCCACAAAGGCCCCGAGGACACGGGTCTTCGTCATGGTCTGAAACACGAGATAGCCCCCGGAAACAGCCCAGGCCAGAAAGGACAGAGACTCATACAAGGTGATTACAGGGCCCTGTCCAGAAAGCCGCCAGCGCCCGATGATGAACAGGGTGTGGATGGCGAAGGCCGCGAAAAGGACCCACGTGGAGATCCGGGCGACGGAAACCCTTCGGACCAGGAGGGAGACCAGGTAGCCTGCCGTACTCACGAGGTATGCGAAAAGAGCCGCCTTGAATAACCAGGTTTCCATGATCAATCCAGAGGGATGTCTTCCCCGACCCGTTCCCGGATCAGTTCCCGGACCTCGTCCCACCGCTCTTCCCGGATACAGGCGAGGAGAGGAGCGTCAAGAAGATCCTCGAAAATCCGTCGATTGGCTTCGGGCCCCGCCCCTTTTTCGAGGATCTTCCGCCTGATCTTACCCATGATCCGGAGGAGCGTGCCGTATTCCGGGCCATACCGTTCCTCCAGTTCTTCGCGGATTCTCCGGGCCAGGGCGGGACTCCTGCCCCCCGTGGAAACGGCCACGGAGAGATCCCCCCTGTTAAAAACGGCGGGAACGATGAAGTCGCACCGGGACGGTTCGTCCACGATGTTCACGAGAACGCCCCTTTTACGGGCATCCTCGAAAATCCGACGGTTTATTTCCGGCCGGTCGGTGGCGCCTATGACCAGGAAAACGCCATCCAGGTAGCGGTCCTCGTAAGGGCCTCCCAGGTGCTCGATCCTTTTTTCCTGAACGAGCCCCCTCAGGAGATCCGTCAGGCTTATGGCCGCCAGGGCCACCGAAGCGCCGCATTCCAGGAGGGAGAGGACTTTACGCTCCGCCACCTCACCGCCGCCGATGACGACGCATTTCCTGTTTGAAATGTCGAGACAAACGGGGTAGTATTTTAAAGTCATCGCATCCCTTCAGGTCCCGATTCGTTAGAAAGATAAAATTGTTACCACGACGGATGGGAAAACTCAAGGAGCTTGATCTTTCAGAGGCGGGCCCCTTCACGGGACCTGCCGGGAGAAATCCCGGGCCCACAAGGGGAACCTCAGAGATCATGGGGATCGGATCGGACATTCCAGAGAGGAGACACACGGCACATGCCTTCACAAAGCCAAAAGTGGGTTGAAATCACCATTGCGGCGCCCATCGCCCTGGCCGACGCAATCTCCAGCTTTATCACCGACCAGGGATCCCTCGGCGTCATCGAGGAAGAGATCGTGGTGGATGCCTTTGACGACATCGACGAGCAGGAGGGATCGGGAAAGATCAGGGCTTATTTTCCCGATGACCATACCGCCGCCATGAAAGTGAACGCTCTCGGGGATTACCTGAAAAGCCTCTCCCAGATGTTTCCCGAGCTCGACCCGCCGGAGATGAAAGCGGAAACCATCGCCGACCCCGACTGGGAGGAACAGTGGAAAAAGTATTTCAAACCCCTCCGGATCAGCCGGGACATCGTCATCAAGCCGACCTGGGAACGTTACGCCCCCTCCGGCCGGGACATCGTCATCGACATCGATCCCGGCATGGCCTTCGGGACGGGCCAGCATCCTTCTACCCGCATGTGCATCAACGCCATGGAAGAAATTATCCCCAAGGACCGCACCTTTGAGACATGGCAGGTCCTCGACGTGGGAACAGGTACGGGGATCCTGGCCATATCGGCGGCCAAGCTCGGCGCCCAACGGGTCATCGCTCTCGACCTTGACCTGAAAGCGGTCGAAATCGCTGAAAAAAATATAACAATCAACCGGGTCGAAGACCGGATCGAGATCCTGAACCAGGACGTTCTGACATACCAGGGCCGGTTTAACCTCATCGTCGCCAATCTGACGGCCTCGACCCTGATTCCCCTTCGGACCCATCTTGACGGCATGCTGGAACCGGGAGGCTACCTCGTTCTCTCGGGCATCATAGAAAAAGACGCTCCCATGGTGGAAGAAACGTTTCTTCGCCAGGAAAGCCTGTCCTCTCACCAGCTCCTTTCGGAAAAAGAATGGGTCTGCTTCGTCCTGCAAAAGAGGAGAGAAGCGCCTTGACCCTCCCCCGTTTATACCTTCCCGACGTGACGGACGGCAAAACCGTCGTTCAGGCGAAGGGGAAGGAGCTGCATTATCTTAAATCCGTTCTCCGCCTTTCCGAAGGCAGCGAGATCCGTCTTTTTGACGGCACAGGCGGCCAGTGGCGGGCCCTCGTCGAGCGCTACGACGACGAGGGGGCCTCCCTGCGGATCCTGGAAAAAGACGAACCGGCTGCTTCCGCCCTGGAAATCACCCTGGCCCAGTCCCTGCCCAAGGCGGACAAGATGGATTTCATCGTCCGAAAGGGGACGGAACTCGGCGCGGGCCGGATCATCCCCTTTATTTCATCCCGTTCCGTTTCCAGGCCCGATGCGGGCCGCCAGGAAAACCGGATTTTGCGGTGGCGCCGGATCGCCGCCGAGGCCGCCCGACAGTCGGGACGTTCGGTGGTCCCGGAAATAACGGACATCCTTTCCTTCGAAACGATGCTGTCGCGCCGGCAGGCGGGGAACCTGGGACTCTTCTTCTGGGAAGACGAGAAAAATCGGTTCCTCAAATCCCTCCTGGGAGGACCTTCCGCCCGGGAGCAATCCCGGTTCTTCATCGTCGTCGGCCCGGAAGGGGGGTTTTCCCGGGATGAGGCGGACCGGGCCATGTCCGACGGTTTTATGGCGGTGACGCTCGGCCCTTACATCCTTCGGACGGAAACGGCCCCCCTGGCCATCCTGTCGATTCTCCAGTACGAGAAAGGCTCTTTTTCAGAAAGGACATGCCATGAGTGACGGGTATTTCGGCGGATTTTTCCGCCGCTTCACAGCGTTCATGATCGACCAGTTTTTCCTTGCCATGCTCTACACAGCCATTTTCTTCGTCAGCGCGAAGCTTCTCGGTATCGACATGTATTCCCTTCTGGATTTCACGACGTGGCGAAGCCCACGGGACATGAGCCCCCTTCTCCTGTCCTATTACGGAATGACCACGATCCTGAACATGACCTACTTCACCTATTTTCACGGGACGACCGGGCAGACCCCGGGCAAGAAAATGCTCGGCCTCAGGGTCGAAAGGACAGGCGGAGATCCCATGACGCCGGGGATCGCCTTTCTCCGGTGGGTCGGTTATTTCGTCTCGGCCATCGTCCTGTACCTGGGGTATCTGTGGGTCATCGTGGACAGGAAAAAGCAGGCCTGGCACGACAAGATCGCCGGCACGGTGGTGGTGCGGACATCGTGGGACAGACCCGCTCCGGCGGCCGTGGACGCGGAAAAAATACCTTGACAAAAAAGCCGCTTCGGTTTTATGATCCATTCCCTCAAGAAAAGACGGGTCGGTAGCTCAGTCGGTAGAGCACTGGACTGAAAATCCAGGTGTCGGCAGTTCGATTCTGCCCTGACCCACCAGGATGCAAAAAGGGCCGCAAAGTGATTTTGCGGCCCTTTTTTTATTTTCGAATGATCGGATGATTATAAAGATCCCTCGTCGATACCATCCTCAGTGATCGAAGAGAGATGAAGGCTTTTTTTCAGGTTTTGCCTGTAGCACAATAATCAAATTTTGGGCAGTGGAATAAAGTCCGTTGTTTTTGTAACACGAGGCTCATTGTGGAGACCTTCGCCGACAAAGAACGGCGCAATCAGTCCCTGGCAATTACGGGAGCGGCGCGACTGTTTTCCCTCAATCGAAGAAAGGACAGAATCGCCAGGGCCAGCAGGATGAGGATGATGCCCCCGGCCTCACAGTCATTGATTCTTTCTCCGATCTCAATCCACGATGAGGTCATGCCGATCACCGGTATGGCGAGGAGCCCCATGCCGCCAACACCGGCGGGAAGGTTTCGAATCACGTTGATATAGAGGATGAAGGCCAGGGCCGAGACAAGCAAACCGTTATAAATCATGGCACCCACAAGATAGGGGGTCCAGGAGACGGGTTCGGAGGGGATCAGGAAGGCGGTGACGATGAGGGGCAGGGCCCCGAAAAAGGTCTGCCACGTCGTTACCGACAGGAGGTCGAAACCCTCTCGTTTCTGCAGCATCTTGATGAAGACGGCGCCGACCCCCCAGCAGACACCCGCCAGAACGGCAAGAATTTTGCTCATGAAGGTTCCCCCCATGGACCATGGCTCGAGGAGAAAAACAAGGCCCATGAAAGAGGCCGACACGGGAATCCAGTAGAGTCCTCCAAATTTTTCCCCAAGAAAAATCCAGGCGAATATCATGATCCAGAAAGGCATCGTGTAGACCAGAATAGCGGTTTTCCCGGCGCCCCCGCTGACCAGGGCCCACATGATGAGCCCCGTCCCTGCGGCAGTCTGCGAAAACCCCAGCAAGGCGATCAGGACGGCGTTCCGGGGCCTGAGAGACAGACCCTTCCAGGCCATGAACCCCATGAGGACGAGGGCCCCCATGGCCATTCTCGCGGCGTTGAAATCGAAAGGACCCATGAATGCGAGGGATTTCTTCATGACCACCCAGTTGTATCCCCATATGGCGGTAAGAAGAGCCAGTCCCGCCAAGGGCTTATATGACCTGACAGACAGGGGCATGATCGATCCTTCCTCCTCTGCGGGCCCGATGGTGCCGCCCCTTCGGGGTCCCCGGGAAACCGCATCTCAACGCTCTGACGTCGTCATCGGATAGCACACCCATCGCTGTCACCGCAAGCGATATCGCTGGAATGCGCATCCCCCGGGCCTTTCATCGCCGCCTGCGCCCCAGCCCTTGTGCCACACCTGGGGGAAAGGAGGCCCGGGGCCAGTTTTTCATTGACAAATACGGGGAAAGCATCCAAAAGAAACAACAGCGCCAATAAGGGGGACCACAACGCATGGCAAGGCGAAGCCGGGAAGTCTATCAGTTTAAAGTCACCTTGAGGGGTATACGCCCGCCCGTCTGGAGAAGGATCCAGGTCCCGGAGAACTATTCCTTCTGGGACCTTCATGTGGCCATACAGGATGCCATGGGGTGGCTCGATTGCCATCTTCACGCTTTTTACATGGCCAACCCCGTAACGGGCCAGCGGGAAGAAATCGGCATCCCCGATGAGGAATGGGCCGGCGACAAGATTTTACCGGGGTGGAAAAAGAAAGTCGCCCGCTATTTTACCCCGGAAAATAAGAAAGCCCGCTACGTGTATGATTTTGGCGACGACTGGGAACATGATGTCGTCCTGGAAAAGATTCTACCCCGAAATGAAAACGTTTTTTATCCGTGCTGCATAGCGGGCAGGCGATCGGCCCCGCCGGAGGACTGCGGGGGCCTGTGGGGTTATGAAAACCTGCTCCAGGGGCTTGAAAACCCCGATCACGAAGAGCACGAGGAAATTATCGAATGGGTGGGTGAGGATTTCGATCCCGACGATTTCAACAAGGAAGCCATCGTTTTTTCCGATCCCCGGAAGCGCCTGGAGAGCGCCTTTTCCGAAAACGCCCGGGAAGATGAGCATTCCGGGGAGGAAGAAGAAATGGAAGACAGGGAGTTTTTTCTGGAACCCTGGGTCGAACTCTGGGACAAGGTGCGCCGGCGTGATGTTTCCGACCTTTCCCCGGGGGAAGAGAAAATCGCCCGGATCATGCAGGACCACGAATCGATTTTTTCTGAAACACTGGACAAGGTAAAACAGGGCGGGGCCGACGAAGAGGAGGACATTGGCCTTCTTTTCCATGTCCTGATCCACATGACCGTGGAAGATCAGCTCGAAAGAGGCAAGCCGCTTGAGATACGGTCCTTTTATGAAGCCATGAAAGAGCAGGGGTGCAGCCATCACGACACGGTTCATCTTGCCGGGTCTCTTTGGGCCAGCCTTTTTCTGGAATCCACCTATGAGAAAAAGCGTTTTCCCTCTCAAAAATACAGAAACCGACTGAAAAAATTCAAAGACATGAAGCCCAGGGAGATCTGGGATCTTTTGAAAAAAGAACAATTCCAGGAAATCAAATGATCCTGGGATGTTGTTTTGATGACCGGTGATCCGTCAACCAGCGTGATGAAAACCGGGAGAGCGCCGTGAATAAAACAACCCAGGACACGGAGCGGCAGGCAAACCGGCAGGAAATCGCGGACCGTTTCAGGGAAAGGGAACAAAAGGCCTTCTGTCATGAAGGAGAAAAAATTTTAAAGTATTACGTCCTTTTCGGCCATGAAGGACTTCCTTCCGTACTCACTTATCTCGACAAAATGGGAAAAACGCCGATCCGCGGCCTTGAAAACGACGGGGTGGATCAATTGATCAACCGGGTTCTCGATGACGAAGAGGGCTACCTGGCTTATAAACTCGGCCTTGTCAGGGAAGCGGTGGACGGCATGGAAATCGACGACCGGCTGACAGGCCTGGTGAGCCGCTTCCTGGCGTTCCTCGGGCGGGAGGGGAATGGCCGGTGAACCCCAGGGGCCCGGAGAACCCGGAGGAACAGAAAAAGCGGGGCCTCTGGAAACCCCGCTTTTTTAGCTGATCCAGCTGTTCTTGTTTCAAGCCCGCTGCGGGGAAGTTTCTCCCGGCGGGAAACGAATTGGCTGCTATTTGCCGCCTGAACCACTAGGCAGGACATCGATGACCGTGATCATTGTTGCCCCCGTGAATAGCATGCCCTCTGTCGTTTCGCCGGTGAGCCTGAGCTCGTTCTCACCGGGGCATTCCAAATCTCCCGTGTCGACGAGGGCCTTCACCTCGCTCATGACGAACTTCGCCACGAAATTCCCCTGGTTGTCCGCTTTCCACCAGCTTATGGGGACGTCGTTCAACGTCACGGTCCCGCCGACAACTTGCCCGTACGCGATGCTCGTGTGCACGGTTACCACCTGACCCGAGCTCTGGATGTTCAGGGTGGCCGGGGACACTTGAATTGAAATATCCAACGAAGCGAACGAGGGTGTCGGGCCCTGAAGAAAGGCGATTGACAAAACGAGATACAAAGAAAAGCCAGGAAAAAATGACCGCTTGCGTTTTAGCATAAGAGCCTCCTTGTGATTATTTCAATCAGCGATATCCGGTGTGCGTGAAAAATCTGCTTACAGACTCCTCTTCCGGCGTAGGTGACCTGCTTCTCGGGGAAAGACCTTTTTCTCACCTTTTCTAGGCCTTTTTCATACGTCCTTTCCATCTTTTTGAAATCAAAACGATCCAACAGCCCGTTGGTTACAACTCTCAGCGATGCGTCAAATGATCGGTCACGAATGCGTCTTTCACTGCATGGGCATTCCGTTCAATTTTTCTCCCCGAATCGGAGCATCCGGGCGTTGACGGCCACGATCACCGTGCTGAGGGACATGAGGATCGCCCCGACGGCCGGCGATATGACGAGACCGGCCTTGTAAAACACCCCGGCGGCCAGGGGGATGGCGATAACGTTGTATCCCGTGGCCCACCAGAGATTCTGGACCATCTTCCGGTAGGTCGCCCGGCCGAAAAGAACGAGGGAAGCCACATCGCCGGGATTGCTGTTCACCAGGACGATGTCCGCCGTCTCCGCCGCCACGTCGGTCCCCGAACCGACGGCGATTCCCACATCCGCCTGGGCCAGCGCCGGGGCATCGTTGACCCCGTCGCCGGTCATGGCGACGAATTCCCCCTGGGACTGGAGCGCCTTGATTTTCTCCTGCTTTTCGTGGGGGAGGACTTCGGCGAAAGTCCCGTCGAGACCCAGTTCACGGGAAATGGCCTCTGCCACCGTCCTGTTGTCTCCGGTAAGCATGAGGCAGCGGATCCCGGAAGTTTGAAGCCGTTTTACGGCGTCCCGGGACTCCTTCCGAACCCGGTCCGCCAGTCGGATCTCTCCGACGGGATCGCCTTCCCTGAGCACGTAGACCACCGTGGACGCCCCGTCCTCCCCTTCCTGCCCCGGCGTGGCGATTCCTTTTTCCCGGAGATATCCCGGGCTCACGACGCCGATTCGTTTTCCTCCTATTGCTCCCATTATGCCCTTTCCCTTGAGGGCCTCGAAATCGTTTACACTCTCCCGGTTCGCGCCTTTTTCTTCCGCCTCCCGGAGAATGCCCGAGGCGATGGGATGCTCCGAATTTCGTTCCAGTGAGGCGGCAAGGGTCAAAATCTCTCTCTCGTCAACGGTTTCGTCGAGGGACCGGACCCCGGTGACCCCGAAAGTCCCCTCCGTCAGGGTGCCCGTCTTGTCGAAGACCACCGCCGTGATCTTCCGGGCGTTTTCGAAGGCCGTCCTGTTGCGGATGAGAAGGCCGTTGGCGGCGCAAAGGGCCGTCGACACCGCGACGACCAGGGGGATGGCGAGCCCCAGGGCGTGGGGACAGGTAATGACCATGACCGTCACCATCCGCTCCATAGCGTAAGCGAAATCGCGTCCGATGAAGAGCCACGCCGCCAGTGTCGCCGTACCGGCGCCGATGGCCACGAGGGTGAGCCACAGGGCGGCCCGGTCGGCGAGATGCTGGGTCTTCGATTTCGAGTCCTGGGCCTGCCGGACCAGTGAAACGATCTTTGAAAGGTAGGAATCCTCTCCCGTCTTTTCGATCCGGGCCTCCAGGGATCCTTCCCCGTTCAGGGCCCCCCCGATGAGGGCGTCTCCCTCCTTCTTTCGAACGGGCTTCGATTCTCCCGTGATCAGCGCTTCGTTGACGTAGCTTTGACCACGGACGACAACGCTGTCGGCGGGGACCTTTTCTCCCGGCCGGACCAGAACCATATCGCCGGGGGACAGCTCGGCCAGGGAAACCTCCACAACGTCCCCGTTCCGAAGCACGTGGGCCTCGCTGGGCATGAGCCTGGCCAGTTCCTGAAGGGCCCGGGAAGCCCCGAGGACGGAACGCATCTCGATCCAGTGTCCGAGAAGCATGATGTCCACGAGGGTCACCAGCTCCCAGAAAAAGATTTTCCCCGGAAGGCCGAAGACCACAGCGGCGCTGTAGAAATAGGCCACCGAAATGGCCAGGGCGATGAGGGTCATCATCCCCGGGGCGCCCTTTTTCACCTCGCCGGCAAATCCGTTGAGAAAAGGCCATCCCCCGTAGAGAAAGACAAAGCTGGACAACAGAAGGAGCACGGCGGTGCTCCCGGGAAAGGTCATGGAAATGCCCAGAAAATTGCCTATCATGGGAGAGAGGACCAGGACAAAGGGCGTGAGAGCCAGGGAGATGAAGAACCGCCTGCGGAAATCCTCGATCATGCCCCGGTGGTGGGCTTCGTGGTCGTGATGTCCCTTGGAAGCCCGGCCTTTTCCGGCGGCTTCGCCGCCGTGGGCGGCGTGATCATGTCCACCCGGGGCCTCCTCAGAAGATCCATGGTGATGGGAGCGTGTCTTTTCCTTCATGGTCTTGTACCTCAAAGATTCCTTAAAGACCGGACCTTTTTTTCCATATCCTGAAATACAGCGTATTCAGGGGCCAGCGCTGCGGGCCGTAAAAAGCGATGATCCGTCGGAACAATCGGATGACCGGGACAGGCAGGTGTTTCCGGTATGGGGATTCCCCCGGGGGCGCAATATTCGTGCATGACCCTCCGTATGAGGTCCCCACTTTCGTGAGTCAAAGAAAATTACCGAACCGCTCTTTCTGTTTTTCTTTCATGCGAAAATAGCACGGACAGGTCAAAAAAGCGATCCCTGGGGCCGCCGGAAAACCCTCTTGCTTCTTTGTCTTTTCCCGCAGGGGTCAAGACAGAAATCCATGCCGCTTCCCGAACAAATGGGAACCCGAATCGTCACATCAAGGGGGTCTCTCCCGGCGGAGAGGAAACCTTTCTGTTTCAAAACGAAGAAACGGCTCTCTGGACATCAGCGAACGGGGACGCTCCATCGGGCGTTCACGACGCGGCCCGTGTAAAAAAGGGCGACGAGGGCGGCGGCCCAGGTGATTCCAAAAATGCCCCACCATATGCCCAAAAGGCCGACACCCAAATACTGCATCAGGGAGAAAACCGCCACAGGAACGATGACCTGACGGGCCAGGCCGATGTAAACGGCGAAAAAAGGCCTTTTCATGCCCTGGAGGGCGGAAACGGATGTATACAGAATGATATAGGCCCAGGAAATGAAGGCGGCAATCCTGAGATAGGTGACCCCTGAACGAATGACCGCGCCGTCACCGGTGAAAAGCCTCATCATGGGATCGGCGGCGATAAAAACCAACAAGGCCCCCACAGCCATGACCAAAAGGCCATATTTGAGAGACGTTGCCAGGGTTTCTCGAACCCGGTCCATCAAGCGTGCCCCGTTGTTCTGCCCGACAAGCGCCAGGGTCGCCATATTAAGCCCGATCACCGGCAGAAGGGCGATCTGCTCGATACGAAGCGCCGTTCCGTAAGCCGCCACGGCTTCCTTCCCGAAAGCGCTCACGTAGTATGTGATCACAAAAGCCCCGATGGCCACGGTCATCATGTTCAGGCTTGCCGGGAAACCCTGGCGGAAAATATCGGCAAAATAACCGAACTGTGGTGACAGCATGGCCAGGCACTGCCGACAGAGGAGACCCGACCGGATTGCCCGGTAAAAGAGATACACACATCCCCCCATCTGGATGACCACCGTCGCCCACGCCACCCCGGCGATCCCTAAAGCGGGAAAACCGAACCCCCCGAACATGAACCACGGATCGAGAAGGATATTCAGAAAAAAACCGGCCACGAGAAAGTTTCTGAAGCTTGCCGTGTCCCCCTGGGCGTTCAGCGAGGAATTGACGACATAAGCGATCATGAAAAAAACGGACCCGTAAATGATGACGTCCATGTATCGGAGGGCCGTGGCAAGGTAAGACCCTTCCGCCCCGAGAGCCCGAAACAGAAAAGGAGAGGCGATCAATCCTGTCAAGGTGAGAAAAAACCCTGTCAAGAGGGCGAATGTAAGAGACTGGGCCGTGTATGCCATGGCCTTCACCCGGTCCCCCTCACCCAAGGCGTTGGCTATGAGGGCCGTGGATCCCGTGCCGAGACCGGTTCCCATGGCAATGAGAATGAAAAATACGGGAAAGGAGATGGAGAGAGCCGCCAGGGCCTCCGTGGACAGGATTCCGGCAAAATAGGTGTCCACGGCGTTATACATGGTGTTGAAAAAATAACCGATACTTGCCGGTACGGCAATCCTGCGGATATGCCGGGCGAGGGACCCCCGGGTCAGATCCTCACCGGTCGTTCCCGCTTCAAGGGGAGCGGGCAGGCGTGGACGCACAGGCGTCGGTCCCGGCACCATGGTTCACCCGCTCCCCGTGACACGTGACAGATATCGGTCATACATGAAACACACCCCGAATAACGGCTGTATACGGTCCGGCAAGAAACGGACCCTTCCCCGGTCATCCCCCGGCTCATGAGGCCTTGACGGCCGTGTAAAGACAGGTAATGCCGAACGTGAGGGCATGGCACCGGACATGGGAAAACCCGGCCTCCTCAAGAATGCGAATGAACCCCTTCGGGGCGGGAAAATGCATAATGGAATCGGCCAGGTAATGATAGGCTTCAGGGTTGCGAGAGAACGAGCGGGCTATCCGGGGAAGAACCCGGCCAAGATAAAACTCGTAGAAATCACGGAAAATCTTCATGTCGGGAAAGTGCATTTCGAGGATCACGATCCGCCCCCCGGGAACAAGGATCCTTAATGCTTCCCGGAGCGCCCCGGGCCTGTCGGGCATGTTCCGGATCCCGAAGGCGATGCCTGCCGTGTCGAAAGACGCGTCGGGAAAGGGCAAGGCCATGGCGTCGGCCCGAACGAGGGCCATCCTCGACCCCGGGGTCTTTTCGCGGATTTTTTCCGCCGCCACCGTGACCATCTCTCCGACAAAGTCGACGGCCGTCACGAAAACCTCTCCGTGGCGTCGGGCCACCGCCAGGGCCAGATCCCCCGTTCCCGTGGCGATGTCGAGATAGCGGCCGGTTTTTCCAAACCAGCCCTTTTCGGCGGCCGCCCGTCGCCAGGCCACATCCCGCCTGAAGCTGAAGAGGCGGTTCAGAAAGTCATAGGTTCCCGTTATGGTGGCGAAAATGTCCCTGACCATGGCCCGGTGGGCGGCCGCGTCCAGGGACGACACAGGCTTGTATTTCCGATGGGACATCAGACAAGGTTCTTGACGTTCTGGTTCATCGTCCACGTGAAGCGCCGCCATCGGTACCAGGAAGGACGAAAAGCGGGCCTATCGGATCACCCGGCCGCGGCGACGGCCTAAAAAGGGCTTTCATCGACGGAACATGTCACTGAGAGGCGGCGAGTTTATCGTCCCAGACACGGATGAGATAGCCTTTCTGCTCCTCGAAAAGAAGGGCCTGTTCTTCCACCAGTTCCTCCGCTTCTTCGGAGCTCATGTCCCAGCTCTGCCGGACGAAGGAGGCCACCCGGGCATAGTAGAGGGGGGTGACGAGATCGATGAGCTTGTAACGGTTCACCTTCCAGGCGTGAAAAGTCGCCGCCAGTTCGTAAAGGGCCTGGATCCACGTTCTCGTGGGAAGCCGGAAGACGGAAGGTTCCATGGTGGAGGCCTCCCGGATGGCCTCGAAACACTCGGGGCAGAACAGGTCCTTCCACAGGGAGGAGAACTGCTGGAACCCGACTTTGAAATGATCCACCAGGCCTTCGAGATTGACGGCCACCGGTTCCGGTTCGATGTGGTTTTCAAACCCGAAGGTCTCCACCGGCTCGCTTCCCTCGACTTTTTTCCAGTGACTCTCGTAGCTTTCCATGAGTGAAAAGATCGTCCAGACCACCTGGCGGAACATGGGTCCCAGGTGTTGCCCGGGATCCTTGGCATCGTGGATTTTCACCCCGAGATTGGACTGGCAGATCTTGAAGCCCTGGTTGATGGCGTTGGTGGTCATCCAGATGTCGATGCCGTATCGGGCCACGTCGGTTTCCCAGACGTCCTGATCGACGTAGAACTTGGCCACGCTCCGGGAAAGGGCGAAGTCCCCCCCGATGGGCTGACGGATCCGCTTCCCGTACAGGGCCCGGGTGAGATTGTACACGATGTTGTTGGTGATGGTCCCGTCATACTTGTGGCGCACATAGACGGGGGCCACGAAATCATACCCCCCCTGCATGACGGGGTCGATGAGATATTTCACCCAGTCGGGGGTAATGCTCCGCAGATCCGAGTCCACAACGGCGCAGGCCTTCACCTGGAGGCGGGCCGCCGCCTCGAAAACGGAACGAAGGGCCGTGCCCTTCCCACCGGGTCCCCGGTAGATGGAAACGATTTTTTCCTGCCAGGGCTTGATCTGGAATTCCTTGGCCACCTCCCGGGTGTCGTCGGTGGACCCGCCGTCGGCGACGACGATGACGCTTCGCCTGTCCTTGAAGTGCCTGGCCAGACCGTGGCTGACCTTCTGAATCACGTGCTCGATGGTTTTTTCATTGTTGAAAGAGGGAATCCCCACGAGAATGTCCGCCTGCTCGATTTCCTCCAGCCGCTTTCCCGTGTATCCTCTCAGGGCGGTGTTGTAATGCATGGCGTTTCCTCTCGATTTTTTACAATTTACCTTATCATATCGGCCAAAGGGTAACAACCTCGACGGCGCCGGGGCAGCCGCGAACCGTCGGTATCCCTGCATGACAAAAGGATGAAAAAGGAAAAACAAGAGAAAAGAACGGCTTCACGGGATCTTCATCTTTCTGTCACACCTTTGTAACATAAAAACCGTAGGATGCCTTCCAGGATGACATGAAAGGAAAAAATCGACCGAGGAGGTCCCAAATGAAAAAAAGCAGATTCATCCAGACCCTGGTCGCCGTGACCGTCCTTTGCTTCGGCACGACGGCATTCGCGGCGACCCAGGTCGTCGTCAACGGGTCGACCACCGTGCTTCCCGTAGCCCAGGCGGCGGCGGAAGCGTACATGAAAAGCCGCAGCGACGTGAGCATCTCCATCTCCGGCGGCGGTTCGGGAAACGGCATCAAGGCCCTCATCGACGGCACGACGGACATCGCCAACTCGTCCCGCTTTCTCAAGGACAAGGAAGTCCAGTCGGCCATGGAAAAAGGCGCCTACCCCGTCCCCTTCCGGATCGCCATGGACGCCATCGTCCCCATCGTCCACCCCCGTAACCCCGTCAAGGACCTCACCATCGAGCAGCTGAGCCTCATTTACCAGGGAAAGATCAGGAACTGGAAGGAAGTGGGCGGGGAAGACCTCCAGATTGTCATCGTGTCCCGGGACACCAGTTCCGGCACCTACGAGGTCTGGGAGGAAAAGGTCCTTCACAAGGCCAAGGTGAGCCCCCGGGCCCAGCTCCAGGCCTCGAACGGCGCCGTCTCCCAGGCCGTTTCCAAGAACCGCTACGCCATCGGTTACATCGGCTTCGGATACCTGAACAAGGACGTGAAGGCCCTGCAGGTGAACGGCATCGAAGCGACCATGGAATCGTCCCTCGCCGGCGTCTACCCCGTCTCCCGTCCCCTCTTCATGTTCACCCGAGGATGGCCCACCGGTGCCGTGTCCGATTTCATGAACTACATCCTGAGTCCCAAGGGCCAGGAAATCGTCAAGAAGGAAGGGTACATCCCCCTTTACTAAACCTCCCGGGCTTCATGCCTCGGGTTTTTCAGAAAAGCATCATTTTGCGGAACCGGAGGCGGTTGAAAAATACCGCCTCCCGTCGTATTCTGATTGCTGAAAAAGCAGGCTGCCAAAGGCCATGACACGAACCCTGAAAGAAAAACTCATTAAACAGGTCTTTTTTCTCCTTGCCCTGGTCTCCGTCGTCGTTTTGGGGCTCATCGTCATCTTTCTCTTCATGGAAGGCCTTCCCATTTTCCTGGTAACGTCCCTGAAAGACTTCCTTTTCGGTGTCGAGTGGTATCCCACCTACGATCCCCCCGATTTCGGGATCGGGGCCCTCATTGTCGGGTCCTTCGCCGTCACCCTCGGTGCCACTGTCATCGCCGTTCCCCTCGGCATTTTATCGGCCGTCTACATTTCCGAGATCGCCCCGGGGCCGGTCAAGGAGGTTTTCAAGCCCGTCGTCGAGCTTCTCGCCGGCCTCCCCTCGGTTGTCCTCGGCTTCTTCGGCATGGCCGTCATCGCCCCCTGGATGCAGGAAACCTTCGATCTGCCCACGGGACTCAACATCGCCAACGCTTCGCTTGTTCTCGCCTTCATGGCCATACCCACCATCTCGAGCATTTCCGAGGATGCCCTCTACGCCGTTCCCCAGGAATTCAAGGAGGCCTCCTACGCCCTCGGGGCGACGAAGTTCGAAACCATCACCCGGGTGATTGTCCCCGCGGCCCTCTCGGGTATCTCCACGGCCGTCATTCTCGGCATGGCCCGGGCCATCGGGGAAACCATGGTGGTTCTCATGGTGGCGGGCGGCGCGGCCATGATCCCCGAAAGTATCTTCGATTCCGTCCGGCCCATGCCCGCAAGCATCGCCGCCGAAATGGGGGAAGCCCCCTTCCGGAGCGATCACTACCATGCCCTTTTCGCCACGGGAATCGTCCTGTTTTTCCTGACTCTGGGGTTCAATCTCATCGCCGACTACGTATCCAACAAATTCAAGGAAACGGGTTCCGCAACCTTATGAAATGGCGATATCTGAAACAGAACGTCTTCTTCCTCATGGTCCGCCTGTCGGCCCTGTCCATCGCCGTCGCCATCGGGGCCTTCCTTTTTTATATCTTCTACCACGGCGCCGGCGTCATCAGCTGGAGCTTCCTCACCGAACCCCCGCGGGATGCCATGACGAAAGGTGGGATCATGCCGGCCATCCTGGGGACCTTCTACCTGACCCTGGGGGCCCTCATGATTGCCCTGCCCCTGGGGATCACGTCGGCCGTCTATCTCAGCGAGTATGCCAAACAGGGACCCGCGGTCCGGATCATCCGTATCGGCGTGAACTGCCTGGCCGGGGTTCCCTCCATCGTTTTCGGTCTTTTCGGCCTCGGGCTCTTCGTGGTGTTTCTGCAATTCGGGTCGTCCATCGCCTCCGGCGCCCTGACCCTCGGGTTTCTCATCCTGCCGACCATCATCGGGGCATCCGAGGAAGCCCTGAAAGCCGTTCCCAGAACATTCCGGGAGGCCTCCCTGGCGCTCGGCGTTTCCAAGTGGCAGACCATCTTCCGGATTGTTCTTCCCAGCGCCCTCCCGGGGATTCTCACCGGCTCGATCCTCGGTATTGGCCGGGCGGCGGGGGAGACGGCGCCCATCATGTTCACCGCCGCGGCCTTTTTCACGCCCCTTCTCCCCAAATCCATATTCGACCAGGTCATGGCCCTGCCTTACCACGTGTACGTCCTGGCGACGGCGGGGACCCACATCGAGGAAACGCGGCCCATCCAGTACGGCACCATCGTCGTTCTCGTCGCCCTCGTCCTGGGGATCGATCTTGTCGCCATCATCATCCGAAGCTGGATCCGAAAAAAGAAAAGGTGGTAATCGTGCAGGACAATAACACCATCATCCAGTGCCAGAATGTAAATTTCTATTACGGAAACTTCCGGGCCCTGACGGATGTGACCATGGACTTTGAACAGAACCGGGTGACGGCCCTCATCGGCCCGTCGGGATGCGGGAAGTCCACCCTCCTGCGACTGCTCAACCGGATGAACGACCTCATCGACGGAACCCGGGTGGAAGGGCGTATCCTTTTCGAGGGAAGGGACATTTACGGGGACAAGGTCGACCCCGTGGAAGTCCGGAAACGCATCGGCATGGTCTTTCAGAAGCCCAACCCCTTCCCCAAGTCCATTTTCAACAACATCACCTACGGTCCCCGTCTCGCGGGACTGCAGAGAAAAAGCGACCTGGAGGCCCTGGTGGAGCGGAGCCTGAAGCAGGCCTCCCTCTGGGAGGAGGCCAGGGACATTCTGGGCCAGTCCGCCATGATGCTCTCCGGTGGCCAGCAGCAGCGCCTGTGCATCGCCCGGGCGCTGGCCATGAAACCGGACATCCTCCTCATGGACGAGCCCACGTCCGCGCTGGATCCCATTTCCACCGCGAAAATAGAGGAATTGATTGACGAATTGAAAAAACAGTATACGATTATCATCGTTACCCACAACATGCAGCAGGCCGCCCGGGTCTCCGACAGTACCGGCTTCTTCTACCTGGGGAAACTCATCGAGTTCAATCCCACGGAGAAGCTCTTTACCAACCCCGATGAAAAGCAGACGGAAGACTACATCACGGGGCGTTTCGGCTGATCCGGAAAGGACGAGGACGGAAGGAAAGGAAAGGGAACACTATGAAAGTCCACACCAGCTCCCAGTACGAACGTGATCTGAAGGACGTCAAGGAGAGTCTCGTCTATCTGGGCGCCCTCGTGGAAAAGGCCATCGACAAGGCCGTCAAGGCCCTCCTGGACCGGAATTCCGATCTCGCCCGGAACACCATCGCCGGCGACCGGGTCATCGACCGCCTGGACGAGGAAATCGAGGAAAAATGCATCACCCTTCTCGCCCTTCGCCAGCCCATAGCCCGGGACCTCCGGTTCATAACCACGGCCATCAAGATCAACGGACACCTGGAACGGATCGGCGACATGGCGGTGACCATCGCCAAGAGGGCCATCGCCCTGAACGAGGAACCCCAGCTGAAACCCTACATCGACCTGCCCCGGATGGCGGAAATCGCCGAGGGGATGATCCGGAACAGCCTGGACGCTCTGATCCAGGAGGACGTCACCCTGGCAAACCGGGTCCGGCGGGAGGACGACATCATCGACAAGCTGAACGAGCAGATTTTCCGGGAGCTTCTCACCTTCATCATGGAAGACCCCAAGACCACCCACCGGGCGCTCCTCATCATGCAGATCTCCAAGAACCTAGAGAGAATCTCCGATCACGCCAAGAGCATCGCCGACATGGTGGTTTTCCTGGTAACAGGCAGGAACGTTCGCCACGAGTATCCCGGCGAACCCAACGGGGCGGCGTCCCGGGAGTGAAAAAGGAAACCGGAAGGGAATCATGAGGGGAAATCTTTTTTACAAGGTCCTGGCCACCTACATCATCATCGTCCTTACGGCCATGGCCGTGGTCGGCTACATGGGAAGCCGCCAGCTCCGGGAGCGGGTTCTGCGGGAAACAGAGGCCAACCTGAAAACCTTCGCGGGCATGGTCGCCCTCATGGCCTCCAAGGAATCGATCAAAGAGAGGATCGCCGAGCTGACCGCCCTGTCGGAAGCCCGGATCACCCTCATCGACGGCAACGGCGACGTTCTGGCCGATTCGGACGCCCCGAACGCCGAGATGGACAACCACCTGAACCGCCCGGAAATCCAGGAAGTCCGGGTCCGGGGAACGGGAACGGCCATTCGGTTCAGCCGGACGCTGGGCATGGACACCATGTATGTCGCCGTCCCTTTCCGAAAGGACGGGAAGATCACGGGATATCTCCGGTTGGCCCGGCCTCTCGAGGAAATCCGGAAGGCCATCGGTCATTTTTCCTTTCTCCTGTTCCAGTCCTTCCTTCTCGTGGGGGCCCTTTCCTTTCTCATCGCCTTTCTTTTCACCTCCCGGCTCGTCACACCCATCCAGGAGATGGAACGGTTCACAACGAGGCTCAAAGAAGGGGAACCCGCCGGAACCCTCCTCATCGACTCGCCCGACGAGGTGGGGCGGCTTGCCCGGAACATCAACGCCATGGTCCTGGAGCTCCAGGAAAGCGCCCGTGTGGCCGGCGAGGAAAAAAGCAAGCTTGAAGCCGCCTTCGCCAGTATGACCGACGGCGTTCTCGTCCTCGATGATGAAGGGCGCATCGAGGCGATGAACTCGGCCTTCAAGGCCATGCTCGACATCCGCCGGAGGGATATCCTGGGCAAGACGCCCATCGAGGCCATCCGGAACCTGGAGCTGCAGGAGGCCCTGGACCTCTTCAGAAAAACGGGGGCCCCGGTGACCCGCGAGATCAAAATTTCCGGCGGGGACCGGCTCATTCTCGACGTCACCATATCGGCGATCCAGGATCTTCCCCGGAACGAAGAAAAAACGATGATCGTCTTTCACGATGTGACCCGCCTGAAAAAACTGGAGCGGATGCGGGTGGATTTCGTCGCCAACGTGACCCATGAAATCCGAACCCCCCTGACGGCGATCCTCGGGTTCATCGAAACCCTGAAGGAAGGCGCCCTGGACGACCGGGAAACGGCGGTCCGCTTCCTCGATGTCATCGCCCGGCACGCCCACCGGCTGAAAAGGCTGGTGGACGATCTCCTCGTCATCTCGGACATCGAGACGGGAGAAATGAGATTCAACATGGAAACCACCTCGGCGAAGGCCGTCCTGGAATCCCTTCTGCCCATCGTCGAACAGAAGGCCTCGGCGAAGAACATCGCCCTGGAGCGCCAGATCCCCCAAGACCTGCCTCCCATCCGGGCGGACCGGGACCGGCTTTGCCAGATTTTTCTGAATGTCCTCGACAACGCCGTAAAATTCACCCCCGAGGGGGGAAAGGTGCGGGTGAACGTCTACGCCGACGGGATGACCAATCTGAACGTAGACGTGGAAGACACGGGCCCGGGCATCCCGAAAGATGAAATCCCCCGCCTGGGCGAGCGTTTTTACCGGGTTGACAAGACACGGTCCCGGGAACTCGGCGGAACAGGCCTGGGACTTTCCATCGTGAAGCATCTCCTGAAAGCCCACGGTGGTGAAATGAAAATCGAAAGTTTTCGGGGCCGGGGAACGACGGTCACCCTGGCTTTTCCCGTCTCGGCGGCAGGCAGCGTCGTCAACCCAGAAAAAGACCTTTCCTGAGGCGCGGAACACATGAAAAAACCATCCCAAAAAGCCCCCTTCGGCATCCTGATCGTGGATGACGAGAAAGACCTGGTCGATCTCGTGGCTTACAACCTGGAAAGGGAAGGTTACGCCGTCCTCAAGGCCTACGACGGCGAAGAAGCCCTCGACATCATCCGGTCCCGGAAGCCCGATCTCGTTCTTCTCGATCTCATGCTTCCAGGAATCCAGGGCCTGGAAATCTGCCGGATTGTCCGGAGCACCCCCGAAACGGCGGCTCTTCCCATCATCATGCTCACCGCCAGGGGCGAGGAGACGGACAAGGTCATCGGTCTCGAAATGGGTGCCGACGACTACGTCGCCAAGCCCTTCAGTGTCCGGGAACTCCTGGCCCGGGTGAGGGCGGTCCTTCGCCGTTACGACATGGCCCAGGAGAAGGAAAGGCCCAAAATGATCCGGCACGGAGAGCTCCACATCGACCACGACGCCCACGAGGTGACCTTGGGGGACCGGAAAATCACCTTGAGCCCCACGGAATTCCGCCTCCTGTGGTTTCTCGCCCGGAACCCCGGGAGGGTCTTTACCCGTGAGATGCTTCTCGACCGCGTCTGGGGCGATGATACCTTCGTGGAACCGAGAACGGTGGACGTCCACGTCCGCAGGCTCCGCTCCCAGATCGAACCGGACCTGTCAGCCCCCCGCTTCGTCCTCACCGTCCGGGGCGTCGGCTACAAGTTCGCCGGGGCCGACGAGACCTGAAAACCCGACCTTCCGGCCGCGAAAAACCTTTTACTGTTGTTGGATTCAAGCGTTTCGGATTCCGCCCCGTGACAGAAGACGGGCCAGAACCGTCGGCTGCGAGAGCATGATGCCGGTCAGCAATCCTGCAAATACCGTTTCCCCATTTCCCGCGGCAGGGATTCATGAGTCGCCCTTATTTTTTTGAAAAATACTTTACCTGACGCATACCCTCAAAATCCGAATCCTGGGTCCACAAGGTGGCGTTGAATTCCCGCGCCGTCGCGAGAATGATGGCATCCGCCATGGGAAGATCGTATTCCAGGCTCACTCTAGAAGCGGCGATTGCCAACGATGGGTTCAGATCCACAACCGAACCTTTCTGCATGGCGGCAACGGCCTGCAGTGCCTCATTCTCGCCGGATTCCCTGAGAATGACCTTGAAGACCTCGTATATCGTCACCGTCGGGACAACGAGCGCGTCCGAATCGCTGAGCGGGAGAAGGAAATGCCCGGCATTGGGTTCATCGGCGAAGTATGCTAGCCAGCCGGAAGAATCGACAATATTCATATTCATATTCGATCCTTCTCTCGCTTGAATTCCGTATCGATGCCCTTGAGAAATCCCCGGAGTTCCTTGATATCCTTTTCCGGTATCAATTCAATACGTCCCGCATATTCGATAACCTGCATTTTTTGACCTGGACGAAGATTCAATGCCTCCCGGATGGTTTTAGGTATAACGACCTGATATTTCGGTGATACGGTTACCGTTTGCATACAATACCTCCATCGATAACTATTCGTATTACGATATTACAATCGATAGGTTTTGTCAATCACGCTGACTTCTTTTATGGGATTCTATCCGAAACGGTCAATCCTTTGCTCTCCCCACGGGGGCGATGTAGATGGTGAACTCCTCCTCCCCGTCCAGGCGAAGGAGACGGTCCATGGCGTCCTGGTCGTAGGCGGCCACGGCACAGGTTCCCGCGCCGATGGCCTCGCAGGCCAGGTAGAGGTTCTGGCAGACGTGGCCCGCGTCGAGAGCCAGGACCTTGTAGGAGGCCGCCCCGTAGCGCCACTCCATCCGGTAGGGGATGACCGTCCAGATGAAGGTCACCGCCGCCCGCCGGGGGTAGGGCTGGCCGTACAGGGCCTCCACGAGTTTCTGGCCGGCGTTTTCCTCCCGGAATTCCAGCAAAAGCTGGTGCTCCAGGGGCAGGAAGCGGTAGAAGGCCGGCTCCAGGCCGGCCACGTCGAGGACGCACAGGTAGGTCTCAAAGGCGTGGCGGCATCCCGCCGACGGCACGGTGCGGTAGGCGTGACCGGCATCGAGGACCTGGCGGATGCCCTGTGTGGCCCACAGGAGAAAGGAGAGCTCGTCGAGGGTGAGAGGATCCTTTCTGTAAAGACGCCGGCTCTGCCTTCCCGCGATGGCCTGCGCAAGGTCGATGTTTCCGACTCCTTTCCAGGCACCGGGTTTCGGGAGACTCGCCGGGGTCGCCCTTTCTGGAAAGGGCTTTTCGACGGGAGGCGGGGGGAGGCCCCGGTTCTGGTCCGTCTTCCGGAAGTCCACCTTTTTCCGGACGCCGTCCTTGAGAAAGGACCGATACGTCTTTATGAGATCTTTTTCCATGGTTCCTCCCTCCTGGTTTTCCGCAGCCGGTTTTTATGGTGTCTTCGGTAACATCCCTCCCGGGAATGGATCGCCGCCTGTCCATGACGGGTTGGTTCACTTTAGGACGCCCGGAGGAAGGTTGTCAATCCCTGCCGTTTTCCGCCGGGAAAAACACGGGGTGACAAATCCTCTTTTTTTCTGTAAAAAAAGCCCAAGGACTCCGGGATGTCCTTCCGGAGGATTCATTCAGGGGAAAGAATTGTGAGCACTCGGAACGTTTCCTCTCTTCAGGGAAAGAACATGGCCGGGAACGTCTTCGCCGGATTTCTCTCGGGCATCATGACCCTCATCGGGGGCATCTCCTACGCCGCCTTAATTTTTTCAGGGATTCTGTCAGGATACCTGGAAATCGGTATCGGAAGCGCTCTCATCAGCGCCACCATCATCGGCGGTCTCATGGCCTGGAGAAGCTCTTCCCCCATCGTCATCGCCGGTCCCGATGCCAACATATCGGCCATTCTGGCCCTGCTGACGGCTTCCATTCTCTCGAATCTCGCCGCCGACGCCCCCCGGGAGACCGTTTTCTCCACCGTGTGGGCGGTCATCGCCGCCAGCACCCTCGCCTGCGGCTTCTTTCTTTACATGGTCGGTCGTTTTCGCCTGGGACGATGGATCCGGTTCATCCCCTATCCCGTTGTGGGAGGGTTTCTCGCCGGCACGGGATGGCTGCTCATCCGGGGGGCTTTCAAGGTCATGAGCGGTGTTCCCCTGACCCTTTCGGATATTCCCGCGCTCCTTCAGAAAGACGTCTTTCATCACTGGCTTCCCGGGGTTCTGTTCGCCCTCCTGCTACTGGCCGCCGTCTCGCGCTGGAAAAGTTTCCTCGTCATGCCCTCCCTGGTCATTGCAGCCATCGCCGCGACCCACGGGATTCTCTTCACCTCGGGCATACCCGTTGCGGAGGCCGCCCGGGAAGGCTGGCTTCTGTCGCCTCTTCCGTCGAACCTGTTCTTCCACACCTTTCAATCCCTCGATCCCGGGCGGATCGACATCGCCTTCAGCTTCCGTGACTCGGGAAACGTCATCGCCCTTCTGCTCATCGCGGCCATCGTTATTCTCCTCAACTCGGCGAGCGTCGAAATCTCCACGGAAAAGGAAATGAACCTGGACCGGGAACTGAAAATGACGGGGCTTTCCAACGTGGCCGCCGCCCCCTTCGGCGGGATGGTGGGTTGCATCGCCCTCAGCCGGACGCTCATGAACTGGAGCGCCGGGGCCGACTCCCGCCTGTCCGGCATCGTGGCGGCCCTGACGTGCGGCATGATTCTCTTTGCCGGGGCGCCCCTTCTGTCCTTTCTGCCCCGGCCCGTTCTCGGGGGACTTCTTCTCTATATCGGCCTGGTCCTTTTTCTCGAGTGGGTGTACCGTGGATGGTACCGTTTCTCCCGGTTCGACTATTTCCTTGTCCTCGCCATCGTCGTCATCATCGCTTTCCGGGGCTTTCTTCCCGGCGTGGCCCTGGGGCTCGTGGTGGCCTGCCTGCTCTTCGCCTTCCACTACAGCCGCATCCCCATCATCAAGCACGAACTTTCCGGCGTGTCCTTCCGGAGCAACGTGGAACGGTCCCAGCACCAGCAGTCCCTTCTCAAGGAAAAAGGGAACAGCATGCACATCCTCCACCTCCAGGGATTCATTTTCTTCGGGTCTGCCTACCCGCTCCTCCTGGACCTGAAAGACCGGATGGAACGGACCGATCCCGCCCCCCTGAAATACCTGCTCATCGACTTCGGCAAGGTGAGTGGTCTCGATTCCTCCTCCATTCACATCTTTTCCCGGATCCGTCAGGTGGCGGAAGAAAACGGCGTTCGGCTCATTTTTTCCCGTCTCAACCCCCGGAACGAGCATCTTCTCAAGTCGGCGGGCGGCATCGCCCCCGTCAGAAACGAAAAGGGGGGGGCTTCCATCCTCGTCTTTCCAGACCTCGATTACGCCATGGACTGGTGCGAAGAGGAGATCCTTCGGGAGGCCGGTGTCGAAACGGAAGAACCGGGCGCCACCCTGGAGGACCATTTCGAAGAACTCTTCGAGAAGAAAGGCCTGTGGGCCCACTTCCGGACATACCTGGACAAGATGGACATGGAAAAGGGATCGGTCATCTTCCGCCAGGGGGAAGAGGCCGACGACATGATTTTCGTCGAATCGGGGGAGGTCACGGCCTTTCTGGAGTTGGATAACGGGGGACGGAAACGCCTGCGCACCATGGGGGCGGGCACGGTGGTGGGGGAAATGGGGCTCTATCTCGACACGCCCCGATCCGCCACGGTAGTCACCGAGAAGCCTGGCGTTCTCTACCGCCTGACCCTGAAAAATTTTCGAAAAATGGAACAGGAGAACAGCCCGCTGGCCGCCCTGGTCCACCAGTTCGTCATCCGCCTTCTCGCTCGCCGGCTCGCCCACGCCAACGTCGAGATCGAGCATCTGCTCCGGGAGTGACCGCTACGGAAACCCCGCCTTTTCACCAGGAACCTCCCGGCTGATGCGTCCCTGGCCGCCTGACGTTCGTGAATCGCTGAAGACGGCTGCAAACAGGACGGCAAAACCTATCTTTTGCGGCAGGATTCGGCGCCTTGCGAAGAATCGCTTTTTAGGTTACTAATACGGGAAATTAACGAGATTGACTCGGCTTTTCACGAAACGGCCGAAGGAGGACAGGCATGATGGATAGAAGGTTATTTTGCGCCGTTATCGTTTTTTTCATGGCATCGGCCGTTCTTGGCGGTTGCCAGACCACGTACTACGCCGTCTGGGAAAAATTAGGCAAGGAAAAGCGGCACCTTCTCCGCGACAACGTGGCGGCGGCAAGCGAAGAACAGAAGGAGGCCTCGGAAACATTCAAGGACGTTTTGACCCGGATGAAGGAGATGTACGGGTTCCAGGGCGGGGACTTGGAAGAGGTGTACGAGAACCTCCGGGCCGACTACGAGGAAAGCGAGGAAAGAGCCAACGCCGTTCACAAGCGGGTCGCCATGGTGGAACAGATCGCGGCGGATCTTTTCCGGGAATGGCAGGGCGAAATCAACGAAATGAAAAGCCAGAAGCTCAAAAGCCAGAGCGCCCAGTCCCTGCGGGAGGCGAAAAGGCAGTATGCCAAGCTTCACGACACCATGGTTAAAGCCGAATCGAGAATGGACCCCGTTCTGGCGCAGCTGAAGGACAACGTTCTTTACCTGAAGCACAATCTGAACGCCCAGTCCATCGGAGCCCTGAAAAAGGAAGCGGGGAGCATCCAGGTCGAAATCGACAGGCTCATCAAGGATATGCAGGCTTCCATCGCGGAGGCGGACACCTTTCTGAAGACCTTTAAATAAATTATGACACGTTTCATGGCCCTATACGCTGTCCTTCTGTTCCTGGCCTGCTCAACGGCGCCGGAACTTCCCGAACTGGTGACGGTTTCCCATGTGGACCTGCGGCAATACCTTGGAAAATGGTATGAAATCGCACGCCTGCCGGCGTGGTTTCAGAAAGGGTGCCTTCAATCCACGGCAACCTACGGTCTCGACGAATCCGGCCAAATCACCGTTCTGAATGAATGCCTGATGAAAGACGGAACAAGAAAAAGCGCCTCCGGGCGCGCCTCCATTGTGGACCGTCAAAGCCAGGCGAAGCTCGAGGTTGTTTTCGACAACTGGTTCTCCCGGATATTTCCCGGCCTCGTCAAAGGGAAGTACTGGATCCTCTACGTCGATCCCGGTTATCGGAACGCCGTGGTGGGAACGCCGGACAGAAAATACCTGTGGTTTCTGTCCCGGAACCGGACGGTCGAGGACGCAACGTACGCGGAACTTGTCCGCTTCGCCGAAAGCAGGGGATTTGAGACGGATCGACTGATCCGGGCTGAGGAAGCGGGTATTTGAGAACGCGCGAACGGGAAAAGACAGGGGCCCTGCAAGAAAAACAAAGGAGGTTCTGTTTAATGCCTGAAAACACATGGCAGAAAAAAAATGGGGCGGTCTGCCTTCTCTTGCTGCTCCTTTTAACAATCGCCCCGCCGTCCGTTGCCCTGTCCGCAACGGCCCGGGAAATCGACGTCAGCGTGGACGTCACCCTGGAGCGCTTTGAGAAAGAAGTGAACGGCGGCAAGGAATTCCTCGAAAGCGCCAAAGGGGTTCTCGTCTTCCCGAAGGTCGTCAAGGCGGGGTTCGGCGTAGGCGGGGAATACGGCGAGGGGGCCTTGCGGATCGGCGGGAAAACGGTGGACTATTACAACACCGTGTCCGCCTCCATCGGGTTCCAGCTCGGGGCACAGGTCAAATCGATCATCCTGGTTTTCATGACCGACGAGTCGCTCCGCAAATTCAGGCTCAGCCCCGGCTGGGAAGTCGGCGTAGACGGGTCCGTCGCCCTGGTGAAAATCGGCGCCGGCGGGACCATCGACACGACGACGATCAAGGAACCCATCGTCGCCTTCGTGTTCGGCCAGAAGGGGCTCATGTACAACCTGACCCTGGAGGGATCGAAATTCACCAAGCTGGAAAAGAAGGAATAGGGAAGAGAAGAGGGTGAGCCCGGGGATCCTCGGTAAACGGAAACCCCGGGCTTGAATTCACGGAAAGAGGCTGGTTACGCTTTCCACAAACCGTGGATGTTACAGTATTCCCGGGCCTGACCACCGGCCGCGGCGGAAGGGAAGACCGCTTCCGGGGCCTCGCCGGGCTTGAGAAACCGCCGGTAAACCGTTTCTCCGGTCACCATCTCGATCCACTCGATGTAGTGCTTTTCTTCCATGGGATGAGGGTCGCTTCCGACCTTCACCTTCACGGCGTTTTCCGCTTTTTCCACAACCGGGACATGTTTCTCCTGGGCTGCGTCAACGGTGTTCTCCCTGAAAAGCCTCATGGGCTGATTGCAGCAGACGAGCTCGCCCTTGCCGGCGTGAAGCATCTCGACAATATTGCCGCAGACATCGCATTTGTACACTTCAAGACGTTTCGTCATGAATGACCCCCCTCAACCCTTTCGGTATTTCTCCTTCATTTTGGACAGCAGGGAGAAATGCCTCCTTTCTTCATCAATCACGGCGTCAACGGCGGCGTGCTGATCCTTGGAAATGAAATTCTTGAGTTCATGATAGTACAAGATGGAATCGAGTTCCCGGCGGATGGCGAAATCCAGTGCCGAAGGCGTGTCCTTGACACCCGCCAGTTCCCTGTCCATCACCTCTTTTTTGAAGATGATGTTGTTGTCCGCGTAATTTTTCAAATAGGCGGCATACTCGCCGGGGAAACTCTCCGGAGGGTCCACCCGGTCGACCCCGGAAAGCATGCGGCTGTAAATGGCCTTGTGCTTGTCTTCCTCGACGGCCAGCTTGGCGAACATCTCCTTGGCGTCCTCTTCCGGCGCGATCTGTACGGCATATCGATAAAAATTCGCTCCGTTTTCCTCTATTCTCATAGCAATCTGGAGGACATCCCCCGCTTCGACCAGGACACTCATAAACGACCTCCTTCGTTCTTATTCTGCGCTTGGCGAATACGTGTTTATTAATCTATGTCCCGTTACCGGGAATGTCAATGAAAAGCAAGGCAATTCGACGATTCACCCCCCCGGCTTTTTACCCGTTCCCCTCACCCCTGTACGTGGGAGCCCTTTTCGGTGATTTTCCTCCCTTGACCCGGTGATAGTGATCATAGGTCATGGGGTTTCCCCCGGCCAGCATTTTACCGGCCTCCACCAGCCCTATGAAAAGGGTGTGGGTGCCGCAGTCGAAGCGGCCGACGATTCTTCCCTCCATACAGGCAACGGCGTTGTCCAGAACGACGGGAGCTCCCGTCACCCCCCTTTCCCAGTGAACGCCCTCGAACTTGTCGAAATCACGGCCGCACCGGAACCCGAAATTTCCAATGAAGGCCATGGGCGTTTCCTCGGACAGGACGGAAACGGCGAACACCCCGTATTTTTCGAGATATTCGTGGGTCAGGTTTTTCTTGTTGATGCTCAAGGCGACCTGGGGCGGTGTCGCGGTCACCTGGAACACGGCATTGGCCACCTGGCCGTTTCTTTTTTCCCCGTCACCGGCCGTGACCACGTAGAGGCCGTACGTGAGTTGATGCAGGGCTTTTGAATCCAGTTTCATGTTCCTCCCCCGGAACGGCCCGCAGACATTTCGGGTTCTTTGACCTTCAGCGACCCTCGTATCGGGTCCAGGTGTTGGAACGGGGCGGGAACACCACGGCCTGAAAGTCCCCCGCCACTTTCACCCGCGTCCGGGCCTCCATGAGAGAGTACCAGATGCCCAGGGGATATTTCCTGTTGTCAACGATGACGAACCCCTGGAGGGGCAGGATAAGAACGGAGGCCCTCTGGCGCATGTTTTCGACGATCTCCCCCAGTGTTTCGGGGGTGAAGTCCCGCTTCTTCCAGACATCCGTCACGAGGGTCCAGTCCTCGTTAATGCCGATGATCGCGTTGGGAAATTCATCCGGGCCGCTCGTGTAATAAACAAAGCCTGGCTTGACTTCGTGTTTTTCGAAGGCCTCCGTCACCTCGTCACTGGGCAGGATCTGGCCGTAGTTGGCGCTCAGGTAGCGCCCGTAGAGGAAAATTAACGCCCCGACGATGACGCCCAGAAGGATGAAGAGAGAAAGGGGATCCATAAAGCCTCCTTCGTTTTTTTTTCCTTGTCCCATTGGACCGGGTTCCTCCCGCAGAATTTCCATCGACACTCATTAAAATACCGCCGGCGGCTTCACGAATCGCTGTTGAAAAGTGCGTTTTCCTGATTCGGAAACTCTTTTCATCAGTTTTTCAAGGAAAACTCCACCCGGCTTTCCCGGACGCCGCTCTTTTCCTGGGGAACCAGTTCCCGGGGCTCCATGAGGAAAAGACGCTCTTTTTCCACCTGGCCGCCGGACAGAAGGAAATCCCTCACGTTGGCGGCCCGATCATAAGCCAGCTTTCGCAGGTCGCCGTCGGTTATCTCCAGGTGATCCAGAACCATCTTCTTCCGTTCCGCCTCGGAAAGCGCCTTTTCGTCGACCCCTTTCCGTTTTTCCGCCGGCACCGTTTCCCGGTAAACCGTCTTCAGGAACCGCTCATATTCCTCGGGTTCCACCCTCAAAATGCCGTCGGCAGGTGGTTTTCGTCCTTTTTCGGCCAGGTCTTTCACTTTTTCGGCCTTGATCCGGTCCTCCAGGCGGGCCTCCCGAAGGGCTCTCCCATCCTGTTCGGGATTCACGTGGCCGGTGATCTCGAGCTTTAAAAGGGGCCTGTCATAAAGGGCCCTGGCAAGCGTTTCGAGTTTTTTCCGGGCCTCCTCGTCCAGATCGGTCTCTCCCGGGAGAAACTCAACGTATCCCAGTTCCTCTCCGCCACCGAAAACCGCCCCCAGGAGGGCGAAGGGCGCCGTCACCGCCTTAACGATGAGATTTCCCAATACCTTCAGGATAATTCCGCCGATACTGAACTCAGGGTCGTCGGTCTGCCCGGAAAGGGGAATGTCGAGATCGATTTTTCCCTGGCGGTCCTTCAGAAGAGCAATGGCGAGCTTGATGGGAAGGCCGACGGCGTCGGGGCTTTCGACGGGGTCCCCGAGAGTGAACTGGTCGATGAGGACGGCGTTTTTCGCATCCAGTTTGTTGTTCTCAATGTGATACTTGAGGTTGAGAAAAAGTTTTCCCTTGTCGATGGGATACCCCAGATATTTTCTGCCGTACGGGGTGAGCGGGCTCAGGTCGACATTCTGAAAGATCACCTTGAGGTCCACAAAGAGGTCTTCCCCCAGCGGATTGACCTGCCCTTCGATGACAAGGGGAATGACCTTTTCGTAGGTGCCCTTGAGACGGACGTCGGCACGGCTTTTTTCGTCGGAGAAAAGCCCTTCCACCGTTCCTTCCATGTCATAGAGATTTGCCGTGAACGCAGGGGAGACGTGAAGATCCGTAAAATCAATCCTTCCCTTGTCCAAGGTGACTTTGTCGATGGCCACGGTCTCGAAAAAGGGCTTTTTGACCGGTCCGGCGGCGGCCTCGGGCGTCTTTTCCTTCGCCGGCTTTCCCTCTGTCTTTTCCGGCCCGCTTTCGTCTCCCTTTTCTTTTACCACATCGAGAAGGTTGCTCGATTTGTCGGGCCTGATGACGATCCGGGCGTAAAAGTCGGATCCCATGACTTCCTGAATTTTCAAGATGTTAGGCTCCAGGCTCAGCTCCAGTCCTTCCACGAGGGCGGTCTGAAAACGAAGCAGTTCTTCTCCTTTCGTGGCCTCGGCGGAAGAATAATCCTTTGCCTTGATCGATCCGGCGAAGGCAACCGCGGGCGGAGACGAACTTTCTTTCTTGACACCGACGGTTCCGTCCAAGGAAACGGACCCGCCTGTCACGAGGAGGTTCAGGTTTTCCAGCACGTATGGCTGGAAGGGATACAGGGCCATGTCCTCGACCAGGATTCTCGCCTGAAAATCGAGAGGGTCGACACCCAGGGTGCCGTCTGTCAAAAAGGTTCCCTTGTCAGGGTCACGAAAGGCGAGGGAGACCGTTCCCTTGTCCCCGGAACCTGTGGAAAGGTTTTCCGCTGCAAGTCGAAGGTCCAGAAGTTCGATGGTCGCCGGGGCCTCCAGGGACGCGTCTTCAAAGACCACCCGGTAGCCTTCCAGGTTCAGGGCGGCGAGGAGCACCCGGGGAACGGCCTTTTCGGCGTTCTCCGTCGGCGGCAAAGCGTTTTCGGTCCCCGTGGATTCACTCGCCTTCGGTTCCGGCATGGCGACGAGACGGCCCACATTGAGGGACCCGTCCTTGAGCCGCTTCAACAAAAGAGCTCCCCCGGAGGACGCCACCTCACCGATGGTGATCTGGCGTTTTGCGAGATCGGCATCGACGGCGCGGACGGCGAAGAGGGGAATCTCCACGAAGGGGCGGCCCGCCCCCGGTTCCAGGAGGCGGAGATCCGTCAGGGTGACCGCCAGGCCGGACAGGATCGCCCCGGGGGGCGTTTCCTCTCCCCGGTATTGGAAGCCGGTACTCATGTTTACCTTTCCCGTTTCCCAGGAAAAAGCGAGAATGTCCCGTACGTACGGGAAATACTTGCCCGGAAAGAGGTCCGCCAGCGTCACCGTCCCGTCCGAGGCAAGGGGGCTCATGGAAAACGTCCCTTCCCCTGTCACCGTTTCAGCGATCTCCGTCGTCACGGCAAGGGCGAATTCCGCCTTCGATCCCGGAACCGTCCGGAAATGCCTGACGTTCACGTCAATGGGGTGGAGGGTGGTCTCGAAGGACCCGGCGGGAACCCTGTCGGTGAATTGAACCTTACCCCCCAGGAGCGCGAAGCGGTCTACTTCCACGGGGAGGGGTTTCAATCCTTCTTCTTCTTTCGCAGTCCCGGCTTCTTTTTCAGGAGATGGGGGAAGGAGCGCCTGGAGATTCACTGTCCCGTCGGAAAAACGCTCCACCCTGGCAAAAGGTTCGACGACGGCGATTTCACGGATCACCAGGGCCCGCCTGATAAGCGACATGGATTGAATGTTGCCGTAAACCCGCTTGAAGGAAAGGAGGACCGTTGAACCGTCTTCCTCCATGATCCTGAGTCCCTCCACAGCCATGGACAGGGCGAAAGGGTTGGTCACCACGTGATCCACGGTGACCTCCCGTTGGAGTGCTTGCTTCATTTCTTTCGTGAGAAGACTCTGGACGTGAATGGGCAGAAGGGCAAACCCGAAAAAGGCGTAGAGAGCGACAAGGAAAAGAATCACCCTGAGAAAGGTTCGCTTTGTTTCCTTCTTCATATGCTCATCCCCCTTTCTCCGTTTCGGCCCACCCGTTCTGACGGCAGGACGCCCGACGGCACCGCTTTCACCGGTCTGTCGATGGGAAACGTTCTCTGAACGAAACGGGTATTTCCCCCGGGGTTGTCGTTTCAAACCCCGGGGAAATACAGGGTCAGAATAGGAAAAAAACATCCCCCCTTCAAGGAAAAAAAGGAAAGGCTATTTTTTGTTATGTTATTTCAAAAGGATGAAGCCGAAGCCGTCCTGTCTGCGGCGCCGTTTGTCACCCGTCTCAACTGCCGCAGAGCCTGGCGGATCCGCTGCTCATTTTCCACGAGGGCGATCCGCAGATAGCCTTCTCCCTCGGGACCGAAACCGATACCCGGCGACAGGACGACTTCGGCCTCTTCAATGAGACGCATGGAAAAATCCAGGGAGCCCATTTCCCGGAAGGGCTCGGGAATCCTCGCCCAGACGAACATGCTCGCCTTCGGTTTCTCCACCGGCCATCCCAGGGCGTTAAGCCCGTCACAGAGGACATCCCGTCTTTTTTCATAAACTTTCACCTGCTCTTCAATGAAGTCTTCGCAGTCCCTGAGAGCGACGATGGCGGCGATCTGGATGGCCTGGAAAAGCCCGTAATCATAATATCCCTTTATCTTGCCAAGGGCTTCCACGATCTTTCCGTTGCCGACGCAGTACCCGACCCGCCATCCTGCCATGTTGTAGGATTTTGACAGGGTCCCGAACTCCACGGCCACGTCCCGCGCCCCCGGGACCTGCAGAAGGCTCGGGGCGTCATAACCGTCAAAGGTCACCCGGCCGTAGGCAAAGTCGTGGACGATGACAAAGCGGTGCTTTTTCGCCAGCCGGACCGCTTCTTCAAAGAAGGGGAGGGAAACGGTCTTCGTCGTTGGATTGTGGGGATAATTGAGAAAGAGCGCCTTCGGAGCGGGACGGGCTTCACGGCAGAGGGTGTCCACCGTCCGCAGGAGGGTCTCGTCATCGTCGACGGGAACGGGAAGCACCGAGGCGCCGGCGATCACGGCGGAATAAATGTGAATGGGAAAGGCGGGCACGGGAACGATCACCGCATCCCCGGGACCGAGAAGTGCCAGAGACAGGTGGGAAACCCCTTCCTTGGACCCGATGGTGCAGATGACCTCCTTCTCCGGAACGAGGGACACGCCATACTGCCTGTCGTAATACCGGGAAATCTCCCGGCGCAGGTTGTGGATTCCCGGAGCAACGGAGTATCGGTGGTTCCGGGCGTCACGGACGACGGCGCAGAGTTTCTCCACCACCGGCCCGGGGGTCGGGTCGTTGGGGTTGCCCATGGCCAGGTCGATCACGTCGATGCCCTGCCTTCGCTTTTCCTGCTTGATGCTGTTGAGCCGCCCGAAAAGATAGGGCGGCAGAAGATCCATGCGGTCCGCCAGCTTGATAAAATCCTCTTTGCCTTCCATCGTTTTACATCCTCCATCAGAAAATAATCAGGCCAATAAAAAAGCCATGAACGGCAAGGTCCACGGCCTTCGAATAAAAAAAAGGCCATGGACGGTTCGATGATCGAATTGCCCATGGCCTGTGATGCTTTTATGTAAGGGACTTACGGAAAAGCGCCACCCGCCATGGGCCCTGGAGCCCTGGCGGCCATAGCTGCGGCCATCCGGCTGGTCTTTTCCTCAAACACTCTCAATTTACATCCTCTGAATATTTTACCGCTTCAGAATACACGAGGCACCTTGTTTGTCAATCTTTTTTTCTTCCTCTGCTTCCCAGCTTCACGGTTGCCCCGGTCCCGTCTCCGCGCGGGACCTGTTAAGCGGTTCGCGAGACCCGTCCTCGACCGGCTGAAAAGGCCGGCAAGCACGATGGCTGGAACGCATTGCGCTCTCTCCATGCCGATCGGGGCGTTGCGGTCATAAGGGCCTGTCCGTAACCGGACTTCACCGGGTTGAGTCGGGAAGGAAGCCGTACGGGTGGACGCCTTTTGCCTCACACTTTTTCAAGAACCGATTTGACCTTTTCCTCGATCCTACCCATTCCGCCTTTCCGGTAATCGGCGGTCAGGATCATGTACACGCGGTCACAGTCCTGCTCCAGCTCAGCGAAGCAGCGACGGACAAGGTCCATGACCTCTTCCGTGTCCCCCTCTATGACCGTGCTCATGGGGCCCACCTTGTGGGGCAGGGCGCTTTCCCGGATCAGCCGGACCACCCGGGCCACGTAGGGACTGACGCTTTCCCCTTTATCCATGGGGAAAATGGTGAGATTGACAAGGGTGCTCATATTCCCTCCCTACGGCTTTTTTATAAAAGAAACACAAACAATTCAAAGGGATGAATCAATACGTCGGGATACTGCCCGTTACCGGAAAATCATGAAGCGTTGAAATGACGTCCGTTTTTATGGGATTGCCCCCATCCCTTTTTTCTGATACGTGAAAAAATACAAAATATCAAGGCGGGTTTCCGGACAGGACGGTCATGCAGGTCAAGTACCCGGACAGGCAGCTTTCCCTCTTCAGAACCCGGATGATGGATGCCCTGAATCCGGACCACGAACTCGTCCGGGCCGCCCGGCGGATCGACTGGAAAGGTCTTCATGAATTTCTGCTGCCCTGCTACAGTTTGTCGGGCCGGATGGGCAAACCCATCCGGCTCATGGCGGGACTCTATTTTCTCAAACGCCGATATGACTGCTCCGACGCCGCCGCCCTGGAGGAGCTGCATGAGAATATATACTGGCAGCATTTCTGCGGATTCTCCTCTTTTCAGAAAGGCCCCCTCCTGGACGCCAAGGCCCTGGTCCGCTTTCGAAAAAGGCTTGGAACGGAACGGATGGCCCGTCTTGACGGGCTTTTCGAAAACACCTGGAAGGACCTCCCGGTGCCGAAAGGCACGGGGTTTCCACGGTTCCGGGCCCGCCCTTCCTTTCGCCGGAACAGGCGGCCTTCATCGTAAAGAGTCTTATCAGGTTCCTGCGTTTCTTTCTTATGACCGGCTCCGGTGTCTCCCGTGAAAAGCACGAAGCGGAATTTGCGATACGATCTGGCCGACCGGCCGCCTTTTTTCGATTCCCTGTCCCTGGGCTTTCAGTGGTTTTTCGTTCTCATCCCGGGGGTCATCATCATCGGGAATATCGTCGGCAGAATCGAATTCGCCGATTTCGCAAACCAGACCCTCTATCTTCAGAAGACCGCCTTCGTGTGTGCCATCGTCCTTCTCGTCCAGATTTACCGGGGACACCGGCTGCCCATCATCGCCGGGCCCTCGACGATCCTTCTCGTGGGCATTCTTTCAAGCCAGGGTGCCGCCTTCGCCGACATCTACAGCGCCATCATCCTGGGGGGAGGCATCCTCTCCCTGGCCGGTGTCACCGGCTTGTTCGGACAGGTGCGGCGTTTTTTCACGTCCCGGATCATCGCTGTTGTCCTTCTTCTCATCGCTTTCACACTCTGCCCCACCATTCTCAACCTTTTCACCCACGGCGAGGGGACGGCGTCGCCCTTTGAGGGGATTCTTTTCGCCACGGGCCTCACCTTCGCCATGATTCTCCTGTACCGCCTGGCCGGAGACGCCTGGCGGTCCCACATCATCCTGGCAGGGACCCTGGCGGGGAGTCTTCTCTATTTCCTCTTTTTTCCGGCCGCCCTGACATCCGGCAACGGAGGGCAGCCCCTGTTCGCCCCCCTTTTCGAAAACCTCCATCTCGGCCTGTCCGTGGAACCGGGGCTTCTCCTGGCGTTTCTCATCTGTTTTTTCGCCCTGGCCATCAACGACCTGGGCTCCATCGAGTCCCTGAACGTTCTTCTCGCCCTGCCGGAGGGTTCCCGAAGGATCACCCGGGGCATCACCCTGACCGGCCTTGGAAACATCCTGGCGGGCTTTTTCGGCGTCATCGGGCCGGTCAATTATTCCATGAGTCCCGGCCTCATCCTGTCCACGGGAAGCGCCGCCCGCTTTCCTGTCGTCCTTTCCGGTCTGTTCCTTCTTATACTTGCCTTTTCCCCCGCCGTGATCGGGCTGGCCGGCCGGATTCCCTCGCCCGTCATCGGGGCTGTCATGCTCTACATCACCGGCTCCCAGATCGTGGCGGGGCTGCTCATCGTCTTTGAGTCCACGGCGACGCTGGACTTTCAGGAAGGACTCATCATCGGGCTGCCCGTCCTCCTGGGGACCATGGTGGCCTTCGCGCCGCCGGAAGTGATCCAGGCGATTCCCTCATCGCTCCGTTCCATGCTGGGAAACGGTTTTGTCATCGGGGTGGGGTCCTCCCTTCTCCTGGAACATGTTATCCTGAAAAAAAGAAAGGGGGCGTCGTCATGAAAGCCATGGTACTGACCCGCATGGTCGACCTGGAAAAAGAGCCGGCGCCCCTTTCGCCGGCAGAAGTCCCCGTCCCGGAGCCGGGGCTGGGCGAGATTCTCCTCAAGGTGTCCCGGTGCGGCGTGTGCCACACCGAACTGGATGAAATCGAGGGCCGGACGCCGCCGCCCAGACTGCCCGTCATCCCCGGTCACCAGGTGGTCGGCCGTGTCGTCAAGAAGGGAAAGGACGCCCGCCGTTACCAGGAAGGGGACCGGCTCGGCGTAGGATGGATTTACGACGCCTGCGGACAGTGTTCCTTCTGCCGCGAGGGGCGGGAAAACCTCTGCGCTGCCTTCCGGGCCACGGGACGGGACGTCGACGGCGGTTACGGGCAGTATATGACCGTGCCGGAAAACCACGCCCACCCCATCCCGGGGGTCTTTTCCGATTCCGAGGCGGCCCCCCTTCTGTGCGCCGGGGCCATCGGTTACCGGTCCCTGGCCCTGTCGGGCCTTCGGGACGGGCAGAACCTCGGGCTCACGGGATTCGGCGCCTCGGCCCACCTGGTCCTTCGCCTGGCCCGGGAAACCCATCCCCGGTCTTCTGTTTTCGTTTTCGCCCGAAGCGAAAAGGAAAGGGATTTCGCCCGGGAGCTCGGGGCCGCCTGGGCAGGGGACACGGCGGACACGGCACCGGAGAAGCTGCACGCCGTCATCGACACGACCCCGGCCTGGAAGCCCGTGGTGGAAGCCTTGAGAAATCTCGAACGGGGCGGGCGGCTCGTCATCAACGCCATCCGGAAGGATGACCGGGACCGGGAGGAACTTCTCCGGGTGGACTACCCGGAACACCTGTGGATGGAAAAGGAAATCAAGAGTGTCGCCAATGTGACAGGAGAAGATATCGCCGCGTTCCTGGCGCTGGCGGCGGAAATCCCCATTCGGCCCACGGTGGAGGAGTTCGACCTGGAGCGGGCCAACGAAGCCCTGGGGGAGTTGAAGAACCGGAAAATCCGGGGCGCCAAGGTTCTCAAGATTCCCTGAAAGATCAGTTTTTTACAAGTCTTTAAAGAATCTTTTTTGCGTTTTTATGTATGACTTTGTCAAAGAGGGCCGCAAGGCGGGCGTGTGAATCGAGAGGAATGAACCGCGTGGACCGCCGCCTCGCGGTGCAGGAAAGGGGAGGAAGCGCCGCACATGGAGGGTGTTTCCCGAAGCCGTCAGCGTTTCCCGATGTGGAGAATGCCCTTGGTGATATTGCACAGGTGATCGTTCAGCCGGCCGATGTAGGTGAGGATATCGGAGAAGACGAGCCCCGATTCGTTCATGCAGACCCCCTCCTCGAGGCGCTTGAAGTGGTTCATCTTGTACTGCACGATGAGTTCGTCGATTTCCTTCTCGATCATGAGGGTGATGCTCGCTGACTTGTGGTCATCGCTTCGAAGGGCTTTTTGCGTGAAATTCATGAGGGTCTGGGTCTTGTCGAATATCCGGGCGAGTTCCGCCTGCGCCGTGGCGGAAAAACTGAGATTTTCCTCATAAAGACGCTGGGACAGCCTGGAGATGTCCTGGCAGTAATCCCCAACCCGCTCCAAATCGTTCACGCTGTGGATCAGGGCGGGAACGATGCGCCGTTTCTGGTCCGGCAGCTCCCCTTTCGTGATCTCCACCAGATAGGCCGTAATGTCCCGCTGCATCTCATCCACCGACTGCTCGTCGATGGAGATCTCGTTTTTCAGCTTGTGATTGTACTGGGCGATGCACTGCCTGGCCTTTTCGAGCATTTCCTGGTCGATGGCGAGCATGACCGAGAGCTGGCGGATGACCGCCTTGATGGCCAGTTCCGGCGTTGCCAGCAGGTTTTTGTCCAGATACTTCGTTTCTTTCTTTTCGTAATCCTCCCCGGGAACGATTTTCGCCAGGGCCTTCAGGAAAAGAGGTACGAAAGGCAGGAAGATCATCGTGTTGATGAGGTTGAAAGCGGTGTGAAAGTTGGCGATCTGCCGGGAAAGGTCCCCCGAAAGGTCCGGCAGATAGTGAAGGTATAAAGGGACCATGGGCAGGGCCACCGCCGTTCCCAGGACGTTGAACATGGCGTGGCCGAAGGCCAGCCGGCGGCTGGCGAGCTTGCCGCCGGTGCTGGCGATGAGCGCCGTGATGCAGGTCCCTATGTTGTCCCCCAAAACCAGGAACATGGAGGCCTTCAGGTCCAGGAGACCCGCCGAGGCAAGGGCGATGACCATCCCGATGGTCGTGCTGCTGCTTTGAAGAAGCATGGTCACGAAAATGCCCGTGACGATACCCAGGATGGGGTATGTTCCGAACCGCAAGAAGAGGTCAAGAAGCTCTTCGTTTCCTGCCAGGGGCTTCACCGCCGCCGTCATGATGTTGAGACCGAGAAAGAGCATGCCGAACCCGAGAAGGGCCCGACCCTTGTTCTGGTGTTTCGATTTCCGGGCGAAAAAGAAAACGAAGGAGCCGACGAAGACAAAAAAGAGCGCCGACTTGGTCAGCTTGAAGGCAATGAGCTGGGCGGTGATGGTCGTTCCGATGTTGGCCCCGAAGACAACGGGCAGGGCTGCCGCCAGGGTGATCAGGCCCGCGTTGATGAAACCGATGAGAAGGACGGACGTGGCGCTGGAACTCTGGACGATGGAAGTGAACCCGGCGCCGACGAGCATGGACATGACGCGGTTCGTGGTGATCTTGTCGATGAGGTTCTTGAGAAGCCCCAGGGAGAGTTTCTGAAGGGAATCGCTGAGGAGGTAGATTCCGTAAATGAAAAGGCCGAGTCCACCTAGGATGTTGAAAATGATGTTTAAATCCATGAAAACAACCTGTGTGGTCTACCTTTGCGTCCGTTGCGGTTTATGGTAACAGGCACGCGGTGTTTTTCACGGGCAAATTACAATGATTGCCGCTTTTGTCAAGTATTTTCCTTATTACACATAGAATTCAATCAGTTAAATTCAAAACGTCCTCTCCCGGGAACCGAGGGGACATGGCGCTTCATTTTTCAGAATGTAACGGCATGAACAAGAATTTGGCCGGACGGACCCTGTCAGAACACCTGTTGAATGGATGCCCGTGAAAGTCCGAGACATTCAGTTCGCCTCACGCATTCAAACCGGGGATGGAAGCGGTCTTGTCATTCCCGGGCGGCGAAGGTCCGGCTGATTGCACTATAAAAAATGGCAGAACTCTCATTTTGAGTGTGGTACATTTTTTATTGTTAAGGTAATTTAAGTCAATGCATCGCAACTTTTAATCAATAAGAAGCAGAAGAAAGTCAAATCATGATAGAGAAATTAAGGATACATGCAACACAGGCATTCACTGTTTTATTATTTTTAATCCTTTTGTTTACAAGCAGTGCCTGGGAAGAGAAAAGCCCTGTTGTCACAATAATTTTATTCTTTCTGGGGGCTGTTCTTGTCGGCATTGCTTCCATGGGACGTTTATGGTGCTCCATTTATATTGCAGGGTATAAAACGGACAGATTAATCAAAGAAGGCCCCTATTCCATATGTAGAAATCCTTTATACTTTTTCAGTTTTATAGGCGCTTTGGGGGTCGGTATGGCTACCGAGTCATTCCTGATCCCTTTTCTTATCATGATAACATTTACAATCTATTACCCCATGGTCATTAAAAGCGAAGAATCTGAAATGCTAAAAAAACACGGCAAGGAGTATGAAGCCTATCTCGGCCTGGTCCCATCTTTTTTCCCCCATATATCGAAGCTGAAAGAACCTGACAGCTACATTACAAAACCGATAATCTTTAGAAAACATATATTCAGCGCTCTGTGGTTTGTGTGGCTGCTTGGTATCCTGGAGCTCATCGAAGGATTTCACGAATTACATGTTCTGCCCGTAATATTCCGTATTTATTAGCAATATCCAGGTTTGCCTGCCCTATCTCCATGTCGGGCTTGTTTAGCGAAAGGAAGTCCATGTTTTATATAGATGATTTTCATCCATGTTTTGCAACTTCCGCCTTTTTACGCTAACGTAGTGAAAAACTTTCAGGATTGACATGGGCGCCCGATTTTCAGTCATCATCGTCGCGGGACTTCTCGCCTCTCAACTCATTGGAACCCTGCAGGTTTTTATCTCGAACCGCGCCATTGTCCGCTCCATGTCGGCCCTTCATGACCGGGGGCTCCTCACGGTCCCAAACCAAACCCTTTTCGCGGGTCTCCAGGAACCGGGACCCGCTTTTTTCGGCGGGTTGTTCTTCACCTTCACCATCGGGGCCGCCCTCACCGTCTCGACCCTCGCTCTCACACAGGCCGTCCGCCCGGTCAGGGGAATCTCCCGGCATTTTCTCTGCGGGGGCTTTTTTCTTCTGTTGACATTCTGTCTTTTCGGGGTCAATAAAAACGGCTTCAATCCCGTCGGTTCGGCCTATTTCATCGTTTTACCCGTGTTGACGGCAGTTCTGGCGAGGCTTCTTCTCACCACGGAAGACCCGCCACGGTCTCCCTGGAATATTCTCGCCCCGGCGGCTTTTTTTCTATTTACGCTTCCTTTTCTCGCGTCGGCGGCGGGGCCGGATTTTTTCCACCAGGTCCGTGACCGGTGGCTGCTCGCCCACCCCTGGGGCAGGGCAATCAACGACGCCTATTACCGCTGCACCCTTCACGCGGCCGAATCGGTCAAGTCATTCGATCAGAAGCTCATACGGACATACCGTTTCGATGGGAACCGGGAGGGAAAGGACGCTTTTCTTCTGCGAAGGACCTTGAACGGAAAAGACGTCTTTTCCCTGTCCGCTTCGGAGGTGGATCTCGTCGTCCATGCCGAGGGCGATGTCCTTTACCTCGGCGTCCCGGGAAAACGGGTCCTCGCAACAGACATTGCGGCGTTCCTGGCGGGCGGCCCGGCCTGGCTCGAGCGGTTTTCCGACCGAGCGGACCGGTGGAAATTCTTTCGACGGGCCACTTTTTTCGCCATGGTCCTTCTTTACCCGGCGATCCTGTTCTTTCTTGTCTACGCCATCGTTTGCCCCATGCTGCCGGCCCGTTTGGGACCTCGGCAGCGTCCTCTCATCGCCTCCGGGATTTCCTTTGTCCTTATCACCGGCGGGGCCTTCCTTCTGACCCCCGGGCGCGAAGCCCCGGTCCCCCTCGAGGAGATTCCCGCCATGCTTAAATCGGAAAGGACTGAAAGGCAGGCCCGGGCACTCCGGACCCTTTGCGGTCACGGCAGCGATGTCAGTTCCTTTCCCACGCTGAAGGAAAGCCCTTCCCCCGCCGTCCGGTACTGGTTTGCCCGGTGCCTCGAGAAAAGTCCTTCGGCAGAGGCGACGGGCCTGCTCCTGGGTCTCATGGAAGACAGCCAGGTCACGGTGGCCACGACGGCCATGGAGGTCCTGGCAAGGCGGAAGGACCGGGCCGCGATCCCGGCCATTCTCGATAAACTCGCGGGATCCCGCCACTGGTACGTTCAGTGGTACGCCTACCGCGCGTTGAGGAGGCTTGGATGGTGTCAGTCCGGATAACGGGAAAAACGGTGCTTCTCGCCCTGGCCGCCGTCGTGGTCCTGGAATCGTCGGGGGCTCTTCTTCTTCGCGCCCTGAAGACGCCGCCCCTTCCCACGGTGGGGATCTTTCGCCTCCTGGAAGCGATTGCCTTTCTTTACCTTCTGAGAAGCCAGGGGGGTCTGGCTGCTACCGTGGGCATCAGCGGGCAGTCTCTTCTTCGCGACGCGGGACGGGGCCTCCTGTGGTCCGCCGGATTCGGGCTTGTCGTTTTGGCCATCTCTTCTCTCGTTTTCCTTGCCAGAGGACGCCTCGTCGATCTTCTGCCCTTCGCCCACCCCTCGCCGCTTTCTCTTCTGCCTGTTCTCCTGGCCGTCGGGGCATTCATCAGCCCCGTGGCGGAAGAGCTTTTCTTCCGCGGGATCCTCTTCGGATACCTCCGCCGCTGGGGCTTCCTCCCGGCTCTTGTCCTTTCCACCGCTCTTTTCGCCTTCATCCACCCGCCTGGGCAGGGATTTCCCGTTACCCAGGTCATCGGGGGCGTTCTTTTTGCCACAGCTTATGAGGTGGAAAAATCCCTGGTGGTGCCCATGGTCATTCACGGACTGGGCAATGGCGCCATTTTTTTGCTTTCCTACTATCCCGAACTCTTTTGAGCCAGGGGCGCCGCGGGACGACATCCTGTAAAAGCAGCCGGAGGGACCGCCGGATGACTTGGAGAGACGATCCCACGCCGGGATTCTCGTCCAAACAGGGTCGTTTTTTTCAGGACTCCCGGCGGGCTTGAGGGGACAGGAGCCTTCGAGCGAGGCGATGGGCGGCCCGTTCCTTCGGACCATCAAGAAACCGGCGGTTTTCACGCACCGCCTGTCCCGCCTCTTCGAGAAAATAGGCCAGGCATTCCCTTTCTTCCAACGTCTCTTCGCCCCGGGCCTTTTCCCCGGACATTCGGGCCAGCATGGCCAGGATCCCGAAAAGGTGGAGGCTCAAAGAGGTCACCCGGCGAAGGAAATACTCCTTTTCCCCTACCTTCCTCCCGTATAAGGCCAGGCCGAAGAGAAGCCGGCGGCGGATCATGCCGGCAAGACAGCGGGCCCTCCGGACCGCCCGCCGGGGGACACCCGCGGGGACCGCCATGTCCCAGGGACGGGGATGAAGGGATTTCAGCCACGCCCCGAGAAAAAACCGCCACCGCTTCATCCCCTTCAGGGCCTGAAACTCTTTTCCGAGCCGTCCGAGGGCATAAAGGGCGGGATAGATGGAGTGGATTTCCGTCGTCCCCTCGAAGATGGTGGTCACCCGGAAATCCCGCATGCGCTTTTCGTAGGGCTGGGTGGCGATGAACCCCGACCCCCCGGCGACCTGGAGGGCGTCGTAGACGGCATCCCACGCCCGGGTTGTCCCGTAGAGCTTGCAGTGGGAGGTTTCGATGACCGGATCGGCCCTTCGCTCCCCTTCCAGGAGGGGAACGGCCAGATCCGTCATGGCCTCCATGACCGATTCATGGATCCGGCACCGGATGATCTTCTCCTGGACCAGCTCAAAATTACCGATGGGAACGCCGAACTGGACCCGTGAGGCGGCCCGGGCGGTCATGTCCTTCACCGATTGCCCGGTGACGCCCCGTGAGGCGGCGATGAGGCCGAGCCGGCCGTAGTTCAGAACGTTCATGGCGATGGCGAATCCCTCTCCCGGTTCTCCAATCCGGTTTTCCACGGGAACCCGGACATTCTCGAACCTGATCATGGCGGTGGAGCTGGTCTTGAGGCCCATCTTGGGCATGTCTTTCCCGATCCGGACGCCCTCCCAGGCCGTTTCCACGATGAAGGCCCCCAGGGACCCCGGCCGGGCCGGGTCCAACTGGGCGAAGACGGTGAGGCCGCCGGCGTAGTTGGCGTTGGTGATGTAGGTCTTGACACCGTTCAGGACATAATGGGTGCCGTCCGCCGAGAGTTCCGCCTTCGTTTCGATATGACGGGCATCGGACCCGACATTCGGTTCCGTCAAGGCATAGGAAAAAATCATCTCCCCCCGGGCCGCCGGCGGGAGGTACTTCCGCTTCTGCTCCTCCGTCCCGTAGAGATCGACGGCCTTCACGCCGATGAAAAGATGGGCGAGAAAAACGAGGGCCGCCGACATGTCGGCGGCGGAGACCGCCTCCACGACCCGCAGGAGATCCCGAAGCCCGATACCCGCCCCGCCATGAGATTCGGGTATGGACATGCCGAAAAGTCCCGCCTCGCCCATGGCCCGGAGCATCTCCGGGGGGATGCGGCCCGTCTCTTCCAAGGCCTGGGGCGGCCAGGTCTTCAGGAGATCTTCGAACCGGTCCAGGAATACCCGGACCTTCCCGTCTTTCACCGGCCGGTCTTGACGGAGAAGCACCCTTTCGTCGAGGACACCCCGGTACAGTTTTTCCATGAACCCGTCGTTTTCCATTACCCGACTCCTTTTTTTTCAGACCGTTTCGCCGGCGTTCACTCGGCCAGTTTCGGGAGAGCCTTTATCTTTCCGGGGAAAAGACGGTAATACCAGCCCGGCCGGTTTTCACCGTAGAAAGCCGCCACCCGGTCCCACAAGCCTTCCGGCGGGGTCACCGCCTGAAGGGACAGCGCCATGATCCGTTCATCGCCAAGACAGGCTTCCAGAATCCACCCGTCCGATTCCGCCCCATCGTAAGAGTCCGTGACGGACATGCCGTTGGCCATGAACGTGTCGGCCACGGTTTCGGCCACCGACCGGTTCGGCGACGAGGGGGAAGCGATGTTGGCGAGGATACGGCCGATGGCGGCCTGGGCAAAGACGGGGGGCGTGAAGGCGCACTGCAGTCCTCGGATCATGTGCCGGAAACCGGACCGGTCCAGGTTGGGCACGCGGGACTCGTAATAAAGATAGAGCCGCCCCGCAACGGCCCAGTAAAGACTTTTCCGGCCCTGGTAGACGATGGGGAGCCCGCGTTCTTCCGCCCGGTCGGTGAGATTTTGAAAGAGAGGCGCCAGTTCCTCTTCCCCCCGCCGGATGAGCTCGCCGGCCAGAAGGTACCAGAAGGGGGCGTCCTGAACATGGGGAAAGGGATTACGTTCACTCATTTTTTTTAAAAAGATCCTCCATTTTTTTCCGGGCCGCGCCTCCGGTGGTCGCCCCCGTCGTCGAATCTTCCCGGTAGACGAAATAATCGCAGAAATTGCTCCGCTCCTTGTCCAGAACCCGCTCCGCCTGGGGCTCCCGGCACTGGTTGTAGGCCCCGGGGTCGTAAAACCGGCAGTTGAGACAGACATGGAGGTCCCACCCGCAGAAGGGACAGGTTTCCCGGCGGGTGACTTTCCGGTCCAGGGTCAACGTTTTTCCACAATGGAAACATTTCTTCATTCCCAAGTCCTCACACGGCCCCGGCGATGAGATAGCCGATGGCGAGACCCATGCACGACAGGCGGTGCACCGTGATGACCGCCCGGTTTACCGGGACCATCTCCCGGGGGCTTTCATACACCCTTTTCGAGAGTTTCCAGGACTGCCACGCCAGGGGAACACCCGCCAGTCCTAAAAGGGCCCCCGGTGAGGCCGCCCCGAACAGGGCCGCCAGAACGATGACCCCGAAAGCCCCCAGATACCCGGCACCGTAAAGAGAGACCGCCCGCTTCGCTCCCAGGCGGACCACGAGGGTGTTTTTACCGGCCTTGCGGTCCATTTCGAGATCGGGAATTTCATTGGCCACGATCATGGACCACATGAGCAGGCCCGGTGCCAGGGAGATGAGGAAGGGTTCCAGGGCAATGGACCTGGTCTGGACATAAAAGGCCCCGAGAACGATGACGGGACCGAAATTGATCAGATGCCCCAATTCTCCCAGGCCGCGGTAGCCGTATCGTACGGGCGGGGCCGAATAGAAAATCGAGGAAAACATGCCGATGCCGGCAAAAACAAGCACACCCGCTCCGACCGCAAAGGCCAGGTAGAGGGCGATGCCCGCCGTGCACACGAAAAAAGCGGCCGCCACCGCAAAAACGGCCCGATGACCCAGTTCGCCGCCGGTCAGGACACCGCTTCCCCCGCTGTACGGGTTTACGCTTTGCGCCGCCACGGGATCGACGGCACGACTGTGATCGAACACGTCGTCGATCATGTTGATCCCCAGATGGTTCAGGGAAACACCCAAAAGAACAAGAAAAAAGTGCCCGGCGTGAAAGACCCCCGCGTTCTGCCAGGCCATCACACCGCCCAGGAGCGCGGGAAGAACGCTCGTGGGGACGAAATGAAGGCGCATCACCCGGATCCAGGGTGAAGACCCGTGACGACGCATCCGGTCGCCCCCGTCACCGGAGGACATCCCGCGGGATGGCACGGCTTTCCTCACAGGGCCTTGAGAAGCGTCGACCAGCGATTCACGTGGCCTTCCTCGTCATGGAGATTCTTTTCCACGACGGCCCGGCTCCCGTCGTCCCAGGGAATGTCCCGGAGAAGCTCCCCGTAGTGTTTCACCGCCAGGGTCTCCACCCAGACGGCCGTCTTCAGCATGGCCTTCCTTCCCAGGAGCCGGGAAAAAAACCCGAAAAAGAAGCCGACGATCCAGTACATCCATCGGAACTTGTCCGGCTTCCAGCCGTACTCGTAAAGCTTTTCCTGAAAATCCTGGTAGTGGGTCATCTCGTTGGCCATGGCCGCGATGAGCTGCCGGTTCATTTCCGAGCGCTCCGCCGTAATCTGGAACTTGTAGATGTTCTGCGCCATGAGTTCCAGTGTGTGCAGCGTCCTGAGACCCTTTTTGATTTTCCGGAGATCCTCCGGCGACGCGCCCGATCCAAGGAACTGAAAATCAGCCGCTACCCGTTCCGTCCGGATGATTTCTCTGCTTCCCTCACCGCTTTGTGTCATCTCTCGCTCCTTTCCCAATCAGGCCGGCCGTGTCAGAACTGCCGCATGAGGGCATGGCAGGCGATGTGGACGGGGTCCCAGGCCCCGCCGAAAGGCGGGGAATAGGCGAGATCCATATAGGCGATTTCGTCGATCTTAAGACCCGACCACAGGGCCGCGGAGAGAAAATTGATCCGGCTCACCGTCCCCCTCGATCCGACGGCCTGGGCGCCTAAAAACCTTCCCGTGGAGCGGTCGGCGATGAGTTTCAGATGAATCCTTTCTCCCCGGCTCATGGAACGGGCCGTGGGCGTTCCGGTCACTTTTTCGACAACCGGCGTGAATCCGCTCTGTTTCGCCTCCCCTTCGTCGAGACCCGTTGCGGCCACTTGGAGATCGAAAACCTTGAAGGACTGGGCGCCGACGACCCCGGGAAAGAGGAGGGGCGTTCCCCCGATATTGGATCCGGCCACCCGGCCCTGCTTGTTGGCGATGTCCCCCAGGGGCAGGGACGTCCAGGACTGGCTGACCCGGTGAAAGACTTCGGCGCAGTCGCCGACGGCGTACACCCCTTCCCGGGAGGTTTCCTGGGAAAAGTTGACCCGCAGGGCTCTCGTTTCCCCGACGGCGAGACCGATGGTCTCCGCCAGGCGGGTCTCGGGCCTCACGCCCGTGGCCACGAGGAGGAGGTCCGTGTCGATTTCCCCCCGGTCGGTGACAACCCGAAGAGGCGACGAAACTCCTTTTTCGACGGCTTTCGGAGACGTTTCCGGGTGGCAGTGAACGCCGTGCTTCACGAGTTCTTCCTTGACCAAGGTGGCGTAGTCGGGGTCCCAGCGTCTCACGGGGAGTTTCGCCCGCTGAATGAGGGACGCTTCAACGCCGGCGGTCCGGAAGGCTTCCGCCATTTCCATGGCGATAAAACCGGCCCCGATGACGGCCGCTTTTTTCACTTTTCCGCTTCCGATGGCCTCCTTGATGGAAAGGGCATCGGGAAGCGTTTTCAAAACATGCACCCCGGGTAGGTCCAGCCCCGGAACGGGGGGCATCGTCACCGATGCGCCGGTGGCAAAAACGAGAATGTCATAGGGGATTCTTTCGCCCGTCCGAAGGCGAACTTCCCCTTTATTCTCGTCGACTTCTTCCGCCTCCGTGTTCAGGCGGACCCGAATCCCCGACTTTTCAAAGGCTTCCGGCGTCCTGGCAATCAGTTTCTTTTCGCTTGCGATTACATCACCGATGTAATAGGGCATCGGTCAGGTGGCATAGGATACATACGGCCCTTTTTCGAGAATGGTGACATCGAGAGAGGGGTCCCGCCTTTTCGCCTCCGCCGCCGTGGAGGGGCCTCCGGCCCCGCCGCCGATGATGACAAGCCTTTTTCCCATAATGTTCCTCCTCTAGCGATCATCCCCCGGCTCGGGATGTACTTTTCTTCCCACTCCATTTCACAACCATGATCCCTGCGCCGGCAAAAATCATGACAAGGCAAAGAACCTGGCCGGCCGTGAACAAGCCGAAAAGAAAGCCCATCTGGATGTCCGGTTCCCTGAAAAACTCGATGAAAAACCGGACGGTTCCGTAACCCACCAGGTAGAGGGCCACAAAAAAACCCTGGAAGACGTTTTTTCGACGGAAGCCCCACAGAACCGCAAAAAGGAAAAGTCCCTCGAAAAAGCCCTCGTAGAGCTGCGAGGGATGACGAAGCTGCCCCGAGGGATCGGAAGGGAAGTACATGCCCCAAGGCACCGTGGTGATCCGTCCGTAAAGCTCCCCGTTAATGAAATTTCCGATGCGCCCGAAAGTATACCCCAGGGGGATGGCGGGGCACAGGAGATCGCCGAAGGCCCAGAAGCCGATCCCTCGCCGGCGGCAGAAGAAAAGGGACGCCGCCAGGACGCCGAGAAGCCCCCCATGATAGGACATGCCGCTGATGCCGGTGTATCGTATCGTTCCCGAAGACCATTCGAAGGGTAAAACGATTTCCAGGGGGTGTTGAAGAAAATAGGACGGCTGATAGAAGATGGCGTAACCGATTCGGGCCCCGATGAGAAGCCCGAGAATGGCCCAGACAAAGTAGTCCTGGATCAGTTCAACGGAAAAGGGCAGGCGTTCCGACCGGACCCGGTAACGAACGAGGGCATACGTGGTGAGAAAGGCCAGGAGGTACATGAGGCCGTAATACCGCAGCTGAAACGCCCCGAACTGGACAATGACGGGATCGATATGGGCCGGGAGATGCTGCCAGAAACGGATGAGCGATTCCACGCCTCGGGCCTTTCTTTCCTGGAGGTTTCGCCGGCCGCCGGCCGGCGCTTCCGGTTATCCTCAGGTGGAACAGGAGGTGGCGGCGCAGGAGGTGCAGGACGATCCTCCCGAAGAAGTCTGCACACGAGGGGCTGACATCTGCTTTTCCGCCTTTTTCTTCCCGCAGCCGGGACAGACCACATCCTCATCCCGGTCCTTCAGGGATCTCAGGGTTTCGAACCGGGTTTTGCAATGCTTGCAGCGATATTCGTAAATGGGCACGTCGGGACTCCTTCAATGATCATTTTCAAGGTTCAACAGGTTCGATGAACTCGTGAAAGCCTGAAAAAGTTCTTATTGCGGCGGCTTCTTCAATCATAGGCCCGGCCCTTGAGGCGGTCTACATACAATTCCGACCCGTGAGCCGCCGTCGCCCCGTCGCCGCAGGCGGTGACGACCTGGCGAAAAGCCTTCCGGACACAGTCGCCGCAGGCGAAAAGGCCTTCCGCCGACGTTTTCATGGCTTCGTCCACGATAATATAGCCATTCCCGTCGCACTTGACAACCTCCCGCACGAAATCCGTATTGGGCACAAGGCCGATGAAAATAAAGACGCCGTCCACGGGAATAACGGTCTTGCGATCGGGATCGTTGACATCCCGGAGACGAAGGGATGACACGGCTTCCTCCCCGATGATCTCCTCCACCACGGAATTCCAGGCGAAACGGATTTTTTCGTTGGCCAGGGAACGCTCCTGGAGAATTTCCGCCGCCCGGAGACGATCCCTCCGGTGGATGAGAGTCACCTCCCGGGCAAAGCGGGTGAGAAAGAGGGCTTCCTGAACGGCGGCGTCCCCGCCGCCCACGACGGCCACGGCCCGGTTCCGGAAAAAGGGCCCGTCGCAGGTGGCGCAGTAGGACACCCCGCGTCCGGTGAATGTTTTTTCGCCGGGGACGCCCAGGTTCCGCCACACCGCACCGGTGGCCACGATAACCGACCAGGCCTCCCAGGTTTCCGACTCCCCGGTGACGGCCCATCGGGGCGGGCCTCCTCCCCGGGCCGGTGTGACCGAGAGGACCTGCTCGCTTTTGATCTCCACACCGAAGGACACGGCTTGTCCTTTCATCCGGTCGATAAGCTCGAAGCCGCCGATGTCCGGGATTCCCGGATAGTTTTCGATGATGTCGGTGACGGTGATCTGGCTCACCGTGGAACTGCCCTCCAGAAGAAGCGTCTTCATTCGGGACCGGCCGCAGTAAAGGCCCGCCGTCAAACCACCGGGACCGCCGCCTATGATGATCACGTCGTATATGTCCCCCGATTCAACGCTCTTTGTCATTTCAACCCCTCCTTCCCGCTTATCCTCATCCATCCCGCCATCCCCTGACGAACCGGTATATTTTTAAAAGTTCATTTTCGACGGCATCGTCAAAGGCTCCAGAGGCCAGGCGCCCCAATCCCCCTCACCCCTTGATGCAGCCGACGGACCTGAGCCTCGCCACCTTTCGGGAAAGTCCCGCCCGGTGCACCACGTCGACGACATCATCGATATTCTTGTACGCTTCCGGTATTTCCTCGTGGAGCGTTCCCCGGCCCGCCGCCATGACGATGACCCCCCGGTCCGCCATTTCCCGGGATACGGGCCTGCCCCGGCTCGATTTCATGGCCTGGGTGCGGCTCATCACCCTTCCGGCGCCATGGCAGGTGCTTCCGAAGGTTTCCCGATACGCCTTTTCGGTCCCCGCGAGAACGTAGGATCCTGTTCCCATGTCGCCGGGAATCAGCACCGGCTGGCCCGTCGCCTGGAACCGGTCGGGCAGGGCACCGTGGCCCGGCGGGAAGGCCCGGGTCGCCCCTTTCCGGTGGACGCACAGTTTTTTCTTTTCCCCGGCGACAATGAATTCCTCGACCTTGGCGATATTGTGACACACATCGTAGAGAAGGCGCATCCCCAGTTCCCGGGGGGACAGCCCGAGGGTCCTCCCGAAAGTCTCCCGGGTCCCGTGCATGAGCATCTGCCGGTTCGTCCAGGCGTAGTTGGCGGCGCAGGCCATGGCGGAAAAGTATTCCTGCCCCTCCCGGGAGCGGAAGGGGGCGCAGGCGAGCTGGCGGTCCGGCAGGTAAAAATCGAGCCTGGGAATATTTTTCACCATCCGGGCCAGAAAATCGTCGCAGACCTGATATCCGAATCCCCGGGAGCCGCTGTGGATCATCACCGCCACCTGGCCCGCTTCCAGGCCGAAAGCGGCCGCTGCCGGGGGATCGAAAATTTCCTCCACCACCTCGATTTCCAGAAAGTGATTGCCCGATCCGAGGGTCCCGAGCTGTTCCCGGCCTCTTTCAAGGGCCCGGGGACTCACCCGTTCCGGGTCGGCTCCCCCGATCATCCCCCCGTCTTCCGTGGAGAGGAGATCCTCCTCCGTTCCGTACCCTTGCCGGACGGCCCAGCGAGCCCCTTCCAGGAGGACCTTTTTTTCTTCCGCCAGGGAAAGCTTCATTGTCCCCTTGGAGCCCACGCCGGTGGGAATGTCCCGAAACAGGGCCGTGACGAGGTCCCGGATCCGGTCCCGGACATCGTCGTAGTGAAGCCGGGTTGTCAAGAGACGGCACCCGCAGTTGATATCGTAGCCCACCCCGCCCGGGGAAATGACGCCCTCCTCCAGGTCGAAGGCCGCCACGCCGCCGATGGGAAATCCGTAACCCCAGTGCATGTCCGGCATGGCCAGGGAATACGAGACGATCCCGGGCAGACAGGCCACGTTGGCCACCTGCTTGGGGCTTTCGTCGGATCCGATTCCGCCCATCATCGCCTCGCTCGAGTAGATGATCCCCGGAACCCGCATATTCCCCGATGGCGGTATCCGCCATCGGCACGCGTCCAGCCTTTCCATGGCGATCTCAGACATCGCAGATCACCCGTCCCTTCCATCCCGTCCCGGTTCGGACGACATCCAGGCCGTGGTAGGTCACGGCCTTTATTTCCATCTCCATCCGGTGCCTTTGGGGATCGAAAAACTCGCCTCTCCCGGTCCCCGTGACCCGGTATTCCGCCAGGTCTTCTATTGTAAAATCCCGGAACAGCACGCCTTCGGCGGAGGCCCTGTAGAGAACCTCCCGGAGCAGGTTCACGAGAAGGTCGTCCCACGCGGTCCCGTCCACGGAAAACCGCCAGGTACGCTCCGGCCGGACGGCCTCGAGATCGGTCATGAGATCGAAGAGGGCGTGGACACCGTTTTGCAGAAGTTCCCCGGGGTCCGCCCCGAAAATCTCGATTCCCAGGTCGGCGGTGTGCTCGAAAAGACGGTACCTGGGGAAGTCCAACGCTCATTCCTCCAAAAGATCGGCTTCCGGGGGCAGATCCTCTTCATTCATGATATCTGTCGTTATCTCAAGGTCTTCTCTGTCGTCTTCGGATCCACGCTCTACCCGGACCACGCCGACAATCGTCTCGTTTTCCGTGAGGTCCATGAGCTTGATGCCCTGCGTGCCCCGGTGGAGGAGGGAAATTTCGTTTACCCGGAGACGGATGATCTGCCCGCTGTTCGTCAGGAGAATCACATCCTCGTCGCCCGTCACCTGGCGGACACCGGCGATGAGGCCCACCCGGGGAACGGTCTTCAGGTTGATGATCCCCCGGCCGCCCCTTCCCTGGCGCCGGTATTCGGAAACGTCCGTCTTCTTGCCGAATCCCTTCTCGGTGACCGTGAGGATGTCGTGCATGTCTCCCACCGTTTCCATGGCCACGACGAAGTCCTCTTTTTCCATGGTGATGCCGATGACGCCTCGCCCCGTCCGGCCTATGGGACGGACGTCCGTTTCCCGGAACCGGATGGCCTTCCCCTGCTTCGTTCCCAGCAGAATGTCCTGGGTCCCGTCGGTGAGCTTCACGGCGATGAGTTCGTCGTCCTCGTCGATGGTGATGGCAATGATGCCCGTGGATCGGGGATTGGAATAGGCGGCCAGGTCCGTTTTTTTGACGATACCCTTCCGGGTGCTGAAAAGGACGTATTTCCCGTCCTCGAAGTCGCGGACAGGCAAAATGGCAGCCACCCGCTCGTCCCGGACCAGCTCGATGAGATTGACAACGGCTTTTCCCCTGGCCATCCGCCCCGCCTGGGGGATCTGGTGAACCTTGAGCCAGTGGACCCTTCCCTTGCTCGTGAAGAAAAGGACGAAACTGTGCGTGGAAGCGACGAAAATCTTTTCGACGAAATCGTCTTCCCGGGTGATCATCCCCATCCTTCCCCTGCCGCCACGATGCTGGCTCCGGTAAAGACTCACGGCGTTTCTCTTGATGTACCCCTGGTGCGAGACGGTGACCACCATGTCCTCTTCCACGATGAGGTCCTCCACGGTGATGTCGTCGCTTCCCGAAACGATTTCCGTTCTTCGGTCGTCTCCGTATCGTTTCTTGATGTCTTCCAACTCGCCGACAATGATATCCAGGATCTTGCCCGGGTCGGCCAGGATACCTTCCAGTTTTTCCACCAGCTGTTTCGTCTCGCCGTGTTCCTCCAGGATCTTGTCCCGTTCAAGGTTGGTGAGCCTCTGGAGCCGCATTTCCAGAATGGCCCGGGCCTGGACGACGGTGAGACCGAAACGGTTGCACAGGGCCGTCGACGCTTCCTGCGGGTTGGGCGATTTTTTGATCGTCTCGATGACCCGGTCGATGTTTTCCAGGGCGATCCTCAACCCTTCCAGGATGTGGAGGCGCTCTCTCGCCCGGCTCAATTCGAAAACGGTTCTCCGGGTGACCACCTCTTTCCTGAAATCGACGAATCGTTCCAGGACCTCCTTCAGGTTCAGGGTCTTGGGCTGCCCCCGGTCGATGACCATCATGTTGATCCCGAAGGTGGCCTCCATCTGGGTGTGCTTGTAAAGCTGGTTCAGGATGACGCCGGCCACCTCGTCCTTTTTGAGGTCCATGACGATCCGCATGCCTTCACGGTCCGACTCGTCCCTGAGATCGGAAATGCCGCTTATTTTTTTCTCCTTGACGAGATCGGAGATGCGCTCCACCAGGGTGGCCTTGTTGACCATGTAGGGGAGTTCCGTGATGATGATGCTTTCCCGGTCGTTCCTCGAATTGCGCTCGATGAGGGACCGGGCGCGCATGCGGATGATGCCCCGCCCCGTCCGGTAGGCCGCGAGGATTCCCTCCCGCCCGTTGATGTACCCGGCCGTGGGAAAATCGGGCCCGTGTATGTGCGTCATGAGCTGTTCCACGGTGATCGCCGGGTCCCGGATGAGAGCCATCGTGCCGTCCAGAACTTCCCGCAGGTTGTGAGGCGGGATGTTGGAGGCCACGCCGACGGCAATGCCTGCGCCGCCGTTCAGGAGAAGAAGGGGAATCCTGGCCGGAAGAATGGCCGGCTCCATGAGCGTGTTATCGTAATTCGGCGAAAAATTTACGGTTTCCTTGTCCAGGTCTTCCAGAAGTTCCTCGGCGATGCGGGCCATTCGTATTTCCGTGTACCGCATGGCCGCCGGCGGGTCGCCGTCAATGGAGCCGAAATTCCCCTGGCCGTCAACCAGGGGATAACGCATAGCGAAATCCTGGGCCATGCGGACAATGGTGTCGTAGGCCGCCGAATCCCCGTGAGGATGGTACTTGCCGATGATGTCCCCGACAATGCGGGCTGATTTTTTGTAGGGCCTGTTCCACCGGTTTCCCAGTTCGTGCATGGCGTAGAGCACCCGGCGATGGACCGGCTTGAGCCCGTCCCGGACATCGGGGATGGCCCGGCCGACAATGACGCTCATGGCGTAGTCCATGTAGGACTTCTTCATCTCGTCTTCAATGTCCACGGGAACGTTGCGCTGATAGGTCAATTCCATGGAAAGTCACTCCTGTTGAAATATCGGCCTCTGATGGGGTTCGTCATGTCGCCGACGGTCCGAAAAAAATCGCTTTCAGACTGTTTCGGGTTCTTCAGATATCCAGATTGGAAACGTTGAGAGCGTTGTCGAAAATAAAGGCTCGTCGGGGCTCTACCTGGTCTCCCATGAGGGTTGAAAAGATTTCGTCGGCCGCCACGGCGTCTTCCACGCGCACCTGGAGAAGGGTTCTTTTTCCCGGATTCATGGTCGTTTCCCAAAGCTGGCTCGGGTTCATTTCTCCAAGTCCTTTATATCTCTGTATGGTCAGGCCTTTTTCTCCTGCCGCGATGATGTGCCGGATCATCTCCTCGAGAGAGTCGAACCGCTTTTCCGTCGTCCCGGGGCTTTCTTTTTCCTGGAGGACATAGGGCGGTTCACCGAGCGGCTCGATCTGATTCATGATTTCCCGGGCCTCGAGAAACTTTGGCAACCGGAAAAGATCCTTGTTGTGATGGGTTTCGTAAGGCCTCCCGTTTTCAAGAAGCTGAAAATAAATCCGGTAGCCGCCGTGTTCCGTGTCCCTCCTGACGATGAAGGATGTCAGTTTATCCCCCAGGGCTCCGCCGATACGATAGGCGATTTTCCGCATTCTTTCCTCTTCCAGGAAATCCTCTTCCCGAAAGGCGGGGTCCCCGGCCAGGATACGGACCACGTCCCGGTCCTTTCCCTCTTTTTCAAATTTATTTAATATGTTGCCTAAACGGATCCCCCGTTTTATCAGGCTCAAAAGCCGGACCCCCGTGATCCTCGTTCCGTTCCCGCCCACGAACTGCAGGCGGTTGACACCGTTTTCAAGAACGTAGTTTTCCAGCTCCTCCTCCGTCTTGAGGTAGATCTCGCCGCCCTTCATGGCCAGCCGGAAGAGAGGCGGTTGGGCCACGTAAAGATATCCACGATCCACCATTTCCCTCATGTACCGGAAGAAAAAGGTCAGAAGAAGCGTTCGGATGTGGGAACCGTCCACGTCGGCGTCGGTCATGATGATGACCTTGTGATACCGAATCCTCGTGATGTCGAAATCGTCCTTGCCGATACCCGTCCCCAGGGCCGTGACGATCGTTTTGATCTCCTCGTTTCCGAGCATCTTGTCGAAACGGGCCTTTTCCACGTTGAGCAGCTTCCCCCGGATAGGCAGTATGGCCTGGTTTTTACGGTCTCTTCCCTGTTTCGCCGAACCGCCCGCCGAATCCCCCTCGACAATGTAAAGCTCGCTTCCTTCGGGGTTCCGCTCCTGGCAGTCCGCCAGTTTTCCGGGGAGAGAACTCACCTCCAGGGCCGTTTTTCGCCGGGTCAGTTCCCGGGCCTTCCGGGCGGCCTCCCTGGCCCTGGAGGCCTCCGCGGCCTTTCCGACGATTTGCTTGGCCACCGAAGGGTTCTCCTCGAAAAAGCTTCCAAGTCGATCGTAAACGATCCCCTCGACAAGCCCCTTTATCTCACTGTTGCCGAGCTTCGTCTTCGTCTGTCCTTCGAACTGGGGATTCCGCACGCGGACGCTGATGACGGCGGCAAGGCCTTCCCGGACGTCTTCGCCTTTCAGGGACTCCTTCTGGTTTTTCAATATATTGTAATTGACAGCATAGTTGTTGACAGCCCGGGTGAGGGCGGACCGGAAACCAATGAGATGGGTTCCTCCCTCGGTGGTATTGATGCTGTTGGCAAAAGAAAACAGGTTTTCCATGTACGAGTCGTTGTACTGGAGAGCCACCTCCACCTCGCAGTCCTCCCGTGAACCCGTGATAAAAACGGGCTCCCTGTGAAGAACTTTCTTGTTGCGGTTTATGTACTCCACGAAAGAGATGATGCCGCCCTCGTAAAAGAACTCGCTTTTTTTCTCCTGCCGTTCATCGGTCAGGGTGATCCGAACCCCCTTGTTGAGAAAAGCCAGTTCCCGCAAACGATTGGAAAGAAGATCGAAACTGAAATCCAGGTCCTCGAAGATCTCGCCGTCGGGTTTAAAGGTTACCTTGGTTCCCCGCCTTTCCGTGACGCCCAGTTCCGCGAGAGGCGCCACGGGAATTCCCCGGCGGTAGGACTGGCGGTATACTTTTCCGTTTCTACGGATCTCCACCTCGAGATACTCGGAAAGGGCATTCACCACGGAAACACCGACACCGTGCAGACCGCCCGAAATCTTATAGGTATCATTCTGAAACTTCGCCCCTGCGTGAAGTTTCGTCATGACCACCTCGGCCGCCGAAACTTTTTCCGTCTTGTGGATTTCCACCGGAATTCCCCGGCCGTTATCCTCCACAGTCACGCTGTTGTCCACACGGACCTTGATGTCAATAGTGTCACAAACTCCCGCGGATGCTTCATCGATGCTGTTGTCCACCACCTCGTACACAAGGTGGTGAAGACCTTCCTTACCCGTGCTCCCGATGTACATGGCAGGTCTCTTGCGGACCGCCTCCAGTCCACCGAGAACCTTTATGCTGTCGGCACTGTAATCGTCTGTCACGAAACCAGTTAACTCCTTTCCTTATTCCCTCAACGGCATGACCAGGGACTTGTAACTCTTGTCTTCTTTCCCGGAAATAACGCCCGGCCGGTCTCCCTCTCGTATGTCCCCCACGACATTCTCTTCGTCCACCCCTTCGACGGCGTCGATGAGGTAACGGACATTGTAAGTGACCGAAAATTCCCCGCCGTCATAATCGATGTCTATCTCCTCGTTCGCCTCCCCCACATCGGGATTCGTCGAGTGAAGTTCGAGCTTTCCAGGGCTCACTTTCAGTATGACCCCCGTGAAATCCTCATTGGAAACGACGTTCATCCGCTTGAGCGAAGCAATTATTATATCTCTTTTCAGGATAATTTTCATCCCCTCGTCAACGGGAAAAACCCTCTCGTAATCCGGATATTCGGCATTGATCAGATGAATCCTGAGGTAACTTTTTTCATGGCGGAAAAAACAGGCCCTTTCGCGAATTCCCATTTCCAGGACCCCCTCGCGACCTTCCACGAAACGACGGACTTCCGCCACGGCCCTGCGGGGCATGATAACCCCATCTATGGCGACCCCTTCCGGCGCTTCCTTTTCGACCATGGACAGCCTGTTCCCATCGGTGGACACCATGCGTATCCGACCATCCCGCGTGTGAAGAAAGGCGCCGCAGAGATAAGGCCTCAATTCGTCTGTTCCGATGGTGGCAAAGGTCTTTCGAATCATTCCCGAGAGCATCGATGATTCCAGCGCAAAGTCTGGTTCTTCCTCGACCAGCACGGTGGGGAACTGGTCCGCATCGAGTCCCGGCAGGCGATACATGACCTTTCCACAGATCACGTCTACCCGGTTGTTCTCCGGTCTACGAATCACGACCTCCCGACCTTCCCCCTCTCGAACCATTTCGTATATTTTACGAGCATTTACAAGAACAGTTCCCGCCGTTTCGACCTTAGCGGGATAGCTGGCAACCAGCCCGATTTCCCTGTCCGTCGCTGTGATCCGGATTTCATCATCCCCGGATTCCAGCAAAAGATTGTTCAAAATGTCCAGTCCGGCTTTTCCCACAATGGAGAGCGTCCGTTGAATCCCTTCAAGAAAAACATTTCTTTCCACAGTCAGTTCCATCGTTATTCCTTCCCTTATATTTTATATTCTTTAAGTAGTATTTATAGGGCTTGGTAATCTGTGGATAGCCTGTTTTTTTCTTTTAATAACGGTTTCTTGTTCTCTTTGGCGTCTGTGGATGAAATCAGGGGCGCCCCTTGAGGATTTCCTGGATGTCAGCGATAATTTTTTCCGTTTTCGGGTCGTTTTGTGACAGCTTCTGAATTTTGCGAAAAGCGTAGATGACCGTGGAGTGATCCTTACCCCCGATACGGTTCCCGATGTCCGGAAAGGAAGCATCGGTAAGGGTTCTGGACAGGTACATGGCGATCTGTCTCGGGACGGCCAGGTTCTTGCTTTTCTTTCGGGACTTGATATCGGGAATCTTAAGGCCGAAATAGTCGGCGGTGGCCTTGACGATCTCCTCGATGTCGTATGGCCGCCTTTCTTCCTGCTTGATCAGTTTTCTGAGGACGGAGTGGGCAAGTTCCATGTCGATTTCTTTGCCTGTCAGGGATGAGTAAGCCATGAGTCCCGTGAGAAAACCCTCCAGTTCCCGTATATTGGAGTCCGGAGCATGGGTCGCGATGTATCGGGAGACATTCTCCGGAAGGTGGAGATTGTTTTCCTGTGCCTTTTTTTCGATGATGGCGATCCGGGTTTCGATTTCGGGAGGCTGTATATCCGCAATGAGGCCCCATTCAAAGCGGGACCGCAGTCTTTCCTCGAGGTTCTGAATGTCCTTGGGAAAGCGGTCGCTGGTTACGACAATCTGCTTTCCCGAGTCATGGAGGGAGTTGAAGGTGTGGAAAAATTCCTCCTGGGTTCTTTCCTTGCCGGCAATGAACTGGATGTCGTCTATGAGGAGGGAGTCTATTTTCCTGTACTTATCTCGAAATTTCGTCATGCGGTCGTAGCGGATTGAGTAAATCAGCTCGTTCATGAATTCTTCCGCCGACAGGTACAGAACGGTTTTTTCGGGGTAGAGGTTCAGTGTCTGAAGACCAACAGCATTGAGAAGGTGTGTCTTTCCAAGCCCTACGCCGCCGTAAATAAAAAGGGGGTTGTATATCCTGGCCGGTTGCTTGGCTACGGCGACCGACGCCGCATGGGCGAACTGGTTGCAGGAACCGACAACGAACCGGTCGAAACTGTAATTGATGTTGAGACGGGGAGACAGTTTTTGACCGGAGGCGAACGACGGTACCCTGTCGTCTTTTTCCGTTTTTCGGGTTCGTTTAATTTCTCCCTGAGACTCTTGGGAGGCCCCAACGACAAGGCGGATTTCCACCTCCGTCCCCAGGGCCGTCGACAGGGCTTCCCGGATACTCTGCAGGTAGTTTTCCTCGATCCAATCCCTGAAAAAACGATTTGGAACGGACAGTTCAATCGCCTTTCCACTCATTCCGAGAATCCGGATGGGCTGGATCCAGGTTTCAAAAAGCTGGATATTTATTTTGCCCCGCAGGGATTCCAGTGCTTTTTTCCAGGCCGATTCCATGTTTTATTCACAGTTTTATCCACAACTGTGGATCAAATGGCATTGTTTTATTTTCCTTCCAGCATTTCATCAAGAAGACGCCGGAGGTCGTCATCATTGTGAAAGCGTATCTCGATCCGTCCCCCTTTGCGTTTTCCCGGCTTTATGCGGACGCGGGTCATGAGCTTTCTGGAGAGCGTCGTTTCCATATCGCTGATGTAGGGGTGAACCACGTTCTTTTTTTCGGGTGATTTTTTCTCTTTCTCAAATTTGCGGACCAGGGCTTCCGTCTGGCGTACGTTCAGGTTTTTGGAGAGAATTTCACGAAAAGCACGTGTCTGCTCCTTTTCCGAGGGAAGCACGAGAAGGGCCCGCCCGTGGCCGGCGGAGATCTCTTTTTTGACGAGGCCGTCCCGAATTGGGGCGGGGAGCTTGAGAAGCCTCAGGAAATTGGAGACGGTGGACCGATCTTTGCCGACCCGGGCGGCGATTTCTTCATGGGAAAGGTGGAACGTGTCGTGAAGGGTCCGATACCCCTGCGCTTCTTCTACCGGGTTCAGATCTTCTCTCTGAAGATTTTCTATCAGGGTGATCTCCGCCGTCTGTCGGTCATCCACGTCCCGGATTACCACGGGGACCGTTTTCAGACCCGCCGCCTGGGCGGCCCGCCACCGACGCTCACCGGCGATGATTTCGTAGCCCCGATTCTGCCGTCTCACCAGAATGGGCTGGAGAACGCCGGAATCCCGAATCGACGAAGCCAGGCGGGCCTGCTCCTCCGCGTCGTAGTGCCTCCTGGGCTGAAAGCGGTTGGGCTTCAGGTCCTCAATGGCACACAAGTGAAACTGGCCGCCCTTTTCCGTGTGATCCAGAAGGTCGGAAAAAATCGCCCCCAGACCGCGTCCAAGGGATTCCTTCTTCGCCATCTAAGCCCTCCCGTTGTTCAAGATTTCCCTGGCCAGTTCGAAATATGCCACGGCGCCGCGGGACGTGAGATCGTAAAGCAAAACAGGCAACCCATGGCTCGGGCTTTCGGAAAGACGGACATTACGAGGGATTACCGTCTGAAAAACCTGTTTCCCGAAATATTTTCGAACTTCCTCTTCCACCCGATGGGAAAGGCGGTTTCTCGTATCGAACATGGTCAGAAGGATCCCGCCGATGGCCAGCTCCGGATTCAGGCGGCCCTGGACCAGTCGAACGGTGTTCATCAGCTGACTCAGCCCCTCCATGGCGAAGTACTCGCACTGGAGCGGGATGATGAGGAAATCGGAGGCCACGAGTGCGTTGATCGTGAGAAAGCCGAGGGACGGCGGGCAGTCGATGATAATGAAATCATATTCCTCCGAAAGCTGGGACAGGAGGCCCTTCATCCTGCGTTCCCGATCGGGCAGGCGGACGAATTCTACCTCTACGCCGATAAGGTCCTGGTTCGCGGGAACCACGGAAAGGGCCGGCAGGGGGGAGGGATGAAGGGTATCCGAGAGTGGAATTTTACCGATCAGGGCCTGATAAAGGTTCTTTTTCTGTACCTGGGAGCGGTCGATGCCCACGCCGCTGGACGTGTTGCCTTGCGGATCGCTGTCGATAAGGAGCGTCTTTTTTTCCGCGGCGGCGAGAGACGCGGCAAGATTGATCGCCGTGGTGGTTTTACCCACACCGCCCTTCTGGTTGGCAATCGCAAATATTTTTTTTCTCATATTTTTCAGGATGTTGATCGTGACAGCCGGGATCACGAAAGGTAAGCGAAGATTAGCATAAAATATCTTTTTTTAGAAGATCAAAGTTCAAGGTCCGGCTTCTCCCCTCCAGCCCCCCGGAAAACGAGAAGATGCCGTTCTTCCTGGGAAAAGGGAAGAGAAAGGGTGACCTGTCTCACCAGGGCAAGGTTTTTTTCGAAAACGGTTTTTTCGGCGTTTTCGATTTCTTCCCGGACCGATCGGCCCTTCATGGCGATAATGGCGCCCGTCTCCTTGACAAAGGAACTGGAACGCTCGAGGAAGCGGGCCAGGGGAAAGACCGCCCTGGAAACAACGACGTCAAAGGCGTTCCTGTGGATGCCCCGGGAAATCCAGTCTTCGATCCGGGCCTGCTCCGCCACGATTCCGTCAAGGCTGAAATGACGGATCATTTCCTTGAGAAAGGACTGTTTTTTTCGGGAGGAGTCTACGAGAACGACGTAAGCGTCAGGTCTGACCATTTTCAGGGGAATTCCCGGGAGACCCGCCCCGGTCCCCATGTCGAGCAGGGCAAACGGCTTCCGGGGCAGAAGGGGGAGGACGGTCAGGGAATCGAGAAAATGGCGGACGGCGAGATCCCCTATCGTGTCCGCCGAGACAAGATTGACCGATCGGTTCCAGAAGAGTATTTCCTGCCCGTAGCCACGGAGCATCTCCACGGTCTTTTTTTCCATGGTCAGACCTAGCGACGAGGCTCCCTCCATGAGGAGCGCCTCGAAGGAACGTTTCAAATCTTGACTTTCCGGCATGATCCCATTATGCACTTTTCTTACGCCGTCGTGAGCGTTTTCGTTCATTATCAGAATAACGTTTTTTACAGACCCCCAGCGGGTTTATTACCATGGTGAAGAATTCAAGGGCAAGGCTCGAAAACATCAGCATCGTTCTGAACAGGCCGAAGTACGGTGGGAATATCGGTTCCGCCGCCCGGTGCGCCATGAACATGGGCATCGAAAAACTCATCGTGGTGGGCCATCCGGAGCCCGACAGCGAAGCCATGAAACAGATGGCCACCCATGTGGCGGCTCCCGTGGTGGACGGAATCCGCTATTTCGACGCCCTTTCGGAAGCCCTCGGGGCGTTTCGCTATGTTGTGGGAACGACGGCCCGGAGGGGACACTCGACCCTCCGGAGCGTCATGGTGGAGCCCCGGGAGATGGGGAGGACGGTGGCGGAACTCTCCATGAACAACGAAATCGCCCTTCTCTTCGGTCCCGAGGACCGGGGCCTGACGAACGAGGAGCTTCGGCACTGCCATCTCCTGGTTTCCATTCCCGCCTCCGATCGTTTTCGCTCCCTCAACCTCTCCCATGCCGTCATGATCCTCTGCTACGAGATCTTCAGCGCCTCATTGCCCCGATTGGCGTCCTTCACCCCCCGGCTCGCCACGTCGGGCGAACTGGAAGACATGTACGCCCACCTGAAAGACACCCTCCTGGCGATCGATTTCATCCGGGAAGACAACCCGGAATACGGGATGATCGCCCTCCGCCGGTTTCTCTCCCGGGTCCGTCTTTATTCCAAGGATGTCAAGATCATCCGGGGCATCTGCCGGCAGCTCGGGTGGTTCGCCGGGAAACAAAAGTCTTGACATTCCCCCGGTGCGGCCATAATAAAGACAGTTTAAATAACAGGGTTTTTCCCTGATGACCGTTCAGGAGGTTTCATGGACAAAGTCACCGCAGAGCAGGTATTGCGGACAGTCAAGGAAAAAAATATCCATTTCATCCAGTTCTGGTTTACCGATGTCCTGGGCATGCTGAAGAGCTTTTCCGTGTCGCCGTCGGAACTGGAAACGGCCCTCCAGGAAGGCATGGGGTTCGACGGATCCTCCATCGAGGGGTTTGCCAGGATCGAGGAAAGCGACATGATCGCCATGCCCGACCCCGCCACTTTCACCGTCATTCCCTGGCTGGATCAGAACGGGTCGGTCGCCCGGGTCTTCTGCGACATCGTCAATCCCGACCTGACCCCCTATGACGGGGACCCCCGGTACGCCCTCAAGAAAATGATCAAGCGGGCCGCGGACAAGGGATACACATTTTTCGTCGGTCCCGAGCTGGAGTATTTTTATTTCACGGGCAACCAGTCTCCGGAGATCCTGGACCGGGGCGGCTACTTCGACATGTCTCCTTCCGACCTGGGCGGGGACATCCGCCGGGCCACGGTGAAAACGCTGCAGCAGATGGGAATCACCGTGGAATACAGCCACCACGAGGTAGCCCAGAGCCAGCATGAAATCGACCTCCGGTACGGTGACGCCCTCAAGATGGCCGACACGGTCATGACCTCCCGCATCACCGTCAAGGAAATAGCCGGTAAATTTGGCATGTACGCCACCTTCATGCCGAAACCCATTCTGGGACAGAACGGGAGCGGCATGCACGTCCACCAGTCCCTTTTCCGGGGGGAAAACAACGCCATGTACGATCCCTCCGATGCCTTTCATCTTTCCGACATGGCGAAGCACTACATCGCCGGCCTCCTCAAGCACGCCCGGGAAATCACCGCCGTGACGAGCCAGTGGGTCAATTCCTACAAGAGGCTCGTCCCGGGTTACGAGGCGCCGGTCTACATTTCTTGGGCCCGGCGGAACCGGTCCACCCTGGTCCGGGTACCCATGTACAAGCCGGGTAAGGAAAAGGCCACGAGAATCGAGTACCGGAGCCCGGACCCGTCGTGCAATCCCTACCTGACCTTCGCGGTCATGCTTGCCGCCGGCCTGGAGGGGATCGAGAAAAAATATCCCCTGCCGGCGCCGGTGGAAGAGGACATTTACACCATGCCGCCGGAAAAGCGGAAAAAGAAAAAGATTTACGACCTGCCTGGTAGCCTTGTCGAGGCCGTCCAGGAAGTGGAAAAAAGCCGGGTTGTCCGGGACGCCCTGGGAGAGCATATATTCAAGAAATTCATCGAGAACAAGCGGGTGGAATGGGATCTTTACCGGATGCACGTCTCCCGGTTTGAAATCGACAAATACCTTCCGATCCTGTGACATTGCCTGCTCAGGCGGGAAAGGAACCCATATGGAAACCCTGTTTACCTATACAGGCGCGAAAAAGATTGTTTTCGGGAGGGGGGCACTGGACCGCCTCCCCGAATTCACGGCCGAACTGAACGGAAAAAAACCGCTTGTCGTCATGGACGGTTCCCTGGCCCGGTCGGGATTGTCGCGGCGGGTGTCCCTTCTTCTGGAGGGGGCGGGCGCCGCGCCGGTTCTTTATGATGCCATCGAGGGAGAGCCGGAACTGGAAAAGGCCGATGAAGGGGCCCGGATCGCCTTGGAGAACCGGTGCGATGTCGTGGTGGGAATCGGCGGCGGCAGCGCCATGGACGCGGCGAAGGCCATGGCGGCGGTGGCGGGAAATGGTGCCCGGGCGGTGGATTTTCTCGGGTTGAACCGTATCCCGGGGCCCGGTCTTCCGACGGTCATGATTCCCACGACAGCGGGAACGGGCAGCGAGGTGACCTTCACCGCTGTCTTCATCCGGAAAGACCTGAAGAAAAAGGAAGGCATGAACAGCCCCTATCTCTATCCCCAGGTCGCCCTTCTCGATCCCCTGCTCACGCTGGGCCTTCCGTCCATGCCCACGGCGACGACAGGCATGGACGCCCTGTGTCATGCCATCGAGTCCTACACGTCGGTGAACGCCAGTCCCATGAGTGCCCTCGTGTCCCTGGAAGCCATCCGGCTCATCGGCGCGAACCTTCGGACGGCCGTTCACGACGGTGGCAACCTGGCCGCCCGGGAGGCCATGCTCCTGGGAAGCCTGTACGCCGGCCTCGGGCTGGCCAACGCCGGCGTGACCGCCGTCCACTCCCTCTCCTATCCCCTGGGTGGCCGCTTCGGCGTCCCGCACGGCTTGGCCAACACGGTGCTCCTGCCCGCGGTCATGGAATACAACATCCCCGGGGCCCTGGAAAAGTTCACCCGGGTTGCCGAAGCCCTGGGTGAAGAGACAAGCGGTCTGCCCCTGCGGGAGGCCGCCTGGCTCGCCGTGGAGGCCGTCTCGGGGCTCATCCGCGACTGTGCCGTTCCCATGGGGCTGGAAGGGTTGGGGGTCAAGGAAGAAGACTTCCCCTCGCTGGCGGAAGTCGCCATGACGGTGGCGCGACCCCTGGCGAACAATCCTTGTAAAGTGACAGCCAGGGATGCCGTCAACATTTACCGCCAGGCCTTTTGAGAGGATGATGACGAAGGCCTGAAAAGAAAGAAATGGGAAAGGGAAGGAAAGACCATGCCGGGTTTTGAACTGATCGGTCAGGAAGAGAAGAAGGAAGTTCTCGACATTCTCGAAACGGGCATCTGGATGCGCTACGGGTTCGACCAGGAAAGGAGGGGGGTCTTCAAGGTCAGGGAACTCGAGGAGGCTTTTTGCCGGTACCACGGCGTCTCTCACGCCCTGGGCGTCACCTCGGGCTCGGCGGCCCTGAAGGTGGCTCTCGAGGCCCTCGATGTGGGCCCGGGGGACGAGGTCATCGTTCCGGCCTTCACGTTCGTGGCCACCTACGAGGCCGTTCTCGAAGTCGGGGCCATCCCCGTCATGGCCGATGTCGATGACTCGCTCAACCTGAGTTCCGAAGACATCCCGGCGAAAATAACGGACCGGACGAAGGCGGTCATTCCCGTCCACATGTGCGGGGCCGGCGCCCGGATCGACGGAATCCTGGAAGCGGCCCGAAACCACGGGCTTCTCGTTCTTGAAGACAACGCCCAGAGTCTCGGCGGGGCCTTCCGGGGCCGGAAGCTCGGTACCTTCGGGGACATGGCCACCTTCAGCTTCGATTTCTACAAGACGATCACCACCGGGGAGGGTGGCATGGTTCTCACGAATCGGAGAGACCTCTATGAACGGGCGGACGGTTATCACGACCACGGCCACGACCACAACCCGGCGGTGAGCCGTGCCCTGGAAGGACGTTCCATCCTGGGGTTCAACTACCGGATGAACGAGTTCCAGGGGGCCGTGGGTCTCGCCCAGTTCCGGAAACTCGACACCATTGTCTCCCGTCAGCGGGAGAACAAGGCGTTTCTCAAGGAGCGGCTGGGCGGGGTTTCCGGCGTCACCTTCCGGCACCTTCCCGATCCCGAAGGTGACACGGCCACGTTTCTGGGCTTACATCTTCCCGACGGCCCGTCGGCGAAAGCCTTCCAGGCAGCCCTGAGGGAGGAAGGGATCGACTCGATCTATTACAAGGAAAATTTGTGGCATTACGCCCCGAACTGGGAGCACCTCATCGCCTGGTCAACGGCGAACTCGAAGAAGTTCCCCTTTATCAACACCCTGAACCCGAGGAAGGCGACCTATGATCGGGAGGCCATTCCCCACGCCGAGGCGCTTCTGGCGCGCACCCTTTTCATGGCCGTTCCCGTGATCCTGCCGGACGAGCGAAAGGACGCCCTGGCCCGGGGAATCGAGAAGGCGGCAAAAAAAGGATAGGAGTCCGGTCATGTTCATTGTCACCGGAGGGGCGGGGTTCATCGGAAGCGCCGTCGTCTGGCAGCTCAACCGCCAGGGGATCGACGACATCCTGGTGGTGGACCGGCTCGGCGAAACGGAGAAGTGGCGGAACCTGGTACCGCTCCGGTACCGGGATTATCTGCGCAAGGACCGGTTCCTCGCCCAGGTCGTGGAAGACCGCGTTCCTTTTGCCGTGGACGGGGTGATTCACATGGGGGCCTGTTCCGACACCACGGAACGGGACGGGGACTACCTCATGGAGAACAACTTCCATTACAGCTGCCGGGTGGCCGAGTGGGCCGTGGCCAAGGGGATCCCCATGATCTACGCCAGCAGCGCCGCCACTTACGGCGACGGTTCCCTGGGGTTTTCCGACGACGACGCCCTCTCTCCCCGTCTCAGGCCGCTCAATTTCTACGGCTATTCGAAGCAGCTCTTCGACCTGTGGGTCCTCCGGAAAGGGTGGGAGAAGAAGCTGGCCGGACTTCGGTTCTTCAATGTCTTCGGACCCAACGAGTACCACAAGGGGGACATGAGAAGCGTGGTCCTCAAGTCCTTCGAGCAGATCCAGGACGGGGGCCGTGTCCGCCTTTTCCGGTCCTACCGCTCCCCCTACGGTGACGGGGACCAGATGCGGGACTTCGTGTACGTCAAGGACGCCGTCGATGTGATCTGGTGGCTCGTGGAGCACCCGGAGGTCCGGGGAATCTTCAACGTGGGGACGGGACAGGCCCGGACCTGGAACGATCTCGTCAGGGCCGTCTTCAAAGCCGCCGGAAAAGAGCCGGCAGTCGATTACGTGGAAATGCCCGAATCCCTCCGGGGCCAGTACCAGTATTTCACGGAAGCCCCCATGGAAAAGCTCGCCCGGGCGGGATACCCTCTTGCCTTCCGGTCCCTGGAGGAAGCCGTCGCCGATTACGTGACCGGTTACCTCATGACGGAAAACCCCCGCCTCAAATGACAACGGGGAGGTTTCAGTGAAAACCGTCTGTCTCATTCCGTGCCGGTATCATTCCACCCGTTTCGAGGGCAAGCCCCTGGCGGAGATTCTCGGGAAACCCATGGTCCGGCACGTCTATGAAAGGGTTCTCCGGGCCCGGGGCGTTTCTTTCGCCGCCGTGGTCACCGACGACGAACGGATTGTCCGGGCCGTCCGGTCTTTCGGCGGAGAAGTGATCCTCACGGGAGGGCACCACCGGTCGGGCACGGACCGGCTGGCGGAAGCGGCGGAAATCCTCGCACTGGATGAGGGGGACATCGTGGTGAACGTTCAGGGGGATCAGCCGACGGTCCATCCCCGGCAGGTGGAAGAGGTCGTCGCGCCCCTCGCGGCGGATCCGGCCCTTCCTTTTTCGACGCTCATCTATCCCATTCACGAGGACGAGGAAATTTTTCACCCCAACGTGGTAAAGGTCGTCTTCGACGGCAGGGGAAACGCCCTCTATTTTTCCCGGGCCCCCATTCCCTTCGTCCGAGACCGGAGGCGGAAGGGGCGGTATTTCAAGCACCACGGTATCTATGCCTACCGGAAAGCCTTCCTGGAGACGTTTTCGAAACTGCCCGAGAGTCCCCTGGAAAGCTTCGAATCCCTGGAACAGCTCCGGGCCCTGGAGAACGGGTACCCCCTTCGGGTCGTCGAATCCGCCTTCGACTCCATCGAGGTGGACACGGCGGAGGACCTGAAGACCGTGGAAGCCTTTTTGATGAAGGAAGGAGACGGTCCATGACATTTCCCATCATCGATTCCCACATTCACTGCGGCGTCCAGAACGTGGACCAGCCCTTCGAAATGATCCGGTCCTACCTCGTCCGGGGGGGCATCGACGGGGCCTGCCTCTACGCCCCGGTGGAAGATATTTACAACCGTTACGATTTTCATTTTCAGGACACGCCCCACTGGGTGGCCTGCCGGCAGCGGGCGAATGAATACGTCCTTCGCCTCCAGGAAACGGAAACGAACGTATACGCCTATTACTTCGTGTGGAACGACTTCCGGAAGGAGGAACTGGCGAAGGGGTATCGCGGGATCAAGTGGCACCGCCACTCCTATGAGCCGGAGTATCACTACGAGGACGAGAAATGCGAGGCCTTTCTCCAGGAAGTGTACCGTCTCGGCCTTCCCGTCGTGCTCGAGGAATCCTTTGAGAACACCCTCTATTTCATCGAACGGGTGGGCGGCCGGACCCCCGTGATCATCCCCCACATGGGGGGGCTGAACGGCGGGTTTACCAATCTCTTTCACAGCGGTATCTGGGACAACGAGACGATTTTCGCCGACACGGCCCTGGCGGGGCGGGGGGAGATTGCCCGGTTCATCGAAAAATACGGTGTTGACCGGCTTCTGTTCGGAAGCGACTTTCCCTTCGGAATTCCCGGGGAGGAGCTGGCCAAGCTTCGGGGGCTGGGACTGACGACGGAAGGGTTTGAAAAGGTGGTATCGGCGAACATCCGCGAACTCGTCGGCGACAGGGGGGGAAAGTCATGAAAATCGCCGAAGGCCTTCATGGGTTTTTGTGGCAGAGCTCCATGGAGAACAACTGCAACACCTACCTCGTCCAGGGGAAAAAAACCGTTCTCGTCGATCCCGGCCACAGGCATCTCTTCAGCCATGTGGAGCAGGGTCTCCGGAGGCTGGGTCTTACCGTCGAGGCAGTGGACCTTGTCGTGGTCACCCACGCCCACCCGGATCACCTGGAGGGGGTGTCGAAGTTTCCGAAAACCACGCTTTTCGCCATGAGCGAGGAGGACTGCCGGTTTCTTCAGTCCATGGCTTCAGGCCGCTACGCCCTTCCGGAACCTGACTTTTTCCTCCGGGAGGGAGATTTTGCCGTCGGGGACCTTTCCTTCCGGGTTTTTCTGACCCCCGGTCATTCCCCCGGATCGATCAGTCTTTATCTGGAGAACCTGAAGGCCCTGTTCACAGGCGACGTGGTCTTTTCCCAGGGAATCGGGAGGACCGATCTTCCCGGCGGCGCCGGGCGTGTTCTCCGGGACAGCATCGAAACGCTCAGGCGGCTTCCCATCGACTACCTTCTCCCCGGTCACGGAAACCCCCTCCAGGGCCGAGAGGCCGTTGAGAAGAATTTCCAGGTCATCGAGGAATACTGGTATCCCTATCTCCGCTGACTCCCGTTTCCGCCCGTCACCCTTCAAGGCCCTTCCGAAAAGCGTTGCGTTCCTCTTCGACAAAAGACCGCAAAGCCTCATGAGATTCGACGTTCGGTGAAACGGCCGGACCGGTGATCTTCCGGGCGGCCAGGTCCGCCAGGACAGCCGCCGAAAGGGCCGCCTTCTTCTCTTCCACCCGTTCCCGATAGGCGGTGAGAGCCTTTTTCAGCCCCTCCGTGTTTTCTCCGCACAGGGACTCGAGGAGACCGAGGATCCGCTCGTTGTCTGCGCCGGGATCGATTCTCTCCATGAGTTCCTTTTTCAGAAGAAGAGACGGCGTGACGCCGGGTGGAGGCGGAGAGGAAGAAAGTTCGGCCAGGAGGGCATCGGAAGACATGGCGCCGTCGAGGACCCGCTGGAGATGTCCCCGTATCTTTCGGGACCACTCCTTCTCCCGGTGGGCCTTTTTTTCCGCCTCCGTGGGGAGAAGGTCCCGGGTCTTTTCCATGATGAGATCGAGGGTGCTTTTGATTTCCGCCATGTCTTCCCGTCTCCAAAGGGTATTCCGGGTGATCCTGTCACGGGACGCAGAATCTGTCAAGACGGGCGGCCTCTTGTCAGGAGCCCCGGGTTACGCGGCCGTTCTCTTCACCATCCCGTCCGGCGCCTCCCGGGAAGCATTTCCCCACGGAGGATCTTTTTCGAAAATTCTCGGCAGGGGCTCTTGAGCGGCTTTTACGGGCCTCTCCGGGCGGGACAGGGAGGAGATGGGTGGCCGTCGGGCGGGAATTCGTACCGCTTACTTCAGGGGGGCCGTGAGGAGGTCTATCTGCCGCCTCACCTGTCGTGCCTTTTCCGGGTTCCCCCTTTCCCCGTAATAGGATTCCAGGGTTTCCAGGTAGACCAGGACGATCCGTTTCCAGCCCTCCCGGGAAGCCGCCTGAAAGGCTTGCTGCAGGGTGGCTTCATTCCATGTGCCGACTTTCAGGGCGACGGCGGAGGCGATGATCCGGGACAGGGGGTCGTTCATGGCCCCGATGGTTTCATTTATTCTTTCAACCCGTTTTTCCCGGAGAGCCTTCAGGAACTCCCGATAAACCCCGGGAAGGCGGGACGGGTCCGATTCGTCCAGGTTCCCCTGGAGAAATGACAGGTAGATTTCGTTTTCTTCCGTGTGAGATCGATTCGGCAGGAGGCAGTCCTCCCCGGAAACTTCTTGCAGGGAGGCCCTTCGAAGGGCGCAGCGGGTCAGAAGGACCCGGTCCAGAAGATCCAGGTCGCCGCTTTTCCTGAATTCGTCGATGGCCCTCTGGAAGTGAAAATCGGCTTTCCCGTCTTCTCCTTCCAGGTAATATTTCTTGTAGGATTCAAGAGCGTTGAACCCCTCAAGCTTCCAGTCCGGCACGGGCGGGGAGCCGCAGCCCGCGGCGAGAAACAGAAGCGCCAGGAGGCTTATAAGACCCGTCCGATTCATGGGAGCCGGACCTCCTTTTCCTCCTTCAACGGGATGAGCCTTTCCACCCCCCGGAGGACCTCGTTCACCGAGTCCACGGCGCGATCGATGTCCCTGCGAAGGACCTCCAGGTTATCCGTCGAACGGGTCATCTCCCCGGTCATCCGGGGGAGGTCCTCGATCACGGCGTTCAGGGTTTTCAGCTTGTCCAGGATGTCCCGGAGAATGGACGACACGAGGGGAAGGATGCCTCCATCGGAGAAGAGGCCGTCTTTCGCTTCCCTGGTCATCCCGTCCACCTCTTTCGTTATCTTCGAGATGTTAAGCAGGATGTCCTCGGTGGAGGAGGCGAGAGCCGTCAGTTTCAGAAGGGTGTCGTTCACCGCCGTCACGGTGGCCTTTTCCCCGACCGCCATTTCGAGGAGGGTTTCCCTTTCGGCCAGGGTGGATGTTATCTTGACGATGTTGTCCGCTACCGTACCCACTTTTTCGATGAGGGGCTGGACACGCTGAACGGCGTCGTTGATGCTGTCCACGGGAAAGACTTCGAGCATGCTTTCCGTGGAGAGGACAGGGCTTTCCAGGTTGCTGGTGTAAACGACGATTTTTGGTGTGCCGATGAGGGGCCGGTCGAGGATGAGAATGCTGTCCCCGTGGAGCCACTTGACGTGGCGCTCGGGGATCTTGACGGTGATGATGACGACGCCCTTTTCGTTCAACTCCAGGTCATAGACCTTGCCGATTTCGAAACCCGAAAAGACGACGGGCATGCCCTGGCTGAATCCCTCGCCCGACTTGGCGAAAAGTGTGAAGGTGTATACTTTTGAAAAATAATCTTTTTTCCAGGCGACGTATCCGATGAAAAGCACGATCAGGAGGACGGTGGTGACGACAAAGAAGCCAACTTTCAGTTCAATGTTCTTCGCCATGGCCCGCCCCGTATCGGTGTTTGTTCCATCGATAATCGAAAATATAACATGCCCTGTAGAAATCAAGCGTTTTTTTCAAAAGCCCGTCGAAAAAGGTGAAGTCGTGGACTGTCGGGACGAGTTCGAAGGGGCGGTCGATGAGAAGTTCGGCCTCCCTGAATCTCGTGGCCCGAAGAAGCATGGCGGCGAAACGCTCCTCTTCCAGGAGATCGGGATTGCGCAGGCCGCCGATCCGGCCCATGCCGAGGCGGTTCAGGGCCTCCGAGGCATCCCCCATGGCTTCCGCCGCCGGCAGGGATTCATGGTACTGGCGGATCAGGGCGATGTTCTGCCGGACGTCGAGGTTCGAAATCAGCGGGTAGTCCAGCGAGATGATCCCCCCGTTGGGATGACGGGCCAGGAAGTCATCCCGATCCCGTTCGAGGATGTCCTGCTTGTCGAAGAAAATCAGATGACGGACCGCGCTATTAATGAGATCACCTCGATGAATATGATGGCCAGGAAAACCCGGATCATGCCGTGAAGCACGGCGATGGGAATGCTCGTCAGCTGATAGGAGGCCCGCATCCCCGATATGACGGGAATGAGGGTGATAAAAAAGCCGAAGGTGGCGCATTTGAACAGAAGGATCAGTATGTCCGACAGATGAATGGAATTCACCAGGAGATGGGAGTAGATATTGAGGCCCATGCCGAAAATGATCCGGGAGAAAAGACCCCCGCTGATCACGAGGACGGTGGAAAAAAGACCGGTGAGAAGAATGAGAGAAATCACACCGTTCATTATTCTCGGGAGAAACAGGTAATTGATCGGGTCGATTCGAAAGGCCCGGAGGGTGTCCAGTTCACGATTCACCTTCATGACGGCGATTTCCGCGTTGATGGCGGACCCGGACCGAAGGGCGATGAGAAGAACGGTGACGAAGGGAGACAGTTCGTTGACGGCGAAGCCGATGAGGATATTCCCCAGGTACTGGGTCAGCCCGAAAGTCTTCAGCGTCTGGAGGACGATGCCCATGATGAGGGATCCCAGGATAATGGAAACGGTAATGAAAAGAGGGAGGATCTCAACGGAGGTAAAGTAAATCTGGCTGAGAAGGACGGAACGGGTGGCACTGTTGTAAGCCCTGGGGTGAAAAACATTCCACAGGATCCGTCGGGAGAACGCGATGGTCTCGCCGACGGATCGCGAAAACTGAAGGGTCGTCTTACCGATCCGGGTGATCGTTGCGATCATGGAGGCCTCTGGGCGATTAAGGGTTCGGCACCCACCGGGCCTTTCGATCCCTGGCCGGCAGTGCAACGGTGCCGTTCTCTCTTATTCCTGTGTGCCGGTTTTTCTTCTTGATGTATTTTAAATATGGCATAAAAAAACGATCCCTTCAACAGGCCGCTTGCGCCGCTTTGCATCTGGGTCACATAATGCTTATAATACGTCTTGAATTCCATTTTGAGTTGCGGTGATCCCCCCGAACCAGAGAACATGAAATCTTTCCTACTATGAAATGAAGGGAGAAAAAACGTGAAAATAGTGCGCTTCCTCTCGAAGGATCTCAAGGAATGTTACGGTGCGTGTCTGCCCGAAGATCCGGGACGGGCCCGGCTTCTCGAAGGGGATCTCTTCGGTTCCTATGCCGTGACGGACAAAACGGAAGAAATCGGGCGGTATCTTCCGCCTCTCGCGCCTGTTAATATTTTTGCCCTGGGGTTCAATTACGGGAAGCACGCAGAGGAAAGCGAGGTGTCCTATCCGGAAAATCCGGTGTTGTTCATCAAGGCGACAACCAGCCTCACCGGCCATGAAAGCCCCATTGTCCTTCCCAAGGCCGGTCCGGACGAGGTGGACTACGAAGCGGAACTCGCCATCGTGATTGGAAAGGCGGGGAAAAACATTCCCGTGGACAGGGCCCTCGATCACGTTTTCGGGTATACTTGCGCCAACGATGTGAGTTCCCGGGACTGGCAGTTTCACAGGCAGAAAAATCAGTGGACCCGCGGAAAGAGTTTCGACACCTTCTGTCCCCTCGGACCGTACCTGGTCACCCGGGACGCGCTGGAAAACCCGAACGATCTGCGGATCCGTTCCCTGCTGAACGGAGCCGTGATGCAGGATTCGAGAACGTCGGACATGTTTTTCACCGTTGAAGAAATCGTGAGCGACTTGAGCCAGTCCATGACCCTGGTGCCCGGGACGGTCATTCTGACGGGGACCCCGGAAGGGGTGGGTTTCGCCCGGGTTCCCCCGGTGTTTCTCCGGGCGGGCGATCGGATTACCGTTGAAATCGAGGGGCTGGGCGTTCTTTCCAACCCTGTTGTTATGGAAGACTGAAAAAAAGAAAAAAAGCACAGGAGGCACTTTCATGAATGGAACACATCAAAGAAGAACCTTGAGAGGCGCTTTCGCCATCGTCACGGGAATTCTGCTCCTGTTCATGGTTCAGGGATATGGGAACATTGCAGTGACCGGGTGGGCGTCGGTGACGCCGGACAGCTTCGCCGACCTGGCGGAAAAGCTGAAACCCGCCGTGGTGAACATCAGCACGTCGAAAACGGTCAGGTCCGGGGGGCTGCAAATGTTTCGGGAGCCCTTCGGCCAGGGCTCCCCCTTCGAGCAGTTTTTTGGGGATGACTTTTTCAGGCGTTTTTTCGGGGACATCCCGGAAAGGCAGTTCGAGCAGAAAAGCCTCGGGTCGGGTTTTATCATCAGTGAGGACGGGTACATTTTCACGAACAACCACGTGGTGGAAAAGGCCGACGAGATCCTGGTGAAACTCTCCGACGAGAAGGAATACAAGGCAAAAGTCGTGGGAACGGACCAGAACATCGACATCGCCCTTCTCAAGATTGAACCGGATGGACGGCTCCCCGTGGTCACCCTGGGGGATTCGTCGAGACTTCGGGTGGGGGACTGGGTCGTCGCCATCGGGAACCCCTTCGGGCTCAATCAGACCGTGACGGCTGGGATCGTCAGCGCCAAGGGAAGGGTGATAGGCGCCGGTCCCTATGACGATTTCATTCAGACCGATGCCTCCATCAATCCCGGAAACAGCGGTGGCCCCCTCTTCAACCTGGCCGGGGAAGTGGTGGGAATCAACACGGCCATCGTCGCCCAGGGCCAGGGCATCGGGTTCGCCATTCCCGTTAACATGGCCAGGGACGTTCTGGACGATTTGAAGACCCGGGGGAAGGTGGTCCGGGGCTGGCTCGGGGTCTCCATTCAGGAAATCAGTGAAGACATAGCCAAAAACCTGAATCTCAAATCCCGGGAGGGGGCCCTGGTGGCCGACGTGTTTGAGGGGGATCCGGCGGACAAGGCCGGCCTCAGGACGGGTGATGTGATTGTCCGTATTGACGGGGAGAAAATCAAAGACACCCATGATCTCCTTCAGAAGATCGCCCGGATGCGGGTCGGCCAGAAAACGTCGGTCCAGGTTCTCCGAAACGGAAAGGAAATGACGTTTTCCATAACCGTTTCCGAACGTCCCGATCAGGAAAGACTCATAGCCAGAGGAAAAACGAGTCAGTACCTGGGCATGACGGTCCAGGAAATAACGCCTGAAATCGCCCGTCATTTCGGTCTCAAAGGCACCGAGGGCGTGGTCGTGAGCGCCGTGGAACCGGACAGCCCCGCCGGAAAGGCCGGGATCGAGGCGGAGGACGTCATCCTCCAGGTAAATCGGACAGGAATCAAAAACCTGCAGGATTACAATGAAGTCATGGGAAAAGCGGCGGATAAGGAAAGTGTCCTCCTTCTTATAAAGCGGGGCAGCGCCCAGTACTACGTGGTGGTGCGGAAGTAAGTCCTTGCCCGTGCCGGAACGCCGGAAGAAGGGAGAGGGGACCGTGTCCGCGGAAAGAACGGGAACCCGCAGCGCCCCGGGGGCCGCGAAGAAGCCGCCGTCGGCGTTCATCCGTTCTCTTTATCGTGTCCTGGCCAGGCATTACGGCGATCTTCGATGGTGGCCCGGAGAGACCCCCTTCGAGGTCGCCGTCGGGGCGATTCTCACCCAGAACACGAACTGGCGGAACGTGGAAAAGGCCATCGAAAACCTGAAAAAAGAGAACCTTCTCTCCCCCGCGGCCATCAAAGCGTCGGAAGACGGACGGCTGGAAAAGGCTCTGCGCCCGTCCGGCTTCTACCGTGTGAAGTCGAAGCGGCTTCGGGCCTTTGCGGACTACCTGGTCCGTTTCTGCGGAGGGACCATGGAGGGCCTCATGGCTGAAGGGGCCGGCGAAATTCGCGCGAAACTTCTCACGATCCACGGCATCGGCGAGGAAACGGCGGACAGCATCGTCCTTTACGGTCTCGGAAAACCCGTTTTCGTCGTCGACGCCTACACCCGGCGCATCCTGGAAAGGCACGGGATTTCGGAGGCCCGTGAATCTTATGGGGCCGTTCAGCGGCTTTTCGTCGAGGCCCTTCCGCAAAGCCCGGCGGTCTACAACCAGTGCCATGCCCTGCTGGTCCAGGTTGGAAAGGATTACTGCCGGAAGGAACCCCGTTGCGACAGCTGTCCTCTTTCCGGTATGAATTCCCCCCCTGGTGCGGGAGGAAAGCCATGAGCGGACAAGGATTCGATTATGGGGGAATCATCCACTTTCATTCCCAGTATTCCCACGACGGCAGGGCCTCCATGGCGGAAATCGTCCAGGCGGCACGACTCAGCGGCGTCCGGTATCTTCTCCTGACGGACCATTCGACCCTGCAGGCCCGGCGGGAAGGGTGGGAAGGCTGGCATGACGGCGTCCTCATCGCCGTGGGGCAGGAGATCGCGCCCCGCTACAACCACTACCTGGCCTTCGGCATCGACGAGGAGTACCCCGTGGACGAAGAGGATCTTGGGCCTCCCGGGGAATACATCGATTTCGTGAACCGAAAGGGCGGGTTCGGGTTCATCGCCCACCCCGACCACGAGGGAACGGACGTGTTTCACGTGAAACATTACCCGTGGATCGACTGGACCGTCAAGGGATGTGCGGGGATAAGCATCTGGGATTTCATGACGGACTGGCAGGCCTCTCTCACGGGAACCTTCCGGGGGCTTCTGAGCTACGCCGCGCCGGCGTACTTTCTCCGGGGACCCCGCCCCGTCACCCTGAGCCGATGGGACATGCTGAACCGGTCTTCCAGGCTGCCCGGGATCGGGGAGTCGGACAACCACGACACGGAAAAGAAATTCCTGGGACGCCGCTTCTCCGTCTTCCCCTTTCGGAGGGCTTTCCGATTCATCCGAACCCATGTCGTTCTGAAGAGGCCCTTTGAAGGCGATGATGCCCGGGATATCGAGACCCTCTACGGGGCCCTCCGGGACGGCCGGTCTTACGTGTCCCTCGACGTTTTCGAAGACCCACGGGGATTTTCCTTCACCGTTCGCAGCAGAATCGGCGAGGCAACCCTGGGGGAGGACATCGCTCTGTCGGGGGAGACAATCGGCAGCGTGGATCTTCCAGCCAGGGGAAAAATCCGGGTCGTCCGGAGCGGCCGGGTCATGCTGGAAGAGACGGGGCGTTCTCTTCGCTTTTCCCTGGCCGAAGCCGGGGTCTACCGGGTCGAGGTTTTCCTGAAGCGCCTCCGGCGCTGGCGTCCCTGGATCTTTTCCAATCCCGTCTACGTGAGGCGCCCATGAAAAAAAGGCTTCGCATCGGCTGCGGGGCGGGCTACGCGGGCGACCGGATCGACCCCGCCGTGACCCTGGCGGAAAGAGGAAACATACAGTACCTGTGTTTCGAGTGCCTGGCGGAGCGGACCATCGCCATCGCCCAGATGGAAAAACAGGCCGACGCCGGAAAGGGCTACGGCCAGTTCCTGGAGGAACGGATGGCGGCCATCCTGCCCTTCTGCGCCCGGGACGGCCTTGTCGTCGTTTCCAACCTGGGAGCGGCCAATCCGCCGGCGGCGCTGGCCAAAACCGTCGAGATCGCCCGGACTCTCGGGGTCGGGGGCTTCCGGATCGGGGCGGTCACGGGCGACGACGTCCTCGAGAAGCTCCTTTCGGAAAACGCGGCGGTGGTGGAAACAGGCGGCACCGTTCGGGACCTGGGGGACCGCCTCGTCTCCGCCAATGCCTACCTGGGGGCCGAGGCCCTTCTGCCCGCCCTGGAGGCGGGCTGCCGGGTGATCCTGGCCGGCCGGGTGGCCGATCCGTCCCTGTTCCTGGCCCCCATGATCCATGAATACCGGTGGGACTTGGCGGACTGGACCCGCCTCGGGGCGGGGACGGCCCTGTCCCACCTTCTCGAATGCGCCGCCCAGGTGACGGGCGGTTATTTCGCCGACCCCGGCCTGAAGGACGTCGATCGTCTCGAGGATGTGGGCTTTCCCATTGCCGAGGTGACGGAAGACGGGGAAGGGATCATCACCAAGGTTCCCGGAACGGGAGGCAGGGTTACGCCTGGGACATGCCGGGAACAGCTCCTCTACGAAGTCCATGATCCGGCGTCCTATCTCACGCCGGACGTGACGGCCGATTTCTCCGGCATCGTTCTGGAAGACATCGGGGATGACCGGGTCCGGGTCGCCGGGGCCGCCGGCCGCCCGCGACCGGAAAATCTGAAGGTTTCCCTGGGGGTCCGGCAGGGCTTCCTGGGGGAAGGGGAGGTCTCCTATGCCGGTCACGGGGCCATGAACCGGGCCCGCCTGGCAGCGGAAATCGTCCTGAAACGGCTGGAGCGTCAGGGGTTTCGAAGGGACGACATGCGGGTCGAATTCGTGGGATACGATGCCCTGCTCGGGCCCCTCGCCGGGGGAACCTTTCCCCTTCCGGGGGACGTGCGGCTTCGAGTGGCCGCCCGGACGGAGAGAAAGCGGGATGCCGAGCGGGTAGGGGAGGAAGTGGAAACCCTCTACCTGAACGGGCCCGCCGGCCCCGGCGGGGCCCGGAAAACGGTCCGGCCCCTCATCGGTGTATTAACGGCTTTCATTGCCAGGGAACTCGTAAAGACCGGCCTGGCAATCGGGGATGTGTAACCATGAAAAAAGTCAAGCTCTACGAAATCGCCCACAGCCGGGCCGGGGACAAGGGAGAGATCACGAACATCTCCCTGTTCCCCTATGCCGATGAACACTATGATCTTCTTTGCCGCCAGGTGACCGCCCAGGCGGTGAAGGCCCACTTCGGGGACCTCGTCCGGGGAGATGTGGTCCGCTATGAAGTTCCGTCCATCGGGGGATTCAATTTCGTTCTCCACGGGACCCGCGTCGGCGGCGTTTCCTCGGCCCTGGAGCTGGACCCCCACGGCAAGGCCCTGTCCTTCGGGCTCCTGGAGATGACCGTTGAGATGCCTGATGACGGAAGAGAAGAAGACGGAAGCCGTCGATGAGGCTGGAAAAGTGACGGACATCCCTTGCGCGGACCGTCGCAGAATGGGTCAATGCTTTTCAATGAAGCCGATTTCCCGGGCGAATTCGAACTGGCGGTTCCAGGGCCGTGTTCCATGGAGCTTGAGAAAGGGCTCCTCCCCGACGGTTTCGAGGGACGTCCGGTCCAGCGACACGGGATGGTATCCCCCCAGAAAACCGACGTCCCCGGCAATGACCGGGTTGTGCCCCGGCCAGCAGTCGCAGTCCTGGGTGATGTGGATGAGGGCGTTGACGAGAACCGACCGGCTGCCGATTTTCCGCCAGACCGCCGCGGCGGTTTCCACGAGCCTTTCCTGGAACACCGAGGCATCGAGTTCCCAGAAAATCCGCAGGGCCGCTTCGGGACAGAGGCCGATGCACTGGGCACAGCCGATGCAGAGGTCCAGGTCATAGGCGGGATAACCGTCCTCCTCGGGAAAATGGGCGGCCCCGGTGGGACAGACGTCGACGCAGACGCCGCAGCGGGTGCATTTTTCAGGGTCCAGCACGGGATGGACGTCGGCGTGCATGCGCTGCTTCTGGGCCCGGGAGGCGAACCCCATGGAGAGGTTCTTGACGGCTCCGCCGAACCCCGAGGCGAGATGGCCCTTGAAATGGGAAAAAATGAAAAAGCCGTCCGCCCCGTTGACGAGAGAGGTGACCTCGACGGTCTTGAAGTGGCGTTCCCCTGGCAGTTCGACAACGTCCCTTCCGTCCATGCCGTCCCCGATGACCAGGGGGCAGCCGACGAATTCCTCGGTGTACCCGTGCCGGGCGGCCGTTTCCAGGGAGGCCCCGCCGGTGCGCCTCCCGCCGGAGTAAAGAACGGTGGTGTCGAAGAGAAAGGGCCTCCAGCCCTTTTCCTTGAGGAACGCCGCCACTTCCCGGGCATACCTCGGGGAAAGGTAGCTCCTGTTGCCCCGTTCCCCCCAGTGAACCTTCACGGCGATGCGGCCTCCCTCGGGATAGGGGTAGGAAAGGCCTTCGAGGACTTTTCTGAGGTCGGCAACGTGTCCGTCGGCACGTTGCTCCGGGATCGTCGATGGCATGGCGTCTCCTCTCGAGAGTCCTTTTTGCCTCATCATAAACGGTTTGGGGCGTTTTTCCAAGCGGGAGTCCGTTTCATGCCAGTAACAGGTAAACGGTCCGGGTTCGTAACACGTGATTTGTCCGGTTCAGGACGGCCAAACTCCCGGGTATGGCGGATGAGGCGGGCTTATGTGTTACGGGAGATTCGGAAGAGGCGGTTTGAGAGGGGTTACCGGGCGTGGGACGAGGGTCGTCTGACTTGGGAGGACGCCTTCATGAAGAGAGGAAATCATTCGGTGAGGACGGTGACTCTTTCGATTTCCTCTTCCAGCTCCATCCACTGGTCGTAAAGTTCTTCGAGACGGTTCACGGTCCTGTGATAGTCCCGGTGCAGTTCCTGGATGTCCCGGCCTCCCCTGGAGGATGGAGCCTCGGCGAGGGCGGCTTCCAGGGAGGCCCTTGTCTCTTCACCGTCCCGGATTTCCGCCTCTACCTTTTTCAGGGCCTCCCGGAGAGGCTGCAGCTTCCGGGAGAGGCGCTGTCTTTTTTCCGCTTCCAGGCGTTTTCGTTCCTTTTCCGTAACGACTTCGGTCCGCTGGGGGGTCTCAGGCTCTGCGGGCGGCACCGGTCCGCCGGACTCTTTCCGCTTTTCAAGGTATTCTTCGAGGGAGCCCCGGAAATCCTCGAGAACGCCGTCCCGGATTTCCAGGACGCGATCGATGAGGGGGGTCAGAAAGTCCCGGTCGTGGGAAACGATGACAAAGGCCCCGGGAAACGCCAGGAGCCGCTCCTGGAGAAGGGCCTTGGACGGGATGTCGAGATGGTTCGTCGGTTCATCCAGAACGAGGAGGTTGGCCGGCGTGAGCAGCATTTTGGCCAGGGCGAGACGGCTTTTCTCCCCTCCCGAAAGGACGGAAACAGGCTTCAGGACATCGTCTCCGGTGAACAGGAAGGATCCCAGGAGGGTCCTCAGTTCCGTCTGGGTCCGTGAAGGGTCCGTCTCCAGGACGGTTTCATACACCGTTTTTGAAGGGTCGAGGAGTTCGGAGAGATCCTGGGAAAAATAACCCACCGCGGCCCCGTGTCCGGGAAGCCGCGATCCCTCCTGAAAGGCGTCCGTTCCGGCGATGATCCTGGCCAGGGTCGATTTCCCCGAGCCGTTCACGCCGAGAACGGCCACCCTGTCCGTTCGCCCGATCTGAAGAGACAGTCGGGAAAACACCTCCAGGGCTCCGTATCGTTTCGCCACATCGGAAAGGGTGAGGACGATCCTGCCGGCCCGGGGCGCTTCGGGAAAACGAAAGGCGATCCGCCGCTCTTTTGCGGCCGTTTCGACGATTTCCAGTTTTTCCAGCATCCTGATCCTGCTCTGGACCTGCTTCGCCTTGGTGTTCTTGTAGCGGAAGCGTTCAATGAAGCGAAGACTCTGCTCAATGTAGGCTTCCTGTTTTTCCCTGGCGGCCTCGGCCTGCTGCGCTCGAAGCGCTTTCTGTCGCAGGAAGGACGTGTAATTGCCCGTATAGGACATCGCCGTTCCCGAAGATATTTCCAGAACGCCGTCGACGAGATTGTCCAGGAAACGGCTGTCGTGAGAGACGACGATGATGGATCCCTGGTAGGACATGAGGTAGCTTTCGAGCCATTGGAGAGAATCCATGTCCAGGTGGTTCGTCGGTTCGTCCAGGAGAAGAACTGTCGGCTCCAGGAGAAGGATCTTTCCCAGTTCGATGCGCATGTGCCATCCGCCGCTGAACGCCTCCACCGGTCTCGCCAGGTCGCTCTCCCGGAACCCGAGTCCCGAAAGGATTATTTTTATTTTCGTGTCCCGTTGATAGGCGCCTCGATGCTCCAGGAGGTTCTGGATATCCCCGAGTTCCCGCATTTTCCGGGCTGCGGCGGCGGATCCGGCGGGACCGCTTTGCGCGGCGATCTCCCGGCCCAGGTCGGTCGCTTTTCGCTGGAGTTCATCCAGTTCGGCGAACACGGAGGACACTTCCTCGAGAAGCGTACGGCCCTGGTGGTAGACGCCGTCCTGGGGCAGGTACCCCACGGTTTCCGCCCGGGTGAGTGTCACGCTCCCCGAATCGGCGTCCTCCAGGCCGGCGATGATTTTCATCAGGGTGGATTTTCCGGCGCCGTTGGGGCCCACCAGGGCGACCCGCTCCCGGTTCCCGACCCGGAAGGTCAGGTCGCCAAATAGGATTTTCCCGCCGTACTGTTTTGAGAGGTTATCGAACTGAAGCAAGATTTACCGCAGGACCTCCCGGCTGGTTTCGGTTCCGGCGTCTTTCGGCTCACGACCTTTGCCCGCGGGCTCTTCGCTCTCCCGTTCTTCCTCCGGTTCCAGGACCATGTCCATCCGGTGGGGAATGACAAGGGAAGCCAGGATGGAGAGAGCGAGGGTGCAAAGAATGACCAGGAGCGAGACCGATACGGGGATGGGGTGTATGTCCGAAAGGAGCATCTTGACGCCGATGTACACGAGGATGAAAGCCAGCCCGTACCGGATGAAACGGAAGAGCCGCATGACGCCTGCGAGAGCGAAGAAAAAGGATCTCAGGCCGAGAATGGCGAATATGTTGGACGTGTAGACGATAAAGGGGTCCGTGGTGATGGCCAGAATGGCCGGAACCGAATCAAGGGCGAAAACGATATCCGTTGTTTCGATCACGAAAAGCACGGCCAGAAGCGGGGTGGCGAAAAGGCGGCCCCCCCTGCGGACGGTGAAGCGGCCTTCCACGTATGTGGACGTCATGGGAATGAATTTTCGGAAGAGCCGGAAAAAAGGGTTTTTATCGGGATGAACCGACGAGTCGCCGCGGCTGAAACCGATTTTCAGGCCCGAGAGGATCAGGAAGGCGCCGAAAAGATAGATGACCCAGTGAAACAGGTTGATCAGGGTGATCCCCGCCACGATGAACAAGCCGCGCATCAGGATCGCGCCGAGAATTCCCCAGAAAAGGACCCGGTGCTCATATTTCGGCGGGACGCTGAAGTACGAAAAAATGAGAAGGAAGACGAAAAGGTTGTCAACGCTGAGAGACAGTTCGATAAGGTATCCGGTGAAAAATTCCAGGGCTTTTTCCGATCCCCTGAACAGGAAAACCCCGCCGTTGAAAGCAAGGGCGAGGCCCACCCAGGCGGCGGCCCACAGGAGGGCTTCCTTCAGATTCGGAACATGGGGGCGCCGCTCAAAGGCTCTCAGGTCTACATAGAGCAGGCCGGCGACGACGATGATGAATGCGGCCCACAGAAGGGGCTGGTTGTCCAACATTAACCGGTGACCCTATCGGGAAAAGGATTTTCCGACCCCTTTACCCTTTTTTAAGAGGGTTGACAAGGCGGGGTTTCAGCGGGGCCGGTTAAAGTCCTTTCAGCGCCAGGAGATGGGCCAGGTCGGCCACCCGGCAGGAATATCCCCATTCATTGTCATACCAGGCGGTGACCTTGGCCATGTCACTTCGAAGAACCGTTGTGAATTCCAGATCGACGATGGAGGAGAAGGGGTTTCCCCTGAAGTCCGATGAAACGAGGGGCCGTTCCTCGCAGGCCATGACCTCCCTGAGCCGCCCTTGCGAGGCCTTTCTCAGCACGTCCCGCAATTCTTCCGTCGATGTTTTCTTTTTGAGCTGCGCCGTGAAATCGACGATGGAGACCGTCGGCGTGGGGACCCTCAGCGAATACCCGTCAAAGCGGCCTTCCAGTTCGGGAATCACCAGGGCGAGGGCCCTGGCGGCGCCCGTTGTCGTGGGAATGATGTTCTGGCCCGCCGCACGGGCCCGTCTCAGGTCCTTGTGCGGCAGGTCGAGAATCCTCTGATCGTTCGTGTAGGAATGGACGGTGGTCATCATGGCCTTTTCGATGCCCAGGGCTTCGTGAACGGCCAGCGCCGGAGGGGCCAGGCAGTTGGTGGTGCACGACGCGTTGGAAAGGATGTGGTGCTTTTCCGGGTCGTACCGGTCGTCGTTGACGCCCATGACCACCGTCAGGTCCACCCGTTCCGCCGGGGCGGTGATGATGATTTTCCTGGCGCCTCCTTCGAGATGTATCCCCGCCTTGTCACCGCTTCGGAAAATTCCCGTGCTTTCGATGACGATGTCCACGCCCTCGTCCTTCCAGGGGATCAGGGCCGGGTCTCGATAGGCGAAATTTCTAATGTTCCTTCCGTTGACGCGAAAGCCGTCCTTTTCCGCGGCGACGCTGCCCTCGTAGATGCCGTAGCTCGTGTCAAACTTGAGAAGATGGGCATTCGTTTCCACGTCGAAAAGGTCGTTCACCGCCGCCACCGTGAGGGTTTCCGGATACCGTTCCAGGACGGCCTTGAACACCTGCCGTCCGATGCGGCCGAAGCCGTTGATCCCGATCCGCGCCATGGGGGCCTCCTCAATTGTCGTCGATACGGTTCTTGTGGTCGGCCATGAGGTCGCAGCGGCGCTTCAGGGCCTCGTGAAGCCGGGCGTTTTCGATGGCGATGGCGCTGAGCGAACTCACCGCTTCGAGAAAACGGATATCCGAATCGGGGAACTTTCGCACTTCGCCGGCATATACCCGAAGAACCCCCACCGCCTTTCCCTCGACGAGGAGGGGGAGGGCCAGCACGGAAAGGATCCCCTCTTTTTCCGCCCGCGCCGGGTACTGAAATCCGCTATCCTTGCGGACATCCGGGATCCAGGCGGTCTTTCCCGAAAGGACGTCCCGGTCGATGCCGCTTTCCTCGAGCAGAACGGGTCCCTTCCGGAGATATTCCGCTGAAAGCCCCGCGCTGGTGACAAGGTCGAGGGATTCGCCCCTCGCGGACAGGAGACGGATGCTGCAGGCCTTCACACCGACCGTTTCAATGACCGCCTCGACGATTCTCTCGAGAACGCGGCCGGAGTCGAGGGAGGCGTTCACGGTCCTCGCGACACTGTAAAGGGCGGTGAAGTAATCCCGGCCCTGCGACGTGTTTTCATTTTTTGCCATGAAGATCTCCTCCTCTTCACATTTCCTGTAAAATTGGAATCGGGTTGCTGTTAAAAAAACCTGCCCGCCGCCCCTGTTCGACAACGCAAGGCTGTCGTCAGGCCTCGTCTTTCTTCTGTTCCTTTTTGTCCTCTTCAATGACCAGGACTCTCTCCACACGCTGGGGTTCGGGGTACCGCTTCGATTTTCGAATCAGTGTCCAGGAACGGAGATCGTCGGAAAAGTTCCAGTTGTTCAGGGCGAAATGGATACGTTTAAATCCCGGAAGATGGTTCAGTTCAAGGACGAGGTTCTTGATGTTGTCCGACGTGAATTCCTCACCGGACGTTTTTTTGAGATCACCGTAAAGATTCAGGGTGTTCCGGGAGGATGAGAAAAAAAGAAGCGATAGATCGACGAGATTCCGCACCAGGGTCCGCCGCACGGCCTGGTTTTTCTCATATCGTGTGAACTCACGTTCCATGGAAACAACGGGCTCGAAAGAAAGTTTTAAATTAATTTTAATGATACCTTACGGTGACTGAAAGGCAAGTCCTTTTTGCAGACCCCTTTTACGGGTTTCTTATCCTCCCGTAAAACAGCCGTCCCGTCCCGGTGTCCTTCCCCGGGGTGCCAACCGCCGGCCGGTCATATTGCGAAAAAGTTGGCACCGCCACAGGAAGGGCTTTCAAGTTAAGCAATATATACAGCGAGATAGATCTTGGCACGGGTTTTGCTCAATGGCTGTACCGGAGGTGACGCCATGAAAATAACCGTACCGCCTTTCCTGACGGAGACCCGTTATTTCGCCTTTCTGACCGCTGCGACCCTTGCCGTCTCCATCCTGTGGGCGATTTCCCCGCCTGTCAGTCAAGCCGAGAGCGGCGGCGTGTGGCGCCCGGCCGGCGCCATGGAGGACGGCCGTTACAACCACACGGCGACGCTGCTGCCTGATGGTTCGGTTCTCGTAGCGGGGGGACAGCAGGACAGCGAGGACTTTCCGGCCTGCCTGAGCAGCTGCGAGCTTTATGATCCCGCCTCGGCATCGTGGCGCAGGGCCGCCGACCTGGCGTCCGTCCGGTCAAGCCACACGGCCACGCTCCTCGAAGGCGGCCGCGTTCTTGTGGCCGGCGGGCAGGACCGGAGACGGGAACTTGCCACGGTAGAACTCTATGACCCCGGGTCCGGGTGCTGGAGCTCGGCTGAACCGATGACGCAAAGGCGGATGGGTCACACGGCGACACGCCTCGATGACGGCCGGGTTCTTGTCGCGGGAGGCGTCGACGCGCAGTGGGATACCCTGACGGTTTCGGAAATATACGACCCGGCCGCGGGGACGTGGACGTCGGCCGGGGAAATGACCCACCCCCGGGGCTGGCACCGGGCGACCCGCCTGCCTGATGGCCGGGTCTTCGTCTTTGGCGGCTGGGCGGGCCGGGGCCCACAGGAAACCGCTGAAATCTTCGATCCCGTAACGTCCACGTGGCACGGGGCGGCCTCCCTGGAGGGAATCCCTCTGTATTTTTCTACCCAGACCCTCCTGCCCGGCGACGGCGGCACGATTCTGGTGGCTGGGGGATACGGGAGCGGAAAGACCTGGAAAGCCCTTCATCTTTTCGATCCCGACACCAACGCCTGGTTTCCCCGTACAGCGGAAATGTTCGAGGAGCGGAATTCCCACACGGCGACTCTCCTGTCAGACGGGAGGGTGCTTCTGGCAGGGGGCTGGTGTCTGGACGGCTTCCGCCACGGGGAATTGTTCGATCCTGCCAGGGCGGCCTGTACACGGACCGGTTCCATGGCTTTTCCGTCGGCCCACCACACGGCCACCCTCCTGCCGGATGGCACCGTCCTGGTGGCGGGGGGCCGGACGGCCGACGACGCCCTGAACCGGGCGGAAATTTATGAGCCGTCCCTTCGTCCCGTTCCCGTTCTTATGAAAATCCATCCGCCATCGGCCCCCACGGGGACCCCGGGCCTCGCCCTGTCCGTTTTCGGCTCCGGTTTCACGGCGGACTCGCGCGTTCGGTGGGCAGGGGAGATCCGGGACACGGCATTCGTCAGTTCCGAGCGCTTGAAAGCTTTCCTGCCGGCGGCGGATTTCGTCGAGACAGGGGTAAACGAGATCACCATCTGGACACCGCCCCCCGGCGGCGGCATGTCAGGCGGGGTTCTTTTTAAAGTCGAAAAAACGACAGGGACGGCGCCGGAGATAAGGGCACTGCTGCCGTCTTCGGTCACCGCCGGGGGGGCCGGTTTTGTCCTGCGGGTATTGGGCGGCCGTTTTACGAAAACCTCGGGTATCCTGTGGAACGGCCGGAAAATCCGGACACGCGTTTACAGTTCCCGGAGCCTGGCGGCGTTTATTTCTTCCCGGGAAACCGCCGTGCCGGGGACGGCGACGGTTCAAGTTTTCGATGAAAGGTTTCCCCAGGCGCGGTCAGGTGTTTTCCTTTTCTCCATTATCCGTCCCAAGCGAGAGCCGGCGCCCCTCGAAATGGCCCCGTAAGGCATCGGGATGTTTCCGTATTGGTGCGCGTGGAAAGATATGGCCGGAAAGCCGGAAAAAAACCTGGACGGCGATTTTTTAACGATCCGAAATCACGCGCCTCGGGCTTTTCGGATCTCCTCGATCAGGTCCGGAACGACCCGGTACAGGTCACCGACGATCCCCAGATCGGCCACCTGGAAAATGGGCGCGTTCTCGTCCTTGTTCACGGCAGCGATGAGCCCGGCGTCCCGGATTCCCGTGATGTGCTGAATCTGGCCGGAGATGCCCAGTCCGATGTAGAGCTGCGGTTTGACCGATATGCCGGAGAGCCCGATGCACAGTTCGTCGGGAAGCCAGTGGTATTCTTCCGAAAGGGGGCGTGTGCAGGCGATCTCCCCTCCCAGGGCCTCCGCGAGAGACCGGGCAATTTCGAGATCTTCCTGTTTCGCGAAGCCTCTCCCGGCGGCGACGATGATTCGGGCGTCACGAATGTCCCGGGCCGAACGCTCCCGCTTTTTTCGTTCCACGATCCTGACCCGGGAAGGCGGCGGCTCGGGTAGGTGCCGGAAGGCGCCTTCCCCGGTCTCTTTTGCCGGCGCCGGCCCGTAGGTTCGGGGAGGGATGGTGGCCATGGCGGGCCGGGCCGTAAAAGCGATTTTCTGCACAGCCGCCCCCCCGTAGGCCAGGCGCTCACATTCGAATGCCTCCGATTCGGGGTTCCATGAAACGGCCGTACAGTCACTGCAAAGGCCCGTGTTCAGGCAGGACGCGATCCGGGCAGCCATCTCCCGGCCCCGCGTGGTGGCGGGAAACAGGACAAGATCCGGCGAAAGGCGGGCCGCCTCGCCGGCGATGACCGGCACATAACCCTCCAGGGGCTGATCCCCCGCTATTTCCGGCAGGATCATGATTTCGTCGGCTCCACGAGACAGGTACTCTTTGCCGAGGGATTCATCCCCCCGCAGGATTACGGAAACGGTTTGTCCCGAGGCTTCTGCCAGGGAGGTCCCGGCAGTGAGGAGTTCCAGGGTTCGTTCACGGGTTTCGCCGAATATCCAGATTCCTGCCATGATTTCCTCCTTATTCCAGAACGCCTTTCCGGACAAGCGCGTCGACGAACGCGGCCACATCGTCCCTCTCCGCCGTGAAGCGGACACCCTGTCTTTTCAGGCTTGCCGTTTTCATGGAAAGGGTTTTCATGGTGTCTCCAGGAAGGGACGGAAGGTCGTCCATGCCGATCACGGTCGTTTCTTTTTTGGAGGCCATGAGCGTGTCCCTGACGCCGGGGATCCGGGGCGTGTTGATGTCCGGGAGAACGGTCACCAGGGCCGGCAGGACTGTCTCGGCCACGTCCACTCCCTCTTCCGTCCGCCGTTCCGCCACCAGTCGGTTTCCTTCGATGGAAATTTTCTGGACCCCTGTAAGGCAGGGAATGCCAAGTATTTCCGCGAGGCGTGGACCCACCTGTCTCGCGTAGAGGTCACTCGATCCCTCTCCGCAAAGGATGAGGTCGAAAGGAATCCGGTCTCGGATAACCTCAGCCATGATGGCCGCCGTTTGAGACGGTTCCAGGTCACGGAACGCCGGGTCCCGGATGAAAAAGGCCTTGTCCGGCCCCCGGGAGAGGGCATCCTTTATCCCCTTGCCCGCTTCCGGAACGCCTACCGTGACGGCGGTCACAACGCCCCCGGACCTTTCCCTGACGGCGACGGCTTCCTCCAGGGCATTTTTATCATAGTCGCTGATTTTGTAATCGACGGACGAAAGATCGAGGTCACCGGACGCTCCCGACCGGACATAGGCTTCATCGACAACCCACTTGAAACAGGCGATCATGTTCGGCATGGGACACCTCGCTGAAATAAGGGATCAGAGTGTAAACGAACGGTCAGGCCCGGCGGTTCACGCGGTGAAACCGGGCCTGACCGTAAGATTCCGGCGCTTATCGGAGAACGTTCCCCGAGATAACCATTCTCTGGGCCTCCGACGTGCCCTCGTAGATCTCGGTGATCTTGGCGTCCCGCATGAGCCGCTCCACCTTGGCTCCCTTGACGTACCCGTAGCCGCCGTGTATCTGCACGGCCTTGATGGTGTGCCTCATGGCCGCCTCGGAGGTGAAGAGCTTCGCCATGGCGGCTTCCTTGCTGAAGGGTTTGCCCTGGTCTTTCATCCAGGCGGCATAATAGGTCAGGAAACGGGCCGCCTGAAGGTCCGTGGCCATGTCGGCAATCATCCAGGAGATGGCCTGGTTCCGCGAGATGGGCTGGCCGAACTGGACCCGCTCCTTGGAATACCGGATGGATTCATCCAGGGCCGCCTGAATGATCCCCGTGGATTGGGCGGCTATTCCCACCCTTCCGTGATCGAACCCGGTCATGGCCATGACGAGACCGGCGCCTTCCTTCCCGAGAAGGTTTTCTTTGGGGATGCGGCAGTCCCGGAAAACCATCTCCGAGGTCTGGGAAGACCGCAGGCCCATTTTCTTGAAATGAGTGCCCACCTCGAGGCCCGCCGTTCCCCGGGGCACGATGAAGGCGCTCATGCCTTTCCGTCCCGCCGCCTTGTCGGTCCAGGCGAAGACCATGTAAAAATCCCCGGTGGGGCCGTTGGAGGTGAAGGTCTTGGTGCCGTTCAGGACGTAGTCGTTTCCGTCCAGCACGGCCGTCGTCGTGGCGGCCATGACGTCCGTTCCCGCGCCCGGCTCGGTGAGGACGAAGGCGCCCAGTTTTTCCCCCTTGGCCATGGGGATCAGAACGTTCTTTTTCTGGTCTTCCGTTCCAAAGAGAAGAACGAGCATGGAGGCGATTCCCACGTGTATGGACACGGTGAAGCCCGTGGACGCGCAGGAACGGGCCAGCTCTTCCACGGCGACGATGTGGGTGAGGTAATCGGACCCCGATCCCCCGTATTCCACGGGGATGGGGATGCCCATCCAGCCTCCCGCGGCGAGTTTGCTGAAAAGTTCCGCCGGGTGGCGGCTTTCCTCGTCGATCTCCACGGCAATGGGCTCGACATGCTTTTCAGCAAATTCACGCATGTTCTTTCGAATGAGTTCCTGTTCTTCCGACAATTTAAAATCCATGTTCACCCTCCTTAGGCATATGACATTTAGACCGCTTTTAACCGAACCGGAACTGAACGCCCGTTCCTCCCTCGGGGTAATTCCATTCAAGAACCTCCGTCCCGCAGGCGATGCGGCAGGTTCCGCATTCCAGGCAGCCGTCGATGGTCAGCGTGACGGCTCCCTCCTCGTTTTGGGCATACAGGCCGGCGGGACAGACGATCACCGCTTTTTTCAAGCGGGGATCCTTTTCCATCCCGGCCCGTATCCGGATGTGGGGTTCCCCGCCGGGCTTGAAGACATCAAGTCCCAGCTTGGCTTTCAGTTTTCCTTCGTCGCTCATGCTTGACCCGTGTTCAAATGGTCTGAAAAGGGTAACTGTTTCGATGTCTTTTTACGGAGGTGTCATAATTTCGTCAACGACTTCAAATCTTTCGCTAGCTGCCACCAGTCCGAAAAAGGTAGGTGCCTTTTCAGCGTGCGGAAAAGTTTCTCTTTCGGGCCGGCGGGCACACCGTAGAGGTCCCGGAAAAGGGCCCCCGCCCACTCCGGATAGTAACCAAAAAACCTCTTGTTTTCAAGAATTTCGGGGGCATGTTTGAAATTTTCGAAATCTTTCAGGACGAAGCTCTCTTCCAGAAGACGCCGGTAGAGGGCGAGATGCTCGGCCGAAAAAGACCCCGCCTCCCGGGCCTTCAGGATGGTCCGGGCGGCCAGGGCCCCCGAGGCCATGGCGTATTCCATTCCCCGAACGGTGAGGCCCAGGTTCAGCGCCAGGCCGGCGGCGTCGCCGGCGATGAGAATCCCGTCCCCGTAAAAGGGGCCCAGCCCGCCGTACCCCCTCTCGGCGATGACGTGGGCCGAGTATTCCATTGTTTCGCCACCCCGGAAAAGACGTGCCACTTCAGGCCTCTTCTTGAAGTCGTCGAGAAAATCGGGCGCTTCCACCGGTGGGCCTTCTTTCATGAGGTCCCGGATGCCAAGGACGACGCCCAGGCTCAGGCTTTCCCGGTTCGTGTAAACGAACCCGCCGCCGAAGCGGCCTTTCGTCGCCTCTCCGACAAACAGGTGAGCCGCGCCTTCCCCCGGGTCGAGATTGAAGCGGTCTTCGATCTTCTCGGGGAGCAGGGCGATGACTTCCTTGAGTCCCACCGCATACCCGCCGGCCTGCCCGGGCGTCCTGAGCCCCGCCTTTTCCGGGATCAGGGAAAGAACACCGTCACAGGCGACGACGACATCCGCCCGAAGGGGGTCTCCTCCGGCGACGACGCCCGTGACGGCGCCGTTTTCCCGCAAAACGTCGGAGACCAGGGTTTTGGTCAAGAGCATGGCTCCGGCGGCCTCGACCTGTTCCGCCAGCCAGCGGTCGAACCTCGAACGGAGAATGGTGAAGCTTGACGGGGGTTTTTCGATGAGTTCACGACCCTCGTAGGTAGACGTCAGGGAGCGCTCCCGGGCAAGAAGGGTGGTTCCTTCTCGGACAACAGGGCGCTCGAGGGGGGCTTTTTCAAACAAGTCCGGGAAGATATCCCGGATCGGATTGAGATAGATGCGGCCGCCGGTAACGTTTTTGGCGCCGGCGTAATCCCCCCTCTCCAGGACAAGAACCTCCACGCCGCCGCGGGCGAGCAGATACGCGCAGGACAGGCCGGCGAGCCCGCCGCCGACAACGATGACTTCAAACTTTTCCACGGTGATTCCCTCCCCTCTCCCCGTGGCTTGATTGCGGGCACTTTGCGATACCTTCCCCCAGGAAAGGGGGTTCTGTCAAGGAAAAACCATGCCCGGGCATGACCGGAAGGCCGTCCGGCGGGGCTGGCGTCACGCCAGCTTTGAGCACTGTCATCGGAACCGGATCGTGACCCCCGTAATCGATTCGGAGAGCCTTCGAGGCAGAAAAAAACAGCATGGCATTCAACCGGAAATATTGTTATACTGACTTCAAAGATGCTTGAGGCTGCTGATGAAACGATGCCCTGCCTCTTTTTCACGTCACCCGCTCAGGAATTATCACGGACCGATATGACGAACTGATATCTGGTCTCCATCCCGTTTTTCTACGGCTTTTCTCCGCGAGGTCTTTTCCTTTACGTGGCCCATGAACGCCCGCTCGTCTCTGCCGGGCAGGCATTCTTGAAGGGAGAGGAGGACGATGATCCCATGAAGAAGATAACGAACGCCGTGGGCATGCTCTTTGTCCTGATACCTTCGGGGATCTTCGTCATGGGGAGCCCGCGAGGCGAAAAAAAAAGGTATGACGACGAAACGCAGCACCGGGTGACTCTCACAGAGCCTTTTTACATGCAGGTAACGGTCGTCACCCAGGGACAGTGGAAAGCCGTCATGGGGAACAATCCTTCCTTCTATGACGGCTGTGGTGACCGTTTCCCGGTGGAACAGGTTTCCTGGGATGACTGCCAGGCTTTCATAGAGGTGCTGAACCAGCGGGAGGGCGCGTCGAAATACCGCCTTCCCACGGAGGCGGAGTGGGAGTACGCCTGCCGGGCGGGAACAGGGACGCCGTTCAATACGGGGAAGTGCCTTTCCACCGATCAGGCGAACTACAATGGAAATTATGCCTATCCGGGGTGTTCAAAAGGAAAATTCAGGCACATAACCACGTCTGTGGGCTCTTTTCCGCCCAATGCGTGGGGTCTTTACGACATGCACGGAAATGTCTGGGAGTGGTGTTCCGACTGGTACGGCGAATATCCCGCCGGGCCCGCCACGGACCCCAGGGGACCGGAAAGCGGCACGATCCGCGTCCACCGGGGCGGCAGCTGGAATTACTGCGCCGAATGCTGCCGCTGTGCCTATCGTGTCAAGCGGGCGCCCGATTTCCGCATTGACTTCTGTGGCTTTCGCCTGGTCATGGCGGCATGATTCACCGGGACGTCCTGTCACCGTTGCATAAAAAAACGGCCGCTTTGAAGCGGCCGTTTTTTTATGCCCGTGTGAGCCGGTGTTTTTAAGCCCTTTTTGGCGGCTTGGACAGGGCGGTGAGAATAACGCCGGCGAGACAGGCGACGGCGGCGATGGTGAAGGGCGTGATCCAGATGGCCGGGTCGGGATTTCCCTTGGCGGCATCCTTGAAGAAGGCGGCGATCTGGGGGCCCACAACGCCGGCGACACCATAGGAAACAAAGATGTATCCGTAGTTGAGTCCCACGTTCTTGTTTCCGAAGTAGTCCGCCGTGGCCGCCGGGAAAAGGGCGAAGTTCCCGCCGAAATTGAAGCCGATGATGCAGGCGCCGGCGGTCAGGGTCGCCGGAACGCTCCCCATCTTGTAAAACATGAACATGATAATGCTCTGGAAGAGGCACATGAGGAGGATAGCCATTTTCCGGCCAATCTTGTCGGACACCGTCCCCCAGACGATCCTGCCGAGGCCGTTGAAGATGGCCAGGAAGGCCAGGGCCGTTCCCGTGACGGCCGAGGCCTCCGCCGCGCTGATTCCCACGGATTGAAGGATATCCATGCCGAAGAGCTTGATGTTTCCGATGACCATGAGGCCGGCGATGGCGGAAAAGTGAAAGGTGAACCACATCATGTAGAACTGGGGGGTCCTTATCATTTCACCGGGGTTGAAATTGTCCATGCCGAGAGCGGAGGCGCCCGTCGCCGTGGGTTCCGGCGGCGTCCACCCTTCAGGAAGCCACCCCGCCGGGGGGTCGATCATGACGACGCTGCCGGCAAAAACGAGGAGAAAGAAAAGAATGCCATACAGGAAAAAGGTGCTCTGAACGCCGCCGAGACCGAAGAAGTTCAACGTTTCGAGGAGGTTGAACCAGGTACCCGCTGATTTGACCCAGATCATGGCGCCGAATCCGAATCCCGCCACGGCGAGCCCCGTCACCATGCCTTTCTTGTCGGGGAACCATTTGACACCTACGGCGATGGGCACGGCGTATCCCAGGCCGATCCCGAACCCGCCGATGATGCCGATGAACAGCAGCTGGGCGAAGAAGGAACTTCCGAAGAGACCGCCCAGCATGTAACCGGCGCCGAGAACGACGGCGCTCGCCACGGCGAGCTTCCGGGGACCCGTTTTGCCCATGATCCTGCCGGAGAGAATGATGGTGAACGAAAAAACGAGAAGGCCGATGGAGAAGATCCAGTTCGCCTGGGAAGCGCTGAATCCATACATACCCCCCTCGGCGATGGGTTTGATGAGTTTAGGTGTGAAGACCGACCAGGCGTAGATCGCACCGAGACAGAGCTGAATGAGAACAGCCCCGATGACAACGAGCCAACGATTCATTACCTTTTCTTGAGCCATGCTCCCTCCTAAATTAAGTTGTTCAAAAAACTCAATGATCCCGAATTTCCCGGGCGGGCAAAATTGCCCGTTTGAGTATTAAAAAAAAAGGGAATTGTCAATTGAAAAAAAAGGGGGGTCACGGCCCGGAAAGCGCCGCCAGGTCCGTTTCGGTATTGATGTTCATGAACATCCGGCCTTCAGGGTCGAAGGAGGCGATGACTTCCGGCGGTATCACGCAGGTCCGGGCCTTTCTGAAAAGAAGGGCGATCTTCAGGCGTTCCTCCCCGATCATCCTTTCCATGGCCGGGATCAGCCGCCGGGCGTAGACGGCGTGGAGGGGCTGGAACCCGTCGGGAGAGCGCGGCACCACGATGTCTTTTTCCGGGGCCCGGGCCAACAAGAACCGTATGAACGATTCGTCCAGGTACGGCATGTCGCAGGCGGCGACGAAGCCGTGTTCGCAGGCGGCGTAAAGAAGTCCCGAATAAATGCCCCCGAGAGACCCCTTCCCCTTGATCACATCCGTTACGATGCGGCAATCATAGGTGACATAGTCCAGGGGCGAGTTGGTGACGATGAGAATTTCCCGGAAGAGTTTCCGGTAAACCGCCAGGATGCGTTCAATGAGAGGTTTCCCGTCGATGACGAGAAAGGCCTTGTTTTTTCCACCCATGCGCCGGTTCTGGCCCCCGGCGAGAATGATCCCCGTCATGTCCGCTCCTCGTCGAAGTGAACGGTGCATCGTTTCAGGACGTCCAGGATAACGTCCTTCGTGTATTCTTCCAGTTGCCAGACCTCGGCGAGGGCGAGGGCGTGCTCCGCGATGTCGTCCACGCTTCCCTCGGGGATGCCGCCCTCCTGCAGGGTGACGGGGGCCCCGATCATCTGGAACCAGGCCTTGAGGAACCGGCCGCCCCGGCGTGCGGCCGTCCGGTCGTCCCGATCCTCGACGCCGAAGATTTCCCGGCCGAAACGGGCAAGTTTTCGAGGGTCCCGGGTGCTTTGAAAAGACATCCAGGCGGGAAGAAGGATGGAAAGGCCGGCTCCGTGGGGAAGATCGTAAAGGGCGCTCAGGGAGTGCTCGATCATGTGAACGGGAAGGGTCACCCGGCCCCGGCCCGCCGTGGTGAGACCGTTGAAGGCCAGGACGGCGGACCACATCATGGCGGCCCGGGCCTCGTAGTTCCGGGGTTCCCGAAGGATGACCTCGGTATTTTCCATGATCGTCCGGATGAGCGCCTCGACGAGGCGGTCCTGAAGGGTGCTTTCCGTTGCCGTATGATTGAAATATCCCTCCAGGGCGTGGGTAATGGCGTCCACGGCGCTGTATGCGCTGTAGGCGGGATTAAGGGAAAAAAGGACGGAGGGGTCGAGAATGGATGTCCGGGGGTTGAGAAGGGGGGAGCGGGCGCTGAACTTGCGGGCCCCCTCTTCTTTCGTGATGACCGCCGCCCCGTTCATTTCGGAGGCGCTTGCTGAAACGGTGGGCACGGTAAACACGGGAAGGGCCCGTTTCACCGTTTTCCGAAAGAGAAAGAAATCCCACACGTCATGCTCCGCGGGGACCCCGGCGGCGATGGCCTTCGCCGTGTCCATGACGCTTCCGCCTCCCACGGCGAGAAGGACGTCCACCTTTTCCCGACGGGCCGCGTCGATCCCCTCGTAAACCCGTGAGAGCACCGGGTTGGACCGGACACCGGGAAGCTCCACCCGGTGGATGCCCCGTCCTTCGAGGGCCCGAACGACCTGATCGTAGATCCCGTTTTCCCGGATGCTGCCCTGGCCGTAGACAAAGAGGGCCCGTTTCCCGACAGGCTCGATTTCCCGCCCCAGTTCGGCGATTTTACCGCGGCCGAAAATGATCTTCGTGGGGTTGTGAAACATGAAGTCTTCCATGGCGGTTCCTTCCCCTTGTGCCCTCTTTGTCAGTCTTTCCATGGGGAGGCAAACGGTTTTCCGACCGGGACACCGGTTCACGATCTTCTCCCCCTATATCGGAGACCCTTCCGTCCTGTCAAGGAATCCCTGGCTTTCCGTTTCCTTTGACATTAGCCGTTTCCCTGTAGTATGACAAATCCACCTGTCTCAATGTTTTCGAGGTTACATGGTGACCACTGCAACGGGCGACCCCTCCCTCCAGGACCCTCTTCCCAGGATCCTCGAAGACGGGGTCCGGGCGGCCTGGCCCATCTGCCTGGGTTATCTTCCCATCGGTCTCGCTTTCGGCGTCATCGCCCAGAAGGGCGGCCTGTCCCCTTTTGAAATCGGTCTCATGTCCCTTCTCGTTTTTGCCGGAAGTTCCCAGTTCATCGCCCTTTCCATGATGGGGTCGGGCGCCGGTCTTCCCGCCATCGTCATGACCACGTTTCTGGTGAATTTTCGCCACTTCCTGATGAGTTCGACCCTGGCCGTCCGGCTTCGGGGCATTCCGCAGAAATGGATTTCCCTTTATGCCTACGGCATCACGGACGAAAGCTTTGCCCTCAACCTGACGCGCTTTCAGGAGGGACCCTGGGACTGGAAACGGGCTTTCGTGGTGAACCAGACGGCCAATGTCGCCTGGATCGGGAGCACCGTGCTGGGCGGGGCGGGAGGAACCTTCCTGCCCGCGGGGGCTTTCGGCATGGATTTCGCCCTTCCGGCCATGTTTCTCTGTCTTCTGGTATTTCAGCTCAAGGGGGCTTTCCACGGGTCCGCCGCCCTGTTCGCCGGGGGATCGGCCGTGGTTCTATCCCTTCTCTTCGAGGGGAACGGGCACATCGTCGCCGCTTCGCTCCTGGGGGCGACGGCGGGCCTCTTCCTGAAAAAGGCCTTTTCCCGGGGAAGAGGGAAAGAAGAAAGACAATGACGGACCACCTTCTTCTTTTCGCGGCCATGGGGGTGGTGACCTACCTGCCCCGCTGGATTCCCCTGTATCTCCTCGCGGGCCGCCATCTCCCCGGGATCTGGGTCGAGTGGCTCGAACTCATTCCCCCGGCCATTCTCAGCGCCCTCATCGCCCCCGCCCTTTTGACCGCCGGGAGTCCCAGGCATTTCGATTTCCTGACGCCCGAGTTCCTGGTGGCCCTTCCCACCTTCGCCGTCGCCTGGAAAACCCGATCCCTGGCGGTGACCGTTCTGACGGGCATGTTTCTTTACTGGCTCGCGGGACTGTATCTCTGCCAGGGTTGACGGCCGTGACGGAAACGAATCGTCCGATCCCGGCACGTCCCGATTCCGTGGTGTATGCCAGGCTTCTTGTTACCGCCCTTTTCTGGGGCGGCACGTTCATAGCTGGAAGATCCCTGTCCCAGGACATGGCGCCTTTTTCCGCCGCCTTTCTCAGGTTTGCCTTTGCCTCCCTCTTTCTGGTCACCATGGTTTCTTACAGGGAAGGGGGCCTTCCCAGGCCTGAAAAAAGCATTCTCGTTTCCTTGTTTTTCCTCGGGATGACGGGTGTTTTTCTGTATAATTTCTTCTTTTTTTCAGGGCTCAGGTTCATCCCCGCCGGCCGGGCGTCTCTCATCATCGCGGCAAATCCCGTCTTCATCGCCCTGTTCGCCGCCGTTTTTTTTCGGGAAAAACTTTCGCCTCTTCGGATTTTCGGAATCCTTCTTTGTGTCACCGGGGCCGTCACCGTCATATCGCGAGGGAATCTGCCGTCCCTTTTTACCGGAGACATCGGCCGGGGGGAGCTTCTCATCCTCGGCTGCGTGGCCAGCTGGGTCCTCTATTCCCTGATCGGGAAGCACGTCATGGGACGAATGTCCCCCATGGCGGCCGTGACGTGGTCCTGTATCATCGGCGCGGCAGCCCTCCTGCCGGCGGCGGCGGCGGAAGGCCTTTTCCCCGCTCTCCGGGACATTTCACCGAAAAACTGGGCAAGCCTTTTTTATCTCGGTTTTTTCGGTTCCGCTCTCGGCTTTACATGGTACTACGACGGGATTTTGCGGATCGGCCCCTCCCGGGCGGGGATTTTCATCAACTTCGTACCGCTTTTCGCCGTTGCCCTTGCTTTCGTGATTCTCCATGAATCCCTGGACAGGAGCCTCCTGGCAGGCGCTTTCCTCGTTATATCCGGTGCATATCTTACGAATCGAAAAACCGCGGCTTGAAAATGTTCAAGATGTTCCTTGACGGGCCTGGAAATTGCTTTATATTGGAAAAACAGTAAAATGAAATTCGAGGGAACGACATGAAGCGAAAGCTGCTGTTAGTATTCTTTTTCATGATTGTCCTTCTCCCTGTCGCCCTGTCCGGCGACAGGGTGGAGGGGAAAAACACGGTGACCCCCATCGATCACGCCGGTTTTCAGGGCATTCTCAAAAACGCGTCCTGCCCAGTCATGGTCGTCGCCATGGCTGCATGGTGCGCGCCCTGCCGGGAAGAGCTCCCGACGCTCGGCAATCTTTACCGGAAATACAAGGACAAGGGGTTCAACATGATCGGCCTCAGCCTGGATGTAGGAGGGCCCGGGGTGATCCAGCCCATCGTGGACAGGATGGACGTTCCTTTTCCTGTTTTCTGGGGGGGCGATAAGCTGGCCTTTCGATACCGCATCTCGGCCATACCCCTTATCATGATCGTCCACAAGGGCGAAGTGAAGGAAAAGATCATCGGTCAGCGTTCCGAATCGTTCCTTGAAGAAAAAGTGACCGCCATGCTGACCGAGTGCAAGGCCCTGTAACGCCGTCTTTTGGTCTTTTTGCACCATGACAGTCTCGCGAACTACAGCGCCGGGACAGGGGGCCGAAGACCGGGATAGCGCAGCGGTCCGATGCCGGACCTGGAAATTACCGGTGCCGCACCGGTGCTTTTGTCGAAACCGTCAAGGTGGTGGGAAAGTGAAAAACCTGCCTTTTCTGGTCATCGTTCTGTCCCTCCTTCTTTTTCTCGGCGGTCTGAACCTGGGGGAACCCGCTTTCGTCTGGGAGCGGGCCGTCCGGATCTGCCTCAGCTGTATCGGGATCGGGTGATGGAGTTCCTTCGCCGCTGGGTTCAGGCCGTCGCGACAGCCCTCACGAACGGGTACCTTGTCTTTCCCTGGACAAAGACGATCTACCAGGGAAGGCTGAAAGCCTTCTGTGTTCCAGGACTTAACTGTTATTCCTGCCCCGCCGCCGCCGGGGCCTGCCCCCTGGGCGCCCTCCAGAACTTTTTCGCCTATTTTCGCGCCGGCCTGCGGGAGGGGATTTTCATGCCGGGGATCTACGTTGTCGGGTTCCTCGGGATTCTGGGCGGGTTTGTCGGAAGAATGCCATGCGCCTGGCTTTGCCCTTTCGGCCTTTTACAGGAGCTCCTCCACAAGATCCCGTCACCCAAGAAGGAATTTCCGTTCTTCCTCCGCTTCGTCAAATACGGCTTCCTCCTCTTCTTCGTTTTACTGCTCCCCCTTCTCGTGGTGGACGAATTCGGTTATGGGGTTACCTGGTTCTGTAAATTCGTCTGTCCCGCCGGCACCCTCGAGGCCGGTCTCCCCATGATGGCTCTTGAACCGGGGTTCCGGGATCTCGCCGGGGTCCTCTTCAGCTGGAAAGTTTCTCTTCTCGTCCTCTTCGTGGCGGCGGCCGTCGCGTACCGGCGCCCGTTCTGCCGGGTCGTCTGCCCCCTGGGAGCGATCTATTCCCTCTTCAACCGCGTCAGCCTGTTCCGGATGACTTACCACCCCGATCGCTGCATTCACTGCGGGGCCTGCGCCCGGAACTGCCCCATGGGGGTCCGTCCCTACGAAGCGGTCAACCAGGCAGACTGCATACGGTGCCTGCGGTGCGTCTACGAGTCCTGTCCCACGGGGGCCCTTTCCTGGGGAATACCGTCAAAAAAGAGCGTCCATGAGGTCTCTCACGTGGGCGATGGGAACAAGGTCGAGCCCCTCCCGGGACAGGTTCTCCCCGGGAACGCTCCGGGGGAGAAGGATCCTGGCGAACCCCATCTTCGATGATTCCCGGACCCGGGCGTCGATCCTGCCGACTCCCCGGATTTCCCCGGTCAGTCCCACCTCGCCGCACACCACCGTGCGGCGGTCGATGGGCCGGTTCAGAAAACTGGACAGGAGGGAGGACACGATCCCCACATCGACGGCCGGTTCGTTAAGCCGAACCCCCCCGGCCACATTCATGTAAATGTCGTGGTTGTTGAGGTTGAACCCGCCGATCCGGTCCATGACCGCCGCGAGGAGGGACACCCGGTTGTGGTCCACGCCGATGGTTGTCCGCCGGGGCATGCCGAACTGGGTCTCGCTCGTCAGGGCCTGAATTTCCACGAGAATGGGCCTTGTGCCTTCCATGCTCGGAACGACGACGGAGCCGGGGGCCCCTTCCGGCCTTTCCGTCAGAAAAAGGGCGGAAGGATTGGCCACCTCGGTGAGCCCCCTCTCGCCCATTTCGAAAACACCGATTTCATTGCTCGGCCCGTAGCGGTTTTTCACGCTCCGGACGATGCGGAACGGGTGGCCCGATTCACCCTGGAAATAGAGAACGGCATCCACCATGTGCTCCAGCACCCGGGGACCGGCGATGGACCCGTCCTTGGTGACATGGCCGATGAGAAAGACGGGAATGCCCGTTTTCTTGGCCAGGAGAATGAGTTGCTCCGACGATTCCCGGACCTGTCCCACGCTTCCCGGGGCGGAGGCGAGATCGGCGGAATAGAGCGTCTGTATGGAATCCACGACCACGACATGGGGTGCCGCCGACCGGATTTCCCTGAGGATTTTTTCCAGGGCGATTTCCACGTAGACGAGGAGGTTTTCCGACGAGGCCCCGACCCGGCTTCCCCGGAGCTTGATTTGCCTCGCCGACTCTTCTCCCGAAATGTAAAGTCCCCGGTTTCCCCTTCGGGCGAGGGCCTCCACGACCTGGAGCATGAGGGTGGATTTTCCGATTCCCGGGTCGCCGCCCACGAGAACGGAAGACCCCGGGACAATGCCGCCGCCGAGGACCCGGTCCATCTCTGCGATTCCCGTGAGGATCCTTTCCCCGTCGTCCGCCTCGATCCGGTCGATGGGAACGGGGCCGTCGTCCTTTCCGGGACCGGAATAGCGGGGATATCCCGAGTCGCTGCGGGTTCCCCGTTCTTCAACGAACCGGTTCCACTCTCCGCAGGCGGGACATCGACCCAACCACTTGGGCGACTCGTAACCGCAGCTCTGACAGAAAAAGAGCGTTTTTTCCTTCATCGGGGCGCTTGAGGGTCTTCCTTCGAAAACAGAGGATTTTCTCCACTATAGGGCCCTTTGGGGCTCTCGTCAACTGAAAGGAAACCCCTTGTTTAAAGGTGTAATATCTGATATCTGAATTTTCTTGGAATAACGAGGAAAGAGAGCAGGGGGCGCGGTAAAGGAGGTTGAAAAAGGGCTGTCATCGCGGAGGGATTGACCTCCGTGGCCCCCTATCACGAAAGAGAGGTTTCGAAGAGACATGAACAATCCCAATTTCAGCTCCGGGCCCTGCAGCAAGAGGCCGGGATGGCATCTCGGCCTTCTGGAAGACGCCGCCCTGGGCCGTTCACACCGAAGCGCCCTGGGAAAGTCCAAGTTGGCCAGGGCCATCGCGGAAAGCAAGGATCTCCTCGGTGTTCCCGCCGATTATCTTCTGGGAATCCTGCCCGGTTCCGACACGGGGGCCTTCGAGGCGGCCCTGTGGTCGATCCTCGGGCCGAGACCGGTCACCGTCCTGGTTTGGGAAAGCTTCAGCGAGGGATGGGCCACGGACGTGGAAAAACAACTCAAGCTGAAACCGACGGTTCTTCGGGCCGATTACGGAAAAATCCCGGACCTGAGGCAGGTGGACTGGACGACGGATGTCATTTTTGTGGCCAACGGCACCACGAGCGGCGTGAAAGTACCCCATTGGGACTGGATTCCCGCCGACCGGCAGGGGCTCACGCTTTGTGACGCCACCAGCGCCGCCTTCGCCATGCCCATCGACTGGTCGCGGGTGGACGTGCTCACCTATTCGTGGCAGAAATGCCTCGGCGGAGAAGCGGCCCACGGCGTCCTCGTTCTCGGTCCCCGGGCCGTGGAGCGCATCGAATCCTACGATCCCCCCTGGCCCATGCCCAAGGTTTTCCGCATGAAGAAGGGCGGAAAGCTGAACCGTGCCATTTTTGACGGTGATACCATCAACACCCCGTCCATGCTCTGCGTGGAAGACTACCTGGACAGCCTCCAGTGGGCGAAATCGATCGGCCTGACGGGACTTTTCGATCGTTCCCTGAAAAATCTTCAGATCGTGGAAGACTGGGTGAAAAAAACGGACTGGGTCGATTTTCTGGCCGAAAGTCCGGAGATACGGTCCAACACCTCCGTGTGCCTGAAGGTGACCCATCCCCGCTTCACCGCCATGGACCGGGAATCCCAATCCCGGTTCGTCAAGGACGTTTCGGGGGTTTTGAGCCGGGAAGGGGCGGCCCACGACATCGCCTCCTACAAGGACGCGCCCCCCGGGTTCCGCATCTGGTGCGGACCGACCGTCGCGTCCGATGATGTGAAAGGCGCCGTCGCGGCTCTGGACAGGGTCTTTCGGGAAAAGATGGCCGAATAACGGCTTGATGAAGATTAAGGAGCTCCTAATATGACACAGAAGGTACTCATCAGCGATACGCTGTCGAAGGAAGGAATCGAAATTCTGAAAAAAGCGCCGGGGATCGAGGCGGATGTCATGACCAACCTGACCAAGGAAGAGTTGAAAGGGGTCATCAAGGATTACGACGGTCTCGTCATTCGCAGCGCCACGAAGGTCACCGCCGAAATCATCGATGCCGCCGTGAAACTGAAAGTCATCGGGCGAGCGGGCATCGGGCTGGACAACGTCGACGCCGCCGCGGCGAGCAAGCGGGGGATCGTCGTCATGAATACTCCGGGCGGCAACACGATCACCACGGCGGAACACGCCATCGCCATGATGTTGTCCCTGGCCCGTAAGATTCCCCAGGCCACCGGTTCCATGAAGACGGGAAAGTGGGAAAAGAGCAAATTCATGGGATCCGAAGTCTACAACAAGACCCTCGGCGTCGTCGGCATGGGCCGTGTTGGCTCCATCGTCGCCAACCGGGCCCAGGGGCTTCGGATGAACGTCCTCGCCTACGACCCCTTCCTGTCGCCCGAGGCGGCGGAAAAAATGGGCATCACCCTGGTTTCTTTCGACAAACTCCTCGCGGAAGCGGATTTCATCACCATTCACACGCCCCTGACGGCGGAAACCCGGAACCTCATCAACAAGGTCACCATCGAGAAAATGAAAAAGGGCGTCTATATCATCAACTGCGCCCGGGGAGGAATCGTGTGCGAGGCGGATCTCCAGGAGGCCCTCGCGTCCGGCCGGGTGGGGGGAGCGGCCCTCGATGTATTCGAGGAGGAACCGACGAAGAACCGGGAACTTCTCGCCATGGAGAACCTGATCGCAACACCGCACCTGGGAGCCTCCACAGACGAGGCGCAGCGAAACGTGGCCATCGCCATCGCCCAGCAGGTGGCCGATTATTTCACCAAGGGCGAGATCAGAAATGCCGTGAATTTTCCCTCGGTAAGCGGTGAAATCCTGAACCTCATCCGTCCTTTCCTGACACTTGCGGAAAAGATGGGCCTGTTTCTGGCCCAGACGGTAAAAGGGGGTGTCGAGGAGGTAGAGATCACATACAGCGGCGACATCCTGGACTACAACCTGGAACCGATGACCATCGCCTTCCTCAAGGGGCTTCTCACCCCGATCCTGAAGGAGAATGTCAACTTCATCAACGCCCCCCTCATCGCCCGTGACCGCGGAATACGGGTGATCGAATCGAGAAGTTCCGAGGCGAAGGACTACAAGAGCATGATTTCCGTCACCATGAAGACGACCCAGGATAAGGGGTACACCGCCGGGACCATATTCGGCCAGAAGGACTACCGCATTGTCCGAATCAACAAGTTCACCCTGGACGTGATTCCCGAAGGGAACATGATCGTTCTTTACAACTATGACAAGCCCGGCGTCATAGGGAACATCGGCACCACCCTGGGGGCCAGCAATGTCAACATCGCCCGCCTCCATTTGAGCCGGCAGCAGGTGGACGGCCAGGCCCTGGTCGTTCTGACGACGGACGGGACGGTTCCCGAGGAAGTGATCCAGAGACTTCGGGATCTTCCCAACGTGATATCGGTGAACCAGCTGGAACTTTAATGCTGTAGACTTCGAACAGGTCCATTCGGGGGTGTCGCGGGAGGAAAACCGCGTTGCAATTCGATAAAAAGACCAAAGGAACGGCGGGGCTTCTCGCGAAGCTTTCGAAACAGCGTTCTTGAAAACTTTTCGCAAGTCCGTTAATCTGTAACCTGTAAACGGAGGAAGACCATGGGATGCGTCGTCGTGGTGGGAACCCAGTGGGGAGACGAGGGAAAAGGAAAGGTCGTCGACCTCTATTCCCATGAAGCGGACATGATTGTCCGTTTTCAGGGAGGAAACAACGCCGGTCACACCCTGGTGGTGGAAGGAAAGAAAACGATCCTTCATCTCGTTCCGTCGGGCATCCTGCACAACAACAAGACCTGTATCCTCGGAAACGGCATGGTGGTGGACCCGAAGGTCCTGATCCAGGAGATCGATGAACTGCGATCCCAGGGGGCCTTTCCGCCGGAAACGAAGCTGTATGTGAGCCTCAATGCCCACCTGATCATGCCCTATCATCGAAGACTGGACGCCGCCCGGGAAACCCGGAAAGGAAAAGCGAAGATCGGGACGACGGGGCGGGGTATCGGTCCCGCTTACGAAGACAAGGTGGCCCGGACGGGAATCCGGTTCTGCGAGCTCCTGGATGAGAACACCTTTTCGAAATGCCTGCGGAAAAACGTGGAGGAGAAGAACTTTCTCCTGGAGAAATACTTCGGGGAAGCCCCTGTTGTTTTTGAAGAGATCTTTGAAGAGTATCGGGGGTACGCCGACAGGCTCCGGGAATACGTGGCCGACACGTCCCTTGTGCTTGCCAGGGCCGTCAAGCAGGGCAAGCACATCCTGTTCGAGGGGGCCCAGGGGTGCCATCTCGACATCGACCACGGCACCTATCCCTACGTGACATCCTCCAACACGGTGGCGGGAAACGCCTGTTGCGGCGCCGGAATTGGGCCCCGCCAGATCGACGGTGTCGTCGGGATCTGCAAAGCCTACACGACCCGGGTGGGCGGAGGACCTTTCGTGACGGAACTGACCGACGAAATCGGCGAACGGATCCAGACCGTCGGCCAGGAGTTCGGTGCAACGACGGGAAGAAAGCGGCGCTGCGGCTGGCTCGACATGGTCCTGGTCCGTCATGCCGCCCGGGTCTCCGGTGTCACCGGCCTGGCCATCACGAAACTGGATGTCCTGAACGGGATCGAGAAGGTGAAGATCTGCATTGGTTATCGGTCCGGGGATGGTGAATTCACCGATTCCGTTCCCTCGAACACGAAGGTTCTTGAATCCTGTGAGCCCGTTTACGAGGTCCTCGACGGCTGGACCGAGGACATCGGAAATGTCCGGACTTTCGAGGAACTGCCGGCGAACACACGGCGATACGTCCAGAGAGTGGAAGAGATGTCCGGTGTGGAGGTGATTCTCGTGTCCGTCGGCCCGGGCAGAAATGAGACGATCATTAAAAAAAGGCCCTTTTCCATGTCCCGTGGATAAAGGGCTGCCAGAGAGGGGAAAAGGGCTGAAAAAAAAGGAAAAATCTGATATACAACCGCCGACGCTCAAGGCCGGTGACCTCGTTCTGCTTTGCGCCAACGCCGCCCTGGAGAGGAAAGCGGGAAATCTCCTCATTCTGAAAGTTCGGGAACTGTCCTCCTTCACCGACTATTTCATCATCTGCAGCGGCACGTCAGACCGCCAGGTAAGGGCCATCGCCGAACATATCGAAGAACGCCTGAAAAAATACGGGGTCCTTCCTCTCGGTGTCGAGGGGCGTCAGGGCGGCAACTGGATTCTCATGGATTACGGGGATGTCATTCTCCACATTTTCTTTGAGGCCACCCGTGAATTTTATGAAATCGAACGTCTCTGGGCGGAAGCCCCTGTTCTGGCCGTTCCTGATTCGGTGCAGAAAATAGAAGATTTGGGTGAGGAACTGGCGTGATTCCCGCTTCACTGGCCTCTCTCTGCCGCCTCGTCCTTCACGAAGCCTGCCCCCTGTGCGGTACCCTTCTCGAGTTGCCGGGGGGCGAAACGTTCTGTCTTTCCTGCCGGAATGCCCTTCCACTCATCCGTTCGCCGTTATGTTTCCGGTGCGGAATGCCTTTCCGTTCCCCCGAAGGGGAGGATCATATCTGCGGGCCGTGCCTCCTCGACCCACCCCCCTTTTCATCGGCCCGGTCCCTGGGTCGATACGAAGGCCCGCTCCACGATGCCATCCACCGGTTCAAGTACCGCCGGATAATACCCCTGGGAGAAGCGCTGGGAAGGCTCATGGGCAACCTTTCCATACCGGGAACCTCCTGGACCGCTTTTGACGTGGTTTTCCCCGTTCCGCTTCACGAAAAGAAACTTCGGGCACGGGGATTCAACCAGTCAGCCGTTCTGGCGAAGGCCCTGGCGCGGGTCGCGGCCCTCCCCCTGGATGTGTTCTCTTTCCGAAAAATTCGGGAAACAAGGCCACAGACATTCCTCAACGCCGAAGAACGGGTAAAAAACGTCCGCGGGGTCTTTGAAGTGGTTAATCCCGACGCCGTCGAGGGAAAGGTGATTCTCCTGGTGGACGATGTCTTTACGACGGGAAGCACGGTCAGAGAGGGTGTCCGGGAACTCCTTCGAAGGGGCGCCGCGGACGTGGCCGTGCTGACCGCTGCCCGTGCCGTGCCCCGTTTTATGGGAGGTTCCTGATGGGGGCGGAGAAGATCGTTTCCCGGGAGACCCTCCTGGTTCTGTTGAAAGAACACAGGCGGCAGGGCCGCCGGATCGTTTTTACCAACGGGTGCTTCGACATCCTCCACGCGGGACACGTCCGGTATCTTGCCCAGGCCCGGCGGCTCGGTGACGTTCTTGTCGTGGCACTCAACACGGACCGTTCCGTCCGGTCCATCAAGGGGCCGGACCGGCCCGTCGTCAGACAGGAGGAGAGGGCTTTTGTCATGGCGGGCCTCGAATCGGTGGACTACGTTACCTTTTTTGACGACGAAACCCCTCTCTCCCTCATCGAGGCCCTTCAACCGGACATTCTCGTCAAGGGCGGGGACTGGAAGGCCGACGGTGTCGTGGGAGGTGATTTCGTCCGCTCCAAGGGCGGTGATGTGGTCGTTCTTCCGTACCTGGAAGGGGCCTCGACGACGAACATCATCGAAAAAATCAGGCGCTCATCCTGAATATGGAAGCGTATTCGGCTACTTCGAGAACGGAAATGACGACTCGGGCATTAAAAATCGGGAATGGGTGTTCCGGAGGAGAATTGGATCGAGGGAAGAATGAACTCTGTCTGGCTTGCGGGCTCTGCTGCCAGGGTTATCTGCATAGCAAGGCTGCCCTGGGGGACATGGAACGGTCCCGGGCGAAGATGCTGAACATGGAAATTTCTGAAAAAAAAGGGAAGTTTTTTTTCGTTCTTCCCTGTCCTCACCATCGCCGGAATTTCTGCACGATTTATGAGGAGCGGTTCAACGTCTGCCGTCGCTATAAATGTGCGCTCCTTGAAAAGTGGTCTTGCGGGGAAGTTTCCTGGGATTCGGCTCTGGAAATCATCGAAACGGTGCGGGCCCAGTTTCAGTGTGTTAGAAGAAAATCTCCCGTGCCTTTGCCGTCGCTGACGATCAAGGCCTTGAGCGATGCTGTCCGGCAAATCGAGGAAGACACCGAGTCCCCGGGTTTTCGAGAAGAGCACCGGGAATTTTTGCTGGGCTTAACGATACTCAAATTGAGCCTCGACCGTTTTTTTTACCTTCCGTCCAAGGGTTCCTGAGACGTCCTTGCGTCGATCGGGCGCCGGAAAGCCCCTCGTCGATCTCGCTCTGAACAGGTGGTGACAAGTAAAGCGACCACTGCCAGCAGGGAAAGAGAAGAACATGGGCAGGTCCCGGAGAGTCATCCTGGCCGTTCTGATACGGATGGCCGTGACGGGGCGTGCCGCCGTTGGGAGCAACGCACCGGGCGGCCTTTTTGACACCATCCGGCAGGATCCGTTGCGGCTGCGAATTATCTGGACCACCTGTGTTTAAAATGCCACGAAGTTTCCCTGCGCCTTGCCGCCCGTCTTGACAATTCTTTAATATTGCCGCAAAGTTCATGTTCTTTTGTGTTTTTGCTTGAACAATTCGGGCAAGTTGTATATATGGGGAGGCGCAAACGGGGCCAAGAAATTAAAAAAAGGCAGGAACCAGATTGAATGAACCAGGAACAGCTTGAATACTTTAGAAATCAGCTGAACCACAAGATCGATCAGCTTCTGGCGGATGCGGAAAAAACCCTCTTGGGCATGACCGACGACAATGAGAACCTGCCCGACATCACCGATCGGGCCTCCCTGGAGTCCGACCGGAATTTCGAGCTTCGTATCCGGGATCGGGAGAGAAAGCTCATCAACAAGATGCGGGAAGCCCTTTCACGGATTGATGACGGGACTTACGGAATCTGCGAAATGTGCGGCGGCGACATATCGGAAAAGCGCCTCATGGCCCGCCCCGTCACAACCCTTTGTTTCGATTGCAAAACGAAACAGGAAAAGCTCGAGAAACAGCGGGGAGACTAATTCCCGTCACGCCGGATCACTTCCTTCCGGGGGCCCGTACCGGGCACTCTGAAAGGAATTTCTCCGCTCCAATTCCCTGTCGATAGCATTTAAAACCGCCATTTTGTTCCGTCCCCACTCCGGGGCCAGGTAGATGTCCCGGTAACCGTCGGCGGTAAGGCGCTGGATGGTCATCTCCGGGGGGAGAATCTCCAGGATATTGCAGACCGTGTCCACGTATCGGTCCATGGTCATGAGGGAAATTTCCCCGCGCTCGTACAGTGTACCCAGGGGTGTCCCCCGAAGGGCGAGAAGGAGGTGAATCTTGATTCCCTGGACGGGAAGGGCGGCGATCCGCCGGGCCGTCTCCAGGATATCCGCTTCCGTTTCGCCGGGCAGACCGACGATGATGTGGACGCACACGAAGATGTTTTTTCCCGCCGTTCGCCCCAGGGCGTCGAGAAAGGCGTCCACGCCGTGCCCCCGGTTGAGGAACCGAAGGGTCCGGTCGTGAATGGACTGGAGACCGTATTCGACCCAGACATGGCGTTCCCGGGCAAAGCCTGCCAAGAGATCGATGACGGGGTCGGGCACGCAGTCGGGGCGTGTCCCGACGGCAAGGCCGACCACGTCTTCCTCCCCGAGGGCCTCCTCATAGAGGGATGCGAGCTTTTCCGGCGGCCCGTAGGTATTGGTGAATGTCTGGAAATAGACGATGAACTTTTTCGCCCCCCGCCGGTCCCGGTAAAAGGCCTTCCCGGCCTGGACCTGTTCTGTCACCGAAGGCAGTGGGCCGGCCTGCCGAAGCCTGGAGCCTCGGCCGTCGCAGTAAAGGCAACCCCCCGAGGCGACGGTGCCGTCCCTGTTGGGGCAGGTGAACCCGGCGTCGATGGGGAGCTTGAAGACATTGCAGCCGAAACGGTTCCGGAAGAAACTCTTCAGGTCGTAGTAACGCTTTTCCGTGTTCCAGAAGGCCGGTTTTTTCATTTCCTGACGACTCACTTCGCCGATTTACCCTTTCCAATGAAACCGTCAGATATCCGAAAGAAGTTCCTTGAATTCGCCGTTTTTAAAGAAGCCTTGTTTTTCATCCTTATTATTATTAAACTTGTCCAATTCGTGCAAGAGGACGGGATAAAAATCCATGAACACCTATGACGTCATCGTCGTGGGGGCGGGACACGGGGGGTGCGAGGCCGCACTGGCCGCCGCCCGCATGGGGTGCCGGACCCTTCTTTTCAACATCAACCTGGACAGCATCGCCCTCATGTCCTGCAATCCCGCCATCGGCGGACTGGCGAAAGGGCAGCTTGTCAAGGAAGTGGACGCCCTGGGCGGGGAAATGGGAAAGATCGCCGACCGGACGGCCGTTCATTTTCGCGTGCTCAACCGGTCCAAGGGACCCGCTGTCCAGTCTTCCCGGGTGCAGTGCGACAAGCAGCTCTACCGGCTCGCCATGAAGGCGGTGGTGGAAAAGCAGGAAAATCTTCACGTGCGCCAGGCCCTGGTGGAAAAGATCGTCGTCGAAGGGGGCCGGGTCGCCGGGGTTATCGACACCACGGATTATTTCTACGCCGGGAAGGCGGTGGTGGTGACAACGGGAACCTTCCTGAACGGTCTCGTCCACGTGGGGGTTTCCCGCCAGCCTGCCGGAAGGGCGGGGGAAATCGCGTCGGTCACCCTGGCCCGGTGCCTCCGGGACCTGGGGTTCGAGATGGGACGCATGAAAACGGGAACCCCGCCCCGGCTGAAAGCGTCCACCATCGATTTTTCGGCCCTCGTGAGGCAGGACAGCGATCCCGAATTCGAACCCTTTTCCTATCGGACGGAAACCCTGCGTCCCGAGAGGCTCCCTTCCTATTTCGGCCACACCACGGCGGAGACCCACCGGATCATCCGGGAGAACATCGAATTCTCTCCTCTTTACTCGGGGGTGATCCGGGGGGTCTCCGCCCGGTACTGTCCTTCCCTGGAGGACAAGGTCATGCGCTTCGCCGGCAAGGAAACCCATCCCGTGGTCCTCGAGTTCGAGGGGCTCGACACGGAAGAGATCTACGCCAAGGGGCTGGGCAACTGCCTGCCCCTGGAAATCCAGGCGCGTCTCGTTCATTCCGTCCGGGGACTGGAGGAAGCGGAAATCATGCGAAGCGCCTACGCCATCGAGTACGACTTCGTCCAGCCGAGCCAGCTCCGGAAGACCCTGGAAACGAAAAGCGTCGGCGGGCTCTTCCTGGCGGGGCAGATCAACGGCACCTCGGGGTACGAGGAAGCGGCCGGCCAGGGGCTCTGGGCGGGGATCAACGCCGCCCTGATGGTGCAGAAAAGGGAGCCCTTCGTCCTGGACCGCTCCGAGGCCTACATGGGGGTCATGGTGGACGACCTGATCACCCGCGGCGTGGACGAACCCTACCGGATGTTCACCTCCCGGGCGGAATACCGGCTTCTTCTCCGGGAAGACAACGCGGCCATCCGCCTCATGGGAAAGGGCTGTGAACTCGGCCTCGTTCCCCGGGAGGATTACCGGAACCTCCATGAAAGAATCAAGGAGATCAACAGCCGGATCGATAAACTCTCACGATCGCGGGTCTTTCCGGGGGCCGCGGTGAACGATGTCCTGTCCCGGGCCGGATCAGCCCCGGTGAAACAGCCGACGACGTTCTACCAGCTTCTGAAACGGCCCGGTCTTTCCTACGAGGCCCTGAAGAACCTGGAAGGCTACGAACCCATCGGGGATCCTTTCGTGAAAAGACAGGTGGAAATCGAAGCCAAGTATGAAGGGTACATCCTTCGACAGAGGGAGATGGTCGAAAAGTTCAGGCAGATGGAAGGGCGGAAACTGCCCCGGGGGATCGACTACGCCGTTATCCCCGGTCTTTCCAATGAAATGCGGAAAAAACTTTCGGCGGTGCAGCCCGAATCGGTGGGCCAGGCCCTGCGAATCCCCGGGGTGACCCAGGCGGCCCTGACGGCCCTCCTGGTCTATCTGAAAAAGAAAGAGATTCAGCAGAAAGAAGGGACGGGAAAACGGGATGAATGGACAGGGTGAGACACAAAAGAAGAAAAAGGCCCTGGCGCCTTCTCGGACCCTTCCGCCGAAAATCCGGGAACTGTTGAAACGGGGCGTTTCCATGCCCCTCCCCGCCGCCGTGGAGGTGGGTGACGAGGTTTCGATCGACCGTATTGCCTCCCGGGGCGTTGTATTCCATGGGGGAACGCGGATTTTTGGGGAAAAGACAGTGGTTTGCGCCGGCGCCGTCCTGGGCCGCGAGGGGCCGGTGACGGTGGAAAACGCCTGGATCGGCCCTGCTGTGGATCTTCGGGGCGGATACTTTCGGGAATCGGTCTTCCTGGACCACGTCTCTTTAGGCGGCGGGGCCCAGGTCCGGGAGGGGTGCCTTCTCGAGGAAGAAAGCCGGGGGGGGCACACGGTGGGTCTGAAACAGACCATTCTCTTCCCCTTTGTGACCCTCGGCAGCCTGATCAACTTCTGCGACTGCCTCATGGCCGGAGGGTCCCATGGCCGGGATCACAGCGAGGTGGGGAGCTCTTACATACATTTCAACTTTACGCCCAACCAGGACAAGGCCACCCCTTCTCTCGTGGGCGATGTTCCCCGGGGGGTCATGCTGAACCAGCCATCGATTTTTTTAGGCGGTCAGGGGGGGCTCGTCGGGCCTCTGCGGATCGGATACGGCACGGTCATCGCCGCCGGGGTGGTCTGCCGGACCGATTGTCCCGAGGGCGGCATCATCCTGAAGGACGCACGGACGGCCCGGAAAACGGTGACGTTCCACGAGGGATTCTACGGCGACGTCCGCAGGCGGGTTCTCAACAATCTCTTTTATATAGCCAACCTCATCGCCCTCCAGGAATGGTACCGGCATTTCCGCAAGCCTTTTTTCCAAGGGGATCTTTTCGGGGAGGCCCTTTACGGGGGGGTCCGAACCGTTCTGGCCCAGGCCCTGGAGGAGAGAGTCCGCCGCCTGGGCGAACTGGCCGGGAAAATGGAGCGATCCAGAACCGTGGGGAAAAGGATCGGGAGCGGGAAAAAAGATAACGCCCTTTTGCTTCGCCAGAAAGAGGAATTTCAGCGGGCCTGGCCGGAGATCCGGGACCGGCTGGAGGAAGCCGCCGGGAAAGAGGGAAAGAGCCGGGAACGGCAGGCCTTTCTGGAAGCCTTCGAGGAAGAGGCGGCCGGCAAGTCGCGGCATTATCTCGATGCCGTCAGGGGTCTCGACAGGAAAACGGCCCGCCTCGGGACCCTCTGGCTCCAGGCCCTGGTGGCGGGGATTGTCCGTGACGCCGTTTACCTCATGCCTTCCTTCAAGGTGGAAGCGGACATGCTCTCACCGGGGTCGGTATGAGTCGAAACGAAAAAACAGAGGAAGGATAAGACCTGTGGAAAATCGCATAAAAGGGAAATGGGTGTTCATTACCGGCGCCAGTTCGGGCATCGGTGAGAGTTGCGCCAGGAAGTGCGCCGCCATGGGGGCGAATATCATCGTCGGGGCCAGGCGGATGGAGCGTCTCCTGGCTCTCAAGGAACAACTCTCGTCGGAGTTCGGTGTTACCGTTTTCTGCAGGCACCTTGATGTCCGGGACCGGGATGACGTGTTCCGGTTTGTGGAAGACCTGCAGGGACAAGACATCTTCCCGGACATCCTGATCAACAATGCCGGCCTGGCTGCGGGCCTGGAAAAGCTTCACCAGGGGAATTTCGACGACTGGGACCGGATGATGGACACCAACGTCAAGGGGCTTCTCAATGTCTCCCGGGCGGTGCTCCCTCTCATGGTGGCGCGAAACCGCGGTCACGTGGTCAATGTGGGAAGCATCGCCGGTTACCAGGTCTATCCGGGGGGAAACGTTTACAACGCCTCCAAGTTCGCTGTCCGGGCCCTTTCGGAAGGGATGAACGTGGATCTTCTGGGAACGGAGATCCGGGTGTCCGCGGTGAATCCCGGGGCCGTCCGGACGGAATTTTCCGATGTCCGGTTCCATGGCGACCAGGAGAAGGCGGACCGGGTATACGAGGGATATGCGCCCCTTTCCGGGGACGATGTGGCCGAGTGCATCCTCTTCATCATCAACGCGCCGGACCACGTGAACGTCCAGAACCTTACCGTGACGCCCACGGCCCAGAGAAATGTCTACTCCGTCTCCCGCAGGGAGAAGAAGGCGTGAGGGTCCGGTCTACGGTTTTTCGATCCCGTCGCCCGTCCGGGTTTTGCGGTACCGGCTCGATGCGTACCGGACCGCTTTCCCGATGACAACGAGGCCGAAGAAAAGACCGATGGCGATGGCGAGCGGGACGGCGACGAGAAGACTGACCTGAAAGGCGAACCAGAGGAAGGGGATGAGAAGGAGAATAACGAGGACCGTGAGGGCCCCGGTGAGAAAATCGAAAAACATGGCACGCTCCTTGTCATGGGGGTCGTGAAACAACACCTATAATTCTATCATAAAGAAAGAGGCTGTAAAATGCCCGAAAAGAGATTTTTTCCTGCAGAAAGCCCCTGAACAGGTCCGGGCGGCAGACGGAGAAATCATCTCTTTCGACGGGAGGGTTCATGAAATCGTGGCTTTTCTGTGCCCTGGGCGCCATGGGGTTGTGGGGCCTGTGGGGGGTTCTGGGTAAAGCGGCTTCCCGGGGCCTTCCTCCCCGCCTGCTTTTATGGAGCGCTTCCCTGGGATGCCTGGCGGCTTTTCTCCTCGGGTATTTCCTCATCGGGCGCGGCGTTTCCGTGTCCCTGAAAGAGCCCCATGCGCTCACGGGCTTCCTGAGCGGCCTCTTTCTCATCGGCGGCCTTTTTCTTTTCTATCTTGCCCTTGAGAACGGCGAGGCGACCCGGGTCGTGTTCGTGACGGCGGCATACCCCGCGGTGACCGTTCTGCTCGCTGTCTTGTTCCTGGGGGAAACACTGACGGCGGCCAAAATCGCCGGGTCTCTCCTGGTCCTTGCCGGGGTTTTCCTCCTCGGCCTCGGTTCATGATAGGATCGGGGATCGGGGTCGGACCAAGTCAACTAGTTGAAAATAAACATTAATAGATTATTTTTAGGGCATTTTCAGGCCTTAAAAGGTCCTTTTTGGCCCCCAAAAAGGGTGTCTTGACAAAAACGAAAAAAATCCGCGAGAGGCCTGTTCCCACGGATTTTTTACATCAGGAAACGATTCTCTTCAGGACATTGTAAACGTTGTCCACGGTTAATTCTCCCTTCCTGTCCTGAAGCACACGGACGTGACGTCCCCGGGGAGCCCATATTCGGGGATCCGTCGCCGTAAAGAGAACCAGGGCAGGGATGCCGAGCACCGCCGCCATGTGAGAAATCCCCGAGTCGTTTCCCACGTAAGCCCTCCCTTTTTTTAAAATCGCCGCCACTGTCGAAAGGGAATGATTCATGAGAACCCTTTTTTCCATCTCCGGCGTTCGAAAGGATGGCTCTTCCAGGATCCATCGGTCCGCTTTCCCGATGAGAAACCGGCAGGGCCGGCGAAGGAGGTGCTCCGTCATTTCCGCCAGCCGCGCGAAGTTTTCAGAGGACCAGCATTTCAGCCGGGATCCGCTTCCCGGGTGCAGGATTACCGGTTCGGCGGGCATATTCGGAAAGGGTTCCGTGAGAGGGGGCGCTTCGAGAGGGGGGATATTCGCCGCAAGGGGGATGCCCAGGGGTTTCAGGGTGTTAAGGAAGAAATCGGAGGCGTGAACGGTCAGGGCGGATGGCCGAAAAGGGCGAAAGAGAAGGGTGCCGCGAAGGAAAGAAAGAAGATTTTTTTCAAAGACCCGGTCCCCATGCCAGCTGATGACGAGACGGAACTTTCCCAGAAGAGCTTCCAGGGTCGGGGGAATCGGGCCGCCGGGCACGAAGAGCCGTTCCAGGGACATCCACTCCAGGGGAAGAATTTTTTCAAAAGGGGCGGGGCATACCCATCTCCAGCGTTCGGGGTGGCCGATCAGGGTGATCGCGGCCCCCGGAAAGGCGTCCCGAACGGAATGAATGGCGGGAAGGCTCAAAATGCCGTCCCCCAAGGCTCCTCCGTGAATGAAGAGAATCTTTTCACGTTCCAGGTGTTCCATGGTTCCCGCGTCGATTTTTCCCCGTCACATACAGGAGATCGTGAAGAAAAAAAACACATTTTCCCCGGAGTGGACCGTTCCGGAAAAACCTGGCGCAAGTAATCCTTGATTTTTAAACAGTCTCCGATTACATCCTGCAAGGAACCACAACAAGGAGGGTCTTATGAAGATCACGAAGCGCAAGGAAGAGAAAGCCATGGTAATCGCCGTCGACGGCCGGCTCGACGCCGTGAGCGCCCCCGATTTCGACAAGGAACTGGATACGCTCATCGAGGCGGGGGAAAAGATCCTCGTGCTGGATTTTCAAAACCTCGAATATATCAGCAGTGCAGGCCTCCGCAGCATCCTGGCGGTGACGAAACGGCTCAAAGGGTTGGAAGGCCGTATCGTCCTGTCTTCCCTGAAAGACATCGTCGGGGAAGTTTTTGAAATTTCCGGGTTCAACAAGATCATCCCCATCTATGGCTCTCCGGAAGAGGCCCTTTTGGAACTGTAAGGCCCTTGGAGATGCCTTCAGGTTTCATGGTGACGGAATCGAGGAAACGTTCATGGGGACGGTGATCCTGCCGGCCAGTCTGGAGCATTTGAAAGAGGCCCTTGCCTTTCTTGAGACAAAGGCCCGCGCGGCCGGCCTGGATGAAAAAAGGGCCCTCGAAATGAGCCTCGCCCTGGAAGAAGTCCTGGTGAATATCTTCACCTATGCCTATCCCCGTGAACGGGGCGTCGTTGAGATCCGGTGTTCTTCGGGAGAACCGGGCCGGCTGGCCGTCGAGGTCCGGGACCAGGGCGTCCCGTTCAACTGCCTGTCATGGCGGGAACCAGACCTGGAAAGGGGGATCGAAGACAGGCCCATCGGAGGGCTGGGAATATTTCTTTTCAGGCGCCTCGCCTCCCGAGTGGAATACCGGCGGGAGGCGGACACCAATATCCTCTCCCTTCTTTTTTGAGCCATGGCCGTTTGGACCCGCCTATTCACGGTACTTTTGCTCTTGCTGTCCTGCCTCGATCCTGCGACGATGGCCCGGGCCGAAGACGGGCCTCTGAAACGAGCCCGGTTTCTGCCCCAATGGTCTCCCCAGGCCCAGTTCGCCGGGTATTACGTGGCCTTTCACAAGGGTATCTACAAACAGCACGGTATCGATCTCTACATTCTAAACGGCGGACCCGGTCACTCCCCCTGGGAATATCTGGAAAAGGGGAAAACCGACTTTGCCACCCTGTGGCTTGCCACGGGCATCCAGATGCGGGCCCAGGGCGTTCCGGTCGTCAATATGGCGCAGATCCTCCAGCGGTCCGCCCTCATGCTCGTGGCGAAAAAGGCCCGGGGCATCGAGACGGTGGCGGACATCGACGGCCGCAAGGTCGGACTCTGGGGATCCGTCTTCCGGGTTCAGCCCCTGGCCTTTTTCCGAAAATTCAATCTTCAGGTCACGGTGGTTCCCCAGTCCCGGTCGTTAGACCTGTTTCTCCGGGACGGCGTCGCCGTGGCGTCCGCCATGTGGTACAACGAATATCACACGATTCTCAGCAGCGGCATCGACGCCGATGAACTGACAACGTTCTTTTTCCATGATTACGGCCTCAATTATCCGGAGGACGGTCTCTATGCCCTCGAGGCGACTTGGCGGGAAGACCCCACCCTGTGCCGGGCCTTTATCCAGGCTTCCCTGGAAGGGTGGCGGCATGCTTTTGACCATCCCGAAGAGGCTGTTGACATCGTCATGACGGAAATGGAAAGGGCCCACATTCCGGCGACCCGTGTTCACCAGCGCTGGATGCTTGACCGCATGAAAGACCTCATGATCCCCGCTGATGACCCGGACAGGGCGCCCGGGCTTCTTATTCCCGCCGATTACGAGCGGGTGGCCCAGGGTCTTCAGGCCCTGGATCTCATCGACGGTGTTCCCGATTTTTCCTCCTTTTACCGGGCGTGCCCCCATGATTAACCGCCGGGGTCTCGCCTTCAGGCTTGCGCTGTTCGTCCTGACGAGCGTGTCCGTCGTCTTCCTTCTGATTTTCGGATACAGCTACAAGACCTCCCGGGACATCCTCATCGGCCAGATCGAGGACAGTGCCTCCAACCTGGCGGCGGCCACGGTAAACCGCATCGACACCGTTCTGGCGGCCGTGGAGAAGATTCCCCAAAACCTGGCGTGTTTTCTTGAAACATCGGATTTCACGAAAAGCGGCCTCCTGGACACGCTGAAAACGGTGGTCGAACACAATGACGACATCTACGGGGCCGCCGTCGCCTTCGAGCCCGACATGTTCGAGCCCGGTGTTTCCCGCTTCGCCCCCTATTTTTACAAAAGCGACGGTTTTGTCCTTTACGCCAACCTCGCGTCGGATGACTATTCCTATTTTCACTGGGACTGGTACCAGATTCCCCGGGAGCTCGGCTGTCCCGTCTGGACGGAACCCTATTACGATGAGGGCGCGGGAAGCATCGTCATGTCCACGTATTCCTTCCCCTTTTACAAAACCGTAGGGGAGGAGCGGAAGCTCGCGGGCATCGTGACGGCGGATGTGTCCCTTTCCTGGCTCCAGTCCCTGGTGGGGGCCATCCGGATTCGGGAATCGGGATACGGTTTCCTCCTGTCCAGGAACGGCACCTTTGTCACCCACCCCCTTCCGAGGCTGGTGATGAACGAGACCATCTTCACCATTGCCGAGGCCCGGAAGAATCCCGAATTGAGACGGATCGGCCGGGAGATGATTCAGGGAAAGGTCGGTTTCGTTCCCTACCGGAGCCTCTTCACGGGAAAGGAAGGCTGGATGGCCTTTGCCCCGCTGGCCACGAACGGCTGGTCCCTGGGGGTTCTCTTTCCCCGGACCGAACTCATGGCGCCCGTGAACAGCCTGAACCGGACCGTCATCGTCCTCGGCGTCATGGGATTCGCCGTTCTCATCGTTGTCATCGTCTTTGTCGCCGGGACCGTTACGAAACCTCTCCGGGGCCTCGCCGGGGCGGCGGCCCATATCGCCCGGGGCCGGCTGGACGCTCCTCTTCCCCCCGTCAGAGCCCGGGACGAGGTGGGTGAGCTGGCCCTGTCTTTCCATTCCATGCAGGTGTGCCTGAAAAAGTACATCGACGATCTCACGGAAACCACGGCGGCCAAGGAACGGATCGAAAGCGAGTTGAGAATCGCCCATGACATTCAGATGGGCATCCTCCCCAAAACGTTTCCCCCCTTCCCCGACCGCCGGGAGTTCGATCTGTTCGCCAACCTGGAGCCGGCCCGGGAGGTGGGGGGCGACCTTTACGACTTCTTCTTTCTCGACGACAGGCATCTGTGCTTTCACGTGGGGGATGTTTCAGGAAAAGGGGTTCCAGCGTCCATTCTCATGGCCGTCACGAAGACCCTCGTCAAGGCGAAGGCCGCCCAGGGGCGGGAACCCCACGCCATCCTCCGGAGCGTCAACGAGGAGCTTGCCGTGGACAACCCCTCGTGCCTGTTCGTGACCCTCTTTCTGGCTGTTCTCGATGTGGTGAGCGGGTCCCTCCGCTACGCCAACGGCGGCCACAACCCGCCCTTCTTCATCACGGCGGGGACGCCCCCCGAATTTCTCCCCGGAACGGACGGAATGGCCGTGGGGATCGAGGAAGGATTTGACTATCGGTCCAATGAAATGGTCCTGAAACCAGGGGATCTTCTTTTTTTATACACCGACGGGGTCACCGAGGCGATGAACGCCGACAAGGACTTCTACGCGGAGGGCCGGCTGAAAGAGGCCCTTTCCGCCGTCCGGGACCTCCCCGTGGAGGACGTCGTCAGAACCGTCAAGGAGAGTGTTCGGGAATTCGCCGGCCAGGAGCCCCGGGCGGACGACATGACCATGCTCGCCCTCCGCTTCAGGGGGGATGAAGACTGAATCCCGGTTTTGCCGATGCCACCCGGGTCGTTTTCACCGACGCCGGCCGGGGCATATGGTTTCGTCCTGTCTGTGCAGCGTTCGGGAGAGCCTTTGGGCCGGTAATGTCGCACCGTGACCCGCCGCATTCGGTGTGGCCTGGCCACACTCCCGGGAAGAGGGTTTTTACCGGATCAAGGCTTTCTGAGGCGGGAAAAGGCGTCCCCGATTTTTTCCAGCAGGGGTTTGCGGACGCGCACCGTGAGATACAGGTCGCCGGGCTTCCCTCCTCTTTTCCCCGGTTTTCCCATGCCCGACAGGCGGATCCGCTGACCTTCACGGATCCCCCGGGGTATTTTGACGAGAAGTTTTTTCCCCGTCCTTTTTTCCTCGTAGGGAAAGGATCCGCCCCTGGCGGCGTCGCCGGGACGGAGCGTCAGGGTGTCCTCCCGGTCCTGCCCCTCTTCCGGCAGGAGAAGGCCCCCCATTTTTTCGAGGAAAAACCGGGATATTTTCCCCAGGGCCGCGCCGTCGGCGGCGTTCTTCACGGCCTCCTGGCCGAAAGGTCCCGTAAAAACGAACCCCCGGGCGTTTAAGCCCCCCTTCTGGAAGTGGAACGTCCGGAATCCGTTGCCGTACTGCTCTCGAAACACCTCTTCGAAGCCCCGAAGCCCGAAGGACCGGGCCACTTCCTCGAAAATTCTGTGAATGTCCGAATCCCGAAAGATATCCTCGCTTGTGTGGGACGTCCGGAAACGGTCGGCGGCGCCGGTTCCGAACCGCCGCCGGAGGAGATCGTACTCCTTTCTCTTTCCGCTGTTGGAGAGAACGGCATAGGCCTCATTGAGGAGCTTCATCCGCTCCGCCGCCTCGGGGTTCCCGCCGTTCCGGTCGGGATGGTACTTCAGGGCCAGCCGGCGATAGCCGTCCTTTATCTCCTTTTCCGAGGCGTCTTCATGGATTTCCAGGATTTCGTAGTAGTCGATGGTGTCACCTCTTGCCCGTGATCTTCAATCTGGGTGCCGGGAGATATTTTTCCCTGGCCATCCCTTATATTAATCACCTTTAAGAAAATGACAAGACCGGGGGAACGCCGGTGAAACGGGCCCGTGTCACGGCCTTTTCCCAAGGGGTCCCCTTTCGGGGAGAAATAAAACGAGCCCCGTCGTCAGAAGGGGAATCCAGGCCACGGCGGACAGAACGGCGGATATGGAGAAGAGATCCGCCAGCGCTCCCACGAGGGGGGTCATCATCCCTCCGAGCCCGAAAGCGAATCCCATCATGAGGCTCGAGACCAGGGAGCGTCCCCGGGGGGCCAGCTCCTGCGCCATGGTCACCCCGAGGGGCAGCGTCGCCATGATAAGAAAACCGGAAAGAAACGTCATGAGGTAGACGTCGGCGCCGGTGGAAAAAAGAAGAAGAAACAGGACGGGAGAGGCTGTCCCGTGGGCGAATAAAAAAATCTTTCGGTATCCCATGCGGTCCGAAAGGGTTCCGGCGATGAGCCCGCTTATCGACCCGGCGAGCGTAAAAAGGGAGACGACGGTCCCGATGGAAAGGAGATCGAACCCGGCTTTGTCCAGGAGCAGCGGGTAAAAGGTCCTGAAGGCGTGGGCGACGAAGGCACGGAGAACCATGATGACCCAGATGAGGAGAACGGCCCGCCAGACCTCTCCGAAAGCTTCCCGTATAGACCCGAAAAACCCGTAGTTTCCCAGACCTTCCTCCTGGGGGATGGGAACGGAGAGAAAAATGACCAATAAAAGGAAAAATCCGGGGATCATGGTGAGAGGCGCCTGGGAGAGGCCGTATTTTCCCACGAACCAGGCGATGGCAATGGGACCGGCGGCGAAAGCGAGCGTCCCGCCGGTGTTGAAAAAAGACATGGAAAGACCGGGCCGGAGTCCGGAGTAGAGGGGAACCATCCCGGCTACGGACGGGTGGAACATGGAAGACCCGATGGACCCGAGGGCGATGCAGAGGAGAAGAATGGGGAAAGAAGGCACCACGCCGGTCAGGGGGATGAAGACGACGGACAGGAGAACGCCGCCTAAAATGAAGAAACGGGTCTGATACCGGTCGGCGAGGTACCCCACGGAAGGTTGGACGACAAACGCCAGAAAGCGCCCGAGACCGCTCAGGAGACCCACCTGGGTCAGGGTCAGGGCGAATCGGTCGGTGAAGGCGGGCAGCAGGGGCGTAACGAAGGAGCTGTAAAAATCCCCCGTAAAGTGAACCAGGGTGAGGGCCAGGATGATTTTTCCCCGGAAGCGGGAATCCGTGGTTTTCATGGGGCCGGGGGCTGGATTTTTTTCCTTTTTCCGACCCGGTCTTTCCGGATCTTCTTTTTTTCCCGAATGAGACGGGAAACGTCTTTCTGCCGTCTCGTGATTTTTTCCTTTCCCATGGACAGGCTCTCCCTTTCTTTCCTTTTATCACCCCTCGAGAGGGAATGAAAGCGCTCCCGCAATCCGATTTTCCCGTCGCATCACGGATGACCGCCAACTGCCCGCCGAGAGGTGCCAACTCCCGTCCCGGGGAGGCACCGGGCTCATCCTTTCCCGTTGCGCCCGTCTCTCCGGTGTGCTAAGGAATCCAAAAATCTGTTCTTTTGGATGGAAAAACACCGCCCGTCGAGAGGAACGGAAGGCTCTGAAAATACATCCATCGCCTGTGAGGAGGTCTCAAGATGATTTATAATGAAGAGTTCGAAACCCTGCCCCGGGAAGTCCTGGAAGCTCTGCAGCTCAAGCGGTTGCAGCAGGTGGCGGAGCGGGTCTACCATACGGTCGGCTTTTATCGGAAGGCCTTCGACGAGGCGGGGGTGAAGCCCGACGACATCCGCCGGCTCGAGGACCTCAGGCGGCTGCCCTTCACGGACAAGGAGGATCTCAGGGACAATTATCCCTTCGGACTTTTCGCCGCGCCCATGTCGAGCGTCGTGCGCCTCCACGCGTCCTCGGGAACGACGGGAAAGGCGACGGTGGTGGGCTACACGAAGCGGGACATCGACACCTGGGCAGAGCTCATGGCCCGGTCTTTCGTCGCCGCCGGACTGACGAAAAACGACATGATCCACAATGCTTACGGGTACGGCCTTTTCACGGGGGGCCTCGGGGCCCACTACGGCGCGGAGAAACTCGGGGCGAGCGTCATCCCCATGTCGGGCGGGAACACCCGCCGGCAGCTCATGATCCTTCAGGATTTCGGTCCCACGGCCATCTGCTGCACCCCCTCCTATGCCCTTTACCTGGCCGAACAGGGAAGGGAAGCGGGGGTGGACATGGGATCCCTGAAACTCCGGATCGGCGTCCTCGGCGCCGAGCCCTGGACGGAGAGGATGCGCGAGGAAATCGAGGAAAAGCTCAACATCACGGCCCTGGACATATACGGTCTTTCCGAGGTGATGGGGCCGGGCGTGTCCATCGAGTGCGTCGAGGGACGCCGGGGGCTTCACGTTTTCGAGGATCATTTCATCGTCGAGGTCATCGATCCCGTGACAGGGCAAGTCCTGCCCAACGGGGAACCGGGGGAACTCGTTTTCACGACCCTGACCAAGGAAGCCTTTCCCCTCATCCGTTACCGGACCCGGGACCTTTCCCGGCTCATGAAGGAACCCTGCCGATGCGGGCGGACCCTCGTCCGGATGGAAAGGGTTTCCGGCCGGAGCGATGACATGCTCATCATTCGCGGCGTTAACGTCTTTCCGTCTCAGATCGAGAGCATCCTTCTCGGTATCGAGGGTCTCGAGCCGCACTACGAACTCATCGTGGACCGGGAGGAATCCCTGGACACCCTGGAGATCCGGGTGGAGGTGGGCGAATCGGTCTTTTCCGACGAGGTCCGGAAGATGCAGGAGATCGAGCGGCGCATCTCGAAGGACATCAAGGAGTACCTGGGTGTCACGGCGGCGGTGAAACTGGTGGAGACCAAATCCCTGAAACGCTACGAGGGGAAGGCCCAACGGGTTATTGACCGAAGAAAACTGTAAGAAAAGGAGAGGAAAACATGAAAGTCGAACAGATCTCCATTTTTCTGGAAAACAAGCCCGGCGGGCTCGAGCATATCACCCGGGTCCTCAAGGATGCCGGAATCAACATCCGGGCCCTTTCGCTCGCCGACACCTCGGATTTCGGGATTCTCCGCCTCATCGTGAACAATGTGGCGGAAGCGGAAAAAGCCCTCCAGGCTCACGGCCTCACCGTTCGCCGGACTCCCGTGGTGGCCGTGGAAGTGCCCGACCGGCCGGGAGGGCTCCACAGCATCCTGGCAGTTCTTCTCAAGAAAAGCATCAACGTGGAATACATGTACGCCTTCGTGGACAGGAGCGGTGAAAACGCGCTCATCATTTTCCGGTTCGACCGTACCGATGAGGCCATCGAGATCCTGAAAGAAAACGGCATAACCGTTCTCCCCGGTGAAAGGGTGTACAAGCTTTGAGGCGCAGTGGGGCAAGGCGGCGCCGGAAAACGCCGGAGCGGTGATGCCTCGTCTTTTTCACTTTTCATTGGACAAACGAAAAGAGGTTTGGTAGAAAAAACCGCCAGACAACGATAAGAAGCCTTCCGGACTCTTCTTTTTTTCCGCACTTCGGGGAGGGGTCAGGATCGGGACAGCTTGTCACCGATCCTGACCCCCCCTTCTATTTTACGGTGCCTCCTTCTTGAGGGGGAGCGACGCCTGCGGATGTGAGCCCGGATAGGCAAAGGGAACGGTGCGAAGCGGTGGGTCCACTCCACTCACTCCACTCCACCGGTATCCCCGTTGTAACATCACTGGAGGACAAGGCATGCAGAAAATCCCCATCACCCCGGCCGGCTTCGAAAAGCTGAAAAAGGAACTCGATCACTTGAAAAGGATCGACGTCCCCGCCAACATTCGGGACATCGAGGAGGCCCGCTCTCACGGCGACATATCGGAAAATGCCGAGTACGCCGCTGCCAAGGAGAAACAGTCTTTTATCCAGGGGAAAATCCAGGAACTGGAGAACAATCTTGCCCAGTCGCTGATCGTGGATCCCGCGGAACTGGCCGGCGACCGGGCGGTTTTCGGCACCCTGGTGACCCTGGAAGATCAGGACAGTTCCGAGGTCATCAAATACCGCCTCGTCGGTCCCTTCGAGTCGGACATAAGCCAGGCCCAGATCTCCATCACGTCGCCCATTGGCAAAGCCCTCGTGGGAAAGCGCATCGGGGACGAGGTGACGGTGAAGACGCCCGGAGGGGTTCGCCAGTTTGAAGTCCTCGACATTTCCTTTTAATGCCAGAGAAGCGGTCTTTCAAGCTAGGCCTGAAAACCGGTCGGCTAAAGCGGAGGGATTCCCGTGGCTTATTCCTCTCTTGCCGCGGTGAGCGCCGGGGTCCGTTCTGGTTCGATCGGCCTCCGTTTTGTAAACCCGGTGAACCCGCGGTTCGCTGTTGCCGGTGAATCACATAAAACGATTTAAACGATCCGCGTTTATCTCTCCCTGTGATTCCTGAAGTCCCCGTGTCCCCCCACCGGGATCGCCTGTTCAGGAAAGTTTCCGGGGATGCCCGTCAGTAAAGTGGCCTGGGGACTTTTCCACGGCCTTCCGGGACCGGTTTCCGGGGCCGATTTCCGTTGACACCTCCCGGAGCGGATGCTACCGTGAGGCCACGTTCACGTCCCGCCAGGGAGAAAGGAGAATCATGGTCCGAAGCCGGTTTTTTCATGCCGGAGGCGACAAGGGCAAGAACAGCAAAAAAGGCAATCCGGCGAGTTCGGAAATCGATCAAAGCTTTTATTACATGTACCTCGTCCTGGGTCTCCAGGTCCTCTTTCTTTTCGCCCTCCTCACGTTCATGATGCTTGTCGGGAAGGTGCTTTCCATGCCCTGGTGGGTGTTTCTGCTCATTTTCTTCGGCGCCATCGGGGGATGCGTTTTCCTCTACATGAGGATCAAGAAGAAATTCAAGGATCTGAAAAAAACAATCAAGGACACGCTGGAAGATGTCGATCTTTCCGGCAGGAACTACGAAATCAGAATCATGGGGGGCGTTCTCACCCTGCGGGTGGAGCAGAACCCCTCGCGGATGCTCGAATCGCGGCCCGTCCAGCCGCTTTTGGAAGACAAGACCTTCGATCTGGCCCCGGAAGAAACGCGCGAGAGCGGTTCAGTTAAAGACGCGAAAAAATCCGGAAATGGAAGACTCTGACCCGCCTGCTGAACCATGACGCTCAGGCTTTTCAACGGAAACCGCCTGGAACGGCTTTCCGGGGCCCTTGCGGAAAGCCTGCGGGACCCCTTGCCCTCTCCCCTGGAAGAGGAGTGCCTGGTTGTCCAGAGTGACGGCATGTCCCGGTGGGTTTCCATGGAACTCGCCCGTCTTTTGGGCGTCGCCGCCAATCTTCGTTTTTTCTATCCCAACGGGTTCGTCGATTTCATTCACCGCCGCGTATTCGAGGAAGCCCTCACGCCGGCGTGCCTGGACCGGGAAACCCTAACCTGGCGAATTCTGGCCCTGCTCCCTGCCCTGTCCCGGGAGGAGGCGTTCCGACCGATCCGTCATTATATCGAAGGGGACGGGGATCCCCTGAAGAGGCTTCAACTGGCCGATCAGATCGCAGATACCCTGGACCAGTACATGCTTTACCGCCCCGACTGGATTTTTCGCTGGGAAAACGGGGGAGATGATCACTGGCAGGCCGCGCTCTGGCGTTCCCTCGTGGATGTGTGCGGGCCCGATCACCGAGCCGGGCGGGCCCGCGCCCTCCTGGAATGCCTTCAGAAAAGAGCCGCTCCCGTGGACCGGCTGCCCCGAAGAGTATCCGTTTTCGGGAGTTCCACCCTGCCGCCCTTTCACCTGGAGCTCCTTGCCGCGCTCGGGGAATTCACCGACGTGAATCTTTTCCTGCTCAACCCCTGCCGGGAATACTGGGGGGGAATCCTTTCCGACGCCGAGATGGGAAGAGTCGCGGCAAAGGCGGGCCGTTCCGTTCCCGAAGAAGACCTTCACCTGGAAAAGGGGAACAGCCTCCTAGCCTCCCTGGGAACGCTGGGACGGGACTTTTTCGACCGGATTTTTCAATACGACGTCGTGGACATTCCACTGCACGAAGACCCCGGCGAGGAAACGCTCCTTCACTGCCTCCAGGCGGACATGCTCCATCTCCGGGAGCGCGAGGGAAAGGAAAAGAAGCGCCTGGCCTTCGAAGACCGCTCCCTTTCCATTCACTCGGTCCATGGACCTATGAGGGAAATGGAGGTGCTCCGGGATGTTCTCCTCGACGGCTTCGAAAGCGACCCCGCTCTTCGTCCCGGGGACATCCTTGTCATGACCCCGGACATTGAAAAATACACCCCTTATATCCAGGTTGTTTTCGGCCGGCCCGGTGCGTCCCCGGTCATTCCCTTTACCATCGCCGACCGCACCCTGGGCAAGGAAAGCCGGTTGGCGGATCATTTTTTCGCCCTCCTCGATCTCCCGGGGACCCGGTTTACCGTGACCCGTGTCCTGGCTCTTCTCGAATCCCCTCTGGTCCAGAGGCGTTTTGAACTGACCCCCGGGGACGTGGAGCGGATCAGCGGGTGGATCCTGGAAACACGGATTGCCTGGGGTATGGACGAACAGGACAAGCTGTCCAGGGGCCTGCCCCCCTTCCGGGAAAACACCTGGCGGGCCGGACTGGATCGCCTCCTTCTGGGGTACGCCATGACGGGTCAGGAAGACGGCCTTTTTGAAGGCATTCTTCCCTGCGATTCGGTGGAAGGCCGCGAGACGGCCATTCTCGGGAAGTGGCTTGTTTTCATGGAAGCCCTGGCCGATACCTCGGCCCGCCTGGAAGAGCACAGGCCGCTGGCGGCCTGGGGCCGCTTTCTCGAAGATCTCCTGGCGCGGTTTTTCCTTCCCCGGGAAGAGGAGGAACGGGATTTCCGGGCCATCACGGATGTTTTCCACCGGTTGGCGGGGCTGGAAGAAGCCTCCCGGTATTCGGAGCCTTTCGATCTTCGGGCGCTCCGGTGGTTCCTTTCCCGGGTCCTGGAGGCCAGGGGCTTCGGGTACGGGTTTCTCACCGGGGCCGTCACCTTCTGCGCCATGGTTCCCATGAGAAGCCTCCCCTTCAAGGTCGTCTGCCTGGCCGGCCTGGACGGGGATGCCTTTCCCCGGGAAACCCATCCGCCAGGCTTCGATCTCATGGCCCGGCACCCCCGTCCCGGGGACCGGTCACGGCGCACGGACGACCGGTACCTCTTCCTGGAGGCCCTCCTGTCCGCCCGGAACCGCCTGGTCATCACTTACGGGGGGCAGGATCTTCGGGACAACACAAAACGTCCGCCGTCCGTGGTGGTGAGTGAACTGGTCGATTATATAGAGGAAAATTTCGCCGCACCGGAGGGAGAGATTCTCTCCACGGTGGTGACGGAGCACCGCCTCCAGGGGTTCAACCCCGCTTATTTCACCAAAGCGGAGAGGCTTTTCAGCTATTCGGAAGAATCCTTCCGCGCCGCCTCGCGGCTCCTGGAAGAGAAATCGCCGCCGGACCCCTTTTTCGCCGGGAAGATTCCTGAACCGGAACCGGAATGGCGAACCGTTTCCCTGGAGAACCTGGCCCGGTTCTGGGCCCACCCTGTCCGGTACCTTTTGACCCGGCGGCTGGGTATCCGTCTCGAAGAACGGGAGATGTCCCCGAGCGACCGCGAACCCATGGACCTGGGAAAAGGCCTCCCCCGGTATCTCCTTGAAAGCGGCCTGGCCCGGTATCGTTCGGGCGGCGGCGATCCGGACCGCCTGTACCCCGTCGTACAGGCATCCGGTGTCCTCCCCCACGGCACGCCCGGGAAATGGACGTTCGAAAGGAGCTGGCGCTCCGTCGACGCCTTTTTCCGGGTACTGGAAGATCACCGTGACGGGGAATCCCCGAAATTCCTGGACGTCGATCTTTCCCTGGGCAGCTTTCGCCTCACCGGCCGTGTCGAGGGGATTTACCACGAACAGGCCCTTCGGTACCGGGTCGGCCGGATCCGGGCGGTAGACCGATTGGCGGCCTGGCTGAACCACCTGGCCCTGTGCGCCGGGGAGGGGGCGTCCCGCCTCGGGAAGACGCTCCTGGCGGGACGAAAAGTCGAGAAAAGGAAAGAGGAAACCGTTTTCTGCCTCTACCGGCCCGTCCCCGACCCGCTGCCATTGTTGGAAGAGCTGCTCTCCCTTTACTGGGAGGGCCTTCAGGGGCCCCTGCCTTTCTTTCCCGAAACGTCGGGGGCCTGGGCGGAGGCGCTTTTCCGGAAAGAGCGATCTTCCGGGGACGCCCGCGAGGCGGCCCGGAAAGCCTGGGAACCGAACGGATACGGTTTCCCGGGAGAAGGCGAGGACCCTTACCTGGATCTCTGTTTTCGCGGAAATCTACCCCTCGGGGAACCCTTTTCATTCCTGGCGGAAAAGATCTTCAAACCGCTCATGTTTTTTGAGGAGGCGGGGACGCTGTGATGGAACCGGAAATCTTTTCCCTGAGGGACTGCCCGCTGGAGGGGGCAACCCTTATCGAGGCCAGCGCCGGAACGGGGAAAACCTATGCCATAACCGGTCTTTTTATCCGTCTCCTCCTTGAAAGGCGCCTCGAGGCGGGCCGGATTCTCGTCATGACCTTCACGGAAGCCGCGACGGCGGAACTCCGGGATCGGATTCGGTCGAAGATCCGGGAGGCCCTCACCGCCTTTTCCGGCGGCCCGGTGGAAGACGATTTCATTCGCGATCTCCTCGACGGGCCGGTGGAGCCCCGGGAGGCCCGGTCGCTCCTTCTCCGGGCCCTTCGCTCCTTCGACCAGGCGGCCATCTTCACCATTCACGGGTTCTGCCGCCGGGTTCTCCGGGACCGGGCCTTCGAGAGCGGGAGCCTCTTCGACACGGAACTCGTCACCGAAGAGGACGAGCTCATGAGGGAAATCGTCGAGGATTTCTGGCGGGCGACCCTCGCCGAAGCCTCCCCTCTCCTCGTCGGGTTTGCCCTCGGAAACGGATTTTTCCCCGGCCCCCTGCTGTCTCTTCTTCCCGGCGGAACCACCCGGTGGAACCTGGAGGTTCTCCCGCGGGAAGAGGTCCCCGACATGGCGGAGGCCGAAAAGGCCTACCGGAAGGCCTTTCAGGACGTGATCCGATCCTGGGGCGAAAGCCGGGAGGCGGTTCAGGAGCTTTTGGGACACGACAGCCTGAACAAGAGATCTTATCCCCCGTCCAAGATCTTACCCAGGATGAAGGCCCTGGCATTTTTCCTCGACACGGGCGGGAACGATCTCAAGGCCGCAACGGCGGTCGAACCGTTCACCACGGAGCGGATCGACGCCGCCCTGAAGAAAGGGTCCGCCTTCCCGGGGCACCCTTTTTTCACGCTCTGCGAAAGGCTCCAGGAAAAAACGGACGATCTTCTCGCGGTTTACGAAGGCGTTCTCCTGGGATGGAAGCGGCATCTCATCCTCACCGTGGACGACCGGTTGAAGGAACGGAAAAGGGAACGAAACGTCCAGTCCTTCGACGATCTTCTCACCCGCTTTCTCGCCGCTCTCTTCGCCCCCGGCGGGGAATCCCTGGCGCGGTCGGTCCGCGAGCGTTTCGAGGCCGCCCTCATCGACGAGTTCCAGGACACCGATCCCGTTCAGTACGGCATCTTCCGGACCCTCTTCGGCGGGGGGCGAACCCCGCTGTTTCTCATCGGCGACCCGAAGCAGGCCATCTACGGCTTCCGGGGGGCGGATATTTTCACCTACCTGGACGCTTCATCGGAGGTGGACAGGCGGTATACCCTCGACCGGAACTGGCGGTCCACGCCCCTTCTCGTGAAGGCCGTCAACACCCTGTTTTCCAAGTCCCCACGGCCTTTTGTCCTCGACGACATCCCGTTTCACCCCGTCCGTGCGGGCAGGACGGACAAGAAGGAGGACGGGGAGGCCGAAGGCCCCCTCCGGGTCTGGTTTCTGCCGGCTTCGGAGTATCGCTCGGACGGGAAACCTCTCACGAAGGGAGAGGCCCGCCAGATTATCCCCCGGGGCGTGGCCCTGGAAATCCGTCGTCTTTTAAGGGACAGGAAGGAGCAGGACGGGAAGACGGGCTTTCGCGAAGGGGACATGGCGGTCCTTGTCCGGACCAACCGGGAGGCCCGGATCGTCCAGGAGGAATTGAAGAGACAGGGGCTCCGGGGAGTCCTTTACAATACCGGGAGCATTTTCGAAACCCGGGAGGCCCTGGAAATGGAACGGGTTCTCCGGGCCGTGGCGGACCCGGAGCGGGAAGAGGCGATCCGGGTGGCGCTGACCACCGATCTCTTCGGTGTTTCCGCTTCTTCCCTGTGGATGATGCTGGAAGACGAGGCATCCTGGGGCGACTGGCTCATCCGTTTCCGGGAATACAGGGACCGCTGGTATGATCGGGGTTTCATGGCCATGTTCCGGCAGGTTCTCGACGAGAGCGACGGAATCGTCCGGTTCATGGCATTTCCCGACGGGGAAAGGCGGGTAACGAACCTTCTTCACCTTTCGGAGATCCTTCATCGTGAGGAAGCGGCGTCCCGGTGCGCCCCCCCCCAGCTCGTCAAGTGGCTTGCGGGAAAGCGGGACAGCGACACCTCGGAAAGGGAGGAGGATCTCATGCGCCTCGAAAGCGACGACGAGGCTGTCCGCATCGTGACCATCCACAAGAGCAAGGGACTTCAGTATCCCGTTGTTTTCTGTCCCTTCCTCTGGGAAGGCCGCCGGAAAACGAAGGAAGGCGCGCCTGTTTTCTTCCATGATCGTGAAGGGCGGTTTCGGCCCGTTTGCGACCTTGGGTCCGCGGCCTGGCCGGAACACCGCGACCTGGCGCAAAAGGAGGAACTGGCGGAGCTTCTCCGTCTTTTCTACGTGGCCGTGACCCGGGCCCGGGAACGCTGCTACCTGGCGTGGGGGAACCTCAAAAGCGGAGAGGAATCAGCGCCGTCCTGGCTTTTTCACGATTTTCAGTCCGCCGGAGACGCGGACCTCCGGCAGGAACTTGAAAAGATCCAGGCTGCGGCTCCCGATGCCATCGCCCTGTCCGCCGTTCCCGCAGGGGAAGAAGACGCCGCCGGGGACGTTACGGAAGAGACGCCTCCTCTCGCCCGCCGGGTCTTTGGGGGGACCATCGATGCCTCCTGGCGGCTTTCCAGCTTTTCCTCCCTCGTGTCCGACGATCCACACGGTCCGGAGACAGCGGACCGGGATGGCCCGCCGCCGGGGGAAAAGCCGGAAGCGCTTCCTGTTACAGACCGGGGCCCCGCCCCCGCGGGCCCTTTTCCCGGGGGGACGAAGGGGGGCGTGTTTTTTCACGATCTTCTCGAACATTATGACTTTCAGTGGAAAAACGGGGGAGAGCCGGAAAGGCTCGCGGAGGAAAAGCTCCGGGCCCACGGCTTTGACCTTTCCTGGAGAGACCCTGTTGTCGCCATGGTCCGTCGGGTCCTGGCCCTACCCCTGGATTCCGACCGGGAGGACTTCACCCTTTCACGGATTCCCCGGTCGGACCGCCTGAACGAGCTGGAATTTTATTTTCCCCTGAAGGAAATCACGGCACCGTCGCTTCGTCGACTCTTTCAGGCCCGCAAGGGATTTGCCGATGACGCGGGGCCGGAGGAATCCCTGGGCCGCCTCCGGTTTTCCGTCACCCGGGGCTTTCTCAAGGGGTTCATGGATCTCGTCTTTCTTTTCGAGGGAAAGTACTATCTCGTCGACTGGAAATCCAATTTTCTGGGGGACCGCCCGGAAGACTACGGGCCCGGCCCCCTGGCCCGGGTCATGGCGGAAAACCGCTACGTGCTCCAGTACACCCTGTACACCGTGGCCCTTCACCGGTACCTGGCCTCCCGGCTTTCCGGGTATGATTACGATACCCATTTCGGGGGCGTACGGTATATTTTTCTCCGGGGCGTGGATCCGGATAAGGGAAGCGGTTACGGCATCTTCCGGGACAAGCCCCCGGCGGGATGGATCGACGCGCTGAGCGGCGCCCTGGTCGAATTCCCTCAGGAGACGGGACATGACCGAAGACGCTTTTGATCCTCTGGATATCCATTTTGCCCGGTTCATGGCGCGCCTCGACGGCGGATCCTCCGCAGCCGTTCTCGCCGCCGCTCTCCTGGCAAGCCGGGCGACGCGCCTGGGACACGTCTGTTTCCCTCTCGCCGAGGCCGCCGGCCGGCCCCTCGCCGGGAGCGAGGGCCTTCCCGGGGGCCCTTTCGTGTGCCCCTCCCTGGCATCCTGGACGGCGCTCCTGCGGGAAACGGCGGTAGTAGGCCATCCCGGGGAAGCAACCCCCCTGGTCCTGGACGTCAAGGGCCGCCTGTATCTTCATCGTTACTGGGCCTACGAGCGTGATCTCGCAGCGGCGATCCTGGAACGGGTGTCCCGGGCCCGGGGGGCGGTGGACCTTACCCCCTGGAGGGAATCCCTGGACAGGCTCTTCCCGCCTGTGCCCGGCGAACCCGTGGACTGGCAGAAGGTGGCGGCCCTCATCGCCGTTTCGGGAAAATTCACCGTTCTCACCGGGGGGCCGGGAACGGGGAAAACCACGGTTCTGGCCAGGATTATCGCCCTTTACCTGGAATCAGGAGGCCGGGGGCTCCGGATCGCCCTGGCGGCGCCGACGGGCAAGGGGGCGGCCCGAATGGAGGAATCGATTCTTCAATCTTTAGGTGATATGGATATCTCGAGGGGACTCAAGGAGGCGTTCCCCCGGGAGGCGGCGACCCTTCACCGTCTCCTCGGGGCTTCCCGGGAGGGAAACCTCTTCCGTCATCATGAGGGGAACCCCCTGCCCTTCGATGTGGTCATCGTCGATGAGGCTTCCATGGTCGACCTGCCCCTCCTCGCGCGGCTCGTCCGGGCCCTTGAAGCCGGCACCCGGCTCATCCTCTCAGGGGACAAAGACCAGCTGGCGTCCGTTGAGGCGGGGGCCGCCCTGGGGGATATCTGCGACACGGGCCGCCGGCACGGCTACGCCCCCGGGTTCCGGGCCGCCCTGGGACAGGGGCTCGGTGTCTCCCCCGAGGCCTTTCCCGGAGAACCCGACCCACCGGCCATGGCCCAGGCCATTGCGGAACTCCGAAAAAGCTGGCGTTTTAACGAACAAAGCGGGATAGGCCACGTGAGCCGGGCGGTCCGGGAGGGTGACGCCGGGAAGACCCTTAAGCTTTTAGGCAATGGTGCCTGGAGCGACCTGTCGTGGCGATCCCTTCCCCGCCCGCGGGAACTCCGGGACGTTCTGAAACCGCTTGTCCTGGCCCACTACGGTGGCGTCCTGAAATCGGGAAGCGTCCACAGGGCTTTTCGGGCGTTCAATGCCTTTCGCATTCTCTGTGCCGTCCGGGAGGGCCCTTACGGGGTGGATGCGGTGAACGTCCTGGTGGAGGGAATTCTCAGGGAAGCGGGGGCGGTCGGGGCGGCGGGACGATGGTATGACGGGCGGCCCGTCATGGTGACGGTGAACGATTACGGTCTCGGCCTCTACAACGGGGACACGGGTATCGTTCTGCCCGACGGAGACGGGCCGGAAAACCGGAAAGCACACTTTCTCCTGCCCGACGGCACCCTCCGGAAGATTCACCCCGTTCGCCTGCCTGACCACGAAACGGTTTTCGCCACGACCGTTCACAAGAGCCAGGGCTCTGAATTCGACCATGTCGCCCTGGTTCTTCCCGACCGGGTTATGCCTCTTCTGACCCGGGAACTCGTCTACACGGCGGTGACCCGGGCCAGAAGGGGGCTGACCGTTTTCGGAACGGAGACCGTCCTCGGGGAAGCTGTTGCCCGGCGCACCGAAAGGGTCTCCGGGCTCAGGGACCGCCTCTGGGGGGACCGGCACCCTTAAGAGGCAGGGCTTTCCCGTTCGAGGAAATCGGCGGGCACGCGCCAGATGTTCCAGCCGAGGCCCCGGGAAGACCGGAAATAGATGTATTTTCCATCCCGCGACCACCGGGGCATGTCGTCCCGGGACATATTCGTCGTGATCTGCCGGGTCAGGTAATCCCGAAGGCCAAGAACGTGAATGTCCGCCGTTTCCGGCTTCCCGGGCAGCTGCTTGGTGAAGGCGATGTACCTGCCCGACGGGTCCGCCCGCGGCTGGAAGCAGTCTCTCTCGGTATCGGCGGCAATCTGGGTGAGCAAGGACCCGTCGGTCCGGATGGTCCAGATGGCGGCTCTTCCCGTGTTGTCGTCAGGGGCGGAAAAAAGGACCGTGTCGTTGTCCAGCCAGATTCCGTCGACACCCTCGGTGAGGCGTGTGGGCAGGGTGCCGTTGACCCGGGCGTACCAGAGGGCCGGCGTGTCCTCCCAGGTTTCCCTTTCCCCGTAGAGAAGTTTTGTCCCGTCGGGGGACTCGGCGGGGCCGTGGCAGGAAAAGGCGGGAGAGCCGATTCGGGTCAGACCACCCGCGGACAGGCTGGGAATGCGCCAGAGATAGCATTTCCTGTCTTCCGTCGTTTCAACGGCGACGCCGCGCCGGGAGGCGAAGTAGATGAAATCACCCTCCTGGGAAAAGCGCGGGTCGTTGTGGAAAAATCCCGTTTTCGTCAGCCGGGTGTTGCCGGCGGAATGAAAGATCCACAGATCGGAACCGCGGAAAGGGCCGGCTTGTTTTCCGCTTTCCTCGGAGAGGTTCGGGATGGACAGAACGATCCTGTTTGCCGGTCCCATGTCATAGGAAAGGAAAAACCGGCCCACCTGGGCGTATTTTTGAGGCGTCAGAAGGGTTTCCATTCCCTGGTCGGCGGTCCCTTTTTCCGCCGACTCCTTCCTTGCCTCGGAGGTGATGACCAGGGTCCCTTTTTCCGGGTTTAGGATTTCCTCTTCATAAAAAGCCGTCACCGTCCCCTTGGGGACCTCGGTCTGGACAGGCCCAGCGCATGCCGCAAGGCCCGCCGCTAACGACAGGATAAAATAGGCCGCCCTCATGATGTCACCTCCTGCTCATGGTCCTTACAGATAAACGACTTAAAAATAGTTATTATCTTTCTTTTAAATGATTTACGCACGATCCTGCAAGGGTAAACTTGGCGAACCCGTGAATGTTGCAGTCCGACTGTGTTCCGGGGGATTGCCGTGTTTTTTTCCCTGGGGCGGTTTCTCCCTTCACGGCACATCCGTCGGGTTCAAGCGTCCCGACAGGTGGCGCTTGCCCGCAGACAGTCTGGCAGGCTTTTTGATTGTGCCGTTTTCAGGGTTGCGATTCTTTCGGCGCCACCTCGATGGTCACCTCCACCGGGGGTGGCGTGCCTTCGGTGAACCGGGCGTCGGAGGGCAGGACAAGGCGGGGCTTTACCGTCGTCGTTGCCTGGATTTCCCCCAGGTTGACCGGTTCCGTGAGGACGCGGATGGATTTCTTCCCGTTCGCCGGGGCCAGAACGGGGATGACTTCCGGACGGGCGGAGATCTGCTTCAGCGTGAGCCCTTCGCGAAGGGCCCCCGTCGTCTGGACCTTGATGATTCCCTCGGCGAGCCCGAGCTTTCTGGCAGAGAGGGGAACCCGGGAGGGATCGAACCGGACGAGGGACAGGTTGGAGGGAAGTTTCAGCTGGTCTTCCCGGAGCGGCACATACTGCTCCCCTTCCCTCAGGTCGGTCATGTCGAGAATGATCTTGAGTGAATCGGGGTTCATGAGAGAAAAGGCCTGGGCGCTTCCTTCAAGGGTGACGATGGATTCCTTTGGAACGGGCTCCTCGAGAATCCAGTCGGCGGGAAGATTCCGGTAAACCAGGGGAACGCTGAAATCTTTACGGATGCTTTCCCCGGGCGTGGTGAAAACGACCCAGAGGCCGAAGGCGAGGACGACGGCCATGATCTTCTGCCAGGTATTCTCGCGGATCCAGTGGCGGAATGACCATTCCTCCTTTCCCGGGGCCGGCCTCCGATAGAACTGGCGGACGATGTCTCTCAGCTCCTCCATGTTTTTGACCTTGTGGAGAAGCCCCTCCCGGGCGAGGGAAACGGCTTCCCGCTCTTCCGAAACGACGATGCACAGGGCGTCGGACCGCTCGGTGAGGCCGATGGCCGCCGTGTGCCGGAGACCGTAATTCCCGATTTTTTCGGCGTCCAGGGAAAGGGGGAGGTGGCAGCCGAATTTGCTGACCCGGCCGTCCTCGATGACGGCGGCCCCGTCATGGCCCTCCGAGTGGGGATCGAACAGGCTTTCCAGAAGGGGACCGCTGAACCTTCCATCCAGCGGGACCCCCCCCTTCAAATGGCGGTCCAGGTGGTCGTTGCCCCGGAGAACGATGAGGGCGCCGTAGCGCTTTTTCATGAGGATCGGGACGGTCTGGCCGAGGACGTCCATGACCTGGTAGGCGTAGACGGCCTGGCGCCGCTTTTTCATGAATCCCCAGGTGGCAATCCTCTCGAAGAAGAGCCGGAGATCCTCCTGAAAGATGACCACCAGGGCGATAAGGAGAATGGCGAAGAACCCCTGGAGGAGATACACGGTGAGATAGAGCTGGAACTGCCGGGACAGGATGTAGATGAGCCCCATGATGGTGATGCCGATGAAAACGAACCGGGAGGTGGTCTTCCAGAACCAGATGAGGACGGTGTATATGAAAACGGAAATAATGAGAATGTCGATGAAATCTCGGATTCCGAAATTGGAGAGAAGCTCGAAAAGATGAAATCGCTGTGAGGGGTCGATAAAGAGGTTCACGTTGCCTTTCCTGTTTTGACGGCCGCCGGGACACCGCTGCCTTCTTTTACCATAACGGGAAAAATTTTACCACACTGAAGACCGTTAAGAATTGAAGATTCTTCGACGATTGCAGAGCCGATCCTTGACAGAAGGAAGCTCCTTTGGTTATGTTGAGGCACTTTATCGTGACGAAAAGGACGAACGGGCCCGATGAACAGTTTTGAATCCATGAAAAGAGATCTTCTCCTTCTGAACGGGGACATCCTCGCGCTGTTCAATAATGCAAAAAAAATGCCCGGTATAACGGCCTTTCCCTTCGAAGACGGGGACAAAATCAGCCGCGCCGTGGCGGAGCAGGTCCGGGAGGATGTCCTCCGGATCGCGGTGGTCGGGGCGATCAAGTCGGGGAAGAGCACCTTCGTCAACGCCTTTCTCGGAGGGGATTACCTGAAGCGGGGCGCCGGGGTGGTCACGTCCATCGTCACCCGGGTCCGGAAGGGGGAGAGCCTGGAAGCCCGCCTGGACTTCAAGTCCTTCCCGGAGGTGAACGGGGAAATCAACGAGGCGCTCGTTCTCTTTCCCTCTTTTCAGGACGGGGCGGAAAAAACCGAGGTGGACATCCGGAGGGAGAAAGACCGGGAAAACCTGGCGGCCCTCTTGGCCTCCCTGAACAAGGACAGGCTTCTCGCCGAAGATTCCCTCGACGCCAACGCGGTGCTCCTGTCGTCCTGCCTCAAGGGCTATGACCGGGTCAGGGACATTCTCGCCTGGGATGAAAAAGTGCAAACCTTCAAAGGGGATGCGTTTGAACAGCACCGAAATTTCGTCGGCGACGACAGCCTGTCCGTCTATCTTCGGGACGTGGAGCTCCGGATCCCCGGACCGGGAAACCTGGACGAGAACATGGAAATCGCCGACTGCCAGGGCAGCGATTCCACCAATCCGCTCCATTTGGCCATGATTCAGGATTATCTTCTGCGGACCCACCTGATCCTCTATCTGGTGAGCAGCCGCACGGGGATCCGCCAGGCGGATCTCAAGTTTCTCTCCATGATCCGGAAGATGGGACTTCTCGAGAATATCTTTTTCGTGGTGAACGTGGATTTCAACGAGCACGAGGGGGTGGACGACCTTCGAAAGCTCGTCGGCCGCGTGCGGGATGACCTGGCGGTGATCCGGGAAGATCCCCATGTCTTAGCCTACTCCACCCTTTACGACCTTCTTCGAAAGATGAAAGGAGGTCTTTCGGCGAAGGATGAAGCCCGGCTGGCCCAGTGGGAGCAGGACACGGAAATGATCACGTACGCCGATACCGAGCGCCGCCGGTTCGAGACCCTCTTCCGGGAAAAACTGACCCGGGACCGTGTCGTCCTCCTGTTGAACAACCACGTGGAACGGCTCGGGGTGGCCGTGGCGGGGCTCTTCGACTGGGCGACCTTCACCGGGGACCTCCTCACGGCGAACAGCGGGAACGTTCGTCACATCACGGACCGACTGAGGAAGGAACAGGAGCGGGTGAACCAGGTGACCGCCATGATCCGGGACACCCTTGACGGGGCGTCGCAGAAAATCAAGGGAGAACTGCACCGGGACATCGACGGGTTCCTTGATCCCCATTTCGGGGAAATCGTAAAAGGGGTCCAGGCGTTCATCCGGAAGGAGGGAAAGCCCTACAGGGAGCGGGACGAAGACATCGACGGCATGGGCTTTTCCGCTACCCTGTACAAGTCTTTTCAGCACTTCAAGCGGTCCCTCGACCTTTACATGACGGAGACGGTAAACCCCAAGCTCGTCCAGTTCATCCGCCAGGAGGAGAAAAAGGCCGCCGACCGCCTCGTGGAGATCGCCGGGCCCTACCAGGCCATGGTCCGGGATACCCTGGAGCGGTATGAGGAAACCCTGAAGGGGACGGGTGTCACACCGGCCGAACGGCCCCCGCTGGAGGGCATTTCCCTGGATCCGGAAGGGATCCGCCGCCGGTCCGGCCTGGCCGTCCCGCCCCTGGCCACCTCCCTCCACTATTCGGCGCGGATCCGCACGGAGGCCGTCGTGCGGCTCGGTGTCTACAATGTCATGGGAACGCTGAAGCGGTGGTTCCGCCGGGCGGGGAGCGCGGAAGGCGAAGGGGCCCGTCATGCCCTGGAAGACAGCCTGAGGCGGATCCGGCGGGAAACGGAGCGGTCCGTCGTCTTTCACATGAGCAACTACCGGGAAAACCTGAAATACCAGTACATGTTCAAACTCGTGGACCTCATGTCGAACACGCTCTATGACGGGATCCGGGATCGATTCCGGGTCCTGACGGCGGATCTCTCCGATATCGAGCGGCTCGCCGATCAGGAAAAGGACGTTAAAGAGGCGTCTCTCCAAGCCTTGGCCGGCCTGGAGGCCTCCTCCCGGGAACTTCTCCGGCGACTCGGGGACCTGCGGGTGAAGATGACGTCTTCGTAAGATTCCCGGCGAAAGGCGGCTTTCCCGGAGAGATTCCCGGGAAACAGGGCGGTGGCGGGCTGTCCTTCCCTCACCGTCTCAATTCCGGCACGAGATACCCCGGGACGCCAGGATCAGGAAGAGAATCCAGGCCAGGAGAAAAAGAATGGCGCCGGCGGCGGCGGTGTAAACGGATTGGAGCCCCCACGCCTCTTCCAGCCATCCCGCCAGGTAGACGGAAAGAGACCCCACGCCGAAAACGAGAATGAACTTTATCCCATAGCCGGTGCTCCGCCACCGCGACGGCGTGAAACGGGCCACCAGGCTGTTTTCCGCGGGCTGCATCCCCAGGGCGAAGAGAATGTAGAGGGCCGCCGCGGCAACGAGAGGGAGGTCCGTGAGCCGGCTCATGAGAAGGACGAAGGGAAGACTGAGAGCGTGGAAGGCGAAATAGAGCCAACGCAGGTCAAAGCGGTCCGCCAGCCTCCCGCCCATGATCTGGCCGATGATGCCGACGAGGTAGATGAGGGAAGCCAGGAACGTGGCGGCCATGGTTTTCGCCCCCGCCAGGTTTTCCAGGGGAAATTGACGGAGGTAATCCCACAGGAAACCGGCCCGGTATTCCAGGTACGCGGGCAGGACCACGCTGTTTCCCCGGTAAACGAGACCGGAGAGCGTCATGATGACGCAGAGGATGAGAAAGTATCTTCCGTAGTTGTTGGCTTTGACGCCGCCGGGCGGCGGTTCGTTTTCGTCGGGCCGGACGGCCCGTTCGTCGATGGGGACGAAGCGGAGGAAGAGTCCCCAGAGGAGGCAGATCCCGCCGACGACCAGGTAGGTGAGGCGCCAGCCTACAAGCCAGTTGAGAAGACCGGCGGTGAAGGGGGCGCTGACCATGCCCAGATTGCCGAAGGCCCCGTTGATGCCCAGCGCCGTCCCCCGGTTCCGGATGCCCATGGAAATCATGCCCATCCCGGCGGCATGGTAAATGCTGTTGAAAAAGCCGACGACCCCCAGGGAAATCATGACCATCCCGGCGGACGACGAAACCGCCGTCATGAGGCCCCCGATGCCGCAGCCCGTGAAGAAAATGACGAGGCTTCTCCGGTTGCCGAACCGGTCCGAGATGATGCCCCAGGGCAGGGCGCCGAGACCGTAGAGAAGATACATGGGAAAGGCAAGCTTGAGAATGTCGGGCAGGTCTCTCTGGAAATAGACCATGAGGGGAATGGCCAGCGCCGGGAAGAGCAGCTCGTAGAAATGGGAAAAAAAGTGAGCCGCGCAGGTGAAAACAAGGATCTTTCTCTCGTTCGTCCAGGATTTCGTCAACGGGGCGGACTCCTTTTCCGAAAAAGCCGATATTTTGCGGGCGCGTTAAAAAAGGACGGCGGTCCCGGTGATTCCATTTAGTCGTTGCACCCCGCCGGCCCGGAGATCCTATGGGTTTTTCGGGCTCAATATAATGGTCCTGGCGGGATTTGTACAGGGGCACCCTGACGACTTAATAAAAAGCCCATATCCTGTGTTGCCCTTCATCCCCCTTTGATTGCTCATTC
>JAXGPA010000010.1:0-1945 GCA_040767195.1 Syntrophales bacterium
ACAACGTAAGAACGGAGCTGTGCGGCGAGATCCAGGAAGTGAGATCCGAGCTGGGCGGAAAGATCGATGGGGTCGCCGCCGATCTGGCTGCCCACAGGAACGACACGGAAGCCCACCGGGCCGCTTACCGGGTGCGGGAAGATACCCCGGGGGAGGATGGCGGCGCCTGAAACGAAGCGTCTTCGATAACGGATAGGGGAGGGAGGGGCCGGGCCCTCACGAGTGCAGGTGATTCGACTCCCGGGGGTACTGGCGGTAGGAGAAGGAGAGGGCGTTGTAGTAGTCCATGAACGTGTCGGTGAACCACTTCAACTCCTCCTCGTCCCTGAACTCGATTTCCTTGAATAAGGGCTGGAAGTAGCCGAAGAACCTTTTCTTCAGGAATTTTTCCTTGGGATCGGTGAGGGCCGTCTGCACCGCTTCCTGCAGGCGCTCAAACATGGGGGTCTGCCCTTTCCGGGCGAGGAAACGGCGCAGATCCGACTCGGAGCGCCGCTCCGCCGAGACGGCCTCCCGGGCAAGCCGGTGGGGCTCCTGGAGGTCTTCCTCCTCCTTCCTCTTCCGGGCCCTCTCGGTGGCCCACTCGAGGTGGCATTTCTTGAATTTCTGGCCCGAGCCGCAGGGGCAGGGGGCGTTCCGCCCGGTCCGCCCGAGGTGGTCGATCATGTAGGACTCGAAATCCCTTTTCTCCCATTCCGCCTTCGTCTTCTCCCAGCGCACCCGCCTTTTCTCGATCTCCTCGGCGCTGTAAAAGCGGCGGATGTCCATCCGGTGCCCCGGCGCCGCCGGCGCCTCGCTGTAGAAGTAGTCCATGTCCTCCCGGGGAAGGGTGTCGAGATCCACCTCTCCCGCATCGTACAGCTCCTCGAAAAAGGGCTTCAGGTCGGTCCGGTGGATCGAAGCGAAATCGGCGATGATGTCCCCGACCATCTCGTAGGGCGCGTTCCCCGTATTCAGGATGTCGAGGAGGAAATCCTCGATCTCGTCGCGGCAGTCGGGATAGGCCTCCCAGATGTTCCAGAGCCCCTCCATTTCACAGGAGAAGAGCCGGTCTCCCATCTCGTCGACGCTCTTGCGGATGGCCTCCCGGATGGGAGGAACGGCCGCCGGGCCGATCCTGAGGTAGCACTCGGCCAGGGCGTCCCAGATCCACTCGATGTCGTACAGGCTTGAATACTCGCTGGCCGTGAGGAGGGCCCCCATCGCCCGGGGGTCTCCCAGGATTCCCAGGATGTTGACGGCGTGGACCGTGCCCCACCAGCGGTCGGTGCCGTCGTCCTCGTAGTTGCTTTCGTCCTCCAGGACCCGGCAGAGAAGAGGGACGACGGTGTGCCGGCGCTTTTCCGCCTCCGCCACGTAGTCCTCTCCCAGGCGGTCGGCGGAGGTGAAGATAAGGTTGACGAACGCCGTGTCCGTCAGTCTGCCGTATGTCATAAGGCCTCCCTGCGGGGCATGCTTTCAGGGTTTCTCTTCATCACAGGCCGGTTTTTTTATCAAGAAAAAATTGAAGGGTCAGGCCCGGGCCCGGGGAAACAGGCCTTCCGGTCCCATGAAGAGGCTGAGGGCCCGGGGGCCAAGGATGCCTTCGGCGACCCGGCGGGCCTTCGAGAGGACCGGAGGCCGCCACCTTGCGGAATGGGCGTCGGAAGCGATGAAATCGGCGAATCCGTCTGTCAGCATGGCCAGGGTGAATTTTTTCGTTTCCGCCCCGAAGCCCCCGGTGAGGCTCATGGCCGTTACCTGAAAGAGGGCCCCGGCCTCCCGGAACCGGCCGAGAAGGTCCGGGGCCTTCTGGATCATGGCGTTTCTCTCGGGGTGGCTGATGACGGGCGTCACGCCGTCTTCCGCGAGCTCGCGGATGAGGGCCTCGACGGGATCGGAAAGGAAGATTTCCGTGAGCTCCAGGAAGACATGGGTGTCCCTCCCGGCCAGGTTCAGATGTCGG
>JAXGPA010000011.1:0-1913 GCA_040767195.1 Syntrophales bacterium
CGAGATGGCCAGTTCGATGGGAATTCCTGTGTTCTGGCGGATCTGCAGGGGCGTTGCCCCGGAACCGCCCCGAAAGCCGTCGACGGCGATGATGTCGGCGCCGGCCCGGGCAATCCCGCTGACGATGGGCGCCACGTTGTGGACAGCGGCGATCTTGACGGAAACGGGGACCCGGTACTCGGTCGCCTCCTTGATGGCGTAAATGAGTTGCCGGAGGTCCTCGATGGAATAAATGTCATGGTGCGGCGCCGGCGACAGGGCGTCGGTGCCCAGGGGGATCATGCGCGTTTCCGACACGGCCCCGGACACCTTTTCACCGGGCAGATGGCCGCCGATACCGGGCTTTGCCCCCTGGCCGATCTTGATTTCCACCGCCGCGGCCGATTTCAGATAGTCCTCGCTGACACCGAATCGTCCCGACGCCACCTGGACGATGGTGTTTTCACCGAATTTGCGGAGGTTCCTGTGAAAACCGCCCTCGCCGGTGTTCCAGAACGTGCCCATGGCCTTGGTTGCCAGGGCTTCCGCCTCCTGGACCCGGAGGTTCACCGCCCCGAAGCTCATGGCACCGAACATGACAGGGACCTCGAGCTGCAGGAGAGGGCTCATGTCACCGCCGTAACGATCCGGCTTGCTGCCCAGGTAGCGCCGGATCTCCATGGGCTCCCGGAGGGGGTCGATGGAGGGGTTCGTCACCTGGCAGGCGTCGAACATGAGGTGATCGAAATAACGCTTCTGAGGCCCCGTGGCGCCCGTCCCGACGAGAAGAACCCCCCCTTCCCGGCCGGCCTGTCTCCAGATGTTCGTGACCGCCGCCCGGTTCCAGTAGCCGTGGGACGTTTCACCGGGCTTTCCGACGATTCGAATGGCCCGCTGGGGACACATCTTCTCGCACCGCCGGCAGGCATTGCAGGACTGGAGATTCGCCCATGGACGGTGACGGACCCCGCCGTCCTTTCCCTTCACCGGCCGGAGGGAGATTTCCCCGAAGGAACACTCCTTGACGCAGATGTTGCACCCGTTTTCGAAGTCGCAACGGGCCAGGTCGAACTCGGGGTAAAAAGCGGGAAGAATGTTCCAGTTTCGGTTCATGACGGACATGATGCCTTCTCCTTATTCATCCCTCTCTTCGACCCGGACGATCACCGGTTCCCCGCCCCGAGGGGACCAGATTTCGTCCACTTCCCGGGAAAGATAGCGGATGCTGCACTCTTCCGACGAGGCGTACCAGGTGTTTCCCGACCGGGCGCAGACCACCGGGCGGAGCTTGTTCCGATCATTGAGAATGATGGCGCCGCCGTCGAAGGTGAGAACGATCCCGAAAGGACCGTTCACGATAGCCGACTCGTAGACCTGGCGGAGTGTCCGTTTCCGGCGGTATCCCCGGCGGTCGATTTCTTCCCACAGGGAGGGGGCCATGACGAAACAGGCGTCCTCCATGGAAAGGCCGTCCCTGCGGGTGAGCTTGTCGTAGATGTAGGCGATCACTTCCGTGTCCGTCTGGAGCATGCAGTAATAGCCGAACATCTCGAGCCACCGTCGGTTCGTCCCGTAACTGGTTATCTCGCCGTTGTGAACCACCGTCTTGTCGAGAATGGTGAAGGGATGGGCGCCGCCCCACCATCCCGGGGTGTTCGTGGGAAAGCGGTTGTGGGCTGTCCAGAGATACCCCTCGTAACGTTCGATGCCGAAATAGTCGGCCACGTCCTCGGGATACCCCACCCCCTTGAAAACGGCCAGGTTCTTTCCCGAGGAAACGACGAAGGCCCCCGCCATGCGGTTGATTTCCATGACCAGGTCGACGATGTGATCCTCCTCGGTCTGGTCGGGGGCGACATACTGCCTCACCGGGTTCAGGAAATATCTCTTGAAGTAAGGCCCCTTTGGGATCCGGTCATTGGGGAACACGGGGA
>JAXGPA010000012.1:0-2031 GCA_040767195.1 Syntrophales bacterium
GCCTCGGTTGGATCGCAAGGTTGCAAGTGCAGTTATCCCCTCGCTCCAATCAATTGACGAAGAAACATCTCTTATTGTTACTATTAATTCATTATCCATATTTCAGGTAACCGTATCATTCTATGCCTCGTATAATGTGGAAATCTGCAACGGCAGGCCGGAAGCAATAAGAAGAAAGAGAAGAGCGTCCCCCTCCGTCCACTGCATTTTTTTCTTAAGCACTTTCTCCCTCGATTTCTCTTTGAAGCTTCCGAACCACTTCCTTTGCTCCCTCGCTCCAATTCACTGCTTTAATGTTGGCTAACCAGGGGCTGTATTCATATACTTCACGCACCGTTACTTCATGCCAGACCGGAAGAAGAACGTTGCCTTTTTTCTCAAGGATCTCTTTTGAGAATACTGAATCAAATTCAGCCTTTGTCCAGCCATCGTTTCCGATAAAGTTCTTGGTGATCACAAGGACGCACTTCTTGGATTCTTTGATTCCCCTTTCGATAGACTCTCTGAGCTTCGCTCCTACTGGCAATGAAAACTCGTCATACCAGACTGGGACTAAGTTAGACTGCAGACCTAATGCAATCGGGCGAGCGATAGTTTCCTTGTCCCTAGAGTCGTGACTGATAAAGGCAAGGGGCTTTTGGAAATGTCCTCTTTTCTTCGCGTAAGTTTCTCCCCTGAATTGTGGATCCAGCTTGTTGTTCCTAATCGATGACTTTATCTTTGTCTGCTGTTCAGGAGTGAGATCGGCGTCCATATAGAGGTAAATGCGTCCGCTGAAGTGAAGCTCATCGTGCCTAGTCGCAGGGCAGCCAGGGAATGTCGAGATCACCACAAATGGATTTTTATAGAATCTCAGTTCACCAGCTGCATAAAGCTTAGCAGCCGGAAGTATGAAGTTGGTAAATGCCGGCCATCCGCGAGCCCAGAGATCATCCAGTTGATCTATAAGCTCAATGAGTTCGTTAGGGGTATGCACTTGGTCGAGATAGAAAGATGCGAATAATGCCTTGGATGAGAAATCAAGGTGAATTCTGGAAATGACCTGGATATCACCACCGTTGGGGGAATGGAGCTGAAGCGACGCTTCCATCCTAACTGTGTGACTGAAATCTACCTCGAAATAATCCCGCACTTTGGCCATAGCCATCTAATCTTGTATGCCTAACGCTATCATCAGTCGCCGAGGTACGAGGTCGGCTGCATGAATTTGTTGGGCATTCCTGTTTTTTTCTGCCTTTTCAAGATCCAATTCTTTTCAAGAACGTTGGCTACCGACTTCCATGGACGGCTTTCCAGAAACTATCTTCTTCAGCTATGAGCCTTGCAATGTAGTTGTTGTCGCGAGAAACTTGTATTAGGAGTTCCGGGCGCCCCGGCAGGTAACACCAGAAATCTAGTGAAGGAAGACCAGTAACAGCAAGTATGTGCTGCAATTGGCCGTAGTAGTAATGGGGAGCGCAACCATTTCGTGAAGTGTGTTTATAAACGGATTCCCCGCACTTGATTTCGACGATTGTGCTTCCACTTCGTGATATTCCGTCGACGCTCGCACGTAACCAAGAATACTGTAGACTTTGGAGGCACGCAGGTTTAACTTCATTCCCGGACCGTGCAACATAAAACTTCCGTGCTTGCGGCTCAAGCAAAGTACCACGAATCATCGCTTCGTTCTTGAAAGAGTCTCGGGCAGGCCCACGTTTTTCGCGCAGCAACTTCTCTGCACTCTTCCACGGATTTTCTCCCATGATTATGGGAGCGTCAGATGCGCCAATTCCCCTATGCCGCCACTCGATCCATTGGGGTGTTCCCTGTTCAAGTTCCACAATCTCAAAATACTGACTCTGCACGAGTGCCCTCCTTTGTTGGCTATGCCCAAAAATTAATATACGTAATACGCTTTTCCTTGATACTTATAAGCCAACTATACGATTCTACGCTAATTCTTTTAGAAGGATTTAGAATTTTTGTCAAATTATTACTGAATTTTCGTTCTGGCAGGTTTCCGATTGATTGTCTTGGCGCAAAACAGCC
>JAXGPA010000013.1:0-5608 GCA_040767195.1 Syntrophales bacterium
CCATTTTCTATCCTAAATGTTTATTGACAAGAATTTCAATGATCTTGTATTGTATTTTTATGGACAAAGGATGTTTGGCATTTACGGAGGTCAGTATGGACAAGGATCAACTGAGAAACTTCCTTGCGGGCCTCTGCGTTGCCACCCTCATTTCCGGTTCCGCTCTCGTGGTTTCCGGCTGCGCACCCAAAGCCAGTTCATGAACCGGAGCGAAAAAGGATGCAGGTGGCATCCAGAAGGAACAACCCGTCAAGCAAGAAACGGTCACTCCCCAGGAACAGCCGGCAAAACCGGCAAGCAGCTGAACCGGAACGAAGAAATAGTGCAGTCTGCACTATCAGGACCAACAATTCTCATTCACCATTTTGTGAGCTTAAGCCGTATGTCTCCCTGAAGATTTCGTGGAGAAACCAACAGAAGCTTAAAAAATGTTTTGAGAGCCACCATCCTTTGTCTATTATTTAATGGTGCTCCATGACATCAACAAAACATGATCTTTCAGAAATTTATCCCCGATGCCGCAATCTTCTTGATCCCGCCTTCTGGTTGCGGCTTACGGCCAGCGACGACCTGGGCCAAAACCCGGGAAAAATTTCGGAAGTTTTAGAAGCTGCCGGAAACCATCCGCACATTCCCGGGTTTCTGTCCGAACTGGCACGCCTTGAATGGAACATCTTTCAAACGAAGGGAAAAAGCATCCCCTTGCCGTCTGATCAAGAAGACGAGGAAATCAATCCGACTCTCCTCCTGCTGGAACTCCAGTGGAAGCATCTATCAGCAGAAAATTTGGATAATCCAGGTACGCAGGTCCCGGAACCAGGCAACGAATATGTCCTGGTCTGGAAACACCCTGAAGACGGCGAAGTTCGTGTAAAAACCGCCTCCCCGGAAGATTTTCTCACTCTCAAGATGATTTCAGAACGCATTGACAGAAAAGAAATCGCACGGACAGGGGGATTACCGATACGGGCCGTTGACGATGCCATGGATCGCGCCATCCAAGGAGGGATCGTCATCGCGCCGCCGTCACGGATCCGACGTCATTTTGACATCGTTGAAGAAGCCCCTTACGCGAAAAAGCAATTTCTCGTATCGCCGTCGTTTACCCTTCAGTGGCATATAACACAGGCCTGCGACCTGCATTGCAAACATTGTTACGACAGGAGTGATCGAACCGCGCTGCCCCTTGAACAGGGACTGAAGATCATGGACGATCTCGATACCTTCTGCCGAGAACGCCGCGTAAGAGGCCAGATTTGCTTCACCGGCGGGAACCCTCTTCTCCACCCTGATTTCTTATCCCTATACAAAGAGGCCTCTGATCGTGGGTTCACCCTGATTATTCTGGGGAATCCCTCCACCCGAGAGCAGATCGAGACCATACTCTCGGTCCAGAAACCTGATTTTTTCCAGATAAGCCTCGAAGGATTACCCGAGCACAACGACTTCATCCGGGGAAAGGGTCATTTCCAAAAAAGCATGGGTTTCCTGGAAATTCTCTGCGAACTCGGCGTCTATTCGATGGTCATGCTGACCCTGACGAACGAAAACATCAACCAGGTCCTTCCCCTGGCCGAATTGCTGCAGGGAAAAGCGGATGTTTTTTATTTCAATCGCCTGTCCAAGGTCGGCCGGGGCGCGGGCCTCGATCTTCCCTCGAAGGAGGAATACATACCTTTTCTGGAAAGATATGTCGACGCCTGCGAAAAATATCCTGTGCTGGGATTAAAAGATAATCTCATCAACATCCTCAATCATCGGAAAGGGACAGACCCCTTTGGAGGTTGTACCGGTTTCGGCTGTGGGGCGGCATTCAATTTTCTGGCCGTTCTTGCCGACGGGGAAGTTCACGCCTGCCGGAAGTTTCCCTCTCCCATAGGAAATATTTATCAACAGAGAATCGCAGAGATATACGACTCGGAAACGGCTCAACGGTATCGTTCCGGAAGTGAAGAATGCCGATCATGTCCCCTGCGGCCCGTGTGCGGGGGATGTCTTGCAAGCGCCTACAGTCACGGCCTCGATATTTTCGAAAAGAAAGACCCGTACTGCTTCATAAAATAAAAATTTAAGAGGAGACGTGACATGCTGTGGAGAATGATCCTGGTCGCGTTCGTTATGGCGTTCTCGGTTTCCGAAACCTTTGCGGACAGTTGCGGAAGCCGGGGAATCGCTCTGCAGGTTCTGGGGTCCGGCGGTCCTGAACTTCAGGACAAGAGGGCCTCCAGCGGTTATTTGATCTGGCGGGACGGACAGGCGAAAGTCCTGATAGACTGCGGAGGGGGCAGCGCTTTGCATTTCGGCCAGTCCCATGCGCAGATGAAGGATCTCGATGTTGTCCTTTTTACACACTTCCATGTAGACCACTCGGCGGATTTTGCCGTTCTTGTTAAATCCTCTTTTTTTGAAGACCGCACTCGCCCCCTGCCTGTTTTCGGTCCGGCACGAAGCAGCCTGTTCCCCTGTACCTCGGAATTTATTGAGGGCCTCTTTGAAAAGAAAAAGGGCATCTACCGTTACCTGAGCGGCTATCTGTCAGGCGGTGAATCGAGTTATGCCATAAAACCGAACGATGTGGCGCTGGATGAAGATGCCATCCATCTCTTGTACGAGGAAAACAACATAAAGATATACGGACTGGCCGTAAAACACGGCATCGTCCCGGCCATAGCATGGCGAGTGGATATGGGGAACGCGTCAATCGTCATTGCCGGGGACTCGGATGGTGGAAACAAGAACCTCGTCACATTGGCGAAGGACGCCGACCTGCTGGTTGTGAGCAATGCCGTTCCGGAGGGCGCCGAAGGGATCGAACGGCAACTCCACATGCCGCCTTCCGTCATCGGAAAGATTGCCGCCGATGCCGGGGCAAAAAAATTGATCCTGTCACACCGCATGTTGAGAACGCTGGGAAAGGAACAGGAAACGATTCATTTCATCACGAAGAATTACAAAGGCCCCACAGTGTTTGCGGACGATCTCGATTGTTACCCCATCCCGCATGATAAATGAACTCCGACGATAAACAGTTACTCGGATCCAATTCATCTCGTGCAAGGGCGGATTCACTCCATGAACATTGTTGTCTGCATTAAGCAGGTTCCCGATACAACAGAGGTTAAGGTCGACCCCGAGACGGGGACGCTCATGCGCGAGGGCGTCCCAAGCATTGTGAACCCCTTTGATGAGTTCGCCATCGAGGAAGCCCTGTCCCTGAGGCAGACATTTGGAGGGAGGGTAACCGTCATCAGCATGGGGCCGCCACAGGCCGCCAGCGCTTTGAGGCAAGCCCTGGGCATGGGGGCCGACGAAGCTGTTCTGCTCTCCGATCGTTCCTTCGCCGGGGCAGACACCTGGTCGACATCCTATACCCTTGCCGCAGCCATCCGGAAGACGGGACCCTTTGATATTATCCTTTGCGGGAAACAGGCCATCGACGGCGACACCGGCCAAGTCGGTCCAGGCATTGCCGTTCAACTCGGCATCATTCCCCTGACGTATGTGAGCAAGATCAACCGTGTGGAGCTGACGTCAGCCCCCGGCATGATCGAGGTGGAGCGGATCCTCGATGAAGGTCGCGAGATTGTTGAAGGCCGCCTGCCGGTGTTGTTGACGGTCGTGAAGGATATCAATGTGCCTCGTCTGGTCTCGATTTCCGATATCCGTCGGGCGCTTGGGATTCAGATTCCCACATGGACCGCCGCCGACCTGCCCGGTGTGGACTCCCGGAAACTTGGCTTGGAAGGAAGCCCGACGCGGGTTTCCAGGATTGAAAGCCCGCCCCGGCGTGCGTCAAAGGGGGAGATGATCCCCGTGGATAACGTCGATGAAGCGGCATCCGCGCTCGTCGATAAGCTCCGTGCGGCAAAGGCCCTCTAGGTAAAACCATGTCTGCTGTTATCATCGACCGGGAAAAATGTATCGGTTGCGGTGCCTGCGTGGATGTCTGTCCTTTTGATGCCCTGAGCATGAAGGATGATGTTGCCGTCGTTAATGAGAAGTGCACGCTTTGCAGGGCCTGCCTGGATGTCTGCCCCGTCGACGCGATCAGCCTGCCGGAACTGGTGACTCAGCCCGGTACCCCGGACAAGGAGACCTACCAGGGCGTGTGGGTCTGGGTGGAGCAATTCAAGGGTCAGGCCTGCAGCATTTCCTGGGAGATGATGGGACAGGGCCGTAAGTTGGCCGACGAGCGCAAGACCATGCTCACTGCCTGCGTCCTCGGCCATGAAGTGGAGCACATCGCCCGAGAAGCCGTTGCTTACGGTGCAGATCGCGTCTTCTGGGCGGACGATCCCACCCTACAGGTTTACCGTTCGGTCCCCTACGCCCAAATCCTGGTAAGCCTTGTAAAGCGCTACAAACCGGAAATATTTCTTCTGGGCGCCAGCATGCGGGGCCGGTGTCTCGCAAGTTCGGTGGCCGCGGAACTCTATACCGGCCTCACGGCGGACTGCACCGGCCTCGAAATCGAACGGGACAGCGGGCTTCTTCGCCAGACCCGTCCCGCTTTCGGCGGTAACATCCTGGCCACGATTCTTTGTCCGGAGTATCGCCCTCAGATGGCCACGGTACGGCGTCGCGTCTTCGAAATGCCTGTGGCCGATTCCGGCCGCCAGGGCCAGGTTATCCCTGTCCCGGCCGAACTCAACGAGGATGAGATCACGACTCGCGTATTGGACTTCATTGTTGAACACGAGGAAGTCAACCTGGCGGAGGCGAAAATTATCGTTTCAGGGGGGCGTGGCGTAGGGGGCGCGGAGGGCTTCAAGATAATCCGTGAACTGGCCGACGTGATGGGCGGTGCCGTAGGGGCGTCGCGCGTGGCCGTTGACGCGGGCTGGATCTCCTATGACCACCAGGTGGGTCAAACAGGCAGGACGGTGCGTCCCGATCTCTACATCGCCTGTGGTATATCCGGTTCCATCCAGCACCTGGCGGGGATGAGCACCTCGCGGGTCATCGTGGCCATAAACAAGGATCCCGATGCCCCAATCTTCAGGGTGGCCGATTACGGCCTTGCGGGAGATCTCTTCAAGATCGTCCCCGCACTGACGAAACAATTGAAAAAGAAGCTTGGTCCAGAGGGATAGTAAGCGCACCAGAAATAATGAGCTGTAACAGTCAGGCTCTCCCTTCACAATTCTTCACAAAATTCATCGTAAAAGGATAGCAATAGGGAGCGCAAAATGAAAAGGGGTTACGACTTATCTATCGTAACCCCTTGATTTCCCTGGAGCCGATGAGGAGATTCGAACTCCTGACCTACTGATTACGAATCAGTTGCTCTACCGGCTGAGCTACATCGGCGATGTTTCGCTTATTTATCCGAAGAAAGGGGGATTGTCAAGAGATCCGCAGATGAAAAAAGACGGCGATTCCCGGTTCTGATGGACGTTTCCTCCGGCCTGTTTCCTTCACCTTGACATTCCGGGGCTCTTTGATAAGATCTTTCGAACTCGAAATGAACGGGCGATGAGAAATGAACAACAAAATTCGATCCTTTTTCGCCGTTTCCCCCCTGAAAATCAGCATTTTCGTCATTGCCGCCGCCATTGCCCTTTTCCTGTCGAATAACCCCTTCTTCTATTTCATGGAGCTCAAGGCC